>NZ_FSRM01000001.1:1921259-2561678 GCF_900141745.1 Paraburkholderia phenazinium | reverse complement strand
GAGCTGAAAGCCGGTGGGATAGCGATCGTCCGTGACGACGCGTTGCTGGTCGACGCCTTCGCGGTGCAAGGTGTCGCGCACGTACTGACCGAACGAATCGTTGCCGACCCGGCTCATCCAGCCCACCTTGAAGCCGAGTCGAGCGAGACCGATCGCCACGTTCAGATCGGCCCCGGCGATCCGTTTGGTGAACTGGCCGACTCCGGCGAGCGGACCCGTTTCAGCAGCGACGAAGAGCGCCATGGCTTCGCCGTAGGTGATGACATCAAGCGTCGGATTCATGCGGTTTCCTAAGAAAGCCGGGACGCCGCGATGACTATTGCAACTATCGCAAAATCATCGGAGTTGCCCTGCTTTGTCCCGATTTCCTGGAAATGGAACCGGTTCCATCCAATTATACCGAAAAAGCATCCGTTGACACGTATTCAATCCGCATCGTCCGAGGTGAGTGCCAGAAAGCGCTCGACCACGCGTGACGGCGCGCTCGCATGGGGAATCAGAATGGAAAAATGCCGCGTCAGCGGTTCCGGGCTGAGCGAGAACAGGCACAGCGCGCCACCCTCATGACGCATCGACATCGCCGAGACGAAGCCGATCCCCATGCCCGCGCGCACCGCCTCCTTCACGCCCTCGACACCGGCAATCTCCAGCGCGACGCGCATCGGCACCCCCGCGCGGGCAAACGCCCGCTCGACGATCTGGCGCACGCCGGAGCCGGCCTCGCGCAGCACAAGAGAATGCGCTCCCAGTGCCGCTAACTCTATCCGACCGGCCGCGGCGCCCCTGTCTCCAGCTACGCCCGCGGCTGCCGTTGCGGTTCCCGCGCCCGCAGCCAATGCAAGCGGATGCGTCCGCGGCATGATCGCCACAATCTCATCCTGCCGCCACGCATGCACGGCGGTGTCCGGCGGCAAATCGGCACCCACCGGCCCTTCGACCATTGCGATATCGAGCGAGGCCAGCGCACCGACGATCTCAGCGGTATTGCCGTCCGTGGTATGCAGCGTCACGTCCGGATAGCGCCGGTGAAACGCCGCGATCAGATACGGCAGCAGATAGCTGGCCGGCGTCGTGCTCGCGCCGACCCGCAATGTGCCGCTCTCCATGCCGCGCAATGCGTCGCGATAGGCATGCGCTTGCCGCCAGGTGTCGCGCAGGCGTGTCGCATAACTGGCGAGCTGCTCGCCGGCCGGCGTCAGGCGCACGCCACGGCCGTCGCGCTGATACAGCGGTTCGCCGAACTCATCCTGCAATTGACGCAGTTGCCCCGACACCGCGGGCTGCGACAGATGCAAAGCCACCGCGGCTCGACTGATGTTGCGATGCTCGGCGACGGCGGCGAAAGTTATAAGCTGATCGGGGGTCATGGCGCTTAAATATCAGTTCACCAGATAGTTTACGTCATAAATGACGATTTTTCATATCGATATATTCAAACTAGGATTAGCTCGTCCAAGCCAAACGCCCCGAAGGCGAAAATCATGTCTACCGCTCATATTCAGGCCGCTCCCGGCCAGGCGATCTCCACCACCCGCGGACAGCTCAACGGCGTCCTGTTCGTCGCCCTCTTCGCCGCTGCCGTGACCCGGCTTGCCGCGCTGCCCGCCATCGCCGGACTTGGTCTGAGTCCGTTGATCGTCGGTATCGTCGCCGGTGCGCTGTACGGCAACACCATGCGCGACGGCATGCCGGCGAGCTGGGCGGCCGGCGTCAACTTCTCGGCGCGCAAACTGTTGCGCATCGCTGTCGCCTTCTTCGGCCTGCGCGTGAGCCTGCAGGAAATTGCCCAGGTCGGTTTGCCGGGACTGGCGGAATCGGTGCTGATCGTGGTGAGTACGCTGGTCATCGGCACATGGGCCGGCATGAAGCTGATGAAGCTCGACCGCGACACGGCCTTGCTCACCGCCGCCGGCAGCGCCATCTGCGGTGCGGCCGCCGTGCTGGCCTTCGAATCGACGCTGCAGTCGAAGCCGCACAAGAGCGCCATGGCAGTCGGCAGCGTGGTGCTGTTCGGCACCCTGTCGATGTTCCTCTACCCGATCCTGTTCAAGGCCGGCTGGCTGCATCTGGATACCGTCGGCGCGGGGCTGTTCTTCGGCGGCACGATTCATGAGGTGGCACAGGTGGTGGGCGCGGCCAGTAACGTCAGCCCCGAGGCCACGCATATCGCGACCATCGTCAAGATGACGCGCGTGATGCTGCTGGTGCCGGTGCTGCTCGCGATCGGCATGTGGATCAACCGTCCGGGCCGTGCCGGTGCCAGTGCTGCTAGTGCCGCTGGCGGTGCGCAGTCCGGCGCCCAGCACGCCCCGCGCAAGCTGGCGATTCCCTGGTTCGCGCTTGGCTTCCTCGGCTTCGTGGTGCTGAACTCGCTGCACGTGTTGCCCGAAGCCGCCACCCAGACGCTCAACACGCTCGATACGTTCGCGCTGACCATGGCGATGACGGCACTCGGCATCGAAACCCGCATCTCGCAGATCCGCGAGGCCGGTCCGCGAGCGCTGACGACCGGACTGATCCTGTATGTATGGCTGATCGTCGGAGGCCTCGGCATTACCTGGGCCGTCCAGCGTCTGTTTGGTTGATGCGGCTGGCAACGCCACTCGTACCTTGCAGCCAGCCCCGCCGCGTGCGGGGCTTTGCGCATTTCTGCGCACAACGCGGCGCGCTCACACGGCATACTGACTGCCTGAACAGCCGAATGAGGATCGATCGATGAGCTATGAACTCTACTATTGGGATGGCTTGCAGGGTCGCGGAGAATTCGTGCGGCTCGCGCTGGAGGAGGCAGGCGCGGATTACATCGAAGTGGCTCGCGGCGAGGAAGCCGAAGGGCTCGGCACGGCCAGGATGCTGGAGGTGATGAGCAGCAAGCGCGAGGGGCATCCGCCGTTTGCGCCGCCGTTCCTGAAAGACGGCACTCTGCTGATCTCGCAGACCGCCAATATTCTGTTCTACCTCGGCCCGAAGCTCGGTCTGGCGCCTGCCGACGAAGGCCTGCGCTACGTCGCAAACGGCTTGCAACTGACGATCGCCGACGTGGTGACTGAAGTTCACGACACCCATCATCCGCTCGCGAGCGAGCTCTACTACGAAGACCAGAAAGACGCCGCCAAAATCCGCGCCCACGATTTCATCGACAACCGGATTCCGAAGTTCATGCACTACTTCGAGCGCGTGATCCTGCAAAACACGCAGAGCGATGCGCACCTGGTGGGCAACAAGCTAACCTACGTCGATCTGTCGATGTTCCAGTTGATCGACGGGCTGCACTACGCGTTCCCGCGTGCCATGAAGCGTTTCGGCGTGCACTATCCGTTGCTCGCCGGGCTGCACGATGCGGTGGCCGCGCGTCCAAACATTGCCGCCTATCTCGCTTCGGAACGGCGTCTGGCCTACAACGAATCAGGCATCTTCCGACACTACCCGGAACTCGACAAGGCCGCCCGGTGAAAATGCTGACGGCGCGGAGGATGCATCTCGTACAACGGCGCAAGCGCGCATTGCGCCCAGCCAAAACCGTCCTCTCGAACGTCTCCCACGACCGTCGCGCAGTGCTATTCTTGCGCGCGGTTTCCCCCCTTTCTCCCTCTATCCTGCTGCCGTCGTGCTTTCATTCCTGCTGAGGCTGCGCACCCGCGCGCAAGACATGTTCCGGCTGTCGGACGCCCATACGATGCTGGTCTGGTCGGTGGTAGTGGGTGTCGCGGGCGCGTTTGCGACGATCGCCTTCCGCGAGGCGATTTCGCTGCTGCAACTGGGCTTCGTCGGCCACTCGGGCAGCTTCGTCCAGATGGCGCGCAGCCTGCCGCTGACCGTGCGCATCTTGCTGCCCGCCGCGGGCGGCCTCATCGCCGGCTTCCTGCTGTTGATCGCACGCCGTCACGCCGACAAGAACGTCCACACCGACTATATGGAAGCCGTGGCGATCGGCGACGGCATCGTGCCGGTACGACTGAGCTTCTGGCGCAGCGTGTCGTCGCTGTTCACCATCTCCAGCGGCGGCTCGATCGGCCGCGAGGGTCCGATGGTGCAACTGGCGGCGCTCAGTGCATCGCTGATCGGCCGCTGGGTGCATTTCGACCCGCCGCGCCTGCGCCTGCTAGTGGCCTGCGGCGCTGCAGCGGGTATCACGTCCGCGTACAGTGCGCCGATTGCGGGCGCCTTCTTCGTGACCGAAATCGTGCTTGGCTCGATGGCGATGGAAAGCTTCGGGCCCGTCGTGGTCGCGGCCGTGGTCGCCAACATCACGATGCGCGAGTTCACCAGCTACCGGCCCCCCTACGAGATGCCGGCGTTTCCGCCGGTGGCGGGCCTCGAAGTGCTGCTGTTCGTCGCGCTCGGCGTGCTCTGTGGCGCCGCGGCACCGCAGTTTTTGCGCATGCTCGACATCTCCAAGGCAGGCTTTCGCAAGTTGCCCTTGCCGCTGCCGGTGAGGCTGGCGCTGGGTGGCCTGATCGTCGGTGTTCTGTCAGTGTGGTCGCCCGAGGTCTGGGGCAATGGCTATAGCGTCGTCAACTCGATCCTTCATTCACCGTGGACCTGGACGGCGCTCGTCTTCGTGCTGGTGTTCAAGCTGATCGCCACCGCCGCCACTGCCGGCTCGGGTGCAGTGGGCGGCGTGTTCACGCCGACGCTCTTCGTGGGCGCGGTGGTCGGTTCGCTGTTCGGCCTCGGCATGCATGCGCTGTGGCCGAACGGCACGTCGGCGCCCTACGCCTACACCATGGTCGGCATGGGCGCGTTCCTCGCCGGCGCCACGCAGGCACCGTTGATGGCAATCCTGATGATCTTCGAAATGACGCTCAGCTATCAGGTCGTGCTGCCGCTGATGCTGTCGTGCGTGGTCGCCTATTTCGTGGCGCGCGCGATCGGCAAAACCTCGATGTATGAGATCACGCTCGTGCGCAACCGTGAAGAGCAGGAACGGGTGCGGTTGCGCGCCACGCAGATGCGCGAGCTGATCCGCCCCGCGGAGACGGTGGTGACGCCCGCAGCGACCGTCCAGGAAATGACGCGGGTGTTCCTGGAATATCCCGTGAAGTATCTTTATGTCGCCGATGACGCCGGCGCGTTCCTCGGCGTCGTCGCATTGAAGGACATTACGTCTGACCTGCTCGAGAAGCGCGATACCTCGTCCAAAAGCGCTTCGGACTATCTGCAGACGCACTTCGACGTGCTCACGCCCGATATGCCGCTCGGCGTCGCGTTGCAGCACTTCATGGCCTTTCAGGGCGAGCGTCTGCCGGTGATCGAGAGCGTCGCGCATCCCAAGCTGGCCGGGGTGGTCTACAAGACCTCGCTGCTCGATGCCTATTTCCGCATGAATCCCACGCGCTGAGCGGTTGCGATGCCGGTTCTCTAGACCGCTGCCGCCTGAGCATCCCGCCCTGCCGACCAGCGAACGGTTGAACGTTATACCCCGCCCTGCCTCGACGCCGCATGGCAAAGCGCGGCATACGCTCTACAATAAAAACCAGTAGCACGCCGCCTCGCGCGGCGCGGTTGAAACGCCGCGACGGACGCCCCCGGGTTCCGCGCGGCTTCGACCCGGAGTCAGCATGAGCGATCCCTCCATCGATGCGGTGCGCCGCGATCAGGCCGGCTGGATCTTCTTGCATATCGAAGGCGAGCCGTACGACCGCGGCGAGCAGCACGGCCAGTTGCTCGCCACGGAAATCCGCAACGCAATCGGCACCGCGCGCTACCTCGCGAAATGGGATACCGGCGAAGAGTTCGATACTTTCGTCAACGCGGCCGTGGCCCAGTTCAGCCCCAAACTCGACAGCGAATTCACCGACGAGATCCAGGGCATCGCCGACGGCGCCAGGCTGCCGTTCTCCGAGGTCCTCGCATGGAACGGCTACATGGACCTGCTGCAAAGCTGGTGGCCGAGCCACGTGGCAGCCCAGCAGCCGCGACTCGGCGTCAAGCCGTGGCGCGGCAGGCGCGGCCACCATTGCAGCGCCTTCATCGCCACCGGAAACGCCACGCGCGACGGACGCATCGTCATGGCGCACAACTCATGGGACCGCTACGCCGCGGGCGACGCCTTCAATGTGATCTTCGACATCGTGCCGGAATCCGGTCATCGCATCCTGATGCAAGGACTGCCCGGTTGCATCTCGAGTCTCACCGACTTCTGGATCAGCGCCGCCGGGCTGATGGTGACCGAAACCACCATCTCCGACTTCGTTGGCTATAACCCGGCCGGCGCGCCGGAGTTCTACCGCTCACGGCGTGCTACGCAGTATGCGAACAGTATCGGCGAGTGGTGCGAGATGTTCGCCGTGGCCAACAACGGCGGCTATGCGAATAGCTGGCTGCTCGGGGATGTCAAAACGGGCGAGATCGCCCGCTATGAACTGGGGTTGCACTACTCCGGCTTCGAAAGCACGCGGAACGGTTTCTATAGCGGCTACAACACTGCGACCGACCTGAAGATACGCAATCAGGAATGCGTCGGCGAAGGCGAGGATTACACGGACGTGCGCAAGAACGGCGCGCGGCGGTTGCGCTTCATGCAGCTGGAGGAACTGCATCGCGGCAAGATCGATGTCGAACTGGCCCGGCAAATGATTGCCGACCATCACGACGTGTATCTGAACCGGCCTGACAACCCGTGCTCGCGCACCATCTGCGGGCACCTGGAACTGGACGACGCGCGCTTCGGCGGCTCCGAGCTGGGGCCGTTCAACCCTTGGGGCGCCAATGACGGCAAAGTGGCGGACAGCGAGATGGCCCGCGACATGGCCTTCGAGGCGCGCTGGGGCCATCCCTGCGGTCAGCCGTTCGATGCGCAGGCGTTCATGAAACGCCATCCGCAGTGGAACTGGCTCAATGGCTACATGCAGGACCGGCCCTCATGGCCTTGGACGCGCTTTGACGTGCTGCGTTAGCCGTCCCGCTGCACAGCCCGCTCCGCGGCGCAAGATTGCGTTTTCTGCCATGATCTGACCCAGACGGCTCCTTTTCGCGGTATTGCGCGGTCTCACGCGGTTTTTGCGGCGGTTGCACGATTTGCCGTCTAAGATGGAAGGAGTGCGGCGCGTCGTAGGCGCGGTCCGCACGCGGCGTGCGCCATTCCTGCCGCCGCGGGAATGGCACAGCGCTTGCTGCAGTCTCTGCGCTGCATGTGGAAAGGAGGTCGGGCGATGAAAACCTCGACACTGATGGCCATGGTGACGCTGTCGGCTTCGTGCTTTGCAGCGCCGGTTCATACGGCGCTCGACAGCACGGCCGGTTCAGCCGTCGCACGCGCTAATGCCGCGCCTGTCGCACCGGCTGCGCCGAACGTCGGCGTCACGGACGCGAACCGTCCGCAGCAGTGGGAACACATCGCGCTGCCGAAATCGCGGCGCCTGGACCGCGGCCTCACGGGCCAGGATCAGCATCTGCAAACATAGTCTACAAGGAGCATGCGCATGTCCGGCTCGGGTATCCCCGGCGAATCGATCGATCTGCAGATTGCAGACGTTCTGCGTGAAGCGAAGTTTCCGGTCAACAAGGACGGCCTCGTCGACCTTGCACGCGAAGCCGGCGCCAGCAATGAATTGCTGTCGATGCTCGACGGCTTGCCGGAGCAGGACTACCCGGACATCGCCTCCATCACCCCGCTGCTGGGCGGTAATTTCGGGCCCGGACTCAGCTCTTGAGCGTATGGGCATGACACCGAAGACGCGCCGCCCGGACGGCGCCGACTGGATCGAGCGCGCGCCTTCGTCCGGTGGCATCGAGCGCATCGAAGCGTTCTTTCATGACGCCGCCTACGGCCTGCACCGTCACGACACCTACGCGATCGGCCGCACGCTAGCCGGCGTGCAAAGCTTCCATTACCGCCGCGGTATGTGCAACAGCGTGCCGGGCATGACGATGGTGCTGCATCCCGACGAAGCGCACGACGGCCAGGCCGGCACCGACGAAGGCTTTCGCTACCGCATGGTCTATGTCGAGCCGGCGCTGTTTCAACAGGTGCTTGGGGGGAAGCCGTTGCCGTTCATCGAAGGCGGACTGTCGGACGATCCGCGCCTGTTCTCGGCCACCGAAGGGCTGCTGCAAGCCATCGACCGCGCCCTTGATCCGCTCGAGCAGGAAGACGCCATTTATGACCTCGCCATGGCGCTCGACGCAGCCTCCGGCGCTACGCAGACAATACGCATTGCCGACTACCGGGCTGCGGAACAGGCTCGTAGGTACCTGCACGAATCGCTCGCGCAAGCCGTCACGCTGGACGAACTCGCTACGGCGAGCGGCAAGGACAAATGGAGCCTGTCGCGCGACTTCCGCGCCCTGTTCGGCACCAGCCCCCACCGCTATCTGACGATGCGTCGTCTCGACCTGGTACGCCGGCTTGCAAGCGAGGGCCGCTCGCTGGCAGATGCCTCCGCTGCCGCCGGCTTCGCCGATCAAAGCCATATGACACGGCACTTCACCAAAACGTGGGGCGTGCCGCCGTCGCGCTGGTTGAAGATGGTGAGTCAGGCAAACACCGCGGGCCACGCGTCTGGCACGGTCTTGCGACGCTAGCGTCGCGCGGGCAGCTGTTCGCATACGCCCGCGCGCTACTCACACGCCACTCATTCGCACCCAAGCCACGCACATTCGTACAAGACGCTGCGGGCCGCAGGCCGTACGCTTACCTGTGCCTCTTTACACCCACAGGAACAAACGATGTCGAACACACCGGCCCCGGCCAGCACGGCCCTCCATGCCCCCTACCGCGCGATCAATTTCGCCGAAAAACTCGCTCTCATTCACGACCAATGGCAACAGCGCGTCGTAGCGGAGATGAACGACTACCAGTTCAAGGTGGTGAAAATCGAAGGCGATTTCGTCTGGCACGAGCACGCGGAGACCGACGAGACCTTTATCGTGCTCGACGGACACTTGCGAATCGATTTCCGCGACGGCGCAGTGCATCTTTCAGCCGGCGAGATGTTTGTCGTGCCGCGCGGCAAGGAGCACAAGCCGTATGCCGAGAAGGAAGTGCAGATGCTGGTGATCGAACCACGCGGCGTCAGGAATACCGGCGGCGAAGAGAGTGAGCGGACCGCGAAGAATGACTTATGGATTTGAGGCCGCGCGCGGCTCGCGGACATAGTAAATGTCCCACTCGTCTTCACCGGTTTTGACAAAACCGTGGCGCTGATAGAAACGGTTCGAGTCGCTGTCGCGCAGCGCGCCCAATCTGACCGGCACGCCCTGGGTATCGGCATCGGCGAGCACAGCTTCGAGCGCGACAGCGCCGACGCCCTTGCCCTGGTGAGCAGGAACGATATACAAATGAGCAAGTTGTAGATGACCGGGCTCCGGCCTGACGAGAACAAAACCTGCCTCGACGCCATCCACGAGAATGAAACGGCACTGCGCGGGTTCGAACGACGCCAGAAACCGTTCACGGGCACGAACCGGATCAAACCGCCCGATGCGCTCGAGACTTTCGCGCATCGCTTCGATGCGGATTTGCACCAGCGTTTCGACGTCGTCGCTGGTTGTGTTGGCAAAGGCGACGTTCAACTCGTCATGCTCCCCGGATAGCGTGCGCGGGCTCACCGCGGATTGGTCGCGCGCGGCTGTCCGCGCCCTGCTAACCCGCAGTATTGCCTGATTATTGCCACACGCTCAAGGGCGCCGAGTCGCGCCTTTGTCCCTCCGCTGATACCGCCCCGCGTCCGCAATCCGGATGCGGCGAGCAACGCGTCCCTCTGCGTCACTGCGTCTGCCGGGCGCCTGTGTTTTCTGCGCGGTTCACAAACCCGCTGCAGTCGCCTGATCGGTCATGCGAGCCGACCGCGCTGCCTTGCGCGGGGCGGGTGCCGCAGCCGCCTTGCCGCGCTGCAAGGACGCAGCTTCATCGATGTCATCGAACTCCGGCGCGTTCGCTTCCATCTCCGCCACCGTACGCTGCATCATCTGGGCCGGACGCAGTGCTGGCTCCTGCAAGGCCGCGGGGTCGCCCGGCAGACCCGTCGACATCTGGCTGAAGTGTTCAACCAGATGATCGATAAAGGTCCGCACCTTGGCCGGCAGATGGTGACGGCTCGGATACGCAATCGTCACCTCCACCTGCGGCAGACGATAACCGGCCAGCAGCCGCACCAGACGGCCGCGTTCGAGATCGCGGCCAATCAGGTAACTCGGCAGGATGGCGATGCCCATGCCGAGCAGGGCGAACTGACGCAGCATTTCCGTGTTGTTCGCGACGATCGCATTGGTCGGACGCATCCGCACTTCGCCCTTGCCGTCGATGCTCGTGAAGACGCGCTCGTCGCCGCCGTATTCGGATGGCAACGACAGGCTCGGATGATCCTGCAGTTGCTCGGGACGGGTCGGCGTGCCGTGTTTGCGCAGATAGTCCGGCGTCGCGCACACCGTCATATGACCCGTGGTGAGACGCCGCGTGACAATACTCGCGCTACGCATCTGGCGGGCAATCAGCACGCCCACGTCGAAACCTTCTTCGACCAGGTCGACATGGCGATCCACCAGCGTGACATCGGGAATGACGTTCGGATAACGCTCGGCGTACGACTGCAACACCGGCGCAAAGTTATGCAGGCCGAACACCACCGGCGCCACGATGCGCAAGGTGCCGACCGGTTCGTGATTGCGCGCCACCACCATCTGCTCGACGCCTTCGAGGTCGTCGAGGATCGGACGAACGCGCTCGAGATAGACCCGGCCCGACTCGGTCAGCGACTGGCTGCGCGTCGTGCGGTTGAGGAGGCGCGTGCCGAGACGTTCTTCGAGGTCGGCTACGTGACGGGTCACGACGGCAGTGGAAATGCCCATCGTGCTGGCAGTACGGGCGAAGCTGCCGAGTTCGGCCACTTTGACGAAAACTCGCATCGACTGCAAATGATTCATGGGGCCACTCCTGCCGCGGTTAAAGCCAAGCCAACGAACACCGACGCGGCGTAAAAACGGAGCGTCGGCGACTGCGCAAGCCAATGACTACCAGCGGGTGACATCGCACCTCGACGGCGGACCTCGTGCGTGGTTTCCCACGCCGCCAGTCGCTCGCACCAAGGCTTGCCCTACGGGTTTGATTGTATCGACCACTCATGGCCCAACCCTGTCGTGAACATGACAAAACGGTCAGGTAAATGATGCGCAGGAAATTAAACGGAGTTGCGCGCTGTTCGAAGCGCAAAGGCGGCAGCGGGGGCAAATAACGTGGCACGGGAAAATACGTGCCAGGGGAAGGCATTTTGGCGTACGCCGGACTAGGTGAAAACCCTAGGTTGAGGTATCATTACGGGCGAAAAGGAAGATATCGCCATGCCATACCGTTTCCAGATTTTTGAAAAGATCGCGTTTTCGTTGGTCGTTTTGTCCGCAGTCGCCTGCTCTGCCTTCATCGCCTACGAAACGGATCCCGACGTCCGCCAGGTCCTGCATGCGGGTAAAACCGCGCTGCAATGGAGCGGCGAGTATTCGTTCGTCTGCGCGTCGCCCGTGACCGACGCCTGCGCGAACTTCCCGGTGGACTGACCCACTCAGCCTGCCGCATCGCGCCCGAATACGACGCGCGCAAAGAATCCCGCCAGTACCGCCTCGGCTGCATCCGCAGAAATGTTCTGCGGATCGATCGTGCTCAGGAACTGCACGCCTTCGCACAGCCCCATCAGTCCTATCGCCAACGTTTCCGCCGGCAACAGCAACGGCGTGCCTGCACGCGCCGAAAATGCGCGAATGTATTCGCTCATATGCTCGCGCTTCTCATGCATGAATGCGTTGAATTTCGCCCGGAAGCGGCTATCGCGCGCGGCCACGAGCTTGGCCTCCATCCATAGCAGGAAGCATTTGTTGTCGTGCGGCAGGTTGCTGTAGTACGCCAGCACCTGCGCCTCCATGGTCTCGCGCGTCGCCCCTTCCTCGAAGATGCTCTCCAGTTGCGCCTGCATCTCCTCATGGTCGCGCCTGAGCAGTTCGAGGAACAGTTCGGGCTTGCTGCTGAAGTTCGAATAGAACGCTCCGCGCGTATAGCCGGCCGCCTCCGCGATGTCTTCTACACTCGTCGCGACGAACCCTTTCTTCATAAAAATAGCTTGCGCGGCATCGAGCAGCCGCTGGCGCGTCTGGTCTTTGCTCTGCTCGCGTGTGAGGCGTTGGCGTTTCATGCTGAATAGTTTATCACCGGAAAGAATTCACATACGGCTTCACATTCAGATACAGGTATGTATTAGAATGCAGTTCATCATCTGAAGCAACAGTCTATTGCACGCTCTGTTTCAAACGTGCCTTCGTTGACCAGCCGTCTGGCTTGTTCTGTTCGTTCGCTGTCTTCTGATTGGGGTAATTGTGAATCGTCCCAGTGGTCGCGCATCACATTCGATGCGCAAGCGCAGTCATCCGCGTCGCCGTTTGTCTCTCTTGTCCCCTTTGTCCACACCGCGCCGCGCGGCATCCGCGCTCGCACTCGCCGGCCTTCTGCTGCTCGGCGCCTGCGGCCAGAAGCAGGCGGCCGCGCCCGCACCGCGTCCCGTAGTCGCGCTCGCGGTTCATGCCGATGGCAGTTCGCTGTCAGCCTCGTTGCCCGGCGAAGTACAGGCTCGTTACTCGACGCCGCTGTCGTTCCGGATTGCCGGCAAGATCATCGAGCGGCATGTGCGTCTTGGCGATACCGTGAAGGTCGGCGAAGTTGTGGCCCGGCTCGACCCGGCCGACGCGCAAAAGAGCGAAGCCAGCGCGCAGGCGCAACTCGATGCGGCACAACACAGCCTCGTCTACGCGAAGCAGCAACTGGACCGCGACCAGGCGCAGGCGCGCGAGAACCTGATCTCGGCGGCGCAACTGGAGCAGACCACCAACGCGTATGCCTCGGCGTTGTCCCAACGCGACCAGGCGGCGCAGCAAACGGCGCTGCAGAAGAACCAGTTGCAATACACCGACCTGCTCGCCGATCACGCCGGCGTCATTACCGCCGAACAGGCGCAGACCGGACAGAATGTGTCGGCCGGACAAGCCGTCTACAACCTCGCGTGGAGCGGCGATATCGACGTGGTCGTCGATGTGCCGGAAAGCACGCTCGCGGCGCTCGCGGTTGGCCAGACCGCCAAGGTCACCATGTCCGCACTGCCGGGGCGCAGCTTCAGCGCCCGCGTGCGCGAGCTATCGCCTGCCGCCGATCCGCAAAGCCGCACGTATCGTGCGAATCTCACGCTGCTCGATCCCGGCCCGGATGTGCGACTTGGTATGACCGCCGACGTCGCACTCACTTCGGGCAATACCGCGACCCAGCCCGCAACTTCGTTCATACTGCCCGCCACTGCGCTGTTCCACGACGGCACGGCGCCTGCCGTGTGGGTCGTGCATGAAGGCACCAACGTGCTGGAACTGCGCCGCGTGCAGGTAACGCGCTATGACGAGCGCACCGTCGCCATTTCCGGCGGCCTGAAAGACGGCGAACGTGTCGTGCTGCAAGGTGTCCACACGGTCACAGCTGGCGAGACGGTTCATCCGATCGCCCCGCTGCATCCCGAGGACTTCGCTTCATGAGTACTCCACATGAACATGAAGAGGGACGCTTCAACCTGTCCGCGTGGGCGCTGCGTCATCAGGCGCTCGTCGTATTCCTGATCGCGCTCGCGACCGCTTTCGGGATCCTCGCCTATACGAAGCTCGCGCAATCGGAAGACCCGCCGTTCACGTTCCGCGTGATGGTGATCCAGACCTTCTGGCCGGGCGCAACCGCGCGCCAGGTGCAGGAGGAGGTTACCGACCGCATCGGCCGCAAGCTGCAGGACACGCCGTATATCGACTTCGTGCGCAGCTATTCGCGCCCTGGCGAATCGCTGATGTTCTTCTCAATGAAGGACTCGGCGCCTGTCAAGGATGTGCCGGAAACGTGGTACCAGGTGCGCAAGAAAGTCGGTGACATCGCCGCCACGCTGCCGCAAGGCATTCAAGGGCCGTTTTTTAACGACGAATTCGGCGACGTCTACACCAACATCTACACGCTCGAAGGCGACGGTTTCTCCGCTGCACAACTGCACGACTATGCGGACGAATTGCGCACGGTGCTGCTACGCGTGCCGGGCGTCGCCAAGGTCGATTATTTTGGCGATCCTAACCAGCACGTCTACATCGAGATCGCCAACACGCAGTTGACGCGTCTGAACGTGTCGCCCCAGCAGATCGCGCAGGCCATCAACTCGCAGAACAGCGTCTCGCCGGCCGGCACGCTGACCACGCTGGATGATCGCGTCTTCGTGCGCCCCACCGGCCAGTTCAAGGACGTCAACGCCCTCGCCGATACGCTGATCCGCATCAACAACCGCTCGTTCCGCCTCGGCGACATCGCGACGATCAAACGCGGCTACGACGATCCCGTATCCACGCAGATGCGGTACGGCGGCAAGGCCGTGCTCGGCATCGGCGTGACGATGCAACCGGGCGGCGACGTCATCCAGCTCGGCAAGGCGCTCGACAAACAGTCCGCTACCCTGCGCTCCTATCTGCCGGCCGGGCTCAAGCTCGTCGAAGTGTCGAGCATGCCGAATGCGGTGGCGAAATCGGTGGACGACTTTCTGGAGGCGGTTGCCGAGGCGATTGCGATCGTGCTGGTGGTGAGTCTCGTCTCGCTGGGCGTGCGCACCGGCATGGTAGTTGTGATCTCGATTCCGATCGTGCTCGCGGTCACGGCGCTGTGCATGTATCTGTTCGATATCGGCTTGCACAAGGTCTCGCTCGGCACGCTTGTGCTGGCGCTCGGCTTGCTGGTCGACGACGCGATCATCTCCGTGGAGATGATGTCGGTGAAGCTCGAACAGGGCTGGAGCCGCGCCCGTTCCGCTGCGTTTGCTTATACCAGTACTGCGTTTCCGATGCTGACCGGCACACTCGTCACCGTGTCCGGCTTCCTGCCGATCGCGCTGGCCAAATCGAGCACCGGCGAATACACGCGGTCGATCTTCGAAGTGTCGGCGATTGCCTTGATCGCGTCGTGGCTCGCCGCCGTGGTGCTGATCCCCATGCTCGGCTATCACATGCTGCCGGAGCGCAAACGTCAGGCACACGAAGCGCACGACTACGAACACGACATCTACGACACCCGCTTCTACAAGCGCCTGCGCGGCTGGATTGGCTGGTGCATCGAGCGGCGCTTCGTCGTGCTGACGATCACTGTTGCGCTGTTCGTGGTCTCGCTGTTTGGTTTTACGCTCGTCCCGCAACAGTTCTTCCCGAGTTCGGATCGCCCCGAGTTGCTGGTCGACGTCCGCCTGCCTGAAGGCGCTTCCTTCGAGGCCACCCTGCGCCAGGCACAGCGGCTCGAGAAAGCGATCGAGGGCCGTCCGGAGATCGATCATTCGGTGGACTTCGTCGGCAGCGGTGCGCCGCGTTTCTATCTGCCGCTCGATCAGCAATTGCAGCAGCCAAATTTCGCACAGTTCGTAATCACCGCGAAGTCGGTCAAGGACCGTGAGAAACTCGCGCAATGGCTGGAGCCGGAGTTGCGCAACCAGTTCCCGGCTATCCGTACGCGCCTGTCGCGCCTCGAAAACGGGCCGCCGGTCGGCTATCCGGTGCAGTTTCGCGTGAGCGGCGACGACATCGCCACGGTGCGCTCGATCGCCGAACGCGTCGCCACGACGATGCGCGACGACCATCGCACGACCAACGTCCAGTTCGACTGGGACGAGCCGGCCGAGCGCTCGGTGCGCTTCGAGATCGACCAGAAGAAGGCGCGTGAGTTGGGCGTCACTTCGGACGACGTGTCGAGCTTCCTCGCCATGACGCTGTCCGGCTATACGGTCACGCAGTACCGTGAACGCGACAAGCTGATCAGCGTCGATCTGCGTGCGCCGAAGACGGAGCGCGTGGATCCGGCGCAGCTCGTCACGCTGGCGATGCCCACGCCCAATGGTCCGGTGCCGCTCGGTACGCTCGGTCATATGCGCTACGACCTCGAGTACGGCGTGATCTGGGAACGCGACCGCCAGCCGACCATCACGGTGCAATCGGACGTCATCGGCAACGCGCAAGGCATCGACGTGACCAATAGTGTCGACAAGGCGCTGAGCCAGATCCGCTCGACGCTGCCGGTCGGCTACCGTATCGAACTGGGCGGCTCGGTGGAGGAAAGCGAGAAAGGCCAGACCTCGATCAACGCGCAAATGCCGATCATGATCATCGCCGTGCTGACGCTGCTGATGATCCAGCTGCAAAGTTTCGCTCGCGTGCTGATGGTGGTGCTGACCGCCCCGCTCGGCCTGATCGGCGTGGTCGCCACCTTGTTGCTGTTCGGTCAGCCGTTCGGCTTCGTGGCGATGCTCGGGGTGATCGCGATGTTCGGCATCATCATGCGCAACTCGGTGATTCTGGTCGATCAGATCGAGCAGGACATCGCCGCAGGTCACAAACGCTTCGATGCGATCGTCGGTGCAACCGTGCGGCGTTTCCGGCCCATTACGCTGACTGCGGCAGCAGCCGTGCTGGCGCTGATTCCGTTGCTGAGTTCGAACTTCTTCGGACCGATGGCCACCGCGCTGATGGGCGGCATCACGAGCGCCACCGTGCTGACGCTGTTCTATCTGCCCGCGCTCTACGCAACCTCGTTCAGAGTGCGCGGCGATGAACGCGAGCCGCCGGCCGCCTCGACGCAAGCGTCGCATTCGGGAAATTGACCATGACTCATTCTGTCCTCAAACGTGTCAGGCAGGCCCGCACGCTGGCGGTAGGCGGTAGCGCGCTCGCGCTCGCGGCCTGCTCGTTCGGCCCGAACGGCAACCCGCCGGCGGTGCCGCAGCCAGCCCACTACGGGGCCGAGCCGCAGCTCACCGAAACGGTGCCCGCTCAGGGCATCACCCAGCAGTTTGTAGTGGGTGCCAAGCCGGTGCCGACGTGGTGGCGTCTGTATCAATCGGACGACCTGAACGCGCTGGTCGACGAGGGTCTGCGCAACAGCCCCACCCTCGCCGCCACCGACAAGAGCCTGACCGCCGCGCGCGAGCAGTTGCGTGCGCAGGTCGGCAGTTCGATGCTGCCCACCGTCGATGCCGTAGCCCAGCCGGCCCGGCAGCGCGCGCTCGGGATTCCGGAAATCGGGCCGAACACGTTCCTGTACAACACGTTCGTCGGCGAGTTGCAGGCGCACTACACGATCGACCTGTTTGGCGCTTCGCGGCTCGCCAACGCCGCGCTCGCTTCACGGGTGAACGTGCAGGTTTTTCAACTGGAATCGGCGCGGCGCGCGCTGGCGGCCAACATCGTGACGGCAGCCATCACCTCGGCCGCACTGCATGCGCAGATCGACACGACCCAGCGGCTCATTACGCTCGCGAATGACGACGCCCGCGACACAGCACGACGCTATGCGCTCGGCGCGGTATCGCATGCAGATATGCTCAATGCGCAACAGAGCGCGGCATCGTTGGCAGCCAGTTTGCCGGAGCTGCAGCAACAGTGGGTGAGCACGCGGCATGCGCTGGCAGTGCTGATCGGACGCACGCCCGACGCCGCGCCGCCGGATCTCGATCTGGTGCAGTTGCATGTGCCTGAGCAGGTGCCGGTGGTCGTGCCGTCCGAGCTATTGCGCGCACGCCCGGACATCCAGGCCGCCGATGCTGCGGTCAAGGCAGCCGCAGCGGATGTGGGAGTGGCTACCGCACAGATGTATCCGAGCCTGTCGCTCACAGCCTCGATGGGACAAGGCGGCTTTAGCTGGCCGCTGGCGCTTTCCGGCGCGGGCGCTATCTGGGCCGTAGCCGGTTCGCTCTCGCAGCCGATCTTCCACGGTGGCGCACTGTTCGCGCAACGCCGCGCGGCAATGGCGACTTACGACGCAGCCACGGAACAGTACAAGCAGACGGTGCTGACAGCGTTCCAGAACGTCGCCGATACGCTGGCTGCGCTTGAGCATGACGCGCAGGCACTCGACGCCTCAAACGTGGCAGCACGGGCGGCGCAGGGCATTTCGGATGAGACCGCGGCACGTTACCGTCTGGGCGCCGTGCCGGTGTCGGCTGCACGCTCGAGCGAGCAGCAGTTTCGCAACGCGCGGCTCGATGAGATCCGCTATACCGGTGCGCGATTGACCGATACCGCGGCGCTGTTTCAGGCAATGGGGACGCCGCCAGTAGATGAGGCGGGCGCGGTGGGGTCTACGGCAACAACGGGGGCGTCTGGCACGACTGGAGGAACCACAGGCGCTGCTGCGGCTCCGGCAGCGCCAATGCACTCGCCAGTCTCTGGCTCGCAGCCGTCTACCGGCCCCGTGCCAGGCTAAGCGTCAATACACCGCCGGCTCTCCCACGGGCCGGTGCTTGAAACGCTTGTGTACCCAGTAATATTGGGCCGGAATCCGCCGCACCTGGGTTTCGAGGAACTCGGTGATACGACGTGCATCGACGGTCGCATCGGCTGACGGAAAATCGCTTAGTTCTTCGAAGATTGTCAGCTTGTAGCCACGGTAGTCCGGCAATACCTCGGTGACGAACGGCACGACCCGCGCATTGCCCGCCTTGGCGAGGCGCGACACCGACGTCAACGTACACGCCGGCACCCCGAAGAACGGCACGAACACCGAGTCGCGCAGGCCGAAATCCATGTCGGCTGCCAGCATCACCGGCTTGCCTTCGCGCAGCACGCGCAGCGCGCGGCGCACGCTATCGCTGCGCGGAATCATCTCGGTGCCGAAACGGCCGCGCTGGCGCTTGGCCATCGCATCGAACAGCACGTTCGACATCGGCGTGTACAGCGAAGCAACCGGATGACGTGTCGAGTACATCATGCAGCCGGCCTCGATCCCCACGAAGTGAAAACCGAGGAAAATCGTCGGCCGCGAGTGCGCTTCCGCCAGGTCGATCGCGCTTTCCACTTCGACCAGCCGTGAAATCGCCGCCGCGTTGCCGAACCACTGCGGCCCCCGCTCGACGTAACTGCGAATCACATGGCAAAAGTGCGCGCGAGCAAGGCGCTCACGCTCCTCGTCGCTCATGTCCGGAAAACAGAGTTTCAGATTGGTATGCACGACGCGGCGGCGCGTGCTCGGAATGCGATAGAGCAGCGCGCCAAGTCCGTTGCCCACGCGGGCAACCACGCCATATGGCAGGAGTGCGAACACGCGCAGCAGTCCTGTCATCAGAAAGATGAGTATTCGGCTTTTCACGAGAGGGATCCCGGTTGAGAGCGGTGAAGCAAACACTTCGTCCTGGCACGCCTGAGCGGAGGGGGCGAAGTGGCATGCGCGCGCGTCAAAACCGGGTACCGCGCTGCGCTTTGGTAAAAAAACGGGAGATCACGCGTTTCCGCGAGTCGAGAGTTTACAAATTGGGTACGCGAATACTAAACCGGATTTGACCGGACCAGGGCATCGCACGGTAGAAATTACATTACGACGTATTAGCGCGGCCCGGTGGGGGAAGATGAAGGGGAAATTGGCGCGTGCGTGAGACTCGCGAATCCGGGCGGCTCGCGCCCGGATTCGCCCGCCCCATCAGGGCTTGTTCGATTCGAACAGGTTCATGATCTGCTGCTTTTCGCTCGACGACACATCCGGCGGCGTCATCCCCGCCGGACCGACGCCCCCGACGGCGTCGCTTGCGCCGGCCAGCGGATTGGCCGAGTCGAGGCCGATGCTGGCGACAAAACCGTTGCCCGGCGTCATGTCCGTATAGAACAGTTCGCCGTCGACGCTGGTGACGGTGTCGGGCATGGCCGGCTCGGCCTGCGGCACACCGCGCAGCGCGTGCCCCATGTAGTCGACCCAGATCGGCAACGCGAGTTGCGCGCCGAATTCGCGGCTGCCGAGGCTCTTCGGCTGGTCGTAGCCCATCCAGGCCACCGCAACGAGCGATTGCTGGTAACCGGCGAACCAGCCGTCCTTGGCGTCGTTCGTCGTACCGGTCTTGCCCTGCAGGTCCGAACGCTTCAGCACGTTGGTGCCCGCGCCGGTACCGGCGGTCGCCACCGAGTGCAGCAGACTGTTCATGATGTACGCGTTGCGCGGGTCGATCGTGCGCGGTGCGTCGCGGCCCGCCGTGAGCGGCTGTGCCTTGGAAATCGTTACGCCACGCGGGTCCGTCACCTCGTTGATCAGATACGGATTGATCCGGTAGCCACCGTTCGCGAACACCGAATACGCACCGGCCGATTGCAGCGGCGTGACGAGGCCCGCACCGAGCGCCATCGGCAGATACGGCGGCGTCTTGTCGGCATCGAAGCCGAAACGCTGTGTCACGAAATCCTGCGCGTACTTCGTGCCGATGAACGAGAGGATGCGGATCGACACCAGGTTCTTCGATTTCTCCAGCGCGATGCGCATCGGCATCGGACCGTCCGGCTGGTCGTCGTCCTTCGGCTCCCACGGATCGCCGCCCGGGCTGCTAGGCGGGAAATAGAGCGGCGCGTCGTTGATGATCGTCGCCGGTCCGAGGCCCTTGTCGAGCGAGGCCGAATAGATAAACGGCTTGAAGCTCGAGCCCGGCTGGCGCCATGCCTGGGTGATGTGATTGAACTTGTTCTTGTTGAAATCGAAGCCGCCGATCAGCGCGCGAATCGCCCCGTCCTGCGGCGTGAGCGACACCAGCGCGCCCTCCACCTGCGGCAATTGCGTGATCTGCCAGTTGCCCTTATCGTCCGCCACGACACGGATGATCGAGCCCGGCTTGATGCGTTGCGCCGCTGTGGCGCGCGGGCCCAACGCGGCGGCCACGAACTTCAGGCCGTCGCCGTTGATGGTCGCCTCGGTGCCGTCGAGGAACTGCGCCTGCACTTCCTTCGGATTCGCTGCCGTCACCACGGCCGCGACGATCTCGCCGTTATCCGGGTGATCGGTCAGCGCGTCGTCGATGGCCTGATCACGGTCGTCGCCCGGCGGCGGCAGGTCGACATTACCTTCCGGACCGCGATAGCCGTGACGGCGCTCATAGTCCATTACGCCCTTACGCACTGCGTGGTAAGCGGCGTCCTGATCCGCAGAATCGATCGTGGTAATCACGTTCAGACCGCGCGTATACGTTTCGTCCCTGTACTGCGCGTACATCATCTGGCGGACCATTTCCGCGACATACTCGGCATGCACGCTGTACTCATTGCCGGGATTCTTGGTGCGAATCTCTTCCTTCACGGCCGCGTCGTACTGTTCCTGCGTGATGTACTTCAGATCCAGCATCCGCTTGAGAATGTATTCCTGACGGATCTTCGCGCGTTTCGGATTGACCACCGGGTTATACGCCGACGGCGCCTTCGGCAAGCCAGCCAGCATTGCGCACTCCGCGAGCGACAGGTCCTTCAGATCCTTGCCGAAATACACCCGCGCCGCCGCAGAGAAACCGTACGCGCGCTCGCCCAGATAAATCTGGTTCATGTACAGCTCGAGAATCTGATCCTTCGTCAGCGCACGCTCGATCTTGTATGCGAGCAGCATTTCATACACTTTACGGGTGTAAGTCTTCTCGCTCGACAGGAAGAAGTTGCGTGCCACCTGCATCGTGATCGTACTTGCGCCCTGCGACGCGCCGCCGTGCAGCAGATCGGCGGAGCCGGCCCGCAGAATGCCGACGAAGTCGACGCCGCCGTGCTCGTAGAAGCGATAGTCTTCGATCGCGAGCACCGCTTTTTTCATCTGATCCGGAATATCCTGGAAGCGCACGAGGTTGCGCCGCTCTTCGCCGAATTCGCCGATCAGCACGTGGTCTGCGGTGTAGACGCGCAGGGGCACCTTCGGACGGTAGTCGGTGAGTGCCTCCAGGGACGGCAACTGCGGCCCCATGACGACAAGCGCGTAGCCGATGATCAACGCACCGACGACCAGCAGGGTCGCAACGAGGCCCACGAACGTCAGCAGGATGCGCCCGACGAGCGAACGGCGCCGCGGCTCGTCGCGCGAAGCGTCATTGCGTCCTGGGTTGCGGTGGTAGGGATCCCGGTCGTCACCACCCGGAGAATTTGAGGATTGCGGTCGTTTGATGATTGGCATGACTCGAATAGATGGCGCTTGACTGCACGCCTTTATGCGGGCGGCAATTGCCGCCGCACGGCCTTACGCCCCCGGCTGGCCGCACGGCGCGCCCGGATAGGACCGACCCTAAGGGGCCCCGCGCAACGTAACAGCGCATTTTAAAGAAATCAAGCGCGGTCCAAGGTGATTTTTTTGTAAGAATTCCCTTCGGGATTCTTCTCCGAAGCGCGCTGGCGTATGGCTGCGCGGGGAAGCGCGGTTATCAACAGAAATTGTTCATAGCCCTGTGGACAAGGCCACTTGAAACGTTTCAACCCTTTGATGTCACGGGATTTTCATGCGGCGCACGTTACGCATCGGGGCAACTCGCCTTATGATGGACTCGTCGCGCGGGGAAAGCGCGGCCGCGCGCCAAATCAGGCGTTCCACGCCACAACAAGTACGCGAGCAGACTATGAACAAGCCCAGCGAACGCATCGTCGTATTCGTCACACCGGCCCAGAAACGCGCCATTGCCGCCAGCGCAGAAAAACTCGGCATCAGCGTTAGCGAACTGATGCGGCGTGCCGTGCTGAGCTTCGGCGCCACCAGCGAACAGGTCAAGGCCGCAAGCATCGTCGACAGACTGCGTGCGCCGCGCGAACCGGACGCCCTGAATGCCGCGCTGGAACGGGTCGCGCGCGGCACCCGCAACGCTCGCGCTGCCCTGCCCGCCGTGCTGAAGAAAGACGAAAAAGACGCTGCTGTGCCTGCCGGCGCGGAACCAGAAGCCGCAAGCGAGCCCCTGCTGCCGGCGGACGTACTCGCGGCGCTGGTGCGCACGCCGGAAGAAGAACAGGCGTTGGCCGACGCCCAGGCGGTGGCGCGCGTCACCGCGGCAGAAGCCGCTGCAATTGCACACCCTGCCGACCCCGGCGGGCAGAGCGGGCAGACAGACCTGCCGCCTGTCGCTACGCCCCGCGCGCCGCGCACGCGCGTGCGCGTTCGGATCGACACCGCGCCCGACGACGACGATCCGCGCAACGACCCCACTCCGGAAGACGGCCGCTTCGCGTGAACGGCACGGCGCCACGCCGTTGGACGCATTTCGCTTCGTCTTCACACAACGTTGAAATATTCCGCGGGCCTTTGCGCGGAATCGACGTCTGAAACTGTGTGGAACCGACTTTTTAAGGCGGTTTTAAGACATCCTATGGTGTAATCTTTGCCAGCTGCTGAGGCTGCATGGCTTGCACGAGGCCCTTTGCCCCACTGGCGCAACACAGCGGTTGAACAATTTGCGGGGCGGCTATTGCATTTCGCACGCGTGCCCCGACTTCCGCAGCGGTTGCCCGCGCAATACCGCGACGGGCAGCGTAAACTAGTGGTCACAAGTGGTCGAACGCGCCAGCTACTCAGCGCCGATTTCATTTTACGGAGGTATACATGTCGCTATTTGACAGCATCTCGCGCACGCTCAAAGGTCTCCTGAACGACGCTGCCGATTCCGTGCAGGATCCGTCGCGCGACTCGCGCCAGATCGTGCGTGAGCTCGACGAGAGCATCGCCAAGGCTGAGAACTCGCTGATCGAGATTCAGGCCCAGGTGGCCACCCAGCAAAGCAAGCGCGACGTTGCCGCCGACAAGGCGAAGAAGTACGAAGACGGCGCCAAGCGCGCGCTGCAATCGGGTGACGAAGCACTCGCCCGCGAAGCGCTCGGCGCACAGGCGACCGCCGAAACGGAACGCGATGCGCTGGCGCGAGAACTCTCGACGCTCGAGCCGTCGGTCGATCAGTTGAAGAGCCAGATCGAAGATATGCGTGGCCGGCGCAACGACCTCGCTTCACGCTCGAGCATTCTGCAGGCCAAGCAGGAAATCGCTCAGGCCAAAGATGTCGCTGCAACCGCGCTGGGCGGCATCGGCGGACGCAACCTGTCAGAAGACTTCCAGAAGCTCGAAGACAAGGTCGCGCTGTCGAATGCACGTTCCGACGCTCGCCTGAATTCCGCTGACGTGAAGAGCGGCAAGGCGCTCGACGACAAGCTCGCCGAACTCAATCGCGGGCCGTCGGTCGAAGACCGCCTCGAAGCGCTGAAGAAGCAGTTGAACACGCCGGCCCAGTAACACGTCGTCAAGCAGTACACCGGATGTGACGCAGCGCCGGCAATCGTGCGGCGCTGCGTGTCACACCGGAGAATCGATCGACATGGAGACGGGTGTAAAGCCATCCGGTCCGACACATGAAAAAATTTCTCGCAGCCGCATTCGCGTCGCTGTTGCTGATCTCCACGGCGGCCTTCGCCGTGCCGACAGCGCAGCAGATCGAATCCGCGATGTCACAGGGCAACTGGCAACAGGCCGATGCAGGGCTGACCGAAGTGCTGCAGGCTCATCCGGACAACGCACGCGCGCACTATCTGTACGCCCAGGTACTCGATCGCGAAGGCCGCACGGGCGATGCCCTCGCGCAGATCCAGCAGGCCAAGACGCTCGATCCGCAAATCCGCTTCACTGACCCTACGCGCTTCGCGCAGACCGAAGCGCGCATCCGCCGCGACGCGGAACGTACCGGTGCTGCAACGGGCCACACCACCAATCCGTTTGCACAACAGAACACGGCGGTACAGCAGTCGGCCATGGCGCCGCAAGTACCTGAACGGCATGGTCCAGGCATGGGCCTATGGATCGGCATCATTGTCCTGATCGGTGCGATTGCGCTGGTGTTGCGCTGGACATTGCGCCGCGCCCGCACGCAGGACGATTCGCGCGCCGACGACGATCGCCGCGTCCAGCTCAAGCGCGCTACCGAGCTGCTTAACGCAGTGCGCTCGCTGAAGCTCGATGTGAAGCTCTCTACGTTGCCGGGACATGAAGCGCTCGCGCGCGAAGTGGAAGGCACGGAAGACCAGTTGCGCGGTGTTGTCGAAGGACTCTCCAACGGCAAGAATCCGTTGCCGCCGTATCAGCTCGACGAACTGGAACAGCGCGTTGCCAGCCTGAAGGCGCGTGCAGAAGGCCGCCCCGATCCATACGCGGCTGCGCCTGCAGGTTCGGGCGAGTCCGCGTATGCGCGTGAAGCCGATCGTTTCGGTAATCCGCCGCAAGCGCCCTATCCTTATCCGCAGCAGCAACCGCCTCAGGTTATCGTGCAGCAAGGTGGCGGCTTTGGTGGCGGCATGGGCGGTCTGCTGACCGGCGTGCTGCTCGGCGAGGCGCTCAACTCGGGTCGTGAGCGCGAAGTGATCGTCGAGGACGACGAAAGCCGGCGCCGCCGCGACGACGGCAATAACGGCAACAACGACGGCGGTCTCGATTTCGGCCAGGGGTCGAACAACTGGGACGACGGCAGCGGCGGTGGCGGCGTGGATATGGGCAACGACGACTCCGGCGGCTGGAACGACACCTGATACCTGATCCAGACACGCGCGCAAGCGCAGTGCAGGTTCCCGGTTCGCTGCTGCGATTACGCGCAACATCCACGAAAGACAGGCTCCATGGAGCCTGTCTTTTTATGCGCCGCCTGGGTGTGATGCGCGCGACGATGCAATCACATGCGCAGAACGCGGCTTGTGACGTTCACGCGCCAGTGGACAGCGGTTGCTGATGTTGCTCGAGCACGGTCGCACCGGCGAACAACCGGACAATGAAGCGTTCCGAGTAATCGATCAGCGCCTCGCGATGAGCCGCTGTTGCAATGTACTCATGCGACAGATGGAACAGTTGCAGCACGATCTGCGTGCAGATTTCGTCGATCGTGGTCCGCGAGAGGGCTGGCATCAGCTTGAGTTGCACGACATCGTCGGCCATTTCAGCCGACACCTCGTGCAGGTTCGCGCGCACCGCATCGCGTAACGCCGGCGAGGTGCCGTGATACTCCGCCAGCGCGCTCAAAAACGCTTCGCGGTTATCGAGTGCGAACGCAAAAAACGCCGCGCAGGCTCGACGCGGCACGCTATGCGGCTCGTCGTGCGCAGCAAGCCAGCGCTCGCGTCGCAGCATCGGCCGCAGACGCCGGCTCACCCACTCCACCGCTTCACGCGCCAGATCGTCGAGCGTATCGAAATGCCGGTAGAACGTGTTCGGATTCAAACCGGCCTCGCGCGCCACTTCACGCAAACCGAGCGACGCAAAGCTGCGGCCGCCGGCCGTCAGGCGCAGGGCCGCTTCAATTAGCCGGCGCTTGCCGGGGGCGAGATCGAGATCGGGATTGGGGGTGGGTTCCATGGACGACTGAAGGAAAACTCGCTTAACTCGCCAAACGCTCAAGACACGCGGGGAGCGTGCCAAAGCGCCGGTATGGAGGTCTATGTCCGCACTGTAAACGATCTTGACGTGAAGTGCACAGTTGTCTACTCTGCGGCTTGAGATGATGTAGACAAGTGTAGACAGGCACTTCTATTTTCACCTCCCGTCGGTATCAAACGAAGAATCAGACAAAGAGCTGCATCGGCGCTTTCGAACTCAAATAATCAGGGAGATACGCATGGCGAGCCTCGACACCGCTTCTCACACCCAGAGCACGCCATTGGCACCCCGCTCGCTTGCCGCACGCCTCGGCATCAGCAGCGTGCCGCGCGACCAACTGCGGCAGCGCTACACTCAGCGCGGCTCGAAGTTCGTCAGGATCATGGGCGCCGACGTTCATTATGTCGACGAAGGCAGCGGCGAATTGCTGGTGATGATTCACGGCTTCGCCTCTTCGCTGCACACCTGGGATGGCGTCGCGGACGAATTGTCGCGTAGCTATCGGGTGATCCGTCTCGACCTGCCGCCATTTGGCGTGACAGGACCGCTGCGCTCCCCGTCCGGCGAGATCGAGACGATGAACCTGCCGACTTACCGGCGCTTCATCGATACGTTCATGCAGGCGCTCGGTCTCGATACCCGCCGCGTGACGCTGATCGGCAACTCGCTCGGCGGTCTGATCTCGTGGGATTACGCGGTGCGGCATCGCGATGCGGTCGAGCGGCTCGTGCTGATCGATGCAGCAGGCTTTCCGATGAAGCTGCCGATCTACATTGGCCTCTTCAACAGCGCACTGGTCCGCATGAGCGCCCCGTGGTGGCTGCCCGAGCAGATTATCAAAAGCGCGGTGCGCAATGTCTACGGCGATCCGCGCAAGCTGGCGGCGCCCGTGCTGCGACGCTATATCGAGTTCTTTCACGGAGAAGACACACGCGCGGCGATCGGCAAGATGGTGCCGACGCTCGATTTCGCCGACCTCGACACCAGCGTGCTGACAACGCTCGACGTCCCGTCGCTAGTCTTGTGGGGTGCGAAAGACCGCTGGATCCCGCCCGCTCATGCTGCCGAATTTGCGCAGCGCATTCCCGGCGCACAGGCGGTGATGTACGCGGGACTCGGCCATATCCCAATGGAAGAAGACCCGGCGCGCGTGCTGGACGATTTGCGAGCGTTCCTCGCAAAGCAAGCCGTGCGTACCAGGCCGGTCACGGCGTGACCGAGGTTCGCTTGAAATGGTCCATGCGCGCCGCCTGCCGGCAGGTAAAGGCGTGCGTGTGGAAACACGGCGCACGCTTCACCGCCACGCGCCTGGACACAGGCCGTCACGCATTCGCCGCGGCATATCCCGCATAAACACGCGTCGTATAGCCGAACTCGACCATGCCGTTGTGCGCAGTGCGATCGAACAGATCGCGCAATGCGACCAGTAGCGGCTCGTGATTCGGATGGCCCGCTTTGGGCGCATAGGACGACGACATCAGGCGGCCCTTGAGCCCGTCAAAATCGAGCCGCTGCAGGTTCGGGAAGCTCTCCTTGTGCGAAAACGCATCGCCAAACCACGCGGCCATTGCCGCGTCGTCGGGGTAACGCTCGGCGACTTCCGTGTAATCGACGCCGTACGCCCTGAGCAGCGCCTCATAGCCCGCGAGGAACGGCGACCCATCGAGCAGCCGGCTGTTCCAGAACAGCGCCACGTGGCCCTGCGGCCTGAGAATGCGTGCGAACTCGCGCCGAGTCGCGACGGGATCGAACCAGTGGAAGGCCTGCGCGGCGATCACCAGATCGACACTGGCGTCCTCCAGCGTGGTCGCCTCCGCGGTGCCGGCGACGCTGCGAAAGTTCTCGTAAGGTGCGAGCCACGCGTTCGCGGCCTCGCGCATGGCCAGATTCGGTTCGACCGCAATCACCGGATGACCGGCGTCGAGAAAGAGCCGCGCCGAGATTCCCGTGCCCGCGCCGATATCGGCAACCTGCGCGTCCGGCGCGACACCGCAGGTCTCATGCAGGAAGCTCACCACGTCCCGCGGATAACTGGGCCGGTACTTGACGTAGTCAGCGACACGATCGGTAAAGCGCTGCGTGGAATCGGTCATGGGAGAAAACCTGTGCCGGTGGGAAAGGAGTTCTAAATTACCTCAGTTCGCGCTCGCGCGGCGGGCAAGAGCGCTCAGCCTCCGCCGCCGAGGAAGCGAAGCACATCCCAGAGAAACTTGCAGGCCAGCACGATCAGCTCCCACAACTGATAGAGCTGCTGCCAGCCGGCAAAACACGCGAAGGCATCAGGCATATTGGATCAGGCAATCGATTGGTGGCAAGGTTCAAGGCACAGTCAGCGGAGCCGCCCAGTCTGCGACGAGACCCACATCATAGCGACCCCGGGATACCCCGTATCAAGTTGCGGACCACCGGGCCGTCATTATCGGGAGAAGACGCGGCATCCGTGCTGGATGGCCACACCGACCCGCGCCATCAAGGAGACACTCATGACGCGCTTTAGTTTTCGCCGGTCGAGCCGGGTGCCGTCGATTGTGGGCGACATTGCCGCACAGGCGGGCAAACTCGGCATTGAGATCTGCGACGTCTCGGGCCACGTCGAAGAAGTCGCGGCGCGGGTGCAGCATCAGGCGCAGGTGTGCCAGTCGCTGCGAGACGCTGCGGCGCAGACGATGGCGGGCAACCGCCGGATCGCAACGGCCGCGCGCGAGATGCGTGACGTCACGACCGAGGTCGCAAGCGGTGTGCAGGAATCGCAGCAGACGTTGGAGGCATCCCTGGCGGACATCCACGGTCTCGTCGAAGGCGTGACGGTGATCGAGAGCCACATTGGCTCGCTGCGGGCTGCGATTGCACATGTGAGCAAGGTCTCCGAGGAAATTTCGCTGATCGCGCGACAGACGCATCTGCTGGCGCTCAATGCCGCAATCGAGGCAGCACGAGCCGGCGAGTCGGGCAAGAGTTTCGCGGTGGTCGCCGCGGAGGTGAAAAACCTGTCGGCCAAGACGGCCTCGGCGACGGGACAGATTGAAAGCACGCTCGCGCAACTGACCCAACAGACCGAGCAGTTGACGACGGAGGGGTCGGTGAACACAGCGCGCGCATATCGGGTGCGGGAGGGCACCCGCAAGATTGGCGAGGTGGTGCATTCGACGGGCGAGGCGATTACGCAGCTCAACGCGGAGGCCACGCAGATTGCGACGTTGACGGGAGAAATCGAGAGCCGGTGCACGGGACTGGAGGCACAGGTCGTGGAGATGGCAAGCGGCGTGGAGGACTCGAGCGAAAACTTCGTGCAGGCGAAGAACCGGTTGGGCAACTTGCTGGGAGTTTCGGAGACGCTGATCGAGTTGACGGCCGCCACAGGGGTCGAGACAACGGATACGCGGTTTATCGAGGCGGTGCAGCAGACCGCGACGAAGATCGGAAAGATGTTCGAGCGCGCGGTGGCGAGTGGGGAGCTAAAGCTCGATGACCTGTTTGACCGGACGTATGTGTCGATTCCGGGGACGAATCCACCGCAGTTCACGACACGGTTTACTGCGTTCACCGATCGGGTGTTGCCTGGTGTGCAAGAGCCTTTGCTCGGGTTGGATCCACGGGTGGCGTTTTGTGCGGCAGTGGATGCGCGTGGTTATCTCCCGACGCATAACCAGAAGTTTTCTCAGCCGCAGCGCGATGATCTGGTCTGGAATGCGGCGAATTGCCGGAATCGCAGGGTGTTCGATGATCGGACAGGGCTTGCGGCTGCGACTCATACCAAGGCGTTTTTGTTGCAGACTTACCGGCGCGACATGGGGGGTGGGGAGTTTGTGCTGATGAAGGATGCATCGGCGCCCATCTACGTTAATGGGCGGCATTGGGGTGGGGTTCGGATGGGGTACAGGGTTTGATGGTTTTTGCGGATCGCACCCTCCGGTGCAGAAAAGGTGCAATCCCGGATAACGTTTCTAGCCCTGCTTATGGGCGCCAGATTGCGGCTCCGATGCTGCGGCCGACGCAGGACCTGCTGGCGCGGCCTGTTGGGGAGCTTTATGTTTGACGGGTTGGGAATCCGCACCGTCCAGCACCAGCTCGTTGCCGCGCACCTCGATCTTCACCGGATCGGTTTTCTTCCACTGCTTCTTCGGAATCGCAAGCTTCCACACCGCGTCCTGCCCCGGCTCGCGGAAGAACGCTACCACCCCCACGAATTGCGCCGCCTCGTTCATCGGTTCGACAATACTGGCGCTCGCGTCCGGACGTAACACGACGTCCTTCGTCGCGAGCAGATCCGCCTTGAGCAGGTTCAGATCGTCAGACTGAAGTTGCACATAATTCAGCTCTCCGAAGGTCTTCGAATCCTTAAGCTGGTAGAACCTCACCACCGTCGAGAGCGACTGCCCACGGACGTCGGCATTGAGCGAGGTACGGCCTTTGAGGTCCACGTTCATCGTCTTGACCTGGGTCGTGAAAGCCCATTTGGCGGCGTCGACGGTTCCATCGCCGACTGCCTGGGCCACACCGCAGCCAGCCGTCGCCAAAGCCGACAATAACGCGATTGCCAGACTTGCGCGATGTGCCGCGCGTTTCATGTTTGCGTCCATTAAGAAGATGCCCCTGTTCCTGTTGTTGTCCTTCATGCGGTTCTCTCCCCGGCGCCGTTCCAGCGGCCGAGCTGCACACGCGTAATACGCGCCGGACCGCCTGCCGATGACCAGGCCGGCGCTTCCAGTTGCGCCGTAAAACCCAGGTTCGCTTGACGCGGCTCGAGCATGGGTTTCGGCATGAGGTCGGCCCGCACATGCATCTGCAGATCCGCTTCGCTTTCGTAGCCCAGATAGAACCGCAGCAGTGCCATAACCTCACGGTGGGCGGGCTGTCCCGGCACGAGCGCCAGCACTGCCTCACGCGACGCCGGCGTGATGACGACCCGCACCGTATTCGCCCGGTCATAGAAGCCGCGGCCGAGCAGACATTGCTCGCCAAGCGCGGCGGGCTCGACGTCGTCAATTTGCCGCCACACCGGGTGGAACTCCTCAACCGCAATCGACGCGTCTGGCACGGCATGGCTCAGCACGCCTGCCAGCCCTTCTGCAGTGCGCGTTTTCTGCATGGCAAGCCCTAGCATCGATAGCAGCCGGCGTTTGTCGGCCACCTCAGGAAGCTGCTGACTCGCGGTGGAGGACGCCGGCTGTTCCCCGGCCGCAGGGAGCCGCGGAACCAAAGTGGCAATGCGCGCGGATGTACGGAATCCGAAGCCAGCGAAACTGAGCAGATAGCGCGACACCGGATCCGTACCGTCACGCCTGAAGCCGACGGGATACCGGTATTTGCGCGCGACGCGGTAGTACTGCGTGATGACGCGGTGATGGAACAGGTCGAGAAATGCCGACAACCGCTCTGCCCCATCACGGTTCTGCGCCACCTCATCGACGAAATACGCGGGCATGCGCGCATCGACGCCATAGAGTCCGAGGAACGTCGTCACGACCGAGGGTGGCGCGCCCGGATTGTCGGTGTCGTACCGGACCGCATCGATTTCACGCCCGGGAAAGCCCAGTTGCGCGCGCGAACGGAACCGGATGGGATCGGCGGCCGGCGAGTCCGTTGTCCCGAGCGGGGGCGCATCGGGCGCGGCCAGCTCAAGCAGCTCGCAGAAGCGGATGAAGTTCATCCGCGGCGCGTCGTCGAGAATCGCCGGCAGCATCGGCCGTGCCGCGGCCGCAGGCATCGTGCGTGCGTTCAAAATGGTGCCCCTTCGCCCTTCGTTTCAGGCCATTCGATGCGCTGCCCGGTGGGCTGGGTCACTATCACGAGCCTGGTGTAAAGGTTCAGTGTTGCGTACAGCCCGAGGAACCGGTTGAGCATGCTACCGAAGAGTTCGAGATCCCCGTTGCCTGCAAAGCGACCTGCATCGAGCGTCACCGTGATTTCCACCCCGCGCATCAGGCCACCCTTGACGAGTTTGCTGAGCGGCCGGTGCCGCACATCGGTAATGGCGTTGATGCGCCGGCTGTTGAGTTCGCCATCGGTCCAGTCGTAGAGCGCAAGCGAGCCGCGCAGGATCTCCGCGTCGAGCAGCGACAGATAGTTCGGGGCGAGGTGGGACAGCACGCGCCACTGGAACCGGTCGCCGGTGGGCGGATAGACCGGCAGGGTCGGCGCCGTGAGGTTGCGCACCGCGCCGATGCTGGTAAAGCCGCCGCGCATGCGCGTGATGCCCGCTTCGCGCAGGGCCCTGCGCGGCAGCATGCCGTTGGTCCCGGTCACCGAAAGGGACAGCGTCTCGGTGGGCAACGCGGCGGGTGTCTTCGCCTGATCCCACGCGTGGCCGCCGAGCACGATCCACGTGTCGAACCGGCCGGACGGCCCGCGCCGCATGCGGGTGTGGTAGTACCGTTCCGGCATGTCGTGACGCAGCATGCCGCCGCGATGGCGAAACGCCGCGAAAGGCACATATTCGTAGCGCCGGCCGCGCTCGAAATACTGCACGGCGTCGACCGAATAGATATCGACGAGTGAGCCATGTTCGGCGCGCGCACGTACCCGGTACTCGGTTTCGTGCTGCGTGACCGTGACCGGATCGGCGCTCACCGGGAACAGATTGATGACAGGCGTGCAGTACAGGCGCACGTTGTCCGCATTGAAGCGCATGTCATCCGGATACGGGCGATCGAGGACGATCTCGACATCGAGTGACGTCGCCGACGCGGGAATCGTCTGGATGTCGAGCCCAAGCAGATCGACAAACATGAACTTCTCGGGGAAAGTAAAATATTCGAGCAGCAACTGGTAGCCACCAAACGAATTTTCGGCCTTTGGCCAGAGCCGTTCGTCGGCCGCGAAGCCTGCGGGTGCAACGCGTAGTCCCGCCATCTGCATCGGCGCACCGGGCCGGTCCTCGGGCCAGCCCGGCACACGGACCTGCATCGCCACCGGTTTTGCCGTAAGCGCAGCGTAAAGGGCAAGCGCCACCGGCCGGTCCGCATTCAGATACAGGCGCAGGCGCGGCACCCGCAGCCGCTCGCGCTCGGCCTGGGTCTGGATGGCGAAACGCAAACGGATGACGGAGCGTCCATCCTCACGTGCATAAACGCCGGCTTCGCTGAGGGCGAGCGGATACAGGTCGACCGCCTGCGTGGTGCGGTACACGCACTCGATGGCGGCATCACTCGTATTGGACTCCGTATCGACCGGATCGGACGTGGCTTCCAGTCCCGCTTCGAGCGTTTCGTGTTTCTGCAGCGCGCCGACCTCCGGGATGAGTTCGAGAATGGCGAGCGAAGGAATCATGCGCAGGTAGTGCGGCCACAGCATGCTGACGAGGCCCTCGGTCAGTTCCGGCAGCTCGTCGTCGAGCTTGTGGCGCAGGCGCCCCATCAGAAAGGCAAAGCCTTCGAGGAGTCGCTCGACGTGCGGGTCGCGCACGCCGACGCGCTCAAGGCCTAACTCCCGCGCGCGATCGGGGAATGCTTGCGCGAGTTCCTTGCCGGCTTCGCGCAGATAGCGCATTTCCGCCTCGTAGTAGCGCAGGATCTCGTTATCTCGGGTTGGTTCAGTCATGTCCGGCTTATTTGTTCAAGTTGCTGTACGGGCCAATGTGTCATGACGGCACACGGCCCTGCGGAATCGGTACCTCTGCGTTCCTGGCAGCGTCACGCGCTGCTTTGGGCAACGGTGGCGGCCCATTGGGCTGAGACAGCTTTGCAACGGGGCCCGTGCGATCGACGAAGATGCGCGATGGCAACACGAAGCCCCGGAGTGCGAGCAGTTCCAGCGGCCCTTTGCCCACGTCGGTACGGATCAGGTAGCGCAGCGGATGCGTCATGTTCGAAGGTGCGGGCGCGAGCGGCCCCTGCATCATCAGCGGCGTCCCCTCCTCCTCTACGTCGTCAGTCTTTGAGGCGGCAGGCTTCGGATCTGCGCTTTCCGGACTGGCCTGCCATGTCAGCTGATAGGTCGCGCTGTCCACCGGTTCGACCTTCACCCGCTCCAGCATGCGCACCAGTGCCCAGCGTCCGCTGAACTCGAAGCTTTTATTCGTGCCCACCGTATCCATCTGCCAGTCGAGCCGCGTGCCGGCGGCTTGCGGATCGTTCGACGGCCATGTCATCGTGCGCCACGTCTCCTGCTGGTTATAGTAGTGCAGCGTCTGTCCGTCGAGCGTCAGCAGCGTGTCCGTCACGCCAGGCGTCGGCACGGGTTTCAGTCCGAACACGTACTGCGGCTCACCTTGCGCGAGCAGATGACCGGCGATCTGCTGCAGCGTATTGATGGCTTTCAGGAAGGCCGGATCGAACGCACGCGCCGCGCCGCCTGTTCGCGATCCGCCCGATGCCGGCACCCACTGATCGCCCTGCAGTTGAAGCGCGCCGGCCAGTTGCGTCGAGAGGAACGTATTGATCAGTCCTCCCTGGGGACGTACGAAGCGGGCAAGCTCGGGCAGCGAAGCATCGTTCGCCGTGCTGGCAAATGGATAGCGCCCCGCAAACGAGCGGTTCCAGGCAGCAACGATCGCCTGGCGCCAGGCGTCGTTCAGGCTCGCCTCGGCAGGTGTCAATACCGTCTGCGTCGCCTGTTCGATGGGTTGCACGAACAGGGCCTCGCCCATGCCCGCCCACTGCTCGCCGAGACTGGCGGCGACGAGCTGCGCGTAGGCGAGCGTATCGGACAGGTCGGAGCCCTTGCCCTGAAAGAGCGACTGCGCGACCTGGCGTGCCTGGTCATCGGAATCGACACTGTCGCTGATTTGCTGGAGCTTCAGTCGCAGCGTCGTCACGCGTTCGGTAAGCCGCTCCATGCTCAGATCGCTGCCGGCAGGCGCAACGTTGCCACTGCCCTGCGCAGCCAGCTTGAGCACTGGCCCAAAGGCCGCGCCGAGCGGTCCGGCCGGGTCGGCCTGGGCCGGCTGCGGGGCATCGTCCTTTTTACTGAACAGATTCTGTGCGCGGGTGACGAGCGCGTCGGAAAGCGTCGCCTGCTGCGCGCCCGCACCGCCTTGCCAGGCGAGTGCCTTCATCAGTGCGATGAGCGGCGACTGCCGTGCATCTGCGATCAGCCTGAGCTGCCCCACGGCCGCCGGCAACGTGGGCGCGGCTTCGCAGCGGATACCGTTCATGAAGTCCTGCCAGTGCCCGGCGTAATCGGCGAAGTAATGGGCGCGCAGGGTTGCGCGCAGCGCTTCCGGCGTCGGTGCATCCGCAGATGTACCCAATTGCGCGCTACCGGCACCGAGAACCCAGTCGGCCGCCACGCCGTTATGTTTCGCGGCCTCGTCGATCGCGGCTTCGATGGAACCCTCCCAGGCCTGGCGGGTGAAGACACCGGGCACCGTGGACGCCATCGAGAACAGGCCGCGCGTATCCGTGCCCGCGGTCAGCGACGCCAGTGTCTGATCGGGATACTTGTGGCCCACCGAATCGAGAATATTCTGGTAGATCGTGTCCTCGGAGTTCCTGACGCCGATGACCGCGAGCAGCGTCTGGCGTGCATTGCCGACGAGATCCTCGCGCGGCTGGATACGCCAGTCGGGGTGCGACGGAAAATGCTGGGCCCAGAAGCCCAGCAACTGTGCGGACAGGTCGAGCTTCTCGCCGGGCCGCAGGCCCGTGTCGAGGTTCCAGTGATGCTCGAGTTGCGGCGTCATGAAGGCCGGATCGGCACGCTGTGGGTCGACCATCATGAGATAGGTCTTGAGTGCCTGCTGACCGTCCTGAGCCATCTGGCTGCCCTGGTCGTCGACCTGCGCGGTGGGCATCTGGCCGAGATCGACGAGTTGGCCCTCAAGATCCTGCTGGACGGGGGCGACGAGCAGCGGCCGGGCGGCACGCGCATACGGCGTCCACAGTGCATCGAGGATGGCGCGGTCGTGGTTCAGCCCGAAACGGGTGAGCAGCGGCGTATGTTCCTGCACGCGCGCCTCGTGCAGGGCGATGCGCTGCTGGAGCGCGAGCAGCGCGCGTAGATGCGCGGGGGTATCGCCCGCGCGGTTGAGGGTTTGCAGGGAGTCTTTGGTGAGCATGACCTCGTGCGCGTTGTTCGTGGCCGAGAGGAGCATGCCGGCGCTCCATAGGCCGATGAAGGCAAGCGCAACCAGTGACGTCACGTTGAAGGGATGCGAAAACGTGCGGTGGCCCGGCGTGCGTTGTGACGCATCGGCAAGATGACGCCACAGAGGCAGGCGGGCGCTGTCCGAACCGGAGGTCGACGCGGTGGGATCGGGCAACGGCGCAAAGAAGGCGCCCGCTATTGGCAACGGGCGGCGCTGCCAGTCGGAGAGGCCAGCGATCCAGCGCGCGAGTGGCGCGCTTCGGGTGTCGAGCCGGGCGGATAGTTCCGATGCGTAGGCGTCGCTGCTGTTACGGGCGAGTTGATGCACGCTTCGGTCGGCGAGTCTGTCGCGTAGTTCGAGCAGAGTGGCTTCGATGGCTGATGCGTTGAGCGGATGAGTGAGTTCGCAGCCGGTCACGGGTGTGTCGATCCGGTGGATGGGGTCGGTGTCTGCGACGTCAAGCACGTACACCGGTGCGGACCAGCGCAGGAGCTCCCTGATGCGCGCAAGGTTAAGACCCCAACGATTCTTCTCCTGCGAGTGGTTAAGCAACATCGTTCCGTTGTCCAGCACGAGCGCGATTGCATCGAGCGGACGGCTCCATCGGAGCCAGTGAATCTGGCGCAGCCACAATTCATCCGGACGATCATCGGCGCCCAGGCCACCCCAGAGCAGCACGGCGTCGTCCGTAATCAATGCGCCCTTCGTGGCCAGTTCCGGCATCAGCGCCGTGACAGTCGCGGCATCTCCAGCAACCAGTACCCACGGTTGAACGTGGGCCCAGCGAAACCACCGCTTCTGCTTGAGGTGCAGCTTCAGGTTTTCCGCCCAGGTCGCGACCTGCTCTGCCCGATTCTTTACGGCGTTAGCTGCGAGATCAGTCTTCTGGTCCGGTTCGGCGTTCTGGTCTTTAGACGCCTGCTGGATCGTGTCCCGCTTCTGCTTGCGTCGCTGAAGAAGAAAGCCGATTCCAGCGAGGACAAGGAATGCAATAGGGACAAGCGGGGTTCGATACCGGATGAACCATGCAGCCAGATCCTTCGTATCCACGGTAAAGAAAAGTACCGATGCTGCCGCTGCAATGAGCGCGGCAGTGATCAGAATCCGGCCCAGGATATGTCTTTTTTCGCTCTTCAAACCGTTGTTTCCTTTTGAGGCAGGGGCGAGATAGTGCACAGATAAAGGGGTTCGGACGCGGGGTCACGCCAGACGACAAGCTGTGGTCCAGCACCGCGCATCGCTTCCATTGCAATCGCGAGTGCAATCCAGCCACTGGCCGGTCCGGGCAATCCCAAGGATTTGTCAAGCAGGCGTTCGACGGTCGAATCCTTCGGATCCTCTGTCACTGCCGAACGGATAGCCGTTGACTCGGCCTCTTCGCAGCGGGTGAACCACGCAAGTGCCAGACGTTCAGGAGGCACCTGGTACGCCTTGATCTGGGAAAGTCCGGTCTCCAGCGTGTCGCGTGTGCTCGCCATGGGACGGCATATGGAACCTGCCTGCGCCGCGCTCGGCGTGATCAGAAAGGCCGCGGCTCCTTCGCTGAACTCGTGCTCCTGTTCCTCGTCCGCCCACAGTTGTGCAGCGATCACAAGTCGCGTGGCTGGATCGACCGTGTCTACCTGCCGGGTAATCCACTGCACGCTGCCCTTTGCTGATTGCACTTCGACGTGACATGTCGTTCCTGGAACCAGATGCCCGAAAATGCGCATCACCTCCTTAGTCCAGGCGACGTCATGTCCAAGCGACGCGTCATCCAGCATCAACGTGACGATGACCTCTTTATGGAGCGCGAGCGTGTCGGCAAAACGCCGCACGATGAGATGCAACAGGCGTGCGCGTCGGAACGCTGTCGCACGGCCTTTCACCCAGTCAAAGGTTATGCTCCGATCGCTGTTGCCTGGAAGGTCGGCTTTCGCGCCGGCGAATCTGGCAATTTCATCTGTGGACGCAGGAAAGGCTGCTGCATCGAGGACGCACAAATGGCGGCGGGTCCATTCACGCCACATACCTCGAAGGCGTTGCTGCTCTCTTTCGCATTCCTCAGCATCAGTTTGCTCGTCTTCCCAGTCGTTCAACCTTATGCCAAACGCCAACGCGCAGGCAACCAGCGGCGCGCCAATCAGCGTGGCCCAGAACTGGAACGTCTGTGTGGACTTACCGTGCGGCCATATCAGCAAAACAGCGCCTGCTGCTCCCGCGGCGACAGCGGCGAGCGTCGGCAGCCACAGGCGCCAGGAGATCGGCTTCGGGTATTCGATCTTTATGAAAACTGGAATAGGCCAGGACATCAGGAAATATTGACCAAGAAGTCTACGTGCACTTTTAGTTGAGCCCCTGACTGGACTGCCGAGTTGAGCTCCAGCAGTTCAAACCAATGAGCATTGCCGTGTTATTGAGAAAGAGTTGACAATTCATCTAACCGCTTTCCCATTGAGGAAAGGAGACAATCCCTGTCTACGTCACATTTATTAAGTTTCGCAAGCCATGCTTTTTGTTCGAGCGTGAGCGAGCGGAAGTCGTTGCCGACGCCGCGAAATTGAGATAGAGCAAGTTTGTATACCTACGATGTGCTTCGATCAAAAACTGACAATTATATATACGATACTTTCCCGAATTCCCCTGAACTTACGACAATTGACAAAAATTCAATATCATTCGTCTTAATAGAAGGAAGATCATTTGCAATGCACATACACCGTAATAAATGACTCTCCCTGCTACCCTTCAACCTTGGCCACGGGATTGACTCGCGTTTCGTCCGCATTGATGCTTTTCACGATAGAGAATTCCCCTCTGCATGGTCGTCTATTGCGAAATTTCCCGTCCTGTGATTCTGCTTTCACACCATTTGACGCAACGAACATCTAAACATCGAGCTGGAGCAAAAATCCTACTACGGGATCGAATTTTCAATTCCCTTCATTGACTGTCTCACCGTCTTCCCTGGAAATTTTGTATTTTTTGTAAAAATTTCCTCGGCAAAGCAAATTTTCATTTCGATAATTACTGGATGTCAATCCTAGATTTTTCGCGCACTTTTCTGCACATTGCATACGTGGTGTGAACAAATACGATACCAAACAAAACAATTTAACAATTATCTTCACTTTTTCCAATCATGGCCGCCTCCGTATGGTCTGGCTCGATAAATGCAAGAGACCATGCGCCAATGGCGCTGGTTAAGACAGCGAAAAAATCCCCGGATTTAGCGATTGCGCCGCATTCGCACTGAGAAAAAAGGAAGCGATGGCTAACCCTGCAGAATTCCCCGCTGGCGATGCATCACTCTGATGAAAGCGATTGTGTCACTAAGCATGCATCTTCAATAAATGCGCGAAGCCATAAAGAATTCATATGTTTTTCCAGATACAACGGAGTACCACTTCCCCACAAACGCATCACTTGAGCCATTGCCCTCAAATGCGGTTTGCTCTTGCGTAACCCCCGCCTCAACAGGGAACGACTCACGTAAACTCAATTTACCAGCCAGATAACTACCGGCAAGGTTAATTTTCTCTTTTTTTCCAATGTAAAAATAACTCCCAGTCAAGGCACCAAGATTTTCAGAATTGTGAAGGACGCCATCGATCCAAAGAGTTTTATCGACCCATCCGCCGTATCGTCCAAAAGCCGCTTGCCCAGGCTTGCAATTCTGCAAACAAAGCAACGCTCCCGCGTCGGGCTCGTCGTCCCCTGGGAAAAAGTAAATTGCATTTTTTTTCGATGCCAGCCCATAAACAGGGATATTGACTACTAAGCCACGTTTTTTAGCTGCCTCGATGACTGCACTTTTTTCTAGACTCAAAGAATCAGACTGATACCCCCTTCCGCATAATGCTTTTTTTGCCGCATCAAACGGTGAGTATTGCCTATCCATAAGAGCGTCACCTCTACATTCATAGCCGCTCCAGTAGACCGTTGGCGTGTTCATGGCAACGCCTCTTGACAAGGAAACTGCTCGCTCAGCGCGCGCAGCCCCACCTACGTAGGTAAGCAAGAGAACGTCCCAGTTCTTTGAAGAGGTTGTATTACTTCGCTCAACAATATAAAGCCCTTTTGATTTTAACACTAAATAACTGTCGAAAACGGTTTTCCTAAATGGCTGATCGAAAATCATTTCGTGAGATGTTGAGTCCCTTAGGAAACCATTTTCATCAATAGCTATAGCGCAACCGGAGTGCGCACCACAAATTGTTACCTCTGGAAGCTGATAACGTAACTCAGCGGGTGTCGTTGTCAGAGGCAAAAGTGCTAGCATAATCGAGAAGATAATTTTCCTCATTGAGTCACCTTATCAATCATGCTTTCCAGATCGAGCCATTGATCAGGATAAATCATCTGAAGCCTCTTGCGTATCGAATCCGCATCCTTAAAAGGATACACGACGACTTTTCCGTCTTTCGCTTGACCGTCCCAGCCGGCTGGAAGACTTTTCATTGCTGCGACATCCCTTTCAAAATCATCTTTGCAGGAGGTTTTGGTAGATTTATATACGAATATTTTATAAAAATCACCATTATAATCCGCCACCTGTGAATTTATTGACCATTTAACAAGCACCACGATGCGGCACCACCCCCAGTAAAACACAGTTGCCACCTCTGGGCTGGCGCCGTTTATCTCATACTTGTCAAGTACCGATTTTTCACCATCATCACATTGCCATGTTGCCAACAGATCAAATGGAACAACACTCAAAGGGTCACCTTCAACGGGATGAAATTGTTTGGAAAACAACACCGAGCAGCCGACCCGACTCGCTCCAGCAGACATCGCAATCGGCGACCCTTCAGTAGCGTAGACAGGAGGCGATATACATGCAATGCATATCAGGAACGCGAGCGTACCTCTTAATCCTTTTGCCATACCTTCCCTCGCTTAATCCCAATCGCTCTCGTAAAGGCGCTCCTTTGACGGCAAGCGTGATCATGGCTTCTGCGTGAATCCAAATTTTTTCGAAATGGATTCGACGGTTTTTCTATCTCGATTATCTAATTTTAATTTTTTATGACTTGTCTCAATGAAAGGCCACAACGCTTCATTCGCCTCAGCGGGCTTACCGTTTTTTCTCGTGTTCGTTGAATTCTCCTCTTCCATACGCATGAAATAAGTGAAGGTTCTTGCATACTTTTCACTTTGTTCGGCGACTTTTTCATAGTAACCCGAGAAATCTATGCCGTCGGCACAAATACTGTTAACCTCCACGTTTCCAACGCGGATACGAGACGGATAAATAAATGCGCCGGCTTGCTTTCCTGAAATAATGTCAGCATCAGCGTCGATCATCTCGTTGTGAACAGGATTGAGTGGACCTTTATAAAAATTCGGCCCCTTTTTTAAATGAAGCGTGGCCTTTGCGAAGCAATCCGAAGGCGTAGCCGGACCCTGAGGCGTGGCTCCCCCAGCTACAAGTAGCGTTTTACTTTCGCCAGAATCAATCAATATGGCGTCGCCATGCGGGCCGGCATATACGCGTATTACACTTCCACACATTGCATATGAGATGTGAAAAAATGTAAAGCCACACAAAAATAATGCGGCAGCTGCTTGAATTTTTTGACTAATCATGGATCGCAGCCAGCGCTTTTTTACTAAGAAAGATTGAGCTTGTGCACTCGACGCACTGACTTGCATGCAGAGCACGAGAGTAAGAAAGATAGATTTCCGCACAAATATCATTTCAATCCTTTCCGGCCTCAAAATTATTCAACTGGAAATATTTTCCCAGATGGCACAGATAACCAATTACCTTTCAAATTGGCAAGATTTGCACTCAAGTTAAATAGGCCACTAATATTTTCATTATTGGTCAGCTCCAAGAACTCCATCGAATCGTCAGATAAAATGCCGAAAAAATTGATTCGATCACCTTTGTTTTCGTACATATAGCTCCCATATACACACTTACCAAGATTGGAAATATAATATCGAATATTATATTTTCCGATCATCGCAATCCTGGAAGGAATTTTCTTCGAAATTTCTCGCGGCACGATACACTCTAAGCTGTTTACGTGAAAGAGGACGCGGTCGCCAGATGTTCCAACAAGAGCAAATTCCCCGTCCGATATCCCGCCGGGGATGAGTTCGTAACCTCGGACGGAAAATATTTTTATTCCGTTTTCGTCAAACACCATCGTAATTTCCTTGGATGCGTCTGGATATGATTGCGCCGTGCATAACACAACATGATATTTACCGTATTCAATACCCAATGGGCTCTTGCAATCTTTCGTTATATCATTCCGCAGCCAATTAAACTCCTTTCGATATTGAATGAGATGTTCTTTGGTAACCGCCGCATTAGGGTCGAAATTACGCAGCGGCACCAAGGAGCAAGACACTCCAACCGAACGATTTTCGTCGTTCGAGTCAAAAACAGATTTGTAAGCGCAATTAGTGTACGCTACACCGTTCACCTCAATAATCGGAATGGTGATATCGTATTTATCACGCGAGCCATCAGTAATTATTCTGATAACTGGGCTGCCAGTCACAGATTTTTCGACATCTGATGACATAGCCGGATTGCTAACCAAAACATTAGAAAACCGACCGAGATTTTTTTCTCCACTATAGAGAGACAATACATTATATTTCGTTGAAAAAGATAGAGTTGGCGTCGACGCGGAAAAGGCTGGCGAAACAATCAATATCGACGCGAGCATAGTCGACCCTAAGAATTTCTTCAACATTTTTACAACACCATAATTTCTTTTAATTTCACGGTAAACCTCGCGATTTCCTACGTACAGTCATTACCATTTTGTTTCGGAAATTCATATATGCTCTTTCGATTCGCTGAATTTACGACAGTCCCGTATCATTTGCTTTTACAGAAGGAAGACTATTCTCAATCCACGCACACTGGAAAATAAATCTCCTACCGATATCAATTTCAAATTAAATTTCGTTTGATCAGCATTAATTCAACACTCCGACAGACACTTCGATCGGCGATTTTTCGGTGGCGTAGACAGGAAACGATACGATTGCACCGCATGGCAGGGACGCTAGCGTACATTTTGATCTTTTCACCGTCCATTCGCTCCGTTAAAGTTGAGTCCCAATTGTGTTTTTCGAGAGTGCCGCCCCTTTATTCAGTTTGCTAAGCTTGGCTGAGGGCGGTAGCGGGGTCGCAGCCTTTAATGACTCACGGGCTGCGAAGAATGTACCGGCGGTGCGAATTGATCGAATATTTTGGACAAGATCGGCATGGCATATTCCGTTATATTGACAAAATCTAATACCGATAAAATGCCTGTCTCGCAATGCAATCGGATCTGTCTTCACGTAATCTGGAGACGGCCAATCTGCAATTTCCTTCGACATACGAGCGCCAGTCTTTATTGTCATCTTTTACGTAAACGTCCATTAGCTTAGAAATAAATTTTTCTCGCGAACCAGCCTCGTAGAGCTTCGGGACTACATCCAGTGCCTTATAAAATCCCAATGCTCCAATCCCAGCATTCAGATACTGAATTTCTTCTGTCCGAGCTCTTATTATCTGATCCAGGCACGTCCATTTATCAATCCCTGCTTCCTCGCCAGGGGATGTGCCATCAAAGACGCCTTGGCAGGTAGCGTCTTTGTACGTGAGCCACTCCTTTTCCGTGCGAACGAGGATTCCCTTGTCGGCGGCGGATAGTTTTGTCGCTAAGTCGTCGTAGGCAAGATTTAGATTTTTGTCTGAATATTCGAAATTCGCCCTTACACACGCCTCAAGTTCTTTCGTGACGTTACCGGTACACATCGACTGCGATGCCTTCGCACAAAAGGATGTGAAGGTAAAGATCAGAAGCAATATTGTCTTTTTCATGATCTCATTTGAGACATGAACGTTCGCGTCACCTTTGAGCAGCAGAAGTGGTTACCCTTTTGATTGCACGCAACAAGACCGGATCAGCGGATATTTCTTTGTTCCTGTATAGAGCCGACAGCCTGAAATCGTCCTCTGGCGTTAGGAATCTTCCTTGACCAAGAAGCAACAACGTCGCCGCATAATATGCATTTAAGGGCTCAAACAAGGCCGAAGGATTGAACCTCATAATCTGTCTCACAAATTCGTTGATTTCGTCTTTTGCCAAATTCTTGTTTGGTTTCACGTCAATACTTTCTACTTTTCCCAGATGAAGTATTGTTTGAACGATGCCAATTGATACCAGCGCGCCATGATTCAGTACCACGTAGTTATATGTGATACTACCCTCCATTCCACCTGAGTTCACAACGATTGACAAGAAACCCATATCACTTGCTTTTACGGAAGGAAGGTCGTCTGCATCGTACACATATACCAATAGATCTTTCTCTCGATCGACATTCAATTTTACGGTCACAGGATTCGTCCGCATTCCGTCCGCATTGCTGCTTTCCGCGATAGAATATTCGCCACTATATGCCTGTCCATTGAAAAATTTTCCGTTCAGCGATTCCGCTTTCGCAGCATTGGATGCTATGAACATCAAAACAGCAAGCGAGAACAGAAACCTCATTACCAAATCAAATTTTCGATTTCTTGGCATCAACTGCCTCCACAGCTTCCTTGATACGTTTCGGATTTTTATTGTAAAAATCACTGTCATAAAGAGAGCTCTTTTCCATCTGATAGTCATTGAATTTCAGTCCCGGATTCGTCGCGCATTTTTCCGCCCCGAGCATTTTTGCCAGTTTATTTAAGGCAACAAATCGGTCATCCACATGAGTGAATCCGCCATTAACCGCAACCGTAATGGCATAAAAGTCATTCCTGTCCGCCTTTGGGTTGATATCACCCCAATGACTTCCATGTCGCCAGTACCAACATCCGGAGTGGGTGGTATGGTCGATACTATGACTTACCTTATCCGGATTCGTGCCAATGGTCGTATCGCCGACAAAATTTCCGTAGGCAGTGTAATTTGTATCATGAGTGAGCTGAATTAAGCCACGGCCGTGGAAGTTCGAGCCTCCGTGATAATTATTCCAGCCAGAAGGGATCGACCCGTCTTTATTACGATATTCCTCATTTGTCCTCAGCCCATCGCATTCGTGAGACATTTGGGACAGAAAATGAGCCTTTCTGACGCAGGTCATCATATCGTTTTCGCGCATGTACTTATTCAACATGTCAAGAAACTTGTTTTTATCAAATCCATGCACTGATGCATCGTGAGCGGCATGAAAGAGCCCCTTCAACTTGACATCTGACGGCAAGAGTAAATCGAGTTCTTCCTCAGTAATGTCTTTATTACAGGAGCAAGTTCCTTGCGAAAAATTCCCAATCAAAGCCATCGGATGAATATGATTCACCACCGGGCTAGCGGGAAATTCTTCCACCTTACCCTTCACTGAATCCCACCACTGGAGCTTTTTGATACGCTCCAACTCGCACTTCCAGTTCTCGGCCGCATTCCGCATGAGCGGCGTGAGTGCTTCCCAGCGGCTCGTGCCTCCGCCCCATTCGCTCTCGTATTTCAGGATGACGTGTCCCAGATCGCTTGCCAGCCACCGACGCCCAAGTGCCTGCCGCAACTTGACCGCAGTCACAACTGCACTGCCATCCTTGCCTTGTTGATCTTTTGTGCCATTAGGCGACGGCAGACGACTTACCGTCTGCTCAAGCTTCGACAGGAGAGCACTGTTGCCTACGGCCGCAGTGGACGGTGCGAATGCCTTCTGTTCTTTCGGATTCGCCGAGCCGGTGACCGAGAGATTTCGTTTGAAAGCATCGGTGAGGTTGATCCCCGTTGCGTCCACAATTTCAAAGCCCGGCCATGCCCACGGACTCTCCCAACGGGTGCCGGGTTGATTTCCGCTACCGTCAGATTGCTTCCCGCCACAAACCCAACCCGTGGCCGCTTGCCCCGAACCTGTAGCGACTTCGAGGCGCCACCAGGATACGCCCTTGTCGTCGACCGCAACGTTTCCATCGCCGAGCGAATTCAATTCCGCACGCGGGTACGTCACCAGATCGGAGTTGACCGGTGAACTGGCCTGGCTCAATTGCAACGGAAACGACTTCCAAGCCGGCAATCCATTCGGAGAATCGAGCCGGCTTAAGTTCGAGCGTGCAATCCAGACCGCCCCTTGATACTGCTGCGCTTGGCCTGACGGACCAGAAATCCACGGCTGGACCTGTACCCAAGGGCAACTTTTCGGGCTCGCAGGGGTAAGCGTAAGTTTGGCAAGCCGCACCCCGTCGCCGAGTTTGAGGTCGGGGTCGATTGGCTTTGCCACAAGCTTCGCACCTGCCTGTATAACGAAGATGGTTCGGCCACTGTCGTTGGGAGGCAGATTTGCAACCCGCGAGCGACTTTTCTCAATGAACGCCTTGAGCGTTTCGTCGGCGAAAACCTCCAGATGCAACAACTGCCGACTCGGGACCGGTGGCAGAGGCGTTGAGGTTTCGTAATCGATGTACTCTCCAAGCTGCCCCAACAATGCTCCCGCATCCACATGGATAGGATGATCTTTGGGCGGAGTAATCACGGTGCCAACGCCCGTCGGCTCCTTCAAGGACCGTTGATCTTGCAACTTGATCCACCCCCAATCCCCTTCCGGCGTCAGCGGTACAGTTTTCGGTGCTGAAGGAACATGGGAATTCTCGCCGGCATTTGGGCTAGCAACATCATCGTCCGGTCGGGTCCATGGATTGTTCAAGTCGTCGGAACCAAAAACCGCCCCGCCGGTGGCGGCAATCATAGCCCCCGAAGTCACCTCCTTGATGTGCCCCCACGATCCACGCGTTTCACTGATCGTGACTTCGCTGCCTTCGGGCAGAAAGCCAACCGGCTCCCCCTGAACGTACTGGCCTTTTTTCTTGCCATGCATTGGCGCGGTCAGTACGAAAGCCCCGGATGCGCCACCGCCAATCTGCGTGTCTTTTGCCTTTATGCGAAAGGCGTCCACACCAAGCCACCAGCCCGGCCGGTCAAGTTTGTCGTCCGCCAGATAAGTGCTCCAATCCGCCATGTGCATATAGAGGCTGAAGAACGTCAGCGTCTCGTCCTCCGGCTGCGGGGCGGAACTTCCAGGTGCTGGAGGCATTGTCATCTTGTGCCGGACCAGCACAAAACCTGTCGAATACAAAGCCCAGTGCCGCGTCTGCGTGAATTGCAGATGCGGGTACGTATCGTCGAGCTTGTAGGCAACGATATCTCCATTGGCGATAACCCGCACGCCCTTCGACTGGTCTACGCGCGACCCGGAAGCCGGGCCGAAGTGAACGCCGCCGTGCGGAAAGCCATTTACACCAAGCGGAAAAAAGCCATCGCTCATCGCGCCTAAGGCACCATAGAAAATCTGCGGGTCAGTGATTTCCTTGCCGTCCTTCGCTGAAAACGGATAACGCCAGGTCAGCGATGTGGCAGTCGGTGCACTCGCCGGATTGTTCTGCGGCGCTGGTGGATGGTTTTGTGGAGAGGCCATTTGCAGATCGAATGAGATTAGCCGGAAAACTTGGAGCCATGCCCGGTCAGGTCAGGGAGGTCATTTGCCGCGGGTAGCGTTGATGAAATCTGCATCGACGCCGCGCCCTTCTTCTGGACCGTGATGACCTTGAAGAACAGATCGGCGGGACCACCGAGCGTCACATTGCCGTCCTTTAGCTGAATGAACGCGCCGCCGCATTCGAGGACGAGTTCGTTCTTCGCGCTGACGCGGACTGTGCCGTTGATGCTCGATACCGATACATCCTGATCGGCTAGCAGCGACATCGCATCGCTCTGAGCCTGAATCTCGACAGGGCCTTTAGCGGCATAGATCTTGATGCCGAGCTTCTGGGCGAACATCGAAATCAGGTCACCAGCGGCGACAGTGAAGCGCTTCACCACGTTGAAATCGGCGTTCTTCCCAGCTACCGTGTTGATGCTGCCCTGCGCCGCGAACTGAACGCCCTGTCCCGTCACAAGTGCCGCCGAAGCTGGCGTGCTCATGAGCAAACCCGGCTTCTTCAAACCATCGAAGTCGTCCTTCATCTGCTGCTGGGCGTCGGTGTCGGCAGGCTCGGCTTTCGCGCCGCTGGCGGATGCCGCTAGTGCTTTTGCAGTGGCCAGTGCGCTTTCAATCTGCGCAATGGTCTCCTGCATGTCGAGCTGCTTGCCGTTCGCGTCCGGCCGATCGTACGCCGTGAGGTGCAGACCCTTGCCCGCGCGGCTTACGCCATAGCCTGACGTCCTGAGCTCATAGCCTTCACCCCTGTACTCAAGCTTCGGGTTCACCAGATAGCCGAGGTTGAGCTGTGACTTGCCTGAGTGCTCCGTGCTGAGCTTGATGCCCTCCTGACCGGCCCAGTCCTCCATCCGCAGTTTGTTGTTGCTCTGCGTACGTATCATGTTGCGCGACAACCAGCGACGATCGTTTGTCACCAGATCGCGCGCCTGGCTATGGTGATGGAAAGCCGTGATTTCCGGCTTGTCGGGATCGCCATCTCTAAATGAGATCACGGCTTCATCATTGTCCAGCGCGACGAAGTGCATGCCCGTCTGCAGCTTGCCCGCGAACGGTTTGGCCAGGCGCAGCGGCACGCTCTCGCCGCCATTGGGCCAGTCGGAAAAGTCCACGTCGAAGCGGACGACGTAATAGCCCGCAGACGTCAGATAGCCATATTTGTATTTATCAGGACTGCAAACCCGTGCACTGAGCGTTCCGGCAATTTTCGGCCAGGTTTCCGGTTTCAGTTCCAAACGGAAGCGCCGGTCGGCAGGAATCGCCTTGTAGCTGTTGGTGTAGGGCTTTTCACGCGCACCGCTGTGAGTGACCTCGACGATCACCTGACCCTTGGGCGCGTCGGGCAGCGTAACGTCGGTTTCCAGCACGCGCCCGCACCGCAGCGCCAGCACGTTGCTCTCGCCCTCGAATACCACCTGCCGCGCGATAGCCGCCTCGTGGCGCAGTTGCGCCTCCCACTTCGCACCCTGCTGGTCGAGATGGTTTGTCCCGTAGATGTACGGCTGGCCGTAGGTCGTCGGATCCTGCGGCGCGACATTGGCGCTATCTTTAAAGCGTTCCCACGCCTGCTCGGGGTTGTAATCCGCAACGACGAACGACTGCGGCACCGTGACCGTGTGTGTCTTGAGCGACGTCACCGCCTCAACTCCATCCGCTTCGAGGCCAGCCGCTTCACGATACGGCACGATCAGCCGTGGGTCATAGAGATAGTGATCGATGTCATCGCTAAAGACCACCTGGTCGCCGTACTCCGTCTCCACTACATAGCAGTAGATGCCAGACTTCTCCATCAGCATTCGCACGTAGGCCAGATCGTCGACCTTGTACTGAAACCGGAAGAGATGTTTGAGGTACTGGTTCCTGAGGCGAAACGAGTACTGCTCCGGCCTCAGGCCGTGACGGCGCATCACCGACTCGATAATGTCGGGCGTAGACTGGTGCTGATAGGTCTGGGTAGTCGTGACCGCGGCAAGCCGTCCAAAATGGGACGTCAAGACGACACGGTACTTCGTATAGTCCTTCGTGGTCTGGATCGTTGAGAATCGCTCGATGTATCCCGAGAACTTCTTCGGAGCACTATCGTCAGGCACGATCGTGAAGACCGCATCGCGGTTCAGGTAGTCGGTACGTGCGAGCTGTTGCGGATGGGTCAGTTCAATGCAAACTTCAATCGGCTCGCCCATCTTCTCGGTTGCATCGAATGACACGACCGACAGTTGTGCCGCGCTGACGGTGCCCGGCACATCCAGAAAATAGGCCTGCCGTCCTGTAAGCGCCGTTACGCTGGACACAGACCTTCTCGCTTCGTCATACAGGCTTGCCATCTTTTTTCGACTCCTCACCTGATCAGCACTACTTGACAACTGCTATGCGTAAAAACAGATACAGCCACGCAAGCGATGCACATTCGGGAGGAGACGATACCCGCCTTCATTCCGCTGGTGAAGGGTCGGAAGCGGTAACTGATGGTGTTTGTTGTTTTTAATCAATCACTGAGATTTAGTCTGTTTCTGAGATGGCTGCCATGCTAAATATGTTCGACTAATCGATGCTTGGACAGATCAAGAACTGAACGATGAGCGCAAGCTTCCAAAGCAGTAGGCAGCGAGACATGAAGACCGCAGCATCCGATCCATTTACGCAAACGCCGGCGGGCTCGCATGCGCGTGTGGATCCGCTTCGCCTTGATCACCACCTCGCCATCATCGACCGGAAGCTGGCCCGGCAGATCGACGCCATCCTGCATCACCCGGCTTTCCAGGCATTGGAATCCGCATGGCGTGGCCTGCAGTTTCTGGTCGATCGCACGGACTTTCGCCGCAACGTGTGCATCGAGGTACTCGACGTCTCGAAGGAGACCTTGCGGGAGGACTTTGAGGACGCCCCCGACCTGATCCAGAGCGGCCTGTTCCAGCTCACGTATGCCCAGGAATACGACACGCCCGGCGCCTACCCCATCGCGGCCATCATCGCGAACTATGAGTTCGACGCCGGCACCCCGGACATTGCGCTGCTGCGGAATCTTTCGAAGGTGGCGGCTGCAGCGCACATGCCATTCATCAGCGCGGTCTCGCCGGCCTTCTTTGGCCGCTCCTCCATGGAGGAAGTGTCGGGCATACGCGATCTCGCCGGTTACTTCGAACGCGCGGCCTACCTCAAGTGGAAGGCGTTTCGGGAAACGGAGGATGCGCGCTATGTCGGACTCACGCTGCCCCGGTTTCTCGCGCGCCTGCCGTATGGGCCCGATACGAATCCCGTGCGGGGTTTCAACTACACCGAAGACGTGCGCGGCGGCGGCCGCGACGCTTTTCTGTGGGCAAACGCGGCATTTGCCTTCGCCGTGAACCTGGTCAGGAGTTTCGTGCGTAACGGCTGGTGCCTGCAGATCCGAGGCCCACAGGCGGGCGGTCTGATCCGGGACCTGTCAGTGCACCTCTATGACCTCGATACGGGGCATCTGGGCAAGATCGCAACCGACGCGCTGATTCCCGAAACGCGCGAATTCGAATTCGCGGAGCGTGGCCTCATTGCACTTTCGTACACCAGCAATCACGATCACGTGTGCTTCTATTCCGCCCATTCAACGCAGAAGCCTGCCGTTTTCGATACGCGTGATGCCGCAGCGAACAGCCGTATCAACGCGCGCCTGCCGTACATCTTCCTGCTCTCTCGAATCGCGCACTATCTGAAACTGATCCAGCGCGAGAACATCGGGACCACCAAGGATCGCAGACTGCTCGAGCTCGAGCTGAACAACTGGATCAAGGGGCTCGTGACGGTCATGACGACACCGGGCGACGACCTGCAGGCGTCCCACCCGCTGCGCGAAGCCCGGGTCGAGGTGGAAGACGTCGAAGACAACCCGGGCTTCTTCCGCATCAAGCTGTTCATCGTTCCGCACTTCCAGATCGAGGGTATGGACGTGAGCCTGGCACTCATGTCGCAGATGCCGAAGGCAAGACGTTGAATGTTGTCCCCTCTCCTTACCTGAATTCCGACCAGCACCAGCAATGAAGATAACGAAACCTCTGTGGGCGCGTGGCATTTTCATGACGCCGCAGCACTTCCAGCAGCAGGCACTGTGGGAACAGTTTGCCAATGACCAGACTGCCCGTATGGCCAGCCCCGATGCGTGGGGCGTGATTCATGTCGCGCTGGATACGCAGGCGCTCAACGTCGACCGGCTGCAGCTGGCGAGGCTGGGCGCGCGTCTGCGCGACGGCACGCTCATCGATAGCGAAACGGCTGACTGGCTACCCGCGGCGCGCAGCCTGGCCGACGTGCCGGCCGGCGTCGAGGCGGTCACGGTGCTCGCCGGCGTGGCGCTCGTCGATGCGCAGGGCGGCAACTGCGTGGAACCGGGCGAGAAGCCCCCGCGGCCAAGGCGCGTCACCCGCGAATTCCTCCATGTCGTCGACATCAACGGCGAGGGAAAGGAGGAGATCAGTGTTGAACGGCAGATCGTGGCGTTGCTGTTCGATTTCGAGAAGACGGACGACTATGTCACATGCCCGCTCGCGCGGCTCGTGCGCACGCCGCAGGGCCGCTTCGAACCCGATGAGACGTTTGTGCCTCCATGTCTGTTCCTGTCGGCCAGCACGCGGCTCACGCAACGCATGCGGCGCCTGTCCGAGATCCTGACAGCCAAGAGCGCGAGCCTCGCGGTACGCCGCAAGGAGCGCTCAGACCAGATCGCAGACTACGCAGTGTCCGACGTCGCGCTTTTCTGGCTGCTGCATTCGGTGAACAGCACATGGCCAGAACTGGCGCGCCTCGCTCAGGCGCCCGACCAACATCCCGAGCGCCTGTATGCGGTGCTCGCGCGACTCGCCGGATCGCTCCTCACCTTCTCGACCACGGAAACATTGCAGGCCATTCCCGCTTATGACCATGCCGCACCGGAACCCGTGTTTGCGGAACTCGAATCCCTGATCCGCGCGCTGCTGGATGCGGTGATTCCATCGCGGGTCGTGCCCATTGCGCTCGAACGCCTTCGCACTTCAACGTGGCTTGGCCACATCAACGACGAGCGGCTCACCGAAGGCGCCGACTATTACCTGTCGGTACGCGCCGCCATGCCCGCCCATGCCCTTCTCGAGCGGCTACCGGAGCTCTGCAAGATGGGGGCCCCCGACGAGGTCGAGCACATTGTCAACTCCGCGCTGCCAGGCATCGCGTTGCGTCCCGTGTCGCGCCTGCCGGCCGCGATCCCGGTGCGCATCGAAAACCAGTATTTCGCGGTGGACAGCACGGACCCGGCCTTTGGGCGAATGATTGCCGCGCGGGTCTGCCAGATCTATCTGCCGGCCTCGATTCCCGAGGCCGAGCTTGAGGTCTATGCGGTGCTGCCGTCATGAAGATCGCCACAACACCTCCGCTCGACCTGTTGCCCGTTGCCCTGCGCGACACGGCACGCACCATCGTGAAGCTGCGCAGCGGTAACCTGCCGTCGCTGGAAATCCTGCGCAAAGACTGTGACGCGCAGCTCGCCAGTCTGAGCGACGAACTGCAGCGGCGTGGTCAGCCGCGTGACGTGATCGATGATGCGCTCTACGCTCAATGCGCCCTTCTCGATGAAGCGGCCCTCAATGGACTCGGTGCAGACGCGCGCGATGCATGGGAACGCGAACCGCTGCAAGTGCGCGCGTTCGGGCGCAACGATGCGGGTGAGGAACTGCTGCGGCGGATCAGCCAGCGTCTTCGCGAGCCAAGGCCAGTATTGCCGCTGCTAGCCATCTTCGCCGCCGTGCTCGGCCTCGGATTCAAGGGTCGATTTGCCGCAGCCGGAGGCGACGCACACATGAGGCTGATCCGTGAGATCGACGAGCGTCTCACGCGGGCCGCGGGTGGTGCCGCGCGGGATCTGGCCGGCCCCATGGTGGTGAATCCGTCCCGGACGCGCCGCCGCGCCCTTTCGCCATTGGCCTGGGTCCTCATTGCGTGCGTCGCAGCGGGGCTCGCGTGGTTCGCCATCGACCGGTGGCTGCTGGCGTCGATCGCCGGCATGGCACGTTGAGGGACTCATGCGTATAGGACCTGGGCTCTTCGAGCGCATCACGGGGCACTTCGCCGACGGCTCTGTCGTGAGCGATTTCACGCCGGAGGATCAAACGTTCCTTTCCGTGCGGGATAACATCGAACGCATCCTGAATAGCCGGCGCCGCTCCCTTGCGCATCTGCCGGATTACGGTCTCGATGATCTGTCGGAAATATACCGCCACCTGCCCTCATCAACGCACAAGCTCAGAAACGCCATCGAGGCGACGCTGCTGAAATACGAGCCGCGCCTGAAGGCGGTTGAAATCGAAGTGCACGCCCCGGAACCCGGCATGGTGGTCAGCTTCACGATGGTGTGCCACCTGCACCAGGAGGGACTGGTGCGCTTTGACACGGTGTTCACACCGGACGGAAAAACCCGACTCCGGATGCTGCAGGCGGCGCTTGACCGGTATTGACGCAGTACTGACGAATTCAACACGAACAGGAGAATGAGATGGGAACGATGCTGGCAGTCAAGGGCAACGGAACGACGACCGGGGGCGAAGTACTGGACGGTGACGAGGACTTCTCCGACGAAAATGGAGCGCTCGCGAAAAACATGGGGCTCGCATCCTGTGGGCGCTGCGGGCACAACGGCCCCATGCTGGGCACAGCCACCGGCTGGGGACTGACGGGTGAGACCGCAGTACGCGACAACGATATCGTGGCGTGTCAGTGCCCGCGTGGCGAAAACCGCGTCATCGCACGGTCGAACTACTACGACGAATAATACATACGGCCGGTCGCATGCGCCCGTGCTGCTGTCTCATCCGATGTGGACAGCCCGATCTCATTGCGTCAACGACAGCATGCGTGCCGGATCCAGCACGGTCATCTCACCCTGCAACTCGGCAAGCCTGCGCGCCAGCGCCGGTTTGTCCACATCCTTGCGGCCGCTAGTAGCCTTTAGCGCCCGGACGAGCTGCTGCTTGACATCGAACACCAACGGCGGATCCCAGCGCACAAGCGGCAGCGATTTCCCCGCCGCATCCAGCTCGAGCAGCAACGCCATGGCCGTATCCGCACGCTCTGCATTCTGCGCAAGGCGTGCCATGACGAACCGCTGCAAAAAACGATGCCGCTCCGTTTTCATGCCGGGCAGGCCCTCAAGCCAGACAAACGCCGCTTCGATGCCGTCGCGCGCGGCCAGATCCCTCGCCTGCGCCTCGATCTCCGGCCAGTCACCCGCGGCCCCTTCCTCGCTGTCGGCCGACACCGGCAGGGGCGCGAGCGTCTCGCCCGCTTCGAGATTACGCACGACTGCGTGTCGGGCGATCCACTCGAGCGTCGTATCGTCCGCGAATGGCGTTCCATCGTTGAATGACAGGCGCTCGATTCCGGGTAGTCGCTCGAGGAAAAGCGCGAAATCAGCTCGCAGCAGTTCCCGCCATAGGCTGTGCGGCGCGCCGACGTGATCGAGCGCGACGTGCTGGAAATACTGAAGGTCGAACCAAAGGTGATTGACGCCCTCCATGAAGGCACCCTCGACGCGCTCAAGCAATTCGTTCCACTGCTTCTGCAGGACGAGCCGCTTCATTTGTGCGCGCAATTCCTGGCGCGGCGCGGCAAGCCGCGTATGCGAGGCAGCATCCGCCGGCGGCACTTCATGCAAGGTATCCCAGCGAATGCAGCGCGCGAGACGTACCGACGGCAGGTAGCCCTGTTCCTGGTCACGCAGCCACGTGGCCATCGCCCGCGCCTGCTCGAGCAGATCGCGCGTCGAGGCAATGCTGCCTGTCGACATGCCGCCCGCCATGGGAGACGAAGGTGCCTGCGAAGTGTCAGTGGCGATGCCCGCAGGCTCTCCCCTGCGTTCGAACCGGGAGACAAGTGGTTGCAAGTTCGGGCGCGCGGCTTCTGCCCACGCTGCCGTGTGCGTGACAAGCACATCGAGCGCCGCAAGCGAGCGCTCGAGCCCGGGCGAGGCCAGTTCGCCGCAGCGCTCCAGCAGTTCGATCATGCGCGTGGTGGCCAGCATCTCCAGTGCGCCTTTCTTCGCTTCCGCGCGCGCCGGCAACAACGAGTCCCCGAACCTCTCGATGAGCGCGGCGACTAGTTCCAGCCCGTCTGCGAATCCAGCCGCCCCATCCTGCCTAAGGCGCGCCCCGGCGTAATAGCCGGCTACCCTGAGATCCTTGCCGGTCTCCTTCAGCAGTTGCTCGCACGAGCTCACGATCAGTGCGTCATCGATACCGGAAAGCTTGTTCGCCTCGTCCTTGAGCGCAAAAAACGCGTCTTCGTAACCGGGATCGCGCCCAACGCCGTTTCCGCCGGACAGCGGTTGCAGCCAGGCGCTCCAGTTATCGAGCCGCGAGCGTGTGATCTGTTCAGCGTCACGCGATGGAAACAGTGCCTTAAGCAGGCCGGACAGCATTGGCGGATCCCCGTATGCAGAGCAAAAAAATGACGCCGGGGCGGTACATTGCCGCGGCGTGGTTCACATGGACAGCGGCCCGGTCAGCTCTTGGCCTTCGGCATCTGCGACACAAGCGACAGCCCGATGTCCATCCCCTCCACCTGGAAGTGAGGGATGACGAAGAGCTTGATGCGGAAGAAGCCCGGGTTGTCCTCGATATCCTCGACGGTCACCTTCGCCTCACGCAGCGGGTGGGACGCCTGCAGGTCGTCACCTGGATCCTTCATCTCCGTCACAAGACCCTTGACCCAGTTGTTTAGCTCGAGTTCGAGCACACGGCGGTCCTTGGTCGTGCCGATGTTTTCGCGCTGGATCACCTTCAGGTAATGCGCAATACGCGAGAGCAGGAAAATGTACGGCAGGCGCGCATTGATGCGGCTGTTTGCCGTCGCTTCCTTGGTCTCGTACAGCGCCGGCTTCTGTGCCGAGTTGGCCGAGAAGAAGCACGCAAAGTCGTGGTTCTTGTAGAACGACAGCGGAATGAAGCCAAGATTGGCAAACTCGAACTCGCGCGTTTCGGGAATCAGGACCTCGCTCGGAATCTTCGGCTGCACGCCGGTACCGAGGTCGTACAGGTGAACCGGCAGATCCTCCACCTTACCGCCTGCCTGCGGACCGCGAATCTGTACGCACCAGCCATTGTTCACAAAGCTGCGCGTCATATTGGCCGCAAACGCGAACGATGCATTGACCCACAGGTAACGGTCGTGGTCCGGGCCCTTGACGGCCTCTTCGTAGTTGAATGCGCGGACCGGCACGGTGTCCTTCCCGTACGGCAGGCGGCCGAGCACGCGCGGCATCGTCAGACCGACATAGCGCGCATCGTCCGTATCGCGGAAGCTCTTCCACTTGATGTACTCAGCGCGATCGAAATAGTTGCCGATGTCCTGGATGGCCGCCACTTCTTCCATCGACTTCTTGCCGAAAAACGCCGGGCCAACGGAGCCGATAAATGGCATGTGCGCTGCCGCCGCGACCTTCGAGACGTTGCGCAGCAGCGCGATGTCCATTGGCGAATTCACGAATTCGAAATCACTAATCAACGCGCTGACCGGCTGACCGCCCGGTGTATCGTATTCCTCAATGTACGTGAGGCGATACAGGCCGCTCTGGATGAGTTCGGGCGTGTCCTCGAAATCGCGCTGCAGCGCTTCCTTCGACACGTCAAGTACTTCGATGCGGGCATTCCTGCGAAAGTCCGTGCGGCTCACCAGCATCTTAAGGCCACGCCAGCGACCTTCGAGCGCCTGAAACTCCGGCGTGTGCATGACCGCGTCAAGCTGCCGGCTGATCTGGCGGTCAAGCTGGCCGATGTGAAAGTCGAGCAGCGATTTGTCGAGCCGGTCAACCGGCTGGCTCGATTTCGCGACGAGATCGAGAAATGCACCCATGCCGCGCGCGATCCGCTCGTCGGCCGACGCCTCGGAGAGCATGTCGTTGTCGCGGAATGCCTCAAGCGGGCGCGCCGCAGCGACGGGTTTGAGATTGATCTTGCTGCACAGCGATTCGTACACGCTGCCGGGGGCATCAAGCACAACGGTCTCAGTTGCGCCTTGCTGGGATTCGTTCTGGTTCATTGTTTGTCCTGTCTGCGTCTGTAGCGTCACCTGGTTACGAAAAGAAGTGAAGGCCTGCTTCGGCCTGCGCCCCTCAGGCATGGCCTTCCGGTTGCGTGGCGGCCGTGGCAATCTGGCCCAGTTCGCCACGCAGCTTGTCGGACAGACGCCGGTCCTTCAGAATCTTCTCGAACTCGCGTCGGAACGTGACGTTATCGAGGAGGTTCGATTTCAGGTCACGCAGCAGGTTGCGCATCGCGAGAAGCGCCTGGAGCTCGGGAATCTGGTGGGCGACCTGCTCCGGCTCAAAATCCTTCATCGAGCGGAACGAGAGGTTAACCGGCAGCTCCGAGCCGTCCGCAGCCAGGGTATTGTCGGCCGCAAACTTCAGGTCCGGCGCGTAATCGGCCAGTACCGAATCGAAGTTATTCTTGTCGATGTTGACCTTCTTGCGTTCAGCCAGCGGCGCCTGCTCCCGGCCCGCACTGAAGTCGCCTGCGACCAACAGCTTGAGCGGTAGCTCGACCTTCTTCTGGGCGCCGCCCGTATGCAGGTCGAGGGTGATTGAAACACGGCTTTTCGGAATCTCTCGCTGGAAGCTATCCATCAGTAATCCTTATAAATAGGTTTTCAATCTTCGCAGGTGTCGACCGTCGCGAAGAGAGAGTCCTGCACACGCACCGCGAATGCTTGTCCGGACAGCTCTCTATGCAAGGCTTTCAATCATGCGACCCTTTTGTGGAACGGTATTAAACAGGTTTATGGCCATTACGTCAAAGCCTGTCCTTACATAGAAAAACAACGAATCATCAAAATTTGTAAATTTCACTGGAAAATCATTTCTCAAAAAATAACGTGCTGCCTTTAGATACCCCGCGAACACTCTGTGACCACGCATCCCCTCCAGATGAGCACACAACGTAAGGTTATTTGAGTCAAGGCGCTGTGGCGCGCAGCATTGATATAAATCAATATACGTTCTTGTAAGTATTCTCAATGACTATCCCTAAATTAAGAATTTAGGCGCATTTAAATTCATAGAAATTTACTCAACCATTCGTCTGATAATTCTCTATGCCAAAGTCAAAATTGACATATAAAATCTCACCGCCTAACAGAAAGCGGAGACCCTACATTGCAGACAGATAGCCCATCCTGGCCAGAAGACGTCTCCCTCTCGCGGCACGTGTACTTGTGGACTTCGTCGCGAGCAATTTCCGAGATTGTTAGCAAGACTTACGAAATCACCATACCGGCGCGTCGGGGCAACCGATCCTGCGTTGGATATCCGCGCGCATGATCACCCTGACCTTGGCACGCGACAGGCGTGCCCACATGAAATCCGTATCGGACGTTGCACGTTCCGCGTGCGTTGGCATATGCGATCTGCTGCAAGATACGGCGCTGCTCGTGACATCACTTGCGTCCGGCGGAACCGTTCAGGATGCGGCAAAGTTTCGCGAGCGCTGCAGCCAGCTTGTTGATGAGTTCGCCAATGCACTTGCGCAACGCGGTTATCCAGAAGACGTCCAGCGTGAAGCGCTGGTTGCTCAGTGCGGACTGCTCGATGAAATGGCGCTGCGCCATCTATCGACCGAAGCCCGCACAGCGTGGGAACTGGAACCAATGCAAGTCGAACGTTTCTCCATCCACGATGCCGGCCGACGTGTCATCGACTGCATTGAGTCGCATCTCCAGGAAGCATCGCCTGACACCGACCTGCTCGAGTGTTACGCGACGATTCTCGGTATGGGTTTCATTGGCCGCTATGCCCGCGAGGGAGATGCGAAACGCACGGCGTTGATCGCCGCGCTCGATACCCGGCTGGAACTGCTTCGTCCGCTCGTGGAAGAGCCCTTCATGATTGATCCCGCCGCAGGTCCCCAGCTTTTCAACGGACTCTACCGACTGGTGCCGTGGATCATTCCCGCTCTCGTGTGCCTTGTTGCGGTCGCTGTCTGGGTTGCCGGAAGCAACGCCCTCGACGCGCAGTTCTCGCAGTTTGGGTCTGCAAAGGTCAACCGGCGATGAAATCTGATCTGTCCGTACTCACCGCTGGTTCCGCGTCATCGCAGGCTTCGGGTCATGAAGGGCTTGGGTATCCCTTGCGTCTGATGGTCGTGTTTGCAATCGCTCTTGCTCTCACCGTAATCTGGCTTGTGGCCAGACCTGGCCTGGGTCTCGCGTGGACGCTCACGGTCATGGTCGTGAGCGCCGGCCTTCTGCTGATGCTGTGGCGCACCCGGCTGTCTGGTGGTGCGCGCAGGGATGGCGCACATGTGCTGACCGCTCTCGGCGCAGCAACCGCCGACATTCCGCTCAGACTGCGTACGCGCATGCCGCTCGTACTGGTCACGGGGGATGATCTGCCCGCGCTGTTCGACCGGCACGACGGACAACGCTTCGCGCATGTAGGTGACGGCGCCATCTGGCTGCGTGTGGACCGACCGCAGGACCTGCCGCGCATGGCCGCCGCCGTCAGACAGTGGCGCGACGGCCGTTCACCGGACGGTGTCGTGCTTTCGGTGGCGCCAGCCCGTCATACGGACCCGGAAATGCTCACACAGTCGCTGCGGGTGGTCAGACAGGCAGTGGCAGACGCCGCGCGCATGCTAGGTTCACGCGTTCTTCCAGGATATGTCGCGGTCTATCAGCGGCTCACGACCGAAGGCATTTCCGGCACGCCGCAAAAACTGACCTGGGGCCATGGCGCGTTGGCATCGGCTGATCTTCTCGCACCGCAATGGTATGGGGCTTCGTCCACCGCCCGCATACTGGATGCACGGCATTTCGAGACTGTCATCCGTGCGGCCGGGCGCGAAGCATGGCGCGTGGCGGACAGCAGCGCGCCGGCAACCCGCGCCGCCGCACTCGCCTCGATCATTGGCTGGACACAGCGGGTCGTGATTCACGCACTCACCGACCCGCGGCAGCCCGATACGTCCTGGGCACTGTTTGGCGCTGGCTGGATTGATTGCGGACCGGCATGCGGGCCAGGCCGTCCGTGGGAAAGCGATGTGCAGATGCAAACCGGGGTCGCGCGCGCACCGGGCGCAGCTTCGCCGATGCCGTGGCCGCTGCCCCAGCGGCTGATTCGGGCGATGCCGAGGCGCTACTGGATGTCGCCACGCCTCATCGCGCTCGCCCACGCACTGGCTCTATTTGCCTGTGCGGCCGCCGTCGCGTTCTTCTTCTCGATCCGGCACAACGAGGCATTGCTGACGCGCATGGGCGCGGATCTTGGCCGCTATTCGATGATCCCGGCCAACCACGATGCCGCAAAGCGTGATGCCCTGCAGACGCTCGTCGCCGATCGCAACGAGCTCGAACGTTACGCACGTACCGGTACGCCGTTGCCGCTGTCATTCGGCATGTACCGCGGCGCCCGGCTGATCCCTCCACTCAACGACGCGATTGCATCGTATCAGCCGCCACCGTCACCGCCCGCTGTCGTGACGCTCGACAGCATGTCGCTCTTTGACAGCGGCAAGGCCCAACTCAAGGACGGTTCGACGCGCGTCATGGTCAATGCGCTCGAAATGATCAGGGCGCATACCGACAAGCGGATTCTGGTGGCGGGCCACACCGACAACGTGGGTGACCCGGACAGCAATCTGAAGCTGTCGACGGCCCGCGCCGAGGCCGTACGCAACTGGCTTATCGAAGCGTCGGGTATTCCCGCTACGCAGTTCGCCATTCAGGGCTATGGCGATACGCGCCCCGCCGCTGATAACCATACCGAAGCTGGGCGCGCAAAAAACCGCCGCGTGGAGATCACGCTTGTGCCTGACGCCGCGCAGCAGTTCCCACCGGGAAACACGCCAAAGGAAGGCGGCCCTCAGGAATCCGCCGCACCGGCACGCACAGATGGACAGCGTGGATAACGCATTTTTTGTCCCCGAAGCCTCTGGTCTTCGGGATTTGTGAAGCCCGGTTACTGACCCCGGGCGATTGTCGCTGTAAGCAGAAGGGAGTTAAGAAATGGCAATTCCGTCATACATGTGGCTCAAGGACGATGGTGGCGCTGACATCAAGGGTTCGGTGACCGTCCAGGGCCGCGAGGGCAGCGTCGAAATCACGGCGTTCGATCACAGCCTGCATATTCCGACCGACGGCAATACCGGCAAGCTGACCGGCACGCGCGTTCACTCGCCGATCACGCTAGTCAAGGAAACCGATGCGTCGACGCCGTACCTCTACAAGGCGGTCACGAGCGGCCAGACCCTCAAGTCTGCCGAGATCAGGTGGTACAAGATCGACGACGCCGGCAAGGAGAAAGAGTACTTCAACACGAAGCTCGATAACGTGAAGATCGTCGCCGTGCGTCCGAAGATGCTTGACATCAAGGATCCGGACTACGAAAAGCATAACCACCTGGAGGAAGTCGAGCTGCGCTACGAGACGATTACCTGGTCGTACAAGGACGGCAACATTATCCACAAGGACACCTGGAACGAGCGTTCCTGATTCACAGGTAGTCCAGAGGCCGGTACACCGTCCCCGGTAGTCTTCGGAATTACCGGCCTTGCGTTGCCAGTCTGCCTGCGCGGACTGGCCTTTTCGGACTGGCCTTTTTATTGCGCGGGGCACGCCGCTCCAGGCCGGCACGCCCCTCTTCAGATGTGCGAATAGCCCAAACATGACCGTGCACAACGACCGAAACGCTTCCTTCCGCGACGCCAGCCAGCTTCTGCAGCGGCTCAATCCACACTGCGCGAAAGCGCTCGAGGCCGCGGCAAGCCTGTGCCAGACACGGCTCGCAGACGAGATTTCAGTCGAGCACTGGCTGCTCAAGCTGATTGAGGCCGGGGACGGCGATATCCCGGCCATCATGAACCATTACGAACTGAACGTTGATGCCGTGTGGGATGCACTGCTCAGGGCCATCGACCACACACCGCGTAACCTGCGCGGCCGCCCCAGCCTCTCTCCGCAATTGGCCGTCGTCATCCAGGACGCCTGGTTCCGTGCCTCTACACACGCTGAAGGCAGTGACCCGGCCATCCGCTCCGGCCATGTGCTGCAGGCCATCGTCGAGGCCCCGCATGTCCTTCGTGCGGCCAATGCCTGGCAACTGCTCTCAGTGAGCAGCGCGCAGATCGAACGCCTGCTGCCGCGCCTCGGGCCGCGAACCTGCGAGAACCAGCCAGAGATGCCGGAAGTCGTTTCCGACCCGTCCGCCGTTCCGGCAGGAGCCGATTCCGTTAATCACCCGTCGGAGGGGACAACAACGCAGACAGCAACGCGCAATGTGGAAGGCGACGCACTCGTCCGCTTTGCAATCGACATCACGGCGAAGGCGCGCGACGGCAAGATCGATCCGGTATTCGGACGCGACCGGGAGATCCAGCAGATGGTCGATGTGCTCGCCCGGCGGCGCAAGAACAACCCGATCCTCGTCGGCGAGCCGGGTGTCGGCAAGACCGCGCTCGTCGAAGGCCTCGCGCTGCGCGTAGCCGACGGCGCCGTGCCGAACGTGATCCGTGACGTGCGTATTCTCACGCTCGATCTCGGTCTGCTGCAGGCCGGTGCGGGCGTGAAGGGCGAATTCGAGCAGCGCCTCAAAAATGTGATCGATGAAGTGCAGGCCTCGAACGTGCCGATCCTGCTTTTCATCGACGAGGCGCACACCCTGATCGGTGCGGGCAACGCAGCAGGCGGCGCCGACGCCGCCAACCTGCTCAAGCCCGCACTCGCGCGCGGCGAACTGCGCACGATCGCCGCGACCACCTGGTCGGAATACAAGGAATACTTCGAGCGCGATGCCGCGCTCGAGCGCCGCTTCCAGATGATCAAGGTCGACGAGCCCGATGACGCAGCTGCCTGCCTGATGCTGCGGGGCCTCAAGGAACGCTACGCGAAGTATCACAACGTCCACATTCGCGACGACGCACTGGTGGCCGCGGTCAGGCTCTCGCGCCGCTACATTCCCTCACGGCAGTTGCCAGACAAGGCGGTCGACCTGATCGATACGGCCGCAGCCCGTGTGCGCATGGGTCTCGAATCACCGCCTGCGGAACTGCAACGGGCACGCGCCACGCTTGCCGCGCTGGAGCTGGAGCGCACCACGCTCGAAGACGATGCGCGCGCAGGTATCGAAAGCGCGGAAGAACGTCGCGCTGCGCTCGATGCCGCGCTCAACGAAGCGAAAGCGCAGTTGGAGACTCTGCAGCAACGTTACGGGCACGAACTTGGGCTTGTGCAGGCGCTCCTCGAGCAGCGTGATGCCGCAGCAGCCGGCGACACCGGATCGCTGGCCCAGACGCGCGAGGCACTCGCGCGTGCGCAGGGCAAAGCGCCGCTGATCTTCGCGGACGTAGACGCCCGGGCGATCGCCCGCGTGGTCGCCGAGTGGACCGGCGTACCGGTCGGCAACCTGCTCGAAGACGAACTGACCGGACTGCTCACGCTTGAAGAAAGCCTGGCCACCCGCGTGGTTGCTCAGGACGACGCACTGTCGGCACTCGCCGAAAGCCTGCGCACAGCGAAAGCGGGTCTGAAAAACGAGCATTCGCCGCTTGGCGTGTTCCTGCTCGCAGGACCGTCTGGGGTAGGCAAAACAGAAACGGCGCTCGCACTCGCCGATCTGCTGTTCGGGGGCGAGGCCGCACTGACGACAATCAACATGTCGGAATATCAGGAAGCCCATACGGTTTCGCAACTAAAGGGCTCACCTCCCGGTTATGTCGGTTACGGGCGTGGCGGGATCCTCACCGAAGCAGTGCGACAGCGTCCATACAGCGTCGTGCTGCTCGACGAAGTGGAGAAAGCCCATCGCGACGTGCTCGACATGTTCTATCAGGTGTTCGATCGTGGCACGATGCGCGACGGCGAAGGCCGCGAGATCGACTTCCGCAACTGCGTGATCCTGATGACGTCCAATCTCGGAAGCACGCAGATCGACGAGGCCACGGCGGAGAACCCCGGCATTTCGCAGGCAGAACTGCACGACGCGATCCACCCACAACTCGTCGCGCACTTCCAGCCCGCGCTGCTTGCCCGCTTCCAGACGCTGGTCTACCGGCCGCTCGATGCTACAGCGCTCGCATCGATTGTGCGGCTGAAGGTTGAGAAGGTCGCCGAACGTCTGCACCGTCTTTACGACATCGAGCTTACGTGCGACGACACGTTGACCGGGGCGCTCGCGCAGCTTTGCCTCGCACGCGAATCCGGCGCACGCAATGTCGACGCGTTCCTCAACCAGCGCGTCCTTCCTGCTGTTTCGCGCGAGCTTCTGACGCGGATGGCCGGAGGCTCGCTACCGGTTGGATGCCGACTGTCGATAACCGCCGACGAAAGCCTCGTCATTGACTTCCTGGATCGCCACAACGCACCGTCTTCTGCCGACGCAACCGCTGACGATCTGGCTATGGTCACTACGTGAAGGAGTATGTGACGCCAGTCGGCCCTTCGCTGTCCTTTTTGGGCCGCCTGGCTGCATGTGTGCAGCGTATTGAGCGTGAGCGTTAAGCCAAACGAAAAGACGCCGCGCAAGACAAACCCAAAAAATCAAACCGCCAAAGCCACCCTCTTCCGCTCACTCCGCTGCATAAAATAATTAGCAACCACAACCCCAACAGTAACAAAAGCAATAAACAGCGTAGCAAGCGCATTCATCTCAGGATTAAGCCCCAACCGAACGCGAGAAAAAACCACCAGCGGCAAAGTCGTCGACCCAGGCCCCGACAAAAACGCCGACAAAACCAGATCGTCGATAGACAAAGTAAACGACAGCAACCACCCAGCCACAAGCGCCTGCGAAATCAGCGGCAATGTAATAAAGAAAAACACCCGCAACGGCGTAGCCCCGAGATCAAGCGCTGCCTCTTCCAGCGAAGGATGCAACTCCCTCACCCGCGACTGCACAATGATCGCGACATAAGAAATACACAACATCACATGCCCGATCCAGATTGTGAGCAATCCACGCCCGGCAGGCCATCCCAGCCATTTAGCCATTTCGATGAACAGCAGCAGCAGCGAAATCCCCTGAATCACTTCGGGAATCACCAGCGGTGCATTGATCATGCCGGTGTACAAAGTGAAGCCGCGAAACCGCCCCATCCGCGCCAGCACAAACCCCGCCCATGTGCCGATAAACACCGATGCAAACGCCGTCAACAATCCAATCTGCAACGACAACCACGCCGCCGAGATCAGTTCATCGTCGCCCAGCAACGCCGCATACCAGCGCGTCGAAAAATGCGTCCACACGGTCACCAGTTGCGATTCGTTGAACGAATACACCACCAGGCTCACAATCGGGATGTATAGAAACAAAAACCCAATCCCGAGCGCGAAAATCTGCAAGAACCTGTTCGGCTTCATCAGCGCCTTTCCTCCAGCGCCTTCGCCTGCGCATACTGAAACAGCGCCATCGGCACCAGCAGCAGCAATACCATCGCGCAGGTCACCGCGGATGCCATCGGCCAGTCGGCATTGTCGAAGAACTCATTCCACATCACCCGGCCAATCATCAGCGTATTCGCCCCACCCAGCAATTCCGGAATCACATACTCACCCACCGCCGGAATGAACACCAGCAGACAGCCCGCAATAATCCCGTTTTTGGACAATGGCAACGTTATCTGCCAGAACGCCTTCCAGGGTTTTGCGCCAAGGTCATAAGCCGCTTCCAGCAGCGTCATGTCCATTTTCACAAGGTGCGCGTACAGCGGCATCACCAGAAACGGCAAGTACGAATACACCATGCCGATATAAACCGCGGTATTCGTGTGATACAACTCGATCGGCGTATGAATCAGGCCAATCGACATCAGAAAGTTATTCAGCAAGCCATTATTCTTCAGGATGCCGATCCATGCGTACACGCGAATCAGAAACGACGTCCAGAACGGCAGCATCACCGCCATCATCAGAATATTGCGCGTGGCCGGGTTCGAGCGAGCGATGTAATACGCCATCGGGTAGCCCAGCAACAGGCACAGCAGCGTCGACACTGCCGCCACCACCACGGAATTCACATACGTCGCAAAGTACAGGCTGTCCGTTAGCAGGAACGCGTAGTGCGACAGGTCCAGCGCAATATGCAGCACGCCGTCCTGGAAACTCGTCAGCTCGGTGTACGGCGGAATGCCCAGCTGCAGGTCGGCGAAGCTGATCTTCACCACCAGCAGGAACGGGACAAGGAAAAACATCAGCAGCCAGATGAACGGTCCGGCCACGACGGCGGTGCGGCCGGTCAGGCCAAAGCGCCGCACCGGCCACGACGCAAATGAACTCAGCGCGCTTTTCATGACGTCAGCACCACTCCCGCGGAAGCGCTCCAGCGCACGTACACTTCGTCGCCCCACGTCGGTGACTCGATTTCGGAAAGCGCGAGGCTCGTGACGTTCGCCACCACCATCTTGCCGCTCTCGAGCTTCACGTGGTACAGCGAATAGCCGCCCATGTACGCGATATTCGTGACAACGCCCTTGCCCCAGTTGTACGCGCCCTCAGGTGGCTTGCGCGTGAGCGCGATACGCTCGGGCCGCACGGAAATCGTCAGCGGCATGCCAAGCGGCCCGGTGATGCCGTGATTCACATAGAGGCGAACCGGCAGATCGGCGGTTTCGACGAACACGTGATCCGGTTCGTCCTCGACTACCGTGCCGTCGAACAGATTGGTCGAGCCGATAAACTCGGCCGAAAAGCGGCTGTTCGGATACTCATACACTTCGTGCGGCGTGCCGAGCTGGACGATCTCGCCTTCGCTCATCACCGCGAGCCGGGCGGCCATCGTCATCGCCTCTTCCTGATCGTGGGTGACCATGATGCAGGTGACGCCGACCTTGTCGAGGATGTTGACCAGCTCGATCTGCGTGCGCTGGCGAATCTGCTTGTCGAGCGCGGACATTGGCTCGTCGAGCAGCAACAGCTTGGGCCGCTTGACGAGGCTGCGCGCAAGCGCCGCCCGCTGCTGCTGTCCGCCCGAAAGCTGATGCGGTTTGCGCTTGGCAAAGCGCCCCATCTGCACGAGATCGAGCACTGCCTGTACGCGCTCCTGCAGTTCGGCCTTCGGCACGCTCTCCTGCTTCAGGCCGAAGGCCACGTTCGCCTCGACGGTCATATGCGGAAACAGCGCATACGACTGGAACATCATGTTGACCGGCCGACGATACGGCGGCATCTGCGCGAGGTCTTCGCCGTCGATCAGGATCTTGCCCGAAGTCACGGTCTCGAGTCCCGCCAGCATGCGCAGGAGCGTGGACTTGCCGCAACCGGAACTGCCCAGCAATGCGAACAGCTCGCCCTTCTTCACCGACAGGTTGACCTGCTTGACCGCAACCGTCTCGCCAAACTTCTTGACGACATCGACGATCTGCACGAAGTTTTCCGCTGCATCGCCCGCAGCGGCATAGCTGCCCGGAGGCAGCGTGCCGGCCGCCGCCAGCACACCCGACTGGTCACTGCTCATAATGTGGTACTTCGCTCCTGCATTTGACGAACAAAGCCCCCGGTGAACGCCGGGGGCTTGGTGGACATGCCTTGCTATCGACCATTCAATCCGCAGACTTTAACGGCCGGACTTGAATTCAGTCCAGAGCCGCGTCTGCAGCCGCTGGATTTCCGGCGGCAGCGGCTTCAGCAGGAACAGCGTCTTGATGACTTCAGGCGGCGGATAGACGGCCGGATCGTTCGCCACGTCCTTGTCCACATATTTGCGCGATTCGAGGTTCGCGCTCGGGTAGTAGACCTCGTTGGTGATCGCGGCGTGGACCTGCGGCGTCTCGATGTAATTGATCCATTCGAGCGCCGCTTCCTTGTTCTTCGCGTCCTTCGGAATCGCCATCACGTCGAACCAGACCGGTGCGCCACCCTTCGGAATGTAATACTCGATCTTGTACGGCTTCTTCGCCTCGACCGCGCGGTGCTTCGCGATCACCACGTCGCCCGACCAGCCGTAGGCGAAGCAGACGTCGCCGCCGACCAGGTCGTTGATGTAGCCCGACGAGTTGAACTGCGTGATGTACGGGCGGATCTTCTTCATCATGTCGAGCGCGGCACGATAGTCCGCCGGGTTCGTGCTCATCGGATCCTTGCCGATGTAATGCAGCGCCGCCGCGAACATCTGGTCAGGAGCGTCGAGCACCGAGACGCCGCACGCCTTCAGCTTCGAAATGTTTTCGGGTTTGAACAGAATGTCCCAGTTGTCGAGCGGGACGTTCTTGCCGAGGATCTGCTGGACTTTGGTGACGTTGTAACCGAGACCCGTCGTACCGTAGGCCCACGGGTCGGCGTATTTGTTGCCCGGATCGGCGCCGGCGACGAGCGCCATCAGCGAAGGATCGAGGTATTTCTGGTTAGGCAGCTTCGATTTGTCCAACGGAGCGAAAATGCCCGCGGCAATCTGCTTGCCGGCGTAGTTGCTGGTCGGCACCACGATGTCATAGCCGGAATTGCCGGTCAGCAATTTGGCCTGCAGCGTGTCGTCGCTGTCGTAGTTGTCGTATTTGACCTGAACGCCGGTCTGCTTGGTGAAGTTCGGGATCGTGTCCTTGGCGATGTAATCGGACCAGTTATACACGTTCAATTGCGTATCTTTTGCGCCGGCCGTAAGCCACGGCGTAGCACACAGCATCAGCGCCGCGAGTTGACGCACTACCAGTTTTTTCATCCCGTTCTCCGATCCGTCGGCCTCGGCCGACCGTCCACTCCACGTGCCGCAGCGCACCGCCCGCGGCTCTCCTGAAAAACCCGAAAACTACCACTAATTATTGCGCGCTTCAAAAAAACCGCGAAGCTGTCGCGCAAAGGGTACAGCGCAGCCGGTTCGCGCGGACGCGCCAGCCTGTTCGTTCGATACAAAATTGCGCGCAATTTTAGCGGGTTATGGCCGCCTGTCCACCGGGAAAAAAAGACCGTCCGCGGGTGGTTTGCCATGCACGGGTTTCGACAGGAAGTGAAGTCTATTTGTAAGGAAGTGTGGCGCAGGGATATGACGATGCCAAGGGCGACGGTGTGGAGGCACGTTCAGAGGGAATCCGCAGCATCGGTTAACATAGCAGTACCTCCCTGCTTCCCGTCCCAAGGTTTTGAATGGCTTCGAATCTCCACGCTCTTCCAGACAGCCCGTGCATCGGCGTCTGCTCTACGCTCTTCGACGAAGTCTGCAAGGGCTGCGGGCGCACAGCTACCGAGGTTTCCAACTGGGTTTTCCTGAGCGACGAGGAAAAACGCGCGGTGTGGGTGCGCATCGAACAGGAAGGCACCGCGATGCGTTTCAAATACGACAAGCTGTGACAGCGAGACGGCCCGGTTCATGACAGTTCTGCAAGAAACGGGCGCGGCATGAAAAAAACGCCGGGAAACCCCGGCGTCCTCATCAGAAGCGCATCCCGACACCGAGTCCCACCACGACTGGATCGATGTCCAGCCGGCCCAGCGATGCCCCGCCGAGCGAGGCATCGGTTCTCATCCAGATTTTCTTGATGTCCGCATTGACGAACAACGACTTCGTGATCTGCACGTCGACGCCGGCCTGCACAGCCGGCCCGAAGCTGTGGTTGGTGATCGAAATCGGCTGGCCGTTCACGTTCAGCCCGTTGTTGTAGAAATACGTGTAGTTCACGCCTGCGCCGAGGTACGGCCGGATGCGCCCCTGGTGGTTGAAGTGATATTGCAACAGCAGCGTGGGCGGCAGCACGTTCACCCCGCCCAGATTGCCGAGGCTCGACGTCAGTTGATGCCGCGACGTCCCCAGAATCAGTTCGACGCCCAGATAGTCGCGGATCATGTAGGTCAGATCCAGTTCCGGCACGATCGCATTGTTGACGTTTACGTTCAGCGCCGACAAGGTGTTGTTCGTTGATACGTTCGGAATGATGCTGATGGCCCGCAAGCGCACGAGCACGTCGCCCGCGTGAATGCCGTTCATCTCGTCGCCGCTCTCAGCGCGGGCCTGAGACGCCGCGAGTCCCATGCCCAGCAGACACGATGCGATGACCGCGGCTTTGATTCGATTGCTGATGCTGTGCTTCATTCTGTTCCCCGTTTGGTTGATGATTGCGGGGATTGTCGAAGCTTGAAGCGTCAGTCGCGTTGACCAGCGTCAACCGAGCGAATACGCCCATCGCCCTGCGACAGCGGGTCGCGCCGAACCGGTCAGCAGCAACTCGATCAGGTCGCGTACGCTGCGAATGGCCGTGCCAAACGGCAATGTCTCGCGGCCGCGGAAGAACAGGCCATTGGCCACATCACCGCGCAACGCTGCGGCGAGTCGCGTATCGATACAGAAGTGTCCGAACTTTTCGATGCCGTCGCGCAGACCGCACACGCTCAGACACTCGAGCGCCGTCGGACACGCGTTCTTGAGCGTGCCGATCTTGTCGCGAATGCGTGTCTCGTTGCGCAGATAACGCATCAGCCAAGGCGTTTTCACAGCGCGCGCCGGCAGCCCCGTGACGCTGACGAATTCGACAATGTCTTCAGGGGCCGCTTCAGCAAGCACACGTTTGAAGTTGGGATGCGCGTCACCCTCTTCCGTGACGGCAAACGGGGTGCCAAGCTGCACACCGTTGGCGCCCGCCGTGAGGCACGTCCGCACGGCCTCGTGGCTATTGATGCCGCCCGCGACGATCAACGGCACATCCCGCCGGTTCAGGCCGAGCGATGCAAACACCGGTTCCAGTTCCTCGAACACTCTCGCGAAATCGAAGCGCCCGTCCTGCATGTCCGCCAGGTTCGTTACCCCAAGATGGCCACCGGCGTGCGCGGGATGCTCGATCACGATCGCATCGGGCAAGCGCCCCTTCTTCATCCACTTCCTGAGCACGAGTGCAATGCCACGGGCGTCGGACAGAATCGGGATCAAGGCGATATCGTGGTCTCGCGTCATATCGGGCAAGTCGAGCGGCAGACCGGCACCCATGACGATCGCATCCGCGCCGCTTTCGCAGGCAACCCGCACATAGTCCGCGTGCGCATTGACCGCCTTCATCACGTTGACGGCAATCATGCCGCGCCCTTCGCTCAAGGCACGGGCTGCGCCGATCTCGCGCGCCAGCGCCGTGAGGTTGGCGGCCTCGAGCTTGGCGCGGCTGGGATTGACGCGGCACTCCTCGACCAGATCCGCGTGATGGTGACGCAGATCGATGCTGGCGATTGTACCGAGCGCGCCCTCGCGCGCCACGCTGCCGGCTAGCCGGTGCGCGGATACGCCAACGCCCATGCCGCCCTGCACGATCGGTAACAGCGTGCGGCCGCGGATGATCAGCGGCGCAAACGAATGAGATGGGTGCATGAGGTCTCCAGGGGAACGCTGCGCGCAATTACCGCGACATCATGTTCGTGCTGACGTTATGCATCACCCACATCGTGCCGCCGATCAGAATGATCGCGGCCACCGCGGTGTAGCAAAACGCCATCACATTCCAACGTTGCCCGGACGACGTATTCAGGTGCAGGAAAAACACCAGATGAACGACGATCTGCACCAACGCCAATACGGCTAGCGCGATCATTGCTATCTGCGGCGGGAGAACGCCGCGCACGACGAGACCAAACGACGCGGCCGTCAGCAGCACCGCCAGCACGAAACCTGCGACGTAGCCGGATACGCTGCCGTGCGATTCTTCTTCATGAAGCGATTGGGTATGAGCCATTTAAAGCACGCTCCCAAGATAGACAAACGAAAACACACAGATCCACACGATGTCGAGAAAATGCCAAAAGAGACTCAGGCACGCGAGACGCGTAACCTCGCGCTCGGACATCTCAGGCTTGAGGACGATCTGCACGGCGAGCACGACCATCCAGATAAGGCCCACCGTGACGTGCAAACCGTGCGTGCCGACCAGCGTGAAAAAGGACGAGAGGAACGCGCTGCGGCTCGGCCCGGCGCCTTCAGCGATCAGGTGCGAGAACTCCTGCACTTCGAACCAGAGAAACGCCAGACCCAGAACAAAGGTGATCGCGAGCCAACCGAGCACGACGCCCGACTTGCGCTTATGCGCACCGAGCATGGCGAAGCCGTAGGTGATACTGCTCAGCAAAAGTACCGCCGTCTCCAGCGCGACGCCCGGGATATCGAACAGATCCTTTCCGGTGGGACCGCCTGCGAACTGCTGCGCCATCACGGCAAACACCGCGAACAGCGAGGCGAACAGCACGCAGTCGGTCATCAGATAGAGCCAGAACCCGAATACCGAATGGGACGGCGCGTGCTCGCTTTCCAGCGCGCCAGGTGTAGCAAGATGAGTTGTATGTGACATCAGTTGACCTCCGCAGCGGCAAGCCGCTCGTCATGCTTCGTTTCGCCTGCCCTGCCGCCCTCCTCTTCGATCCTCCGGACCGTCTCGGCGGGGATCATGTAGCCGTCGTTATCGCCGAAGCTGCGCCCGATCACCGTCGCCATGATGGCGACCAGCGCTGCCACCGCGAGCCACGTGATATGCCAGACTCCGGCGAAGCCCAGCAACAGGCTGAAGATGCCAATAAAGAGGCCTGCGCTCGTATTCGACGGCATATGAATGTCGCGGTATACCGCCACCTTGCCGAGGCCCTGCCCGGTTTCCTTCATATGCGTGAAGGCATCGAGTTCATGCACCACCGGGATCGTTGCAAAGTTATAGACGGGCGGCGGCGACGCCGTGGCCCATTCGAGCGTTCGGCCATCCCACGGATCGCCCGTCGCATCGCGGTATTCGGGCAGCTTGCGGTTGCGCACGCTGACGATCACCTGCAGAACCTGGCAAACCACACCCAGCGCAATAAACACCACACCGCAAGCCGCGGCGATCAGCCACGGATGCCATGCCGGGTTGTCGTAGTGGTTCAGACGTCGCGTCATGCCCATGAAGCCGAGCACATAGAGCGGCATGAACGATACGTAGAAACCGACAAACCACAGCCAGAACGCGGCCTTGCCGAGTTTTTCGTTCAGCTTGATGCCGAACACCTTCGGGAACCAGTAGTGGACGCCAGCCAGATAGCCGAACACCACGCCGCCGATGATGGCGTTATGGAAGTGGGCGATCAGGAACAGGCTGTTATGCAGGACGAAGTCCGCACCGGGGATGGCCATCATCACGCCGGTCATGCCGCCGATCGTGAACGTAATCATGAAGCCGATCGTCCACAGCACCGGGGCGGTGAATTCGAGGCGTCCACGGTAGATCGTGAACAGCCAGTTGAACACCTTCACGCCGGTCGGGATGGCAATGACCATGGTCATAATGCCGAAGAACGCATTGACATCCGCACCCGAGCCCATCGTAAAGAAGTGATGCAGCCAGACGAGGAACGCCAGTACCGTGATCACACACGAGGCGTAAACCATCGTCCGGTAACCGAACAGCGGCTTCTTCGCAAAGGTCGCGATGACTTCCGAATAGATGCCGAAGGCCGGCAGAACCAGAATGTAGACCTCGGGGTGACCCCAGGCCCAGATCAGGTTCAGATACATCATCGCGTTGCCGCCGCCATCATTCGTGAAGAAGTGCATGCCGAGGTAACGGTCCAGACCGAGCAGCGCGAGCGCAATGGTCAGGATCGGGAACGTCGCCATGATCAGCACGTTCGAGCACAACGCGGTCCACGTGAACACCGGCATCTTCATCAGCGACATGCCCGGTGCGCGCATCCGGATGATGGTGACAAAGAAGTTGATACCCGTGATCAACGTGCCCACGCCCGACAGTTGCAGACTCCAGATGTAGTAGTCCACCCCCACACCCGGACTGAACTGCAGTTCGGAAAGCGGCGGATACGCGAGCCAGCCAACCTGCGCAAACTCACCGATCACCAGCGACAGGTTGATCAGAATCGCGCTGATCGCGGTCATCCAGAAGCTGAGCGAGTTCAGGAACGGGAACGCGACATCACGCGCTCCGATCTGCAGCGGCACGATCAGGTTGAACAGACCCACCATCAACGCCATCGCCATGAAGAAGATCATGATGACGCCGTGTGCCGTGAAGATCTGGTCGTAGTGATGCGGCGGCAGATAGCCCGGCGAGTGATAGGCGAGCGCCAGTTGCAGGCGCATCATGACCGCGTCCGCAAAGCCGCGCAGCAGCATCAATACCGCAACCACGATATACATGACGCCGATCCGCTTGTGATCGACGCTGGTGAGCCATTCGCTCCACAGCCATTTCCATTTGCCGAACCACGTCAACGCGCCGAGCGTGGCAAGGACGAGGACCGCCATCAGGGCGCCCGCGCCCATGATGATGGGCTGATCGAACGGAATCGCCGATAGTGTCAGTTTTCCGAACATGTGTTACCCCTTCGTACTGCAATTGCTGTTCTGCAGATCGAGAACGTTGCCGTTGTTGTACTTCGCAATGATGTTGTGGAACAGCTTCGGATCGACCGATGAGAAGTAGCGCACGGGCGCCTTCTCGCTGGGCTGTGCCACGGTGTTGTATTCGTTCATGTCGAGCCGGCCCGACGACGCCTTGACCTTCTCCACCCACGCGTTGAACTGCTCGGGATTGGTGGCGAGCGCCCGGAACTTCATGTCGGAGAAGCCCCTGCCGCTGAAGTTGGCCGACACGCCGGCATAGTCGCCCGCTTCATCGGCGACAAGATGCAACTGGGTCTGCATGCCCGCCATGGCGTAGATCTGGCTGCCCAGACGCGGAATGAAGAACGAATTCATGACCGAGTCCGACGTGATCATGAAATTAACGGGCGTACCCACCGGGAAAGCCAGTTGATTGACCGATGCAATGCCGAGATCCGGATAGATGAAAAGCCATTTCCAGTCGAGCGCCACGACCTCGACGTTGATCGGTTTCACGGCCGATTCGATGGGCTTGTAGGGATCGAGCTCGTGCGTGGTCTTCCACGTCAGCACCCCGAGACACAGAATGATGATGGACGGCACCGTCCAGATCACCACTTCGATCGCCGTGGAATGCGCCCATTTCGGCGCGTAGGTCGCGCCGCGGTTGCTGGCCCGGTAGCGCCAGGCGAACCAGAGCGTCATCAGGATGACCGGCACCACGACAATCAGCATCGTGTAGGTCGCTGTGCCGATCAGCGATTTTTCCGCCGCGCCAATGCTGCCTTTCGGATCGAGCACATCGAGCTTGCTGCAACCGGAAAGGCATGCAGCCAACGCGCCCCCCAGGGGTATCCATACCCTGTCGTTAAGGACTCCCTTGTTCATCATATTTGCCTGCTTTTCATTGAACCACCCCTGAAATCCGCTGCATCTTCGCAACACGCAACCCACGCAGTTAAATGCGTACGCCGCCGGATTCTACGAGTGAAAGCTCAGGCGAAATTTGATCTCCGCCAAGGAAAGCGCAGAGCGGATGTCATTTTTTGTGGAGGCGGGGACGGCACGCGGGACCGAGCAGGTAAACAGCGAGCAACGACGCGATTGCCGGCAAGCTGCCAGGCATTCGTGGGGAGGTAGAAGAATGGAAAACTGGGGGAGATTGAGGCGCGATCGAATCGCGTTACTGCGGGAATCGCGTTGTAACCATCGTCAGGTCACGATGGCTACAACGCAAGTTACATCGTGAAGCGACAAGCGCCTCTTGCTTACTGCACGCCCTGGCTAGCCAGGAAATCCTCGTAATTGCCGCCGAAGTCGTACAGCGTGCCATCCGTGCGCACTTCGATAATCCGGTTCGCCAGCCCGCTCACAAACTCACGGTCGTGCGACACGAAAATCAGCGTGCCATCGTATTTGTCGAGCGCGATCTGCAACGATTCGATCGACTCCATGTCCATGTGGTTGGTCGGCTCGTCCATCAGCAGCACGTTGTGGCGGCCCAGCATCAGCTTGCCCCAGATCATGCGGCCCTTCTCGCCACCCGAAAGCACCTTCACCGACTTACGGATGTCGTCCGCATTGAACAGCAGCCGGCCCAGCGTGCCGCGCACCATCTGCTCGTCGTCGCCTTCCTGGCGGTAGCCGTCGATCCAGTCCATCAGCGTGATGTCGTCCGGAAACTCTTCGTACGTGTCCTGCGGCATATAACCGACATTCGCGTTTTCGGCCCACTTCACCGTACCGTGCTCAGTCTTGATGCCACCCTGCAGTGAACGCAGCAGCGTGGTCTTGCCGGCGCCGTTCTGGCCGATGATGGCAATGCGCTCGCCCGGCTGCACGCTGATGCTGAAGTTGCTGAAAATCGTGCGTTCGTACTTCTTCGTGATGCTGTCGGCCACCACGGCGATGTTGTGCAGCTTCTTCTCGTATTCGAAGCGGATAAACGGGTTCTGCCGCGACGAGGGCTTGAATTCCTCGATCTTGATCTTGTCGATCATCTTCAGACGGCTGGTGGCCTGGCGGGCCTTCGACTTGTTGGCCGAGAAGCGGCGTACGAAGTCCTGCAGATCGGCGACACGTTCCTTCGCCTTCGCATTGGCATTCTGCTGACGCTCGCGAGCCTGCGTGCTGGCCAGCATGTAGTCGTCGTAATTGCCCGGATAAACCTTCAGCGTGCCGTAGTCCATGTCTGCCATGTGAGTGCAGACCTGGTTCAGGAAGTGTCGATCGTGCGAGATGATGATCATCGTCGAGTTGTACTGGTTGAGCACGTCTTCCAGCCAACGGATCGAGTTGATGTCCAGGTTGTTGGTCGGCTCATCCAGCAGCAGCACGTCCGGCTTCGAGAACAGCGCCTGGGCGAGCAGCACGCGCAGCTTCCAGCCCGGCGCCACGTTGCTCATCGGGCCGTTGTGGTCTTCGATCGCAATGCCGATACCGAGCAGCAGTTCGCCCGCACGCGCTTCGGCCGTGTAGCCGTCGTACTCGGCGAACTTCGCTTCGAGTTCGGCGGCGTGCATGTAGTCGTCGTCGGTAGCGTCCGGATTCGCATAGATCGCATCGCGCTCGGTCATGGCGGCCCACATTTCCGCGTGGCCCATCATCACTACATCGAGCACGCGCACGTCTTCGTATGCGAACTGGTCCTGGCGCAATTTGCCCAGACGCACATTCGGTTCGAGCATCACGTTGCCCGAACTCGGTTCCAGATCGCCGCCAAGAATCTTCATGAAGGTCGACTTGCCGCAGCCGTTTGCACCAATCAGGCCATAGCGGTTCCCTCCCCCGAATTTGACGGAGATGTTCTCGAAGAGGGGCTTTGGCCCGAATTGCATGGTGATATTGGCGGTAGACAGCACGGCGCGTCCTTTGAATGAATATGCGGCGAACAACCCAATATTTTAGCAGGTTATCAAGATGTTAGCCCGCGCATAGCCGCTTTTACCGCCTTCGGAGACCACTCCGTCCCGGGCATGCCATGTGCGGAACAACCCAGCAATGCGAATGGGGCGCGATTGCCTATACTTTTTTCACTAACCCGAAGATGAAGGAGGAGATGATGAAAGACCACGTATACAAGCAGATCGAACTGACCGGATCGTCTGAGAAATCGAGCGACGATGCGATTCGCACCGCCATTGCAAAAGCGTCCAAGACCCTGCGCAATCTGCATTGGTTCGAAGTGACAGAGACGCGGGGTCACATCGAAGACGACAAGGTCGTGCACTGGCAGGTGACCATCAAGGTCGGTCTGCGGATCGAATAAGTAAAAAAAGCTGCGTCCGTGAGGACGCAGCCCTTGAAAGCAGCGGTTGCTAAACCGCCGCCTGGTCGACTGTCTGCGTTGACCGGCACGCGGCGCCGGCAGTCACCCGCGTCGCACCCGCCAACGCGCGTGGCGATTACTTCGGCAAGTCGCCGTCCACGCCTTCCACATACCAGTTCAGACGCTGCAGTTCCGGATCGGCCAGCGTCTTGCCGGCCGGCACCTTCACGTTGCCCGACTGGTCCTTGATCGGACCTGCGAACACATCCCACTTGCCGCTTGCGATCTGGTCGCGCTTCGTTGCGACATCCTTCAGCGCATTGGCCGGAATCGCCGACGTGTTCAGGTCATCCAGGCTGACGGCCTTCTGCGGAATGCCCCACCACACCGGATCGTTCTTCCACTTGCCATCCAGCACCTGCTGGACCACCGCCGTGTAGTACACGCCCCAGTTGCCGACCACCGAACCCAGGTGCGCGTCAGGACCGAACTTCTTCATGTCCGAATCCCAGCCGAATGCATGCACGTGCTTTTCCGAAGCCGTGGCCAGCGTGGCGCTCGAATCGGTGTTCTGCAGCAGCACGTCGGCGCCCTGGCCGATCAGCGTTTCCGCGGCCTGCTTTTCCTTGCCCGGATCGAACCAGCTGTTGATCCAGATGACCTTGGTGTGGACCTTCGGATTGACCGAACGCGCGCCGAGCGTGTACGCGTTGATGTTGCGGATCACTTCGGGAATCGGCACCGATGCCACGAAGCCGAGCGTATTGGTCTTCGTCACGTAGCCTGCGGCGACGCCGGCGAGGTACGCGCCCTGATACATGCGCACGTCATAGGTGCCGAAGTTAGGCGCCTTCTTGTAGCCGGTGGCGTGCAGGAACACGGTGTCCGGGAAATCCTTCGCAACCTTCAGTTCGAAATCCTGATAGCCGAAGCTCGAACCGATGATGATCTTATTGCCCTTGTTCGCCAGATCGCGGAACACGCGCTCCGAGTCGGCCGATTCCGGCACGTTCTCGACGCGGGTGACCTTGATCTTGCTGCCGAACTTGGCCTCGACTTCCTTCGAGCCCTGATCGTGCGCATAGGTCCAGCCGGCATCCCCTGGGTTGCCGAGGTAGACGAATGCGACGCCGGGCACATCGGCCGCCTGTGCCGGTTGCGTCAGCGTGACGCCGAGACTGAGCGAAAGCGTACCCAGCGCCGCGGCGGTCAGCAGATTTCTTCTCTTCATGTTTTCTCCTGTCGTGTGATTGATTCGTTCAAGCCGTGAAGCGGGTTTGTACATACTGCATATGGAGTGAATCTGAAACCTGATTTGAAACTCGAGCGCGCGTGGCGCGCTGATCCCTAGCCCGCCGCAAAGAACGGCTTGCCGAGCGAGGCTGGCGCGTTCAGGCGGATCGTGTTCGGATTGCGCGAGATCAGCACCAGCACCACGATCGTGGCGACATAGGGCAGCATCGCGAGGAACTGGGTTGGAACCGGCACGCCAATCGCCTGCGCATAAAACTGCAGGCCGGTCACTGCGCCGAACAGCAACGCGCCGATCAGGAGACGCCCCGGGCGCCACGTCGAGAACACCACCAGCGCAAGCGCGATCCAGCCGCGGCCGGAAGTGAGCTGCTCCTGCCAGAGGTGCAGATTGACGATCGAGTAGTAGCCGCCGGCCAGACCCGCCATGCCGCCGCCGAATGCAACCGCGCCGTAACGCACACCGATCACGGGAAAGCCCACCGAATGCGCCACCTGCGGCGACTCACCCACCGAGCGCAGCACGAGGCCGGCACGCGTGCGGTAGAGAAACCAGCCCACAACAGCGAACATGATGAAGGCGAGGTAATCGAGCGGCGTCAGACTGAAGAATGCGGGCCCAAGCACAGGAATCTTCGAGAGCAGAGGAATCGTCCACGTATCGATCGACGCGCGCACCGCCGCCGACGTGTACGGCTTGCCGACATAAGCGGACAAGCCGATGCCGAAGATCGTCAGCGAAAGACCGGTGGCAACCTGATTGGCCAGCATCGTCAGCGTGAGAAAGCCGAATAGCAGCGACATGGCGAGCCCGGCCGCAATCGCCGCCAGCACGCCGAGCCACGGACTACCGGTGACGGCAGTGACTGCGTAACCGCTGACGGCGCCCATCAGCATCATGCCTTCCACGCCCAGATTCAGGACCCCCGATTTCTCGGTGACGAGTTCGCCGGCGCCCGCAAACATCAGCGGAATCGCGGCGGTGACGGCGCTCGAGGTGAGCGCGCTAGCTTGTTGAATATCCATAAGACCGGGTCGGGGAAAATCAGTGGGCTTTAGTTCGCGTGAGCGGTCGTATTGCGACGGCGCACGCGGTAATTCACAAACAGGTCGGCACCCAGCAGGCAGAACAGCAGCAGCCCCTGGAACACGCCGGAAAGCGCCTGCGGCAACTGCATCGAGGTCTGCACCGCCTCACCGCCGAGATACAGCAGTGCCATCAGCAGGCTCGCCAGCACGATCCCGACAGGATGCAAGCGCCCCACGAACACGACGATGATCGCGGTGAAGCCATAGCCCGGCGACCAGGTGGCCTGCAACTGGCCAATCGGCCCGGAGATTTCGCCCATGCCCGCCAGCCCGGCGAGACCGCCGCTGATCAGAAGCGAGGTCCAGATGGTTTTCTTGTCGGAGAAGCCGGCGTAGCGCGCGGCTAGCGGAGCGAGGCCGCCCACGTTCATACGGAAGCCGGCAAAGCTCTTGCGCATGAACAGCCATACGAGCGGGATCGCCACGAGCGTGACGAAGATCGACGCATTCAGACGCGTGCCGCGCAGGAATTTCCAGTGCCAGTCGCCGGAGAACGTCGGATACAGCGCGTCGCCGCTGAACATTTCGGAGAGCGGAAAATTCATGCCCTGCGGATCGCGCCACGGACCGCTCACCAGATAGATCAGCAACTGGGCCGCGACGTAGGTGAGCATCAGGCTCGTGAGAATCTCGTTGGTGTTGTAGCGGCTCTTCAGGAACGCGGGAATCGCCGCCCACACCATGCCGCCGGCGATACCCGCCAGCATCATGGTCGGCAGAATCCACCAGCCACTCGCCTGATCGAAATAGATCGCCACGCCGCTCGCGGCAATACCGCCGAGCAGCATCTGCCCTTCGGCGCCAATGTTCCAGACGTTGGCGCGATAGCCGATCGCGAGACCCAGTCCGATCAGGCACAAGGGCGACGCCTTGAGCAGCAGTTCGGACCAGCCGTTCACATCGGACAGCGGTTCGATAAAGAACGCGTGCATCGCCTCCAGCGGATCGCGGCCGACCAGGCCGAAAATCAGGAAGCCGAGCGCAAGCGTGAGCACTGCGGCGATCAGCGGCACAGCGAGCTGCATCGAGCGTGAGGGCGCAGTGCGGGCTTCGAGTCGATACGGAAAAATCATAAGTCTGCGTGGGGTCGTAAGTTGAGGCGTGGGGCTGCTATAGGTGTTGTTTCGGATGTCAATCTACGTGGACTACGCCTGCCGTAAGGCCCGCAGTTGCGCCGTGATCTACGCCACACTCAGGCGTGCGCCGGTTGTCCGGGCGAAGGCGCCGCGCCCTCTTCCCGCGCGCCGAACAGGCCTGCCATCCATCTGCCGATCTCCTCGGCGTTGGTCTCGCCGGTGACGCGCACGGGCGACAGCCGGCCGCGCGCGAGCACCGCGATGCGGTCGCATATATCGAACAGCTCTTCCAGTTCTTCCGAGATCACCAGAATCGCGACGCCGCGTGCCGACAGATCGAGCAACTGCTGTCGAATGAACGCGGCGGCGCCGACGTCGACACCCCAGGTAGGCTGCGCGACCACGAGCACCTTAGGCGCCTGCAAAATCTCGCGTCCCACGATGTACTTCTGCAGATTGCCGCCCGACAGGCTCTGCGCGATTGCTTCGGTACCGCCACAACGCACATCGAAGGCATCGATGCATTTCTTCGCGAAGCTGCGCATCGCACCCGCCTTGATCCAGCCGGACTGCACCATCTTCTGGCGATGCCCCGTCAGCAGCGCATTTTCGGCAAGTGTCATGGCCGGCACTGCGCCGCGTCCCAGGCGCTCCTCCGGGACGAAGCCGAAGCCGAGCGAGCGGCGCCCGCCTGCGCCGAGTCTGCCCGCGGCCTTGCCGCAAATCGTGATCGCGTCGGCGCGTGCGCCGCGTTGCTCGCCGGAGAGCGCCGCCAGCAACTCGGCCTGGCCGTTGCCCGACACACCTGCAATGCCGAAGATTTCGCCGGCATGCACGCTGAACGAGACGTCGTCGAGCGAGGTACCGAACGGATCGTCGCTCGCCGCCGAAAGATGCTTCACGTCGAGCAGCACATCGCCCGGTGTGTGAGCGCGACGCGTGTAGTCGGGCAATGAATGCCCCACCATCAGTTGCGCCAGCGACGCGTGCGTCTCTTCGCGCGGCTTCACATGACCGGTCACGCGCCCGCCGCGCATCACCGTTGCCGTGTCGCATAGCTCCTGGATCTCGTCGAGCTTATGGCTGATGTAGAGGATGCTGCAGCCTTCGGCGGCGAGACGTCTCAATGTCTCGAACAGCTTGCGGACCGCTTGCGGCGTGAGCACCGAAGTCGGTTCGTCCATGATCAGCAGACGCGGGTTCTGCAGCAGACAACGCACGATTTCAACACGCTGCCGCTCGCCCACTGTCAGGCTATGCACATGACGCTGCGGATCGATATCGAGGCCGTAATCCGCCGACACTTCGCGGATGCGTTTGGCGAGCGTCTTCAGGTCGAACGGTTCATCGAGCGCGAGCGCGATGTTCTCGCCTACCGTCAACGTCTCGAACAACGAGAAGTGCTGGAACACCATGCCGATGCCGAGCTTGCGCGCCGCAGCCGGGCTCGCGATTTCGACCGTCTGTCCTTCCCAGCGAATTTCACCGGCATCAGGCCGCACCGCGCCGTAGATGATCTTCATCAGCGTGCTCTTGCCCGCACCATTCTCACCGAGCACAGCGTGGATTTCACCAGGCGCGACAATCAGCGTCACGTCGTCGTTGGCGCGCACGGCCGGATATTGCTTGCTGATGCCTGCCAGCACGAGGCGCGGCACGACGGCCGGCCCACCTGCGGGGTGCGCGGCGTCGCCGTTATAAGAAGAAGAGTCGCCCATGAGTTTCCGTAATACGCCAATGACTGTCTGTTGCAACGAGGCGGCGCGCCCCGGCCGAATGCGCCGTGCCTTCGCTATATCGAAATGACGATACCTAATTCGACCCTGTCAGTCGAGCCGCCAAAATTCCCCGCAAACCCGCGCCAGCGCGTGCTGTGCGGGTATCCCTCTCTTGACGCATCTTTCTGTTCATATTAAAAGTCATATACCCAAAGGCCCGTTCGATCAGCCACAACATATATTTCGGAGAAGTCATGAGCCAGCAACGCGAGGCGATCGACACATATTTATTACGCGTCTTGCACACCCTCCTGATGGAGCGCAGCGTGACGCGCGCCGCCGTCAAACTCAACCAGTCCCAGCCCGCCATCAGCGCGGCGCTGCGGCGTCTGCGCGACATCACCGGCGACCCGCTGCTGGTGCGCGGCAAGTCCGGCATGGTCCCGACCGAGTACGGGCTGCGTCTGCTCGAACCGGTGCAAAACGCCCTGCGCGAAATCGAGCGCATCAAGTTCCAGCAACACAATTTCGATCCGGCCACTTCGATCCGCTGCTACCGGATTGGCTGCCCCGATTATCTGAACGTGCTGTTCGTGCCGACCGTGGTGGAGCGCTTCCGCCAGGCGGCGCCCAACGCGACGCTTGAGTTTCACTCGCTCGGGCCGGCGTTCGACTATGAACTGGCGCTCGAGGACGGCAAGCTCGATATCGTCGTCGGCAACTGGCCGGAGCCGCCCGAGCAGCTGCATCTGTCGAACCTGTTTGTCGACCAGATCGTCTGCCTGATGAGCAACGCGCATCCGTTCGCCAAGCGCGGCGGGTTGACGCTCGACCAGTATCTGAATGCTCCGCATCTTGCGCCTACTCCCTATTCGGTGGGCCAACGCGGCGCGATCGACGTGCACCTCGCGCGCGAGCGCTTAAAGCGTCATGTCGTCGTGACTCTGCCGTACTTCAACCTCGCGCCGTATGTGCTGATCAAGTCGGATCTGATCTTCACGACAACGCGGCTCTTCGCCGATTACTACGCTAAATTTCTGCCCCTTACTGTGGTGCCCGCGCCACTCGATTTCCCGCCGATGCAGTACTACCAGTTGTGGCACGAACGCGTGCATTACTCCGATGAAGTACGTTGGTTGCGAAGCCTTGTTGCCGAGGCGACCAAGACCTTGATCGATAAACCCTGATGCTTGCCGGCCCGCGTCGCAGGACGCGGAACGGTTGTGCGTGTTTGCATTTGCCTTCGTTCTGCGTCAGGCCTGCGTTGACCGAAACAAAACCTGTCAGGCCGCAGCCTGATACAACGTCTTTGCCAACCGGTTGTGCTGCTCGATCACCGGACCCAGCTCGACGGTAGTCAACTGTCCGTCCTTCACCACCACCTTCCCGCCAATCACGCTATGCGATACCTGCGACGGCGCACAGAACACCAGTGCCGCCACCGGGTCGTGCAGGGCGCCAGCAAACAAAGGCTGACGCAGGTCGAACGACACAAAATCTGCTGCCATGCCCGGCGCCAATGCACCGATATCGTCACGGTTGAGCACCTTCGCGCCGCCCAGCGTCGCGATCTCCAAAGCTTCACGCGCGGTCATCGCATCTGGACCGAAACCGACTCGCTGCAGCAACAATGCCTGACGCACTTCGGCGACCATCTGCGCGCCGTCGTTCGATGCCGAACCGTCCACACCGAGACCCACCGGCACGCCGGCCCACCGCATCCGCTTGACCGGAGCGATGCCTGAGGCGAGCCGCATGTTCGAACACGGACAATGCGCAACGCCCGTCCCAGTGCGCGCAAACAGTGCGATGCCAGCATCGTCCAGTTGCACACAGTGGGCATGCCATACGTCATGGCCCACCCAGCCCAGATCCTCCGCATACTCCGCCGGCGTCATGCCGAACTTCTCGCGGCTATAAGCAATATCGTTGACGTTCTCCGCCAGATGCGTGTGCAGCGACACACCGTATTGACGCGCCAGCACCGCCGACTCGCGCATCAGATCGCGGCTCACCGAAAACGGCGAGCAGGGCGCGACCACCACGCGCAGCATCGCGTAACGCCCGTCGTCGTGATACGTCTCGATCAGACGCTGCGTGTCCTTCAATATGTCTGGTTCGCGCTCTACAACCGAGTCGGGCGGCAAACCGCCGTCCTTCTGTCCCACGCTCATGCTGCCGCGCGCCGCGTGAAAGCGCATGCCGATCCGGCGCGCTGCCGCAATGCTGTCGTCGAGCCGGCTCCCGTTCGGGTAGATGTACAAGTGATCGCTCGAAGTCGTGCAGCCGGACAGCATTAGCTCCGCCATCGCGGTCAGCGTCGAGACTTCGATCATCTCCGGCGTGAGGTTCGCCCACACCTTGTACAGGTTCGTCAGCCAACCGAACAATTCGGCGTCCTGCGCGGCCGGAATCGCCCGCGTCAGGCTCTGATACATGTGGTGATGCGTGTTGATCAGGCCCGGTATCACCAGGTGCCCGCGCATATCCAGTACTTCATCGGCCGTTTGCGGCAACTCTGCGGTCGGTCCGACTGCGACGATCCGGTTGTCCTCGATATACAGGCCGCCGTCGCGCAACTCGCGCCTTGCGCCATCCATCGTGACCAGCACGTCTGCGTGCTTTACCAGCATTGTCTTGCCGTGCCTGTTTGCGCCCGCTTGCGCGCCTGCCTGTTGCGTCATCGTCATTCGTTTTCTCCGCTCTGTTGCTGCCGCCGCGGTGCGCCTTCGCTCAGGCCGGCCGTGACGGCGAGGCTGATACCGGCCGTGCCGGTACGCCATACCGTGTGCAAAGTCGTTCGAATGCGATGCGGCGCACACGCTACCGTGCCGCCGCGTTCATTCGAACGCCGTTGGCCCGGTTACCCAGCGTGCTACGCCGTCTTCGGGGTGCGCGGCATTGCTGCTGCGCACAGACGTAACCTTCGACGGCCAAAATAACGCTGACAACTCACGCCGTTGCGATACCCAACCTCACGCAGCCGATATAGTGAGCTTTTTTGGCACCGGTAGGATCGGGACAAACGGTCATCCAGGTCTCGTGGTCGCGGGGCAACGGTTTGCACGGGTCTTACGGGTTATCACCACGAGTCTTACAGCAGGCTGTCATGCGCCAGGTATTATCTTTCCTATCGCTCGCGCGCGGACGGGAACATCCTTTTTACAATGGCTGCCACGGCGCTCGCTTTCATTCGCCGACGGGTATGTAGCCACTGACGTGGAGCCTCGATCCGCCGCAACGTATTCTGGATCGGGCCGCCGCCGAAACCTCGCATTCACATAAGGAAAATTGCGAATGGGAAAGCTCACTACCCACGTGCTCGACACGGCCAATGGCCGTCCCGGCGCGGGCATCAAGGTCGAACTCTTCGCGCTCACCGGCGACACTCGCCGTGCGCTGAAAACCACCCTCACCAATAACGACGGCCGCTGCGATCAGCCGCTGCTCGAAGGCGATGCTCTGGTCGCAGGCGAATACGAACTCGTGTTCGGCGCGGGCGACTACTTCGCTTCGATCGGCACGAAGGTGCCGGAGCCTCGCTTCGTCGATCGTGTCGTGCTGCGCTTTGGCGTGGCCGATGCCAGTGCGCACTATCACGTGCCGCTACTGGTATCGCCGTGGTCGTACAGCACGTATAGAGGCAGCTAAAAGGCACGTGCGACGCCACGGGCACAGGATGGAGACCGGGCCAGGCTCACGCCCAACCGACATCGCCACCGCTGCATTTCGCAGATGACTGGAGACACCTGCGAAGCGCAGCCAATGCGATCCCCCTGCCCGCAACCCGTCGCTGAGACCGATGACATTGAACCGATAACCCGCAATACGGCGCTGTGCGAACTGAGCGCACCGCGTCCCCTAACAGCAGTTTGCGCGAGTCGCGCATGGCAGATGAATAACCCGGCCGTCATCTTCATTGACCCGGCATCGAGCCACCGCCCGCCGCGCAGACAACGAATCAGAAGTGGAGGAGTTCATGGAAGGCTTTATCACTGACTGGCTGAACCTGGCATTGCGCTGGTTTCACGTCATCGCCGCGATCGCCTGGATCGGCGAGTCGTTTTATTTCGTCGCACTCGACAACAGCCTGAAACCACCGACGGATCCGAACCAGCGCCGGCGTGGCGTGTTCGGCGAGCTGTGGCACGTGCACGGCGGTGGCTTCTACAACATGCAGAAGTACACGGTCGCGCCGCCGGAAATGCCGGACGACCTGCATTGGTCGAAGTGGCCGTCGTACACCACCTGGTTGTCGGGCGCGAGTCTCTTCACCGTGCTGTATCTGTTCTCACCGAGCACTTACCTGATCGACACGAGCGTGATGGATATGGGCCCGGTGGTGGCCGTGTTCTCCGCGCTCGGTTTTCTGGCCGCAGGCTGGATTGTCTACGACTCGCTGTGCCGGATGCTGGGCAACAAGGACAAGGTGCTCGGTATCTGCGTCGGCATCTATGTGCTGATCGCAGCATGGCTCGCGTGCCATATCTTCGCTGGTCGTGCGGCGTACCTGATCGTCGGCGCGATGCTCGCGACCATCATGTCGGCCAACGTGTTCTTCGTGATCATTCCGGGCCAACGCAAGATGGTCGACGCGATGCTCAAGGGTGACACGCCGAACCCCATCTACGGCAAGCGCGGCAAGCAACGCTCGGTGCACAACACGTACTTCACTTTGCCCGTGGTGTTCGCGATGCTGTCGAACCACTACGCGATGACGTACACAAACCAGTACAACTGGCTCATCCTCGCGATGATCATGATGGCCGGTGCGCTGATCCGTCAGTTCTTCGTGATGCGCCACCGTGGTCAGGTGCTGTGGTATCTGCCGCTGGTCGGGATTGCGTTCATGTTCGGCGCCCTTTTCTGGACGATGCCGAGGCCGGTGGTGCCGCAGGCGGAAGCAGCTAATGCGCCGACGCTGAAGGTCGCGGACATTGCGCCGATCCTGCAGCAACGTTGTGCCGCGTGCCACTCCGCCCATCCGACCTTGATGGGAGCCGCGCCTGCGGGGGTGATGTTCGATACGCCCGAGGAGATCTCGCAGAATGCGCAGCGCCTGTATCAGCAAGCCGTGACGCTGAAGGCGATGCCGCTCGGGAACGTGACGCATATGACTGACGACGAGCGTCAGAAGATTGCGGCGTGGTTCCAGGCTGGGGCGGAGAAGTAGTGGGTTAGTTGAGGCTGGCCGCTGCGGCGGCCGGCCGTTTCGCCTGGTGGGGTAACAGTTAGCTTAGGCAGCGGGCTTTTCGCGGGAGCGGAAAGCCCGCTTTTTCTTATGGCGCTGCCTGCTGGAGTCAGGCATGAAATTATATCCCTTGGGCTACAAAAACAAGGGTTTTGGCCTATTTTGTAGCCCAAGAGATACAAAATAGAAGTTGCGATTTGTGCCTTTTGGGCTACAATAATTGCTCATTCTCGGCATTTTGATGCCTTGGGGCTACAAATGACCACGCTCGCCGATGTCTCGGACATGTTAAAGGAAGTGCGTCGCGAAGCCAGCCTATCGCAGGAAGAACTGGCACAGCGCGCCGGCGTTGCGCGCACCACCGTCGCACGAATGGAAACGCTCGCAAAAAATGACATGAGCGTATCCGTACTCGTGCGCTTACTCGAGGCAGCAGGTTACGATCTCAAGGTTGTTGCACACGGCCATGGCCGGACACTTGAAGACATCCTTGCCGAGCAGCGTGCGGCATCGGGATCTAACCCATGAAGCTTGATGTTCAGGTCCAAGGCCGGAAAGTCGCAACGCTTTTTCGCGAGCGCGACGACTATGTCCTTCAGTACGAACGGGACACAGCCCCCAGCGATTTCGTCAGTCTGACGATGCCCGTACGACAGGAGGCGTGGCGCTGGCCACGCGACCTGCACCCGTTCTTTCGTCAGAATCTGCCCGAAGGCTATTTGCTTAATCTGATTCGGGAACAATTTGGACCCTTGCTCGACGGCACCGATCTGTCGTTACTTGCGGTGGTGGGTGCAATGGGGATCGGACGTGTCACCGTGACGCCCGAGGGCATCGAACCCGGCACCGAGTTGCAGGCATTGGATGTCAAAGATATCCTTCATGGCGACAACACGACGGAGCATTTCGCCGCGCTGGTTCGCGATTACGCGCGTGCAGCCATCTCGGGCGCCGTGCCAAAGTTCATCGCTCCGCAAAAGAGCTCGACTGACACCCCCTCTTTCGACACCCCGCTTGGCAAACCCACCATTCGAACGAGCCGATATATTGTCAAAGGTTCGGACGAAAATACGCCGTTCCTGGGGTTCAACGAGTTCTACTCGATGCGCGTGCTAGAACGTCTCGGTGTAGCGCCTGTAGCGCACACGCAGATGTCGGACGATGGCCGCGCACTCGTCGTCGAACGCTTTGACGTGAACGCGGAAGGGTTTCCCGTGCATGGCGTCGAGGACATGTGTGGATTGCTCGGACTGCCGCCGCATGAGAAATACAACTCAACCACAGAGAAAGTGCTGAATGTCGCGAAAGCTTATTTGCTGGACCGGACCAGCATGCGGCAACAGCTAGAACAACTAAGCTGGCATCTGCTTAGCAACTACGTGGTACGCAACGCGGATTGTCACACCAAGAACATCGCTCTTTTCTATACGTCCGTCGACGACGTCGCTTTCACGCCGGTCTACGACATTGTGACGACGCAAGCCTATCCGCGTTTCGCGGCGAACCCTCCTGGACTGCCAGTCGACGGCCGCAAGACATGGGCGGCAGGCAAGGCGCTCGAGCGTTTTTTTAATTCTCGCGTCGGCATCGCACCACCCAAATATACGGCGATGGTTGAAGCACTATGCGACTCTGCGGTATCAGTCGGCTATGAACTGATCGAGGCGGCAAAAAACGAGCCTCAATGGCGTGGGGTAGCAAAACAGATGCTGCACGCGTGGAATGAAGGCATGGAGTCGCTGCGCACTCCGAGGAAAGGCATTCTGTTAAAAAGCCTCAAGCCCGTAATCGAAGCAGCCGGCTTTTCGGCAGCAGAGCCTCCGGAAAGGTCGCGCGAAATTATCGGTCAGTCGCCATTGCTTGCTAAACGCGGACGCTCGAGAGGCTGACGTACGATGCAAAAACGCCCGAGGCTCATGCCCCGGGCGTTTTGTGTTTCCTGCGATTGACGCAATCGCGCCGTATGCGTGATCTGCTACCCCATCAAACCGTTGCCACGCTCAACGCATCCTCGGTCAACCATAGCGACTCAGTGAGATCCTGCTCGTTGAGATTGAGCCCATCGCCGCCGCGATCCACGACGATGAAATCGCTCACCTCACCAAGTGCGATCAGCGGGTGATGCCACACGCCTTTCGCGTAGTTCACGCCCTGCCAGCCGCTCGTCACGAACGCACGAATCTGCGCGGCATCAAGTTCGCTAGCCGGCGCAACCACAACCAGGTACGGCTTGTCGTTCAGCGGCACAAACGCCTGGCTGCCGAGCGGATGGCGCTCGAGCATCTTCACTTCGAACGGCAGCACGCGCGGCTGACCGCGAAACAGGTTCACCAATGTGCGGCCACCCTCGTCCGTCACATCCACTTTCGCGAGATCGTGATAACGGATCGTCGTGCCGAGGTTGATCGGAATCTGCTTCGCGCCTTCGAGTTCGATCACGTCGCCGAACGGGGCGAACGCTTCCTTCGTCAGCGGTTCGATAGCGAGCGTTTTCATTATGCGAGCGTACCCCACAGACGCAGACGCGAAACTCCGCCGTCCGGAATGATGTTAAAGCGCACGTGTGTCACCGGGCCGAGCGCCGCTACTTCGCTTTCGAAATAGTGCTGGTTGTCCATCTTCAGCTTCTGCTCGCCCAACAACACCGGCCAGAACATGGCCTGCGTGACCAACGAACTGTCGGTGCCGCCCGTCACATACGCCGCCTGGATCGAGCAGCGGTCCGGATAGTTACCCTTGAAGTGCGCAGTATCCACTTCGATTTTCCTGATCACACCCGGTTGTGCGAGGGCAACAATCGCCCAGTCGTTGCCCGGTTCGCGGCGGCGGCGCGTTTCCCAGCCGTCGCCCATGTTCACGCCACGGCCCGGCATCAGGATAGTCGACGCTGCACCGAAGTGCTGGTTGTTTGCTGCGACCAGGTACGCACCGTTTTCCATCGCAGCCAGATCGAACTGCTCAGTGCGGCTCGCGCCGGCCCAGTCCACTTGCGGCTGGCCGTAGACGCGCAGACGTGCGATCCCGCCGTCCGGGTAGATGTTGACGCGCAGATGCGTGTACGCATTGGCGTCGCTGACTTCGTGATAGTGGTGGCTATTGCCTTGCAGTGTGGTCGACGGGATGATTTCGGTCCACTGGGTCGACTGGTTAGGCTGGCCATCCACCACACGCGCCGCTTCCACCGAAGCCGCCGGCGGGAAGTTACCCGTGAAATGGCTCGTATCGAGGTCGAGACCTTTGATTACGCCCGGACGCGCGAGCTTCACGACGCACCAGTCGTAGCCGGAGATGCGCTTGCGGCGCGTTTCCCAGCCGTCCATCCACTTGCCGTGATCGTCGTACTTGCCCGGAATAAAGACAGCGGGTTCCGGATTCAGCATCCGTTCCTTCGGCGCGAAGAAATCGTCGCTAGCCTCGAGCGCCTGCGCGCCGAGACGCGGGTCCGCCAGGTTCACATAGCGGCGGGTGAAGTCCGGTGCGTTGGGATCGAGAATCGGGAGTGCCATCTTTGTCTTCCTCTTTAATAATGCTAAAAAAACGCTTCGGTTCGCGGGTTGCAGCGGCGCTTAAGAGAGCATGCGCCTGCGTGCTGATACTGACGCGCGGTTACGCGTCGATCAGGTCGTCGAGCCTGAAGCGTGCGATACGGTAGATCTGGTCGAGGCTCGCACGCAATTCGTCGGCGCGGCTATTGTTCACGCGTGCTTCGAAGTTGGCGATGATGCCGTGGCGGTCGTACCCGCGCACCGCGAGAATGAATGGGAAGCCAAACTTCTCGCGATACGCGGCGTTGAGCGCCACCAGTCTGTCGAATTCTTCCTGCGTGCATTGCGACAGGCCCGCTCCGCTCTGTTCGCGGGTCGATTCGGCCGTCAGTTCACCACGCACGGCAGCTTTGCCCGCGAGCTCCGGGTGGGCGTTGATCAGCGCGAGCTGCTTTGTTTCGCCTGCCGTCTCGACCGCGTTTGACATCGTGCGATGCAGCGCGTCGATGCTGGCAAAAGGCCGTTGCTCCGCTGCGAGTTCCGCCACCCAGGGCGAGTGCTCGAAAATGCCCGACAGCGCCGCGACGAACGCGTCGGTGGAAATGCTGTTGAGTTGATTCAGAGAGTATTGCATCGCCTTCATGCCGCATCCCCGCGGTGGTGTTGTTGGTAAGGATGGTGCTCGCGCCAGTGCCGCGCAATATCCACACGCCGCGTCACCCAGACGCGGTCGTGCCGTTCGATATGATCGAGGAAGCGTTGCAGCGCGCGGAAGCGGCCCGGGCGGCCCAGCAGACGGCAATGCATGCCGATTGAAAGCATCTTCGGCGCTTCGTCGCCCTCTTCGTACAGCACGTCGAAAGCGTCGCGCAGATAAGTGAAGAAGTGATCGGCGGTATTGAAGCCTTGCGGGCTCGCAAAGCGCATGTCGTTGGTGTCTAGCGTGTACGGCACGATCAGTTGCGGCGATTTCGCGCCGCCGCTGACTTCGACGTCCATCCAGAACGGCAGGTCATCGCCGTAGTAATCCGAGTCGTACAGGAAGCCGCCGTATTCGGCGACGAGGCGATGCGTATTGGGACTGTCGCGGCCGGTGTACCAGCCAAGCGGACGCTCACCCGTCACGCGTTCGATCGCTTCCATGCCGAGGCGCATATGTTCCGCCTCTTTCTCCGGCGACACGTCCTGGTAGTGAATCCAGCGGTAGCCATGGCAAGCAATCTCGTGCCCCAGTTCGACAAACGCACGGGCGAGATCCGGATGACGCTCGATAGCCATGCCGACTCCGAAGACCGTCAGCGGCAGGCCGCGCTTTTCGAATTCGCGCAGGATGCGCCAGACACCGGCGCGCGAGCCATATTCGTAGATCGACTCCATGCTCATATGACGCGCCGGATAGGCTGCCGCACCGACGATCTCCGAGAGGAACTGCTCCGAGCCCGGGTCGCCGTGCAACACGCAGTTTTCGCCGCCCTCTTCATAATTGAGCACGAATTGCACCGCGACGCGTGCCCGTCCGGGCCAGTTTGCCTGCACCGGGTGGCGGCCGTAGCCGATCAGGTCACGTGGATAGTTCGAGTCGAATGGCATGGTTTGACGAATGCGTGCTGACAAAAAGGGAGTGGTGGAACTTGAAACTCACCTGAATCTCGCCGCGACGCCGGCGGAAACCGCCGAAAATGCCCGCCTGATCCGCCCAGCGTCTGGTGGAACCAGTGTAACGAAAACGTCCGGGTGCGCCCATACACCCGGCCAGATAGTGCGTGTCAGAAGGAATGTATGTGGGCGGACGGGGAGCTGACTGGCCTCGGGCGCATCAGCGCCCGAAACGTGACGGGGGCCGGATGGGATGCACCTCTGTCGGACTAAACGCTTCGAAGGCACCGTCATAGCGTTTCAGCAGCGGCCGGGCGTAATCGCCGCGCTTGGCCGTGCCCAGCCGCAGCGTGACCAGCGCCTCCACCCATTTCACCGCCGCAGTCACACCTTCGACCACCGGCACGCCCAGTTCGCCCTGAATCTCCGCGCACAACTCGGCCATCCCGGCACAGCCGAGCACGATCGCCGACGAGCCGTCCTCATCGAGCGCCCGGCGGCATTCGTCGAGGATGATGCGGCGCGCTTCCGAGCCAGGCTGATCGAGTTCGAGCACGGCCACGTCGGTCGCCCGCACGTTGTTGCAGAAGCGCGTCATGCCGTAGCGCTCGGCCAGATGCCAGGCCATGCCGCAGGTACGCGCGAGCGTCGTCACGACCGAAAACGACGGTGCCAGCACGCTCGCCACGTGCATGGCCGCTTCGGCAATGCCAATCACGGGCCCACGCGCCAGTTCGCGAGCCGCATACAGACCGGGATCGCCAAAGCACGCAATCACGTAGCCGTCGCAGCCTTCGCGCTCGCCCGCCGCGACCTCGGCTAGCAGGCCTGGCGTGGCGATCGCTTCGTCGTAGTAGCCTTCGATCGACGGTGGCCCCATGGTCGGGCTGACCGCGATCACCTCGGTGCCAGGCGCCACGACCTCCCTTGCACAGCGCCCCATCGCGTCGGTCATACGCTGGGTCGTGTTCGGATTGATCAGTTTGATACGCATTTCGAACTCCTGTTGCAGCACGCTTACCGGATAGTCAATGCACGGTAGAACACGGCGCCAAGCGCAGCGCCGATAAACCACGAGAAATTCGCCATACCGTTCAACGACGGCACCATCACGCAGATCACCGCGATCACTGCCGCGGGCAACAATGCAGCGACGGCCTTGTAGTTCACGCCATTGCGATACCAGTAGCTACCTGTTTCGGACACGGTGTAAAGATCGTCCAGGACAATTTTCTGGCGCTTCACCAGGTAGAAGTCAACGATCAGGACACCATACAAAGGCCCGATGAAACTGCCCAGCACGTCGAGTGTGTAGTGAATCACGGCCGGGTTGTTGAACAGATTCCACGGCGTGATGAAAATCGACGCGACCGCTGCCAGCATCCCGCCCATGCGCCAGCTGATCAGACGCGGCGCGACGTTCGAGAAATCGAAGGCCGGCGAGACGAAGTTTGCCACGATATTGATCCCGATCGTCGCAATCGTAAAGGTCAACGCGCCGAGAATCACCGCGGTCGGATAGTCGATCCGGCCGACCGTTTCCACCGGATCCGTAATCAGCTGGCCGAATACCGGCAGCGTGGCGGCAGTCGTCACCACGGTCACCAGCGAGAACGCAAGGAAGTTGACCGGCAGGCCCCAGAAATTGCCCTTTTTTACGCTGCGAAAGCTCTTGCCGTAGCGCGAGAAGTCGCCAAAGTTAAGCATGGGACCCGAGAAGTACGATACCACCAGCGAGATTGCCGTGATCATCACCGGCACGACTTCAAGTCCGTGATATTTGACACCGCCCAGATTGATGCCGATGTTCTGCCAGCCGGCGCGCCACACCATATAGCCCGCAAGGATGAACATCACGACGTACACGGCCGGACCCGCGAAATCGATAAACTTCTTGATCGTTTCCATGCCGTGCCAGAACACCAGTGCCTGCAGCACCCACAGCAGCATGAAGCCGCCCCAGCCGAGCGCGGACAACCCCATGAAACCATGCTGGTGCACGTCCGCATACGGCAACCATTGCGGAACAAATTTGAGCACGACGATCACGAGCGCGCTCGACGCAAGATACGTCTGAATGCCGTACCAGGCGACCGCGATCAAACCGCGAATCACCGCAGGAATGTTCGCTCCGAGCACGCCGAACGTCGCACGGCAGGCGACCGGATAGGGCACGCCGTTCTGCTGGCTCGGCTTGGCGATCAGGTTGCACAACACGTTGACGATCGTGATCCCGACCAGTAGCGCGATCAGCACCTGCCAACTCGTGAGGCCGAGCGCGAACAGACTGCCGGCGAACACGTAGCCGCCCACGCTATGCACATCCGACATCCAGAACGCGAAGATGTTGTACGCGCTCCAGGTTTGGTGGCGTAGCGGTGCAAGATCCTCGTTATACAGCCGTTCGCTGTAGCCTGCAGGCACGCCAGGATCGCCCGACGAGCCTTCGTCGCCGAAGGTCGAATTCGGAGGAATAGCAGGATTACCCGGTACCGCACTGAACTGAGCCATGACTTCTCCTTGGGTGTAGGGGGCCGTCGATTTGCCGTCGACGGGTACTGCATCTGTCACGCGCAACCTCTTCCCTGTCGGGATGGATCGTGCCCGTACGACATTCCCGCGGTTGTCCCTGTACCTTGATGCCTAATCGTTCAAATAAGCATAACTAAGTACTTATCGTTATCGCTTCGCCACTCACCGCGCACTCGCGCCGAAGCGTTCTCGCGTGCATGCGGCCCGGTTCAGCCGGCCGCGTGCAAAACGTATGGACGTACTTGTCCACATCGCCGGTTCGCGATGATTCGTCAGTTCAAATTCAGTGCAACGCGTGCCCCTCGCAATTCCTGCTCCGTGATGCGCGTCGATCGACGCGCACAGGCAGGCTGCCTCAGGACGACGCGGTTTTTACCGGCCTTGCGCCAAACACTTCGTGCAGATCCGCTGCGCCGCGTGCCGGCCTGTCGAGCATCTTCAGTTCGACGCTTTGCAAGTGGCGCGACATCAGGGCCGCTGCCTCCTTCGCATCGCCGGCGTCGAGCGCGGCGAGAATCGCTTCGTGGTCTTCGAACGAGCACGGACTGCGGCCGAGCGACTCGTACAAAGCCGAAATCAAGGTCGAGCGTGCAACCAGTCCGTTCAGGCAGTTACACAGCACCGTGTTGCCGGTGAGCGACGCCAGCTCCGTGTGAAACTCACCCGAGAGCCGGATCCAGGCCGAAAAGTCACGCGTTTCGAACGCTTTGCGCTCTCGGCCGATCATGCTGCCAATGTTCTTCAGGCGGCGCGGGCCATGACCGGCGCAGATCTTCTCCACCACGGCAAGTTCGATAATGCGGCGCATCTCGAACACCTCGTGCACTTCCTGCAACGACGGACTCGCGACAAAAGCGCCGCGGTTCGGCTCGAGATCGACGAGGTGATCGGTCGCCAGCAACGCGAGCGCCTGGCGGATCGGCCCGCGTTTGACGCCAAATACTTCGCACAACTGCGCTTCTGTCAGCTTGGCCCCAGGGGCGAGTCGATGCTCGAGGATCGCAGCGCGAATACGCTCGGCGAGCGCTTCGGGTTTTGAACCATTCGCAGTGGCGGAGGATGGGGTCGACATGATGTCCGTTCCGTTATGTTGCTCATCATAGGATGGACACAATGATTGTCAACAATTTCAATATTGAATTTTCAACGATTGTGGTTCGACCTCAGGTTGGCGGACTTCTTGATCTGGCCAGAACGCCCGCCACGCTTGCTACACGCTTCTGTCTGAAGAAATCGGGCAAATTTTTAGACGAAAATTTTGTCAACAAAATCTGTCCCATCAACCCTGCTTCGCCGCCGCCGTCACCAACAAAGTCAGACCGTTAGTTGCGTTACTAACGCAAAAATAAAGCGGGCAGCGCCCGCTTCACTCCCCGATGAATCATCCGTCAGCTCAGATGAGGGTACTCCGACACCGTCATCGTAAAGCCGTGCGGATCTGAGACAAGGTGCGCATCCGCGCCGACCGGCAGCGTCACCAGGTTAGGGATATGGCCGAACTCCAGGCCGGTGATCACCGGAATGCCGATCACCGAGCGCACATGCTCGATCATCGTATTCAGATCGTAGCCGTTGTCGTATTCGAACGGCTTGCCGCCCGAGAAATCGCCAATCACAAGGGCCTGTTGCCGTTCGAGAATCCCGGCCAGATGCAGTTGATAAAGCGTGCGCTCGAGCCGGAACGGCTGTTCGTTGACGTCCTCGACGAACAGGATGCCACCGTCCACCGGCGGCATATAGGGCGTGCCGACCAGCGAGGCCAACACCGCCAGATTGCCGCCCCACAGCATCCCGCTGACGTCGACCGTCTGCGCTTGAGGCACGGTGCTCGTTATCGTGAAGTTCGGCCTGGTCAGCGCCGCCCAGAAGTGCTGCATGGTGAATTCGCTCAGGTCCGGCGCGCCGAAATCACCCATCAGCATCGGACCGCCGAACGTTTTCAGCCCGGCGCGCGCCAGCAGCGCCATCTGTATGGCCGTGAAATCGCTGTGTCCTACCAACGCCACCGGCTGATCGGTGAGCCGCCGCTGCAAGCCATCGTAATCAAGGCCGTGCAGGATACGCACCGCACCATAGCCGCCGCGCACTGCCAGCACGATGTCCGGCAGCTTGCGCGACGGGTCGGCCAAACGGTTCAACTCGGCCGCGCGCTCGCCGTCGGTGCCGGCAAAACGCTGATAACGGCGCTCCGTAGCACTGACGCCCTCCACACGATGTCCCTCTGCATGCAACCGGTGCAGAGCGCGGTGAATCGCGTCGGGATCATGTGGATAGCCTGATGGCGCGACCAGTTCGAAAGTGCGATGGGCGATCATGATCGACGCCGATGAGGGGGATGATGGATTTTAGAGCGATTCGGCAGGCGGCGGTTCGATTCTCGCGGCGTCGAGAGCGGCGCGAGCCTCGCGGGCTTCCCGCAAAGCGCGACGCCGGTCGGCAAAGAAGGACTTGAGCGCGGCGGCGCATTCGTCTTCCAGCGCGCCACCCACCACGGTCGTGTGATGATTGAGCTGCGGATTGGCAAACGCATCGACCACGCTGCCACAAGCGCCCGTCTTCGGATCGCGGGCGCCGAACACCACGCGGGCAATCCGCGCGTGCATGATCGCACCGGCACACATCAGGCAAGGCTCGAGCGTCACGTAGAGCTCGCAGCCAGGCAAACGGTAATTCTCGAGCGCCTGCGCGGCAGCGCGCAGCGCCACCATCTCGGCGTGAGCGGATGGATCGTGCGCACCGATCGGATGATTGAAACCCTTCGCAATGACCTCGTCGCCACGCACCAGCACCGCGCCGACCGGCACTTCTCCGGCCGCACGCGCTTCTTCAGCGGCAGCTTGCGCCAACTTCATGAAATGCAGATCGCGTTGCGGGAAAGAGACGGGAGCAACCGGGAGTTCGTGAGCCGTCGGCGCCCGGCCGGGCTCAAGGAATGCGCCGCGGGCACTCGTTGAATCATCGTGCGCGGCAGGTGTAGACGTTGCGCTGGCAACAGGTTCGGGCGCATCGGATGAGGCCGCCGAACCCGCAAGCGCTGCAGTGTTCGAGAGCGGCCCGCTCACTGCGGCCCCGGCTCGCCGGAGAGTGCACCGGCCGCATCACCCGCCGCTCGCTCGGAGAGGCGTTCGGCAATCCGCCGGCAATATTCGCGCGGCAGAACCAGCGGACCACCGCGCAGCGATTCGAGCGCCATATGCAGCGCCAGCATGCGCGCGTGAAGACGACAACGGGTGGCGCGGTCGCTGACCGCATTCAGTTCGTCCTGCAGATCGCTCAGCGCCCGCAGCTGTTCGACGGCCGGCGGCGCGAAGCCCGCATTTTTCAGGATGCGATTCGCCGCGTGCACTTCCTGAGGAACCTGAGCATCGTCCCCAAGGCCAGGCGCGACGCCCGTTCCCGGCAAATCGTTGAGCTCACCGCGTGCTGCCGCGGCGGCTATACGCTGTTCAACTAACGCATCAAGCAATCTCATCTGCAGTCCACTACGTTGCGGCTCACGCATTCTATCAGCGAGGCAAGCGTAAGGGTCGACCATGAAGCTGACAATCCCCTCTGATTTTCGGATTCAGCGTATTTGAAGCGCGTATGGTGCTGCGTTAGGGTCGTGGCACCGTGGTTACTCAATCTCGAAGATTACGACTTGCTTTCGAATGACGGTATCCACGCCCATCCTTGTCATTCCATTCAGAGTTCTTATGCGCTTCACCCTGTTCAGTTCATCCCGTGCGATCCGTTCATTACATACCCTTCCCGATGCGATGCGTGCCGGGTGGCATCCCATGGACACCGAGCGTTTGCAGCGCCGTCGAAACCGGTCGAGCCTATTGCGCGCCGGGTTAGCCGGCATCGTACTGGCCGTTTCGCTCTCGGGCTGCGGCGTCTTCTGCGGCGCTGGGGGCGGCAGCGGCGGCGGTTTCGCGGGTGCCTGCTCCACCGGAATGCGCTTCTGATCGTCTGCGTAAATTTCTGTAACGAGCGCGCGAACGGCTGTAATCTGGATCACTCGCGCGCCCACTATCCTTCGGACGCGCAGTGGCGCATCGCCACGACGCTCATTTCGCAGGAATATGACCCGAGATCCAGAACATTCAGACGGCCACCCTGGTCCCCATGCAGGTGCACTACTCCCAGATCCGGCACCTGCTTTCCCGCTCGATCCCGCTTCGCATCGCGCCCTCGCCGACGCCAGGCGCGCAGCCGGCGACGAGCTCGGCGCCGTCGCCCATCTGATCGCCGCCCACACGCTGGATGTCTACGCGAGCGGTTCTGCCGAGGCGAGCGCAGCGAATCTGTGCGACGTCGCCACCGGTTACTTCATGAAGGGCGATCTGGAGATCGCAGCAGCCTGGTACCAGCTTGTCCTGACGCTCGACCCGAACGTCGCGGTTGCCTGCCAGAATCTCGCCGCAATCCACGCTTCGGCTGGACACACGGCCGAGGCCGACGCGTATCGCGAACGCGCCTATCGGATCCAGCGCGTCTTCGTGGAAGAAGCGCCCGGTCAGGTGCGCCGGGTACTGGTGCTCTGCTCCGCGCGCGCCTCGGGCAACGTGCCGTTCGAGGGCTTGCTGCCGGGCGCGGTCAACTGCCGGATCAAGTACGCCATCGACTACGCCGCCGACCCGGAGGACAAACAGCTGCCGCCGTTCGATCTCGTGTTCAATGCCATCGGCGAAGCGGATATCGCAGCACCGCTCGCTGCGCGGCTCGAGCGCTTCACGTCTCGCGTCGCCCAGCCTCTGCTCAATCCGCCCGCGGCGATCGAGCGAACCGCTCGCAACCGAACCCCGACCTTGCTGGGCGGTCTGACCGACGTGCAGATGGCAGCGTGCGCGCGTATCGACACCGCGCCATGTTCGGACGTCGCACTCGCCGGCCTGCTCGCAGATCAAGGCATCGCACTGCCGGTGTTGGTCCGGCCCACCGCCACGCATGGCGGCGAAGGTCTGGTCCGCTGCAACGATCTCGCGGCACTGCAAGCGCGGCTTCACGAGAGCCAGGGCCCGCAATATCTGACCGCGTTTCGCGACACCCGCTCGGCCGACGGCTACTATCGCAAATACCGGATGATCTTCGTCGATCGCGAACCGTTCCCGTATCATCTGGCGATCTCACCGAACTGGATGGTCCACTACTTCTCCGCAGACATGGAAGGCCACGCGTGGAAGCTCGACGAAGAACGACGCTTCCTGCAGGATCCCACCGCCGCATTGGGCCAACGCGCGCTACAAGCGATTACGGAGATCGGCCGCCGGCTCGATCTCGACTACGGCGGCATCGACTTCACCTTGCTGCCCGGCGGCCAGGTGTTCGTCTTCGAGGCCAACGCTACAATGCTTGCCCACTATGAGCGCGGCACGGGCGCATTGGCCCACAAGAATCCCTTTGTCCAACATATCGTCGACGCATTCGAGCGGTTGATGAAGCGTCGCACGGCGGCCTGAATGAATAACGCAATGAATTTTTCCGGGGGGCCAGGCGCCCTGCCGGCCTCAGTCCTGCGCGAGACGCGCGATGCCATCGAGGCGCTGCCGGAGACCGGTCTCTCGGTACTCGGCATGAGTCACCGCTCGGAATGGTTTCGCGGCGTGCTCGACGAAGCCGAGCGCAATCTGCGCGCGCTGCTCGGCATCCCGGCGCACTATCACGTGCTGTTCATGCAAGGCGGCAGCAGCCTGCAATTCTCGATGTTGCCGATGAATTTCCTGCGCGCAAGCGGCCGCCATGCCGAGTACATCGTGTCCGGTTACTGGAGCGCGAAGGCGCCGGTCGAAGCACGGCTCGAGGGCGATACGCGCGTGTTGTGGGATGGCCGCGCCGACGGTTATCGGCGCCTGCCTGCGGCCGAAGAACTGCAGCTCTCGCAAGACGCGGCCTACCTCCATTACGTGTCCAACGAGACCGTCGAAGGCCTCGAATTCACCCGCGCGCCAGGCTTGCCTGAAGTGCCGCTGGTGTGCGACATGTCATCCAACCTGCTGGCCGCGCCGATAGACATCGAGCGCTACGCGATGATCTATGCGCACGCGCAGAAGAACCTCGGGCCGGCTGGCGTGACGGTGGTGATCCTGCGCGACGAATTCGCCCAGCGTGCGATTACTGGCTTGCCCACCCTGCTCGACTACCGCACGCATATCGCAGCGCGTTCGGTCTACAACACGCCGCCCGTCTTCGCGATCTACGTGCTGATGCTGGTGACGCGCTGGCTGCGCGACGAAGTCGGCGGCGTGGAGGCGATGGCCGCGATCAACCGCGCCAAAGCGGACGCGCTGTACGGTGCGCTCGACGCGGAGCCTGGGTTCTATCGCGTGCATGGAGAACGGTCCTGCCGTTCGACGATGAATGTGGCGTTCCGCCTGCCCACGCCGGAGCTGGAGGCCCACTTCCTCGAAGCGGCGCGACGGGAAGGTTTTCACGGTCTCGAAGGTCACCGCTCGATCGGCGGCCTGCGCGCGTCGCTCTACAACGCCGTGTCGCTCGACGCGGTCACCGCGTTGTCGGAATGGCTCGGCGAGTTTCGCCGCCGCGAAGGTTAGGCGGTGAAGCGGGTTGCCGACAGCCATTCTGGAATGCCGACAACCCGTAACCTTCGTTCAGCTGTCAGTTAGCCGACGTATGTTGCTCGAGGTACAACGCGAAACCGTTCTGGGTCGTCGTGATCTTCTTGACGCATTCGTCGTACTCCGAGCCCATCGCATGCTCTGGGCCGTACATGCCGCGGCATTGCGCATACAAGGTAATCGTCGCGCCGCTCCCCTTCGCCACGCGGGCGGCCGAATAGACCGCGTGACCCGAACTGCCCGGCACGTCGGACTCGATCGAGGTGGCATCCGCACGGATCACCGGCTCTTCCGAATGCTGCGTTACGTAGTTCTTCGTCAGTTGCCAGGCCTGATCGCATTGCGCCTGATCGCGACAGTTTATGGTGGCGTTGGTCTGTGCCGCATCGAGCCGGCGTTCCGAATGGGCGAAGTCGTTGTCGCGCGCCGCTTCTTTGTCGGCGGCGGACCCGCAGCCCGTCAAGGCGAGTGCAAGGAGGGCGACGGCAATGGTCGTTTTCACTGGTTGGATGTCCCGAGTCGAAGTCGACGAAGATTATAGACAAGTGCGGGACCCGGCCGCAGTTTTTGAGGATGCCTCAGGGCACATGCTCCTGGAGCCGCGCGAGCAGGTCCGGCAATTCGCTCAAGCTGGAAATGGTGTGCCCGATGTTGAGGTCAGCCTGCGCGGACGATTGAATCACCGCCCACGGTCCGCGCCGCAGGAAGATACCTACCATCCCGGCGCGTGCCGCGGGAATGACGTCGTTGTCCAACCGGTCGCCGACGTAGGCGATTTCGTGCGATGCCATGCCTTCGGCCGCCTCGATGATTTTGTCGAAAAACGCTTGTGACGGCTTCTCGACGCCCCACGTCTGCGACGATGCCACGATATCGGCAGGCACACCAAGCGAAGCTAGCGCGTCTTCGATGGCAGCCGGCTGATTCCCCGCAATGCCCACTCGCATCCCCCGAGCCTGCAGCTCTCTTAGACAAGGCACGGCGTCTGGATACAGATCAACCGCCTGAAGTGCGTAGGCTCGTCCCTCTGCCTGACGCTGCGCTTTCAGCGTGGCGAAATCGCAGCCCGGACGAATCAGTTGAAAGACCTCGCGGTGATGCTGTCCGCGATTGATCACGGCGCCCAAGGCCGCGAACAATGTCAGACGGGTGACGCCAAGGTAGTCGGCCCATTCGCCCCAATCGCGGGTCTCGTCGACCAAGGTCTCGCCGACATCGAAAAAGACTGCTTTCAGTGCCATGGGTATGTTGCTGCTGGAGGAACGAGGCTGACATAGTGGTGCATTCAGCGCTTGCTGTCGAGCGGATGCAAACCGTCCGGGGCTGGCAGCTATCCGGTTGCGGTGATACGGACTCCTTGCGGTGACGCGGGTATCACATAGGATTCATTTGGGCATGGCCAGTGTCTTACCGACGGCTTACCTGTGCAAAGCTCACCGCAATTGAGCCACGTGAGGTCATTCCGCGCGATTCGAAAACGGTTGTGTCACGATCCGTTCGCCCCAAAGACGCATAAAGATCTGGCCGGCGCGCCCGTAGCCATTGCTGCCCTGCGCTCGTGGCAATCAGGCCTGGATCAACGTTAGCCGCGACGATGATGCCCTCCGCCGAGGTGTCGTTAATGCAGGCGTCGCTTACGCAGACGCTCTCGGTCAGAATGCGGCCGCAGGGATCGACGATCATCCCAGCTCCGGGCGTGAACTCGTTGTTACCAAGCTCAAGCCCATCGCAGAAGACGGCGAAGATGCCGTTATCCGCTGCCCGCGCGGGCAGCCACGCACGTAACCAATCCTCCGCGTCGCGCCGTGCCCGCATACCTGCCTCACCTGCAACGTCATCAGTAATCGTAGCGCTTGCGGTCCGATCACCAATCGCGCTGCCCGCGGCCCTCGCTGCACCCGCCTGCGCCCCGCGATGCCGCCATTGTTCCGCCGACACAGGCTGCAGGACGCGTCCCCCTCCGCGCTGCGCTGAGTAACTCCGGTGTGGAGCAACGAGCAGCGTAGCGCCCATCAGTGCGGTCATGCGCACGTTCTCGATCAGATAAGCATCGCCACCAATCAGGACTCCGACGCGAACACCCCACGCCGTATCGAAGACGGTGAAACGATCTCCGCTCACAATGCGTCGATGTTCGTATGCATGCAGCTTACGGTGGCAATGACGGACGCCACCGGGCAGGCACACCGCATAACTATTGAACAGACGGCCATCCTGTGAGCGCTCGATGAAGCCCACGCCAGCAGCCACCCCTGTGCGCTCGACGGCATCTGCCACTGAGCCCATCATTGGCCCGTCGAGCGGTTCAGCGAGTGCTTCGAGTTCATCGCGATGCAACTTCGCGAGGCTGCCATAGCCCACAAGACAGGCCTCCGGAAACACGGCGAGGTCAACCTTGTCACGAGCCGCAAGCGCCAGCCACGCAGCGATCCGCGCGACGTTCTGCGCAGGCTCTCCGCGACGGGACCGCAATGGAATCGATGCAACGCGCAGCATGGGACTAGACGAGGATGACATCGCCACGACCTGAAAAGACAGAACGGTTCCATTGGACCGCCGGGCATTCGATAAGTAAAATGAATATTCTGATATGTTCGATTACTTTAAAGAATGGAACTGAAACTGCTGCGCGCCTTTCTCACCGTGGCCGAACTGCGCCACTTCGGCCACGCCGCGGAGGTCCTGTGCGTGAGTCAACCGGCGCTTAGCAAACAGATCGTCGCGCTGGAAGACAGCCTTGGCGCACGGCTTTTCGAGCGCGGCCGGCACGGCGCCGAACTCACCACTTTCGGCGCCGGATTTCTACCCGACGCTCAGTCGCTCGTGCGCGATGCCGACGAGGTTCTCGCCCGGGCGCGCGAATCGAGCAGCGGCACGCGCGGTTATTTGCGAGTCGGCCTCGGACTCTCGACCCTGACGCTCGCACCGCAACTGATTGCCGAATTCCGCCGGCAGTATCCGAAGGTCAACGTCACGTTGAACGACCTGTCGTCCGCGGAGCAAGGCAGACGGCTGCTTGCCGGCAAGCTGGACGTCGGCTTCCTGCGTTTGCCGGCAGACAGCGGCCTCGACGCCTTTCCGGTGCTGGACGAAGCGCTCGCGCTAGCGGTGCCGCAACACGCGCGCTGGAAACGCATCCCGGCCAATCTCGACGAATTGAATGAGCAGGGGTTTATCGGCCTTGCGCGCGGCCGTGGCCCGGGACTCGCGGCGCAGATTGACCGCTGGTGCAGCGAGCATGGCTTCGTGCCGCGAGTGACCCAGCAGGCTGACGATATCCAGACCGTTCTTGCTGCGGTCGCGGCGGGAGTCGGCGCGGCGTTTCTACCCTCACGCACGCAATACCTGCTGCGCGATGCGCGTGTGCTGCCACTACGCGGCACGGCAGCACAATGGCAGGTTGGCCTCGCGTGGTCGGCGGAACGGGATGATCCGGTAATGACGCGCTTCATTGAATTCGTGCGCGCGACCGTGAAGTACCGGGCTTGAAGCAGCAAAGCACGGCGCAACCGCGCACACTGCACACGACTAAAGCGATCCTTCCAAACGCGCTATCGCAGCACCGCCGGCCTGACCGTCTTCACCCGCTGCGCAGCACTGCGGCGAGCCATGAGCTTCTTGAACCAGATAACAAGGCCGGTCGCACTCAGCAACGCCACCATCACACCCATGAAGCTGACCAGAATGCGTCCCGGTAGTCCAAAGATGCGCCCCGAATGCAGTGAGAACTGCGCCTGCATAAAGGTATCGCCAGCGGTTCCACGACCCGGCACCGCCCCCCCGACTTCATGTCCAGTCCTCGCGTCCCAGTAGAGCCAGGCATTGCCGGGACTGCCGTCCGCATAATCACCGCCGGGTTTAAAATAGCCCACCCCGTACAGGTTGAGCGAAGCAATCTCAAACGTCGCACCGGGTTCGGCATTCAGCTTCATCCGGTGTCCGGTAGCGCTCGCCAGTTCGACAATACGCTCGCGACTCAGGGGCTTCGCGCTGGCCGGATGCGGCGCTAGCAGTTCGGGATTGGTTTCCGGTCCGGGTGTTAGTCTGGAAAAAATCGACACCACCGGACGCATGACGGGCCGTTCGAGATTCATCGAAATCGACGTCACCGCAATCACGCCCAGCAGACCCCACACCCATACCCCACCTGAGCGATGCAGGTCAAACACCAGCGCATAGCCGCCGCGGCGCACGCGAAATGCAAACGACTTGCGCCACGTCCTGAGGCTCGGAAACGCGAGCACCAACGCAATCACGCTATCGAACAGCCAGACAATGGCGACGACCCCCAGCAGCCATACGCCAATGGCAATCCCGCTACCGGTGATGGGTAAATAAAGTGTGTAGTGGAACTGATAAAGGAACGGCATCAGGTTGAGCCGCCTGAGCGACAACGCGCCCCAGTCGCGGCGCCCCCGGATGATCCCTGTCGCCGGATCCACCGCGATCTGATTGAAACCCAGCGTATAAGGCTGACCCGTTGCGGGATCGAGCCGGCCCTCGACACGCATCAGCAGCGTTCGGCCGGGCACCACGCCTAGCGGCAGATAGGTCACATGCACGCGAGGATCAGCGGCTTCGACACGATTCGCAAGTTCAAGCGACGACAAGGCAGGCGCCGGGGAGCGCGCGTAGAAGAACCCGGGGTTCAACGCCGCATCGAGTTCCTGGTTCCATGCGATGACGGCGCCTGTAAGACCGGAGACGAACAGGAACAGCGCGGTGCCGATGCCGAACCAGCGGTGCAGGCGAACAAGTATCGGTCTCATAGACGTAACGTCGGATGCATGCGGGCGCCTTGCCGCCATGGCGCGGGCATCACCATGCCCACGCACTGCAAAACGCCGGCCACCGCATCTAGAACTGCATCGTGGCGCTGGCCACCGCGGTGCGCGTCGGGGACGGCGCAACGTAATAGCCCCACGCCGTGGTCCAGTAGCGGCGGTTGAGCAGGTTGTTGATCCCCGCGCGGAACGTCACGTCCTTGCCGGCGATCCGCGTTTCGTACTTGCCGCTCACGTCGTACGTGACGTACGACGGCACGAACTGCGTATTGGCTGCGTCGACGGCCATGCTGCCGACGTACTTGCCGCCGAACGCAAGCGTGAGCGGGCGCAGATACGACGGGTTGTATTCGATCCGGCCTGTCGCCGTGAAGCGCGGCGCGCCGTAGACGCGCTTGCCTTCGATACTCGGGTCGTCGATATCCACCGCCTTTGCGTCGAGCCACATCACGCCGCCGAGCACGCGCCACTCGTTCGTGAGTGCCAGCCAGCCGCTCGCATCGACACCGGTGTAGCGTTTCGTGCCGTCCTGCACGTAGACGTTCTCGCTGTTGGTGTAGTCATAACCTTGATCGACACGGAACAGTGCTACATCGGCGCCCCATTTCTTGTGATCTGTCTTGAAGCCGACTTCATACTGCTTGCTGCGCAACGGCCCATACGTGGCGGGATAATTGACGTTGGTGTTCGACGACGAACCGCCCTGCTCCAGCGACTCGACATAGCTCGCATAAATTGTGGAGTACGGATCACTTTTGAACATCAGCGCGACAGTCGGCGTGACCGGATTGGCGCTGTATTGCGATGACACCGCACTGCTCGGATCGTAGACGTTCTCGCGGAACTGCGTGTAGCGCAAACCGAGCAGCGCGGAAAAGCGCGAGGTGAACTGCACGGTATCGCTTGCATACAGCGCGGCCTGATTCGTGCGCGACTGCCGGTAAAGATCCTCGCCGATCCCGACCTCGGCATTCGTCAGCAAGCTGCTGCTATACAGATTGCCCGTGCCGAGGCTGTAACCTTCATTCCAGCCTGTGCTGTTGCTGTACTCGCTCGTCTGCGACTGGAAGCCCGCACCGATGACGACATCGTGTTTGATGCTGCCGGTGTCGAACTGGCCCTGCACCATCGCATCGACGTTCTGGTAGAAGTAGCGCGTCATCGCCGCATATAGCGTGTTCGAATAGTCACCGGCGGCATCGGTCACGTACAGCAGACTATCGGAGTTGGTGCGGTTCTCCTTGGCGAAGCGGTACTTCAGGCTCGCATGCCAGTTCCCGGAGAGACGATAGTCGAGGCCCGTGCCAAACGAAGCCATCTCCGTCTCGTAGTAGTTCTGCGGCTGCGTGAGGTCGTGCGTGATCGTGCTGGCGTCGGGAATACCGAGCCCCGAGCCGAACATCAGGCCGAACAGCGTGCCGTTGGTTTTACGCTTCTGATAGAACGCGTCGGCGCTCCACGTCAGATCCGGGGTGATACGGAAGTCGAACGCGAGCGACGCCACCTGACGACGCACATGACCATTCGCCTCGGCGGTGTTGCCGTCCTCGTTCACCAGGTTCAGGCGGTAACCGAAGCGGTCGTCGTTGCCAAAGCGGCCGCCCAGATCGACCTTCTCGCTGAACACGCCGGCCGACTCATAGCCGACCGAAATGCTGCGATACGGCTCGTCGGTCGGCCGCTTCAATACGTAGTTGACGATCCCGCCCGGCGAGCCGAAGCCATACATGAACCCTGACAGACCTTTGAGCAGTTGCACCTGTTCGAACGGTTCGAGCGAAAGATCCGTGTCCCAGGAAGGAAAGCTCTGGCCGTCCACCTTGATGCCGTTGAGCGTGTCGATCGGCAAACCGCGCACGGTGAACATCGAGTTTTCGCTGATCCGGTTGCTGCTGCTGACCGATGTGGCCGGATCGTACGCGAACAGGTCGTTCGCTGTCGTTGCCATCAGGTCCTCAGCCTCTTCGCTCGTCACGACGTGGGTAGAAAACGGCGTGTCCACCTGTTTGCGCGTGCCCAGCGCGCCGGCGCTGACGCTGTCGGATTGCGTGGCCGGATCGACCGCGGCGGTCACGGTGACGGCGGGCAGCGTCGTGACAGCGTCCGACGCGGCGACGGTTTGCGCCCAACCGGGCGTCGACAGCGTGGAAAGCGAAAGGCCGGCGCTCGCCAACAGCGCGGCGCTGAGAAGCGACGTGGTACGGGTCGAGCCGCGGACAAACGCCAGATGGCTGGCAGTGGACAGGTTCTGCATGTTCTTTTGGTCGAGCGCAGGCGCAGGCCGACGCCCATGCAGCATGACTGCGCGGGACGCAAGCGCCTGTAGCGGGTGGTTGTTAAGCGGAAACAGAAATCTAGAACGCGAATGATAATGCGAGTTATTCTCATCTGCAAGAAAAATCTTGCAGAGAGCTTTCGGACGGTGTGATGGGAATGCCTAAAGGCAAAGGGAAGCCGGGAGGAAGGCCTGGAAAGCTGGGGGGGTACATCTTGATGTGTCTCGAAGGCCACGCAGCGCGGCCCCCATCTAGCACATCGAGTCCTTAGAACCGGTATCCCAGCCCCAGAAAAACGATCACCGGATCCGCCGTGATGCGCGTCTTGTTGGACAACACCGTCTGACCATTGGCGGCCACGGCACTGACCGTCGCATTCGTCTTCAGAAACAGATACGTCACCGACGCAGTCGCGTACCAGTTCTTGCTGATGTTGTAAGACGCGCCCACATCGAACGCAGGGTTCCAAGACGGACTGAGCGAAGCCTTGACCTGTCCGCCCGGCCCGGCAATCTGCTGCAACGCGCCGCTGAATGTCGAATTGAGATTGGTGTGCGAGTACCAGGTATAGTTTCCGCCGACGCCGACGAACGGACGCAGCTTCGTCTGCGCGTCGAAGAAGTAGTACTTGAGGAACAGGATAGGCGCCCACGACCGGGTGGTGGCGAGCGGCGCCAGATTCCCCAGATTGAGGGATGGGCCGCCGGCGCCGAACGGCGTGGCGTTGCCTTGCGCATAGAGCTGGAGCTTGGGCGGAATACCCGTCGCAAGGTCGAATGCAATATTGTCGGTGATGAAATAAGTGGTCGAGAGTTCTAGCGTGAATGTGTTATGTATCTGACCACCCGTCCCCGATGATGTGAAGTTGCCGAAAGCCGAACTGCTCTGCAACGCTGTTGCGGAAGACGGACCAAAGTCGAGCCACGCCCCGCCTACGCTAGTAATGAGGCTTCCGGCGCTTTGCGCCATCGCGCCGGAACATATCGCGCTCGAGATTAACGCAGCGCATGCGATTTTTTTTAAACATATCTCCTCCATTTTATTTCGGATTACATATCAATAGTTTTACAATAATGATTTTCGCCGCCGTCCAGCCGTCGCTCAGAACTGCTCGATCGGGAGACTGGTCCCGCTAGACGAACCGCTGCGAATCGCCTCCAGAAGCGCATTCGCTTTGGGCAAGACCTTGTCGGCGTAGTAGCGCGCGGTGGCGAGCTTGGCACGATGGAAGTCCGGGTCTTCGTTTGCAGTGCCTTTCCGTGAAGCAACAAGTGCTGCGCGCCCCATCTGCCATCCGCCACACACGTAGCCGGTGAGCATCAGATAGTCGACGGAACTGGCCAGCGCTGCATCGGGTTCACTCGCCAATGCTTGCAGCATCCAGGCGGTGGCACTCTCGAGCGCGTCTACACCGGTCGCAAGCACAGCGCCGATGGATGCCACTTGCGTATGCTTGCTGTGCGCGAGTTCCGCCGCGGCCTGACGCATCTCGGCAATCAGGGCAGCCATCGCCGCGCCGCCATCCGAGGCAAGTTTGCGGCCTGCCAGGTCGGCGGCCTGAATGCCTGTCGTGCCTTCGTAGATCGGCGCGATTCGTGCGTCACGCAGGAACTGGCATGCGCCCGTCTCTTCGATGTAACCCATCCCGCCATGCACCTGCACACCCATCGACGCAATCTCGACGCCCAACTCCGTACACCACGCCTTGAGCACCGGAATCAGAAGATCGACACGCGCCTGGCGACCGGCACGCTCACCGGCGTCGGGATCCCGATGCGCACGGTCCATATCCGCGGCCATCACATACGCGAAAGCACGCATCGCTTCGATCTGCGACTTCATCGTCAGCAACATGCGCTGCACGTCAGGGTGATGAACGATGGCGACCGCACCACCCGATTTGCTGCTCGCGAGCCGTCCCTGAACGCGTTCCTTCGCGTATTCGCGGGCCTGCTGATAAGCGCGCTCCGCGATCGCGAGTCCCTGGATGCCCACCTTCTGGCGCGCTTCGTTCATCATCGTGAACATATGCGCGAGACCTTTGTTCTCCTGTCCTACCAGATAGCCGATCGCCCCTCCCTGGTCGCCGAAGCTCATTACGCAGGTCGGACTCGCGTGAATGCCGAGCTTGTGTTCGAGAGAGACGCAGTGCGCGTCGTTGCGCTGGCCGCTCGAGCCATCGGCATTCAGCAGGAACTTGGGTACGACAAACAGCGATATGCCGCGCACACCCTCAGGCGCATCCGGCGTGCGTGCGAGGACGAGATGAATGACGTTATCCGTCATGTCGTGATCGCCCCACGTGATAAAAATCTTCTGACCGTAGAGACGATAGTGATCGCCTTCTGGCACGGCCTTCGTGCGTACCGCAGCGAGATCCGAGCCCGCCTGCGGCTCGGTCAGATTCATGGTGCCCGTCCACTCACCGCTGATGAGCTTCGGCAAATAGTGTCCCTTAAGCTCTTCCGAGCCGTGCTGCCTTAGCGCCTCGGTAGCGCCCGCAGTCAACAAAGGACACAGCGCAAACGCCATATTCGACGAATTCCACATCTCGACAGTCGCCGCATGCAGTAACTCAGGCAGCCCCTGACCGCCGAACTCCGGGTCGCCGGAGAGCCCGCTCCAGCCACCTTCGGCAAACTGCCGGTAAGCCTTTGCAAAGCCGTCCGCAGCAACGACGCCGTCCTTCGACAGTTGCGTGCCCTGCTCGTCGCCGGACCTGTTAAGCGGCGCCAGCACTTCGGTCGCGAGCTTCGCCGCCTCGTCGAGCACAGCCTCGGCCAGTTCGGGACTCACGTCCTCGAAGCCCGGCAGCGAAGACAATTCGCCGAGACCGGCCAGTTCCTTCATAACGAAGCGCATGTCGCGCAGCGGCGCAAGATAGATGCTCATCATCGTCTCCAGAGTCAGTTTTGTTGCAGCTTGTCCAGCTCACCGGACAACTCCGGCAATACCTTGAAAAGATCGCCGACGATCCAGTAGTCGGCGACCTGAAAAATCGGCGCCTCTTCGTCCTTGTTGATCGCGACGATCACCTTCGAGTCCTTCATCCCGGCCAGATGCTGGATCGCGCCCGAGATGCCGACCGCGATATAGAGTTGCGGCGCGATGACCTTGCCGGTCTGGCCCACCTGATAGTCGTTCGGCACAAAGCCGGCATCCACCGCGGCTCGCGACGCGCCGACCGCCGCGCCCAGCTTGTTGGCGATGTCCTCCAGCAGTGCGAAGTTTTCGCCTGAGCCCATACCCCGGCCGCCCGAAATCACCCTCTGCGCCGCAGTCAGTTCAGGACGCTCGGAGCGGGTCAGTTGCTGGCTCACGAAACGCGAACCGGCAACCTCGCCAGCTGGTGCGAGCGATTCGATTACTGCCGTACCGTCTTCGGCGGCCGCCGCCGCAAAGGCGGTCGTGCGTACGGTGATGACCTTGATGCGGTCCGCGCTTCGCACGGTAGCCAGGACGTTGCCGGCGTAGATGGGACGCACGAATACGTCGGCGGATTCGACCGCAACGATGTCTGAGATTTGTGCAACGTCTAGCAGAGCAGCCACGCGCGGCATCGCGTTCTTCGCGGTGGTCGTGGCGGGCGCCAGCACGTGGCTGTAATCAGGCGCTATCGTCGCGATCAGCGTGGCCAGGTTCTCGGCCAGCGGATGCGCGTAGTGCGGCGCGTCGGCGACCCGCACGCGCTTCACGCCGGCGATGCGTGCAGCCTGTTCGGCTACGCTCGTGCATTGCGATCCGGCGACGAGCAAATCGATCTCCTCGCCAAGACGCGCAGCAGCGGTGACAGTGTTCAAGGTCGCCGCCTTCAGCGTCTGATTGTCGTGTTCTGCAAGAACGAGTATGGACATGATTCCCTCTTCCGTTTCAGATGACGTGCGCAACGTTCTTCAGCTTGGCCACGAGTTCCGCGGCATCGGCGACCCGCATGCCCGCCTCGCGTTTCACCGGCTCTGCGAGCTTCAGCGTCGTCAGCCGCGGCGCGATGTCGACGCCGAGTGCTGCGGGCGTCACGACCTCGAGCGGCTTCTTCTTCGCCTTCATGATGTTGGGCAGCGTCGCGTAGCGTGGTGTGTTGAGCCGGAGATCGGTGGTCACGACAGCCGGCAGATCGACCTCGAGCGTCTCGAGTCCGCCGTCGATCTCGCGCGTCACGCTCGCCTTGCCTGCCTCGACGCACACCTTCGAGGCGAAGGTTGCCTGCGGCCAGCCGAGCAGCGCCGCGAGCATCTGGCCGACCTGGTTCGCGTCGTCGTCGATTGCCTGCTTGCCGAGCATTACGAGTTGCGGCTGTTCCTTGTCCACCAGTGCCTTGAGCAGCTTCGCCACGGCGAGCGGTTGCAACTCCGCGTCGGTCTGAACGAGGATGCCGCGGTCAGCGCCTGTTGCCATCGCAGTACGCAGCGTTTCCTGGCAGCCCTGCACGCCGCACGACACAACAACCACTTCCGATGCCGCGCCGGCTTCTTTCAACCGCACCGCCTCCTCCACACTGATTTCGTCGAAGGGATTCATCGACAGCTTCACGTTCGCGATATCGACAGCGCTGCCGTCAGCCTTTACGCGGACTCTCACGTTCGCGTCGACGACGCGTTTGACGGGAACCAGTACTTTCATTGCCTGCTCCGATTGGATAAAGGACTCGCTCACACCGGCCATACGAAGCGGCCGCGCAAGGTTCCGTTCTGTTCGTCTGGGATACGCGCCGCCGGCCCGGTTTTGTGCGCCGCAATGCGACGGGATGCGGTATACATGTCTCCTCCCTTAGGGCGGTTGGGCGTATCATTTCGTGAGCAAAACACCGGTTCACGCGAAGCCCGCCGAGGGGCTATCACCCGTGACCGGCCGGCCTGCCGCACCGTCGTCCAGTTGTGGAACTGCGCGTCTGCTCGCTGGAATCCATAGTGTCTGAGCGCAGCGCCGTGCAAAATCCCCCATAAAGGGGAGCACAACCACGTGGATGGGGGATAGCCGCCAGGGTCAACCCGAATGCCCGGAGCAGTTGATGCACGTGACAGAAGCGACAAAAGCGATAAAAACGCTGCCCACGCACAGGCCACCTCTCGTCCTTGCAACGAAGGTTTTTCCTCCTCGCCTGCCCGCCGGCCTGATCGATCGTCCGCGCCTCGCCTCTTTTGCTGCGCAGACCGAAACGAAGCGCCTGACGGTGATCAAGGCCCCCGCTGGATTCGGCAAGACCTCGCTCGCGCTCACCTGGCTCAACGCCCTCGCAACGAGCAGCGCGCGGGTCGCCTGGCTAGCGCTCGATGCCGACGATGACGAGCCCGCCCGCTACTTCAATCACCTCGCGCACGCTTTGCGGCAAGCGTGTGGCAACGTCGGCACCTCCGTGATCGGCCTGACCGCCGACGCCTCGTTTGTGCCGGCGAATTCGCTTGCGTCAACGTTGATCAACGAGCTCATTGACGTCGACGACGAGGTCTACCTTTTCATCGACGACTACCATCTGATCAGCGAGGCGCCGATTCACGAAGCGATGGCGCTCTTCATCGCCAATATGCCCTCGCAAGTCCACGTGGTGCTTTGCACACGCACCGATCCGCCATTTCCCACCGCAAGGCTGCGGGCACGAAACGACCTGCTGGAAATCGACGCATCGACCTTGCGATTCAACTTCGACGAGACGCGCCGCTTCGTTGAACGCGAATGCCCCGGCAAGCTCATCGTCGCGGACGTGAAGTCGCTATTCGCGACCACCGAAGGCTGGGCAGCGGCGCTGCGCATCTCCGCTTCGGCGCTGGCCCGGGACGATCGCCCCCGGGGTTGGCAGGCAAGTGCTCCGACCGGTGCATCGAGGCCGCTGGCAGACTACCTCGAAGATATTCTGCAATCCTTACCTGCCGGGATGTTCGAGTTCATGCTGCGTACGGCGATACTCGATCGTTTGAGCGCGCCACTGTGTGAGGCAATCACCGGCGTCAAGCCGGGCCAGGCCATGCTGGATGCCATTGTTGCGCGCCAGTTGTTGCTGGAACCGCTGGACCTGGAAGGACACTGGTTCCGCTATCACCCGCTCATGGCCGAATATCTTCAACGCCGGCTGGAGGCTCTGTACCGGGGGGAAATCGCCGAGCTGCATCGCCGCGCATGTCAATGGTATGCAGGGCAGCACCAGTGGACCGACGCAGTCAGGCATGCCATCGCGGCCGGTGCAACCGACGATGCGATTCGCCTTATGGAACACTGCGCCAAGTCCCTCCTCAAAGGAGGCGATCTCCTCACGCTGGTCGGCTGGCAGCGTCAGTTCCCAGCCGACCTGATGCGCGCACAGACCACGGTCACGCTGGCCATCGCCTGGGGCACAGTACTCGCCCTGCGCTTCGACGATGCGGTGACGATGCTGGATTCGATTGAACGCGATGCCGCCGGCAGAGGCGCCGACGAAGACTATGTCCGCTGGGAGTGCGTCGCCCTTCGCTCGGCGCTGGCAGCATTGCAGGACGACCCGCGAACAGCGCTCACGCTCGCGCAACAATATCTGGAGCGGCCCTCGCGCGATTCTTGGACCACCAATGCGGTCTCGAACGTAGCGCGCTTCGCGCACTGGAAAGCGGGCGATTTCGAGGCCCTTCACGCCACTCCATGGATTCCCGATTCGGTCGAAGAAGACCAGCGCAGTGTATTTTCCACCGTCTATCGGCTCTGCCTGCTCGGCCATGTGGAGATGCAGCAACTGCGCCTGCCACTCGCGGCGCGCCGTTTCAACGAAGCCATGGAGCTCGCCGAGCATCATTCGGGTCCGCAGTCGATAGCCGTAGCACTATGCGCCCCCATGGTCGCGCAATTGCTGTATGAGCAGGGGCGGCTCGACGAAGCCGAAGCGCTGCTCGTCGAACACATGCCGGTCATCGACCTTGCCGTGTTTCTCGACAGCGTGCTGATCAGCTACCGCATCCTCATCCGGATCGCCGTGGCGCGTTCCAATTTTGCGCACGCGCAGTCGCTGCTCGACGCCGGCCAGGCGCTGGGGCAGGCACGTCACTGGGACCGGCTGGTGGCTGCTGCACTCTCCGAAAGAACCCGGCTCAATCTGGCAGAAGGCAGGCTCGCCGAAGCGGGCGCGTGCGTAACGCAGTTGCGTCAGTTGGCTAGCGCTGACGCCGCATCGTCCGCTCCGGTGTCGCTGGAGATCCTGAACTACCGTGACCTCGGCGCGGCGTGCCTCGCGATTCGGCGCCAGCAAAACGCGGAGGCGATCGGGATATTGAACGTTGCGCTGGAGCGTCTCGAGCAGCTCCACGGCACTTACCTTGCGCTGCGGCTGCGGACTCTCCTCGCGCTCGCGTGGCTGAACGCAGGCGAGCGCGAGCGGGCGTTAGAGATATTTCATGACGTTGCGACAGTCGCAGCGCCTGCTGGGCTTTGCCAGTCCATCATCGATCAAGGGCCGGAGATCGGCCCACTGTTGAAGCTCGCGCGCGACAGCGTACGTACCGCGGCCAGGGCACCGGAAGTCGTGACATGGCTAGACCGACTGCTCGACAGGTGGCGAGCCCAGCACGAACCGAATAGCCAGCCCAGGCGGGACAGCGAGCCCGAGCGCCTCAGTTCGCGAGAGCGCGGCATCGTCGAGTTGATCGCACAGGGACAGTCGAACAAGGAAATCGCGCGCACGCTCGGGATCACACCTGAAACGGTCAAGTCGCACGTCAAAAGCATCTTTACCAAACTGGCCGTCGACAAACGCGCTCAGGCCGTCGCGCGCGCGCAGGCGCTCGGCCTGGTCAAACAGGGCTAGGGTGCGCTCGCTCGAATCGGACACCGCCGGGCTTACCGCGCGAAAAGAAACACACATGCGTGGATCAGGACACCCACTGTGCCGCCCACGAAAGTGCCGTTGATTCGAATGAACTGCAGGTCCCGGCCTATTTCGGCCTCGAGCTTCCCACTCACCTCCTTCGCGTCCCAGCCTTTCACGACGTCTGTGATGAGCGCCGATAACTGATGGCGGTGGCGTAGCACGAGCAGGTTGGCAATATCAAGCCACCAAGCGTTCAACTTTTGCTGAATGGAGGGCTCGCTCAACCCGCCTTTTCCCATGGACACGAAGGTGCTGGAAAGCATATCGCGTACGACAGAATGCTTGCTGCCAAGATCGGCGAGCACATATGCACGGACGTGATCGAGCAGGACACCGTAATACCCGCCGTCTTCAAGATGCCGAATGCAATCGCGCAGCAACAGCCGGCCAAAGCGGCGATAGGCTGCTGAGCTCCTCATCTCGCCGGCCAGATCTTGCACCGCCACGTCGAACCGGCGCCGAAGCTCGTGCTCCGGATTCGCCACGACCTCATGCATGAGCGCGATGATGCCCTCGACGAACTTGTTGACGATGTATGCATCCAGCGTCGGCAAGGTGAATTTCGAGGCCTCGCTGAACTTCGCCTTGATCAGGCCCACGTTGTTACTCAACCAGCTCTCCACAACGCTCAATCCGCGGTCCAGCAACGGCTGATGGCGGTTGCCTTCGGTGAGGATATCCAGGACCTCGGCCGCCAGCCGCGATACGTCGAGCGTACGCAATTGCGGGATCACGATTCGATCGAAGAAGTGTTCGATGTCGGCTTCGTCCATACCATCGAGCAATCGCGGAAGAGAGCCTGCCACTATATCCGCGATCGTCGCGCTGTTTTCGCGTACTGCCAGCCACCCGGCCAGCGCCTGCGCCGCGTTGAAACCACTGAGCCGCCCGACGATGACTTCGGGCGTCAAAAAGTTTTCCTCGATGAAGCTGCCCAGACTCTCGGCGATGCGCTGCTGGTTCTTCGGGATGATGGCGGTGTGCGGGATCGGGATGCCGCATGGATGCCGGAACAACGCGACGACCGCATACCAGTCCGCGATCGCACCGACCGTACCTGCCTCGGCAAAAGCACGCGGCCACGCGAGCCACGGATGCGCCGTCTGCCAGGCCACGCAGGCGATCAATAGCGCGATCATCGCCGCGAGCAGACAGGTTGCCGTCGTGCGCATACGCGTCAGCCGAACGAGCTTCTCGTCCGCAGTGGCTTGGGCCGTTGCACGCCCGGCATTCCCGTCGCTCCCAGTCACACGGGTCAACTGGCCTCCTGGCGCAGGAATCGTTTTATCGCCGGCGCAACTTCCCTGGCCCGCGTGATCAGGAACAGATGACCGTCATCGATCACTTGCAGCGTCGCGTTTCGAATCCTTGCTGCGAGGATCTTGGCGTTGGCGAGCGGCACGATCGGATCGTCGTTTCCATGCATGACGAGCGTCGTTTGCCGAAGCCCGCCCAGCCAGGGCAGGCTGGTCCAACCCGATGCAGCCAGCAACTGGTAGAGGTAGCCGCGGCCGCGCGGCGCCTGGATATGACGGCTGTGTTCCTCGAGCAGCGCAGCGTCGTGCCGGTATGCGCCACCGTATATCTCCGCACCGATCTGCTTCAGGTAAGACGGGTCGGTATAGCGCCGTGGCCCGACCAGTTTTGACAGTACCGACAGCCGCGCCGGCACCATGATCACGCCGGGGGACGTGGCGGCGAGAATCAACCTGCGGCAGCGTTTGGGGTAGAGGTGTGCAAACTGCTGGGCTAACGCCCCACCCCACGATACGCCGAGCACGTCGACAGGATCGGTGTACCCGAGCCGCGTCAGCAGCTTGTCGGCCAGCACGGCGAGCGTCGAGAACCGGTACGGCAGCAACGGAGCGGGCGAGCCGCCAACACCTGGGACATCGAAAACGATGACGGTCACGTCATCCAGCGCCGCAACGAACGGCTCAACGAGTTCGAGATTCGCGCCAATGCCGTTGAACAGGAGCAGCGGCGGCGAGGCATCGCTGCCCCGCCGGACTGCAACACGCAGCAACTGGCCGTCCAGGTCGATCGTCTGGATCTGCATGGCGTCGACAAACTCCGGGCTTGTTTGTAGGTTGGTCATCCGGTGGGTTCCATGGTTAGACGGTTCGCCTGGTTACGCCTGGCTATGTTACGACGGCGGCTCGCATAAGCCCGTTCGATCACTTCGTGGGCTGCACGAGTGCTTTCAGTTCCTCCACATGCTCCGCAAAGCGCTTCGTGACGACAGCGATACTATCGGTTTGCGCGCGGTATGCCGCATCCGCGAGTTCCTGCATGTCCACGAAGGCCTTTTGCAGCGCCTTTTGAACGCCCTCTCCCGTGGCCGTTGCGGATTCGCTGCCTGGCGTCCTCAGGCGGGTCACGAGCGATTGCAGTTCGTTAATCGTCGAACGCGCGATATCGACCTGCTTTTGACCGAGCTGCTGAACACCGGCGAGCGCCGTCATATTCGCCTCGGCAAGCGCTTCGATGTCCTTACGGCGCGATTCGAGGATGGCGGCGACGTCGACGCCCGGCAGCTTGAACTGCGTGATGAGCTTCGTATATTCGCCAAAAAGATTGTTAGGATGGGTTGCTGTCATGATGACTCCGTTAAGGTAGTTACAAAAAAATGGATTTCACTATCCGGCGATGACGCCGTTTAGGGTTCCAAAACATAGGTTCCAGGGGCTTTCACACCCGCCGGATGCCGTTCGCTGCCAAGGGCTGCTGGCGCTGCCCGTCTTTCACCGGACCGGGCGACCAGCCAGTCTCTCCAGTTGCCCCACCAGGTGTCCGCTTCTGGCTTTGCGCCGGCGAGCCAGGCATCGGCGTTCGCGGGTAACTCGGGGTTGAGGTAGTACTTCGACTTCGGATTGCCGGGCGGGTTGATCAGGCTCTGGATATGGCCGCTCGAACTCAGGATGAAGCGGGTGTTGCCACCAAACGTCTTCGCGGTGTTGTACACGCCCTTCCACGGCGTAATGTGATCCGTCATGCCTGCCACCACGTACTTGTCGCAGGTGACCTGGGACAGGTCGATCGGCGTGCCCAGCACCGTCAGCGCGCCCGGCTTGCTGAAAAGGTTCTGCGTGAAAATGTCGAGCAATTGCCCATGCATCTTCGCCGGCAGCCGGGTCGCATCGTTGTTCCAGTAAAGGATGTCGAAAGCTGGCGGTGCGTTGCCCAGCAGGTAGTTGTTGACCCAGTAGTTCCACACCAGATCGTTGGGCCGCATCCAGGCGAACACACGTCCCATTTCCTCGCCTGCCAGCACCCCACGCGAGGTGCTGTGCTGCTTGGCCGCCGCAATGGCCTCAGGAGTGGCGAACAGGCCAAGCTGCGAATCGGCGCTGTTATCGAGCACGGCCACCATCAGCGTCGCGGCGTTGACCGTCTTGTCGTCCCGGCTCGCGAGATTTCCGAGCAAGGCCGAAATGGCCATCGCACCCGAGCAGGCGCCGTGCAGGTTGACATCGTCGCAGCCGGTGATCTCACGCACCGCCGCAATGGCTTCCACGAGTGCGGTGACATACGTGTCCAGATCCCAGTGGCTTTGAGCCGCGGTCGGATTGCGCCAGCTGACGACGAACACCTGAAGCTCGTTTTTGACCAGATAGTCGACAATGCTCTTGCCCTCGGAGAGATCGAAGATATAGAACTTGTTGATCTGAGGCGGGACGATCAGTTGCGGCCGGCCATAGACCTGCTGTGTCGTTGGCGCGTACTGGATCAACTCCAGCACCTCGTTACGAAAAACCACCGCGCCCGTGGACGTAGCGAGGTTCTTGCCCACGCCGAAAGCCGTCTTGTTGACCTGCGCGGGCATGCCGTGATTCTTGAGCAGGTCCATCATGAGGTTGTTGCAGCCATCCATCAGGCTGGCGCCACCCGTATCGACAACCTTTTTGAGCGCCGCGGGATTGCCCAGCAACGTATTCGTCGGCGATGCCGCGTCCGTGAAGAGCGACATCACAAACTTCGCACGCTCCTTGTTGGCAGGATCCAGCGCCGAGCGCTCGACGAAACCCGCAAGCGCATCGCGCCACGCGAGGTAGCCTTGCAACGTCGCACGATACATAAAGTTGTTCTGCCACGCGGCGTCGGTAAAGCGTTTGTCGCCCTTCGGCGGTGTAGCGTCGCCGCCACCCGAGAAAAGCTTCAAAACCTCGCGGGCGAAAGCCGCCTCCTGCTCCATGACCAACGCGGGTTGCCGCAACGCCTGAGTGCCGATTTTCTGCGCGGTGGCGACGATATCGCACGCCCGCAAACCGACAAAGGGATTGGGACCCAGCATGCCCTCCGCAGCTGACGCCGCGAGTTCATCGGCCGTCTCGTTTTGCGGGCTTTGCTTCGCGTTTTTCTGCGGGCTTTCAGTGGTTTTCGCCATTTTGCTGCTCCTTCAGGAAGCGCTTGCGCCTCGCCGAACGTCGTGGGTCACGCGATCAGCATCGCGAGGGTTTCTGCAATCAGGGCCGGCTTGTCTTCGCCGTCGATCTGCAGTTCGTTCATTGTCTTGATGAGGATGCGGCCGCCGCCCTTGCTCTCCGCCGACACGAGCGTCACGCGACTGCGCACACGCGCACCGGCCTTCACTGGGGTCATGAAACGCACCTTGTCGAGACCGTAGTTAAGGCCCGCGGAAGCGTCCTTCGGAACGACACCGATTTCGATCGCGAAGCCCCCAAGCAACGACAAGGTCAGATAGCCGTGTGCGATCGTGCCGCCGAACGGGCTCTCGCGCTTCGCACGTTCCTCGTCTACGTGGATCCACTGCCTGTCGCCCGTACACTCGGCGAACGCGTTGATACGCGCCTGATCGACGACCACCCAGTTCGACACGCCTAACTCGAGGCCCACGAACTCGTTGATATTGGCAACGCTGTAATTTTCCAGACTCATCTTTTGCACTCCTTGAAATTTGCTTGCCTATCAGGCGAACTGCTCGCGCAGCCACTTCTTGTTGGTCTTGCCGACGCTCGTCTTTGCCAGCGCATCGACAAACTTCACGACCTGAGGCACCGCATATTTCGATATCTTTCCGGATGTGCTAAACGACAGGACGTGCTGCTTGATGTCGTCTTCCGTGACGGCTGCGCCTTCCTTGAGCACGACCAGAGCTACTGGCCGCTCGCCCCACTTGTCGTCCTTGATGCCGATCACCGCCACTTCCGACACACCGTCATATCGCGAGATCAGGTTTTCTATCTCCAGCGACGACACCCACTCGCCGCCCGACTTGATCACGTCCTTGAGACGGTCGGTGATCTGTACGTTGCCGGTCGAATCGACATTGGCAATATCCTGGGTATGCAGATAGCCGCCAGCCCAAAGCTGCGCCGAAGCCTCCGGATTGTTCAGATAGCCCTGCGTGAGCCACGGTGCCCGCGCAACGATCTCGCCAGTGGCTACACCGTCGTGCGCGAGTTCGTCCATGTTCTCGTCGACGACGCGCAGGTCGACGAGCGGCACTGGCCGGCCGGTCTTGCAGCGCAGGCGCAGTTGCTCGTCCTCGTCGAGGTTTTCGGCGCCGGGAGGAAGTTGCGCCAGACTGAGCACCGGGCACGTTTCAGACATCCCGTATCCAACGAACACGTCAATTCCGCGATCCAGCGCCGCCTTGGCAAGGCCTTGCGGCAAAGCGCCACCGCCGATGATGATCTTCCACCGGCTCATGTCCGTCGCCTTGCCCTCCTCGCACGAGAGCAGCATGTGCAAGATCGTGCCGACGCAATGCGAGAACGTGACGTTCTCTTCACGCACGAGTCGCGCGAGCCGGTCCGGCAAATAGCGGCCGGGATAAACCTGCTTTACCCCCAGCACTGTGGCGATGTACGGCATGCCCCATGCGTGGACGTGAAACATCGGGGTAAGCGGCATGTACACGTCGCCACGATGGAAGCGCTGCCCCGAGACAGGGCTCGCCAGTGCCGCCATCAGCGTGAGGGTGTGCAGAACCAGTTGCCGATGGGTAAAGTAGACGCCCTTGGGAAGACCGGTCGTACCTGTGGTGTAAAACGTCGTTGCGCGTGTGTTTTCGTCGAAGTCCGGGAACGTGTAGCTCGTGCTATGCGCCGCCAGCATCGCCTCGTATTCAGCTGAAAAGGAAATGCTGTGGGCAGACGCTTCGCTGCCCGGCTCATCGATCCAGATAAAGGTGCGCACTGTTTCCAGCTGGTCCTTGATCGATTCGACGACAGGCAGAAAATCCGTGTGAACCAGCAGGACGTCAGCACCGGCGTGATTGATCGTGTAGGCAATCTCCGCTGGAGACAGACGCACGTTCACGGTCTGCAAAACCGCGCCCATCATCGGGACAGCGAAATAGCATTCGAGGTAGCGGTGACTATCCCAATCCATTACGCCGACGGTGCTGCCGTGCTGCACGCCAAGCTCGCTCAGACCGTTGGCCAGCCGGGCGATGCGCTCGCGCAACGTTGAATAGGTCATCCGGAACTGATCCCGGTAGACGATCTCCTCGTCCTGCGACTGAACAAATGGTGTGAGTAAAAGCTGTTTAATCAGCAACGGATACGCGTAGGCCGTGGAGTCTGGCGTCTTGATTTCGTCCTGCATGTGTCTCTCCTTGAGTCCCCAAATGGATTGCAGGCGACTATTGATCTATTTGTTTTTTTGGCCTGCTGTGCTAATGCGTTGGGAGAATCATGCAAGTGCCGGGACACGGGATGTACCCCCTGAATGGGGGAGTGCCGGCGAACCAGGTGGGGGAGACAGGCGGTAGATGCGGGCCTCGGGGAGGCCGTGGCCCTTGCTGGGCGGGGGTTGGCGCGGGTTGGCGGGAAAGCAGCGGAACGCGGCGCGCTATGGCCGCCGACGCGCCACCGCTCTTTTCCGTCCGCTTATACGACGAGATTCGGCAAAATCGCGTGCGCGTTCTGCCATTCGATCTTCGCGAGCGCTGCGGCACTCATCCCGGAAGCTCGCAGCCCATTGGCGGTGTCCAGCGGCGATGCGGCGGGGAAATCCGAGCCGAACAGGATCCTTTCGGGCGGCATCAGCGCCGTCAGCGACGGCAGCGAATACTGGTTCCAGGCCTGTGCGGTGTCGAAGTACAGCTTCTGGATCAGCGCTATGCCACCGCCCGGTTCGGCCTTCATCAGATCCGGATCTCCCGACACCATGCGAGCGAAACGGAAAGTTAGAAACGGCACATCGCCACCGCCATGAGAAAATATAAAGCGGATGTTAGGATAGCGAATCGTAGTGTGATTCATCAGCAGACTGGCGATGGTGCGCGAGGTCTCGGTACCGTATTCGACCACGATGTCAGGCACTTTAGGCACGACATTCGTGCAGCATGCCGGCTGCAGCGGATGAACGAAGACCGTGGCCCTGCGGCGCTCGAGCTCTTCCATCACCGGCGCAAATGCCGGGTCGCCGAGATACTTCGTACCGTAGCTCGTCATCATGCCGACGCCTTGCGCCTTCAGCGTGTCGAGGCCATACGCGATCTCGGCAAGCGTGCTGTCGATGTCGGGCAGCGGCAACGTCGTGAACATGCCGAAACGCCCCTTGTAATCGGCGACCATGCGGGCCTGAAACTCGTTGCAATCGCGAGCGAGGGCCTTCGCCTGATCATAGTCGCCGAAGAAGATACCCGGATCGCTGGTCGATACCACAGCGGTCGCAATGCCGCCCGCGTCCATCGCGTCAAGCGACTTCTGAACCGTCCACGACTGATTGAAGACCTGATTGGTGCGGCGTCCGAGCATCATCGCAAGCAGTGCGGGCGATGTGTAGTGATGATGCACGTCCACGATCCGCGCCGCTGGCCTGGTCTGCTGCGCCCACACATCGCCACCGATCGCGAGCCCCATCCCAAGCGCAGCGGCGGCGCCGAGAAAACCGCGGCGCCCAGCGCCGTGCGCGGGCAGTGCGTGATGCTGTGTGTGGGTATGCGGATGCGAGAGTCCGCAGCCGCAAGGTGGCGCGGCCGGGCGTAGATCGAGCCGGCTCCATTTTTTCAGCATATGTGTCTCCGTTGTCGGCAGGAGCTATCTATCGCTTTGGCGATTGCTCCTGTTCCATGCAACATCGTTGCGGTCGACCGCCTGATTCGCTATTGCAGCGAAGCGGCCGCTTTCAAGGCTGTCTGGCCGTCCTGCGCCGGCGACGCACCGCTGACACCCACGGCCCCCACGATCTTCCCGTCATAAACGAGTGGCTGACCACCATCGGCGGGCAGCATGTCCGGCAGTGCCAGCACATTGAGTTGTCCTGCGGCTATCCGATCCGCAAAGCCCTTGCTGGGGCCCTGAAACATCAGCGCTGTGCGAGCCTTGCCGAGCGCCATCTGCACACCTGCCAGTTGCGCGTCGTCCATGCGTACGAAAGCCAGCAGGTTACCGCCGTCGTCCACTACCGCAATCGACTGGCGCAACTGGTTACCTTTCGCCGCTGCCAACGCGGCTTCGACTATGCCTTGCGCGCCGGCTAGCGTGAGCACCTTCCTGTCTGCGACCTGGGCCTGCGCGCCATGCGCGAGCGCCAGCAGAAGCAGGAAAGACATTGTCCGATTACGCATGTTGTCTCCGTTCACCGATAGAAGCTTCGAACAGGAAAATCGGCTCTTTTCTTTCCGGAGCCTCGCACTCCTCATTGCGTCAGAGCCAGCGGCTGGCGCCGGTTGCCAATGTTCTGGAGTAGCGGCAACGCCTTCGCCAGCGCCGGATTGTCGTTGCCGATCTTCCACGCGAGGTGCAGTTCCACGAGTTTCACGGGATCAATACCGTCGATCTCGCGAAATACAATGCCTTCGTAGCACAGCCTGCTGGCGGTCTCCGGCACGAGCGCCGCACCCAGGCCCGAGCGAACCACGGCCAGCATCGAGTGGACCTGGCTCACCTGCTGACCGTATTTCGGCGTCGCGCCGACGCGGGCGAATACATGCCGAACCAGTTCATGAAAGTACTGCGCTTCGTCGGGCGAATACATCACCATCGCCCGGCCATTGAAGTCCCGCAGATGCAGCGTCTTGCGCCGCGCTAGCGGGTCCTCGAGCGGAAGCGCGGCGACCAGCGATTCGCGCGCCACACATACGCTATCCAGATCGTCGCAATCAGGCGGCAGCCGACGCAGCAGGCCGACGTCCAGCTGGCCGTTTTCCAGAGCCTCCACCTGCGAGCGGCTAACCATTTCGCGCAACTCCAGGTCGACGCCTGGCAGCGTTCGCCGCAACTGCCCCAGCATCTCCGGCAGATATTCGTAGCCGGCGGCTGCCGTGAAGCCAATCACGATCCGCCCTGCCTCACCCTGCCCAGTCCTCAGTGCCGACAGGCGCGCCCTCTCGGCAAGACGCAAAATGGCGTGCGCCTCCGGCAACAGACTGCGTCCCGCAGGCGTCAGCCGCACCATGCGGTTTGTCCGGTTAAAGAGTGACGTCCCTATGCTGTGCTCGAACAGCTGGATCTGTCTGCTCAAGGGCGGTTGCGTCATGTGCAGCCGGGCAGCCGCCCGACCGAAGTGCAGTTCTTCCGCAACCGTCACGAAACAGCGCAATTGATTCAGATCGAACACGAACATTCTCCTTCACGTCGCCGGCGGTGCACGCGCACGACACCCGGTCACCACCTGCATCGAGTCATGCTTATTCGTCGACGATCGAATTCTTCAGGATACCGATCTTCGATATCTCGACCTCCACCGCATCGCCCGGTTTCATCCAAAGCGGCGGCTGACGATACGCTCCCACACCACCCGTGGTCCCGGTGATGATCACGTCACCCGGCCTTAACTCGGTGAACGTGCTGATGTACTCGATCAAGGCGGGAATACCGAAGATCAGATCGTCTGTGGTGGCGTGTTGCACGACCTCGCCATTCAGACGCGTCGTCAAGGAAAGCAGAGAGGGATCGCCCACTTCGTCAGTCGTGACGAGCCACGGTCCGAAGCTGCCTGTGCGCGGGAAATTCTTCCCAGGTATCAACTGGCTCGTGTGTCGTTGCCAATCGCGCACGCTGCCGTCGTTGTAGCAGGAATAGCCTGCCACGTAATCCAAGGCATCCGCGGCTTTCACGTGGCGCGCGTTACGGCCGATCACGACGGCAAGTTCGCCTTCGAAATCGAGCTTTTCAGATGCGCGCGGACGCACGATGGCCGCGTTGTGCGCCGTTTGCGAATCGGCGAAACGGGTGAAAATCGTCGGCTTTTCCGGCGTTTCGCGCCCCGTTTCCTTCAGGTGTTCCAGGTAGTTGATGCCGATACAGAGGATCTTTCCCGGATCGGGCACCACCGGGAGGAATTCCACATCAGCCCATGCGTGAGTCGCTTTCGCATACCGGGTGATTGTCTGGATGGCGGCGAGGCTATCAAGCGCGAGCGCCTGTTTCAGCGTTGAACCGACTTCCAAAGCGTAAGGCGCCAGATCGACGACACCTTCATTTACTACAACGCCAAACGACTCTTTGCCTGCATGTCGAAAACTCACGAGCTTCATGCCCATCTCCTGGAAAAATCTGTTGCGTCCGCGACCGCACCGTTGCATGCTGCCGCCCGATCGACACGCGTCGTCGAACCGACTGTCAATGCAGCGGGAAGGTCTCCTTAGAATCTGTGCATCAGACCGATGCCACCGACAACCTGGCTGCGTGACGACGCAGGCTGTGCGTTACCGCCGTCGCCAGCCGATGCCACGGCATTGACGATGTCTCCGCCGCCGTTGATGCCGAGTGTCTGACCATTTGCCCGCTGAAAGCCTTCCATGGCATAGAGGGCCGTGGCTTTCGAAAGGCTGTAGACCTGACCGAAATTGATCTGGTTATATTGCGCGGCTGACGAAATCCGGTTTGCACTGGTCGCGCGCGTATAGGCGTAACCCGCTGCGAGATCGAACGCAGGGGTCACTTTGTAATGCAACACTGCACCGACCGTGTTGAAAATGGCCGTGTCGGTAAATGAAGAGCGTATGCCCGGGATGTACTGGGTATTCGAATACATCAGGGACAAATCCCATGCCGGACTGAACGTGTAGGCGCCCGCCACCGCGAAGCGCTGCTGCGCTTGCGCCGTCTGGTATCCGACGTTGATGGCCGATATGCCGATCTGGGCGCCGTTATTCGAGGTGACCGACGACGCACCAAATGCCCCGCCGCCCGACGTCGAGTTGTTGACACGCCAGATCGCGGCTGCGGCGCCGATCGGACCGTTGATGTACTGCACACCAGCGCTCCACGACGAGCCGGCGTTGAAACTTCCCGCGACACCACCGAGGGCGTATTCGCCGCTAACGGTCAAACCGTAGAAATTCGGCGACGTGTAGACGAGTGCGTTGTTCTCGTGAAAGTCGGTGTCCGTCCCATCAATATCGCCCGGGTGTGCGGCGTAGTAACCGGTCAGCCGCGGCTCCGGACTAAATGGCTGCAGTAGGGTGTAATAGGCCGAGTATTCGCGTCCCGCCGTGAACGTGCCGTATGTCTGATTCGTCAACCCAACATAGGCGAGCCGGCTGAACCCTAACCCCGAGGTCGACTCCGCACCGGTCGCGGCACTGAAACCCTGTTCCAACGTAAAGATGGCCTGCGTTCCTCCGCCGAGATCCTCGACGCCTTTAAAGCCAAGCCGATCTGCCGCAAAGACGCCCGTCGTCATCTTGACGAGAGAGCGGCCGCCACTCGTGGAACCGAGCGTAGTTGCACTGCTCTGATATCCAATGCCGTTATCCACAATGCCATACAACGTTACTGAGCTCTGAGCGTGTGCAACATTAGCCAATATCGACGCACCTGCCGCCATCCAGACAATCTTTCTCATTTCCGTCTCCGTTTTTCGATAGTAATAAGATGACCTAATTACTCTGAAAGTCTCACTCCTGATTTCTTCTATCTAATTAGTTATACTTATTTATATATCTACTTCTTATCCCGGCAATCTGGCAAAGCAACGGCGTGACGTGTATTACCTGTCAGCCCGATTTCAACACTCTCGTCTTCGTTGGCTGGCCGGCCAGCCAACGGATATTCAGACTCGACTCAAGCCTGGATGAGGCCTGAGTCGGAGCAGCATTAGCCTCGTCCGAGGAACGACGGCATTTGCGATGCCATCACGCTCACGAACTGGACATTAGCGTCGAGGCTCATATTCGCGATCAACAAAACCGTATTGCCTACATTGGCAGCGTCCATCGTCGGTTCGACAGCCGTGGTTCCGTTCGGCTGAAGCACGCCCTTGGCCATGCGGGCGGTCATCGGGGTCGCTGCGTTGCCGATGTCGACCTGGGAACTCACGATGTCGAACGCACGACCGTCCAGACCGATGCACTTGGTCAGTCCCGTGACGGCGTGTTTCGATGTCGTATAAGGCGCGGAACCAGGCCGCGGCACGTGAGCCGACAACGAGCCGTTATTGATGATGCGGCCGCCTCGAGGAGACTGGTCCCGCATCATGCGAAATGCCGCGTTGGCGCACAGAAACATCCCGTGGATGTTCACGTCGATGACCGCCGACCACTGCTCGAAGGTCACGTCACCGAAATTGGTTGCAGGCGAACCCGTACCGGCGTTGTTGAAGAGGACGTCCAGTCTGCCGAACTCCGCTGCGACCCTGGCGAAAAGTGCTTGCACCTCGTCGGGCTTCGAAACATCCGTAGGCACAACCAGGCTACTGCCGCCCGCCAGACGCGCGGTCTCTTCCAGCGCGTCCTGACGGCGCCCCGCCAGCGCCACCGAATATCCGTTCTGCAGCAGCGCCGTGGCTACCGCTCGTCCCACACCGCTGCCGGCCCCTGTGACCACCGCAAATCTGTTCGCCATACTGAATTCCCGTTTGGAAGTTGTGTTATGTCCTGTTGATCGGCTCGGGCAACATGCCCCGCCGCTCCCCAATCTAATCCGGCAGGTCCAGGTTCGACCTGATGATGATGTCTGCTGTGGTGCGGTAATGCTCCATCAGCATCTCGATCGCCCGCGCGGGCGGCCCATCGATGGCGGCGTCTATCAAGGCCTTGTGTTCCTTGGTGACATCGCGCTCTGGATACGCCAGGCTCATTGACAGGTAGCGATAACGCGCCGCGTGATCGGTCATCAAAGAACAAAAATCGAGCAGCCATCGCGATGGACACGTGGCGATCAGCGCCATGTGAAACTGCTTGTGCGTGTCTTCCCACGGCGCGTTCTCCTGAAACACCTCAGGATCCGCCGACCGGTTGGTACGGGACAGCCGATGGCCCGCGAGTATCAGGTCCTCTTCCCATTTAGGTGTCCTGTGAGCCAGTGCCTCTCGCAGTGCGATGGACTCGACCCAGCAACGCGTGTTGGTCAACTCGCTCAATTCGCGCCGCGAAACCTGCGCGACAAAGAAGCCCTTCTGGTCGACTTTCTGAACAAAGCCTTCCGTGACCAGCTGATTGAGTGCCTCACGTATTGGCGTGCTGGTCACGCCATAACGTTGGCTGATCTCATCGATTAAAAGTTTGGCCGCCGGCGTCAGTTTTCCACACAGGATGTCTTGACGCAGCACCCTATAGACCGCACTTGTGCGCGTCGAGCTCGGGGCAGCCTTGGTATTTTGCGAAGGCAACATCAAAGATCCTCGTACTGCGCGATGGTCAGGCCAGCGTTCGTGTCCGTCACGTACATCAGGCCATTACGGTCAACGAACACGTCCGCGGACTGCGTGACAGGAACGGCACCTGGCCGGATATCGACCAGTGCCTGCGGTGCACCCGGGACGAGATGGCCGACTTCGCGCGGCCTGAAAGCATTGGAGATGTCGAACACACGAACGCCCGCATTGTGCCAGGTGGCAAAGATGAGATTTTCGCTCTGAAACGCACCGGGCCTGTTCTCATGGAGGTTATGAGGTCCAAACTTGCCTCCGACCGCGCAGTAGTTGAGCTCTTCAGGCTGCGGCAGCGTCGCGATCGAAATCGGGTTGCCCGCGTCACGAACGTCGAACACCCAGGTGTGCGCGAGACCTGCAGCGCAATTGGAACTGATCGCTTCGTCCGCGACGATCGCCAACTGGCGCCCGGGCAAAGGCAGCGGCGTATGCGTGCCTCCAGCGAAAGGCGGCGAGATGACCGTGTGGCTGATCAGCTTCGGCGCAACCGGATCGGTAAGGTCGTGGATGGTCAGCCCACCATCCCGCCAGGCGCCGAATAACTTGCCGTCAGCGGGAATGGCATGGTGCAGCGCCCAGCGCTTGCCCTTCGGCCAGGTCGGCGTTTCCTCCGCTTCCCGGTTCATGCCGGGCAACGCCCAATGTCCTGCGAGCGTCGGCTTCGTAGGGTCGCTTACATCGAAGATCGCCAGAACGAAATCGGTGAAGCCGTGCAGATGGGCCGAAGCGTAGGCATAGCGGCCACCCGTCCACCACAGTCGATGCAATCCAATTCCCTCGACAGGGCAAAAGCCGATTTCCCGCGGATTCGACGGGTCAGCGCCAATCTCGTAGATACGCAAGCCCGCGACGAATGGCTTCTCGCGACGGTTGAAGCTGTCGTCGATGGCGTTCGTAAAATAATCCTGTTGGCTCTGATAGCGCTGCAGCGCCCACACGTTCGCACTGTTGACGGCCAGCAGAAGATTGTCGTGCAGCTGCAGATGATGCGCACGGGTGTTCGGAGCACAGGCAATGAAGTTGACGGGCTTTGGATCTTTCGGGTTGCGAACATCTATGACCGAGATGCCATCGCTGAACATGTGACCGATATAGGCATGGCCGCGGTCCACCATGATCTGGACGCCGTCCGGACGCTTACCCTGATCGGTATGGCCTAAAAACGTCACGTTCGGAGAATGCGATATCGGGTACATCGTGAACCTCATCGGGTTTAATTCCAACAACCTGTCCAGTTACTTCAGCGCGGCGCGGCCTCGTTACGCGATCGATTCCAGCGAGCGGCGGCGAGTCTCCGGTCCAATCAGATGGAGTCCCGACGCGGCGATCGCCATTAAGGCCGCGATGGTGCCGAATACGACAGGAAGACCGTAAGTATGCTGGATCATCGGGAGCGCGGGAACAAAGCCAGCGGTGGCCAACCTTCCGATACCCGCCGCCATTCCAAAGCCGGATGCACGCGCCTGGGTTGGGAAGACCTCGGACGTGAAAATCTGCATCGTGTTGCCGCCCACCTGGTAGAAGAAGATCATCAGGAAGCCAGCCGCAATCAGTTGCATATCAGTTGAAGCGTTCGCGAAGACGATGGCAAACGCGCCGGAGCACAGGAACGCGATAAACGCGGTGCGTCGTCTTCCAAACCTGTCGAGGGCGTACATCATGAAGAGACTTGCGCAAGGCGCCGCCATCGTCATGCCGAACGTGTACGAAAGCGATCTGGTAATCGTGAAGCCTTTGCTGCTCATGATATTCGGCAGCCAGGTTCCGAGACCAATCGTGACGCAGAAGAACGCACTGAAACAGACCATCGCCGCCAGCAGCCGGACCCGATAGTCCTTCCACACCACCGCGAACGGATCGGTCGTGGTCGTGATCGCGACGTCCGAAAGCTCCTCGGAAGGTGAACCGAGACCCATCTTCTTGATGATCGCCAACGCTTCCTTGCCACGCCCTTTAGCAGCAAGCCAGCGGGGAGACTCGGGTAGTGCGAACCGAAGCACGAACAGAACGAGTGCCGCGACGCCTATCGCCCCCCAGATTCCACGCCATCCGATAGATTCGCGAAAGTAAAGCGTGACCAGAAACGCCAATGGCCAGACCAGCGCGCCACCAATGAAGTGCACCAGGGCGAGGATCCGGCCGCGAATGTCTTTTGGCGCGTATTCGCCTGCGTAGGTAAATGCCAGCGGTTGCTCGGCTCCAAGGCCGAGACCTGCGATGAAGCGCGTGACCAGCAGCCACATGACGGTCGGCGCCAGCGCGCTAGCGATCGTGGCAAGGCCAAACAGCAGCAGATTGAACTGGTACACCGCTTTGCGTCCGAAGCGGTCAGTAAATTGGCCCTGCAAAAATGTGCCAATCGCGAGACCGAATAGTTGCGCACTTCCCACCCATCCGAGCTGCGCCTGCGTCGCGAAATGCTGCCTCAGCATGTCCGGAATGAATGAACCGTAAATCGCGTAGTCGATTACATCAATGCAATAGCCGGCAGCAACGAGTGCAACGACCTTGACATGGGTCGGCGTGATTCGCGCTCCGTCCATCGTGTCTGAAACGAAAGCCTCGACTGTTCGCATTGTCTCCTCTCTTATTTTGGAAATACTGGTTGCCCGTGGCTGGGTGGGTTTGGACGCGCGGATCACCGTGCGCCTAAGCCGCTTGCCCGCCGAGGCATGAATATTTATTGTTCAGTATTTCGCGGTTAAATGTAGCATCCAAGAATTTTAGTGTCAAAATATATTTTGCGCTTTGCATGAGTGGCGCCCTGCCGGCGTCCGTTTTGCGTGCCGTCCTTTGTCGCGTTATGGATGGCGCGTGGCAGAGCCGGGAGAGCGAAACCTGGCCGGGGGTTTTGCGCCGATCGGCGTGCCGCCCGTCAGGCCACTCCGCTCGTCAGCGGCGATCTCCGATGAGCTGTTTGAGCTGGCCCAACTCCTCGTCCGTCAGATCGGACAGCGGCGTACGTACCGGGCCGGCCGGACGGCCGACAGCTTTCATGCCGGCCTTGACGATGGAGACCGCGTAGCCGGCGCGGCGGTTGCGGATCAGCGTATAGGGCAGCACGAAATCGCGCAGTTCGCGCTGGACGAAGACGTGATCGCGGGCACGCACCGCTGCGTAGAACTTCAATGCCCACTCCGGCAGAAAATTGAAAATCGCCGATGAGTAGGTCGTCACACCCATTTCGAGATACGGAAGCGCGTAGGTCTCGGCTGTCGGTAAACCACCGACGTAGGTCAGGCGATCGCCAAGACGGTTATAGACGCGCGTCATCCGGTCGATGTCGCCGACACCATCCTTGTAGCCAATCAGGTTCGGGCATTGATCCGCGATGCGCGCCACGGCGACGTCGTCCAGCATGGCGTTTCCGCGGCTGTAGACGGTAACCCCAAGCGAGGTTGCACGGCAGACGCGAATAGCGTGCTGCGCTACGCCGGCGGAATCGCATTCGGTGAGGTAAGGCGGGAACAGCAGGATGCCGTCGGCGCCGTTGGCCTCGGCCGCCTGGGCCAACTCGATCGCTTGCGCCGTGCCGCCGCCGGCCGGGGCGACGACAGGGACCTTGCCCGCCACCTGCTCGACAGCGGCCTTGATCACGCGGCTGGTTTCGGTGGGTGTCAGCGAGAAGAATTCGCCTGTGCCGCCGGCGGCGAACAGCCCCGCGACCGGGTAGCTGGACAGCCACTCGAGGTTGCTGCGGTAAGCAGCCTCGTCGAAAGCGTGATCCTCGTCGAAATGGGTAACCGGGAAGGACAGCAGGCCTGCGCTCAATGCATCGCGCAGTTCCTCTGGTCTGTAGTGGCTCATCAGCGTGATATCTCCATGAAGAATGATGGAGACTTTAGAAAGAAGATCGATTCACGTAAATTCCAAACAGTGAATCGATTGATACCTTTCCTGGATCGATCGCTGGGGTTGGGGTGATGGCGGGTCGATGTCCGCGGGTTAGGTCAAGTCAAAAGCTATGCTGCCAGCGGCCAACGCTCCAGCGCGATATGGCGGGTACGTCCGAGCAGGCTGTGCATCAACACGAACTCGCGGACGTTCCAACTGGCGGCTTCGATGGGACGTTTATCGATCCAGGGCATGCCGTAGGCGAGCGTCACGTGTGGTGTGAATTCCGACGTGAGGTCGAATCCTGCGTTTTGCAATGCGCCTACGAGTGCGTCGTGGAGCGCGTAGAGGCCAACCAGCCCCTCAGTACCTCCAAGCACCAGCGTTCCGGGCCGAGGTTTCTTTGCGAAAGTCAAAGCATGGTCGAATTCGACGCTGAACGGTTCCATTCTGATTGACGCGGCGGCTTTGATGGCTACGTCGACCAGCTCTTGCGGCAAGCCGCCTGCGAAATTCCCAAGGTGCTGCAGCGTGACGTGCAGGCGGTTGGCCGCGTGCGGCTTGCTCTTCGGACGCATCTCTCCGCACATTTGCTGCCCGAGTTTCGCGATGCCGGCCGCGGTATTGGCGTCGGGTAGGACTGCGAAGAACAGGCCGTCTGTCGCGACAGGTGGCGCCTCTAGCCCCGGCAACCAGAGTTGACCGGCATGATGCGCCCGAGACGATAAAGCAGGCATGTCGATGAATCTCCGTTCAATGGTGCGCCACGCTTTCCTGCGCCTTTGAAGGGCGTGCCGATTGCGGCGTTTTGAGTGGCTGGCTTACGGTGGATCGCCGGGTACGCGTGCCAAATTGCGGCTCAGCTTCCCGCACTACCAAGGCCGTTTTCGTGGATCGGGCGCGTTGCCCCTAATACTGTACATCCATACAGTGTTGGTGGCAACATGGAATTGTTCTGTGGTGTACACAGCGACACAGCTTGCGATGCATAGGCAGAAATGGTCCGCTCACCTGAACGGCGAATGAGTCTGGTCGACGGCGCAGACGGTATCTGACGAGCCACTACGCATGCTGCGCGCGCATACCGTCAGGAAATACCGTCAAATGGAGCTTAAGCCCCCTCACTCCCACTCAATCGTCGCCGGCGGCTTCCCCGAGATGTCGTACACAACCCGGTTAATCCCTCTTACTTCATTAATAATCCGGTTCGACACATGCCCGAGCAGTTCATGCGGCAGATGGGCCCAATGCGCGGTCATGAAGTCCAGCGTCTGCACAGCGCGCAGCGCTACAACATACTCATATGTGCGCCCATCGCCCATCACCCCCACGCTTTTGACCGGCAGAAACACCGCGAACGCCTGGCTCGTCAGGTCGTACCAAGACTTGCCGCTTTCCTTGTCGATGGTGGTACGCAGCGTCTCGATGAAAATCGCGTCCGCACGGCGCAGCAGATCCGCAAACTCGCGCTTGACCTCACCCAGAATCCGCACACCCAGCCCTGGACCCGGGAACGGATGGCGATACACCATCGCCGGCGGCAAACCAAGCTTCACGCCGAGCTCGCGCACCTCATCCTTGAACAACTCGCGCAGCGGCTCAAGCAGCTTCAGATTCAGCGTCTCCGGCAAGCCACCCACGTTGTGGTGGCTCTTGATGGTCTGCGTGGCCTTCTTTCCCTTGCCAGCCGACTCGATCACATCCGGATAAATCGTCCCCTGCGCAAGCCACTTCGCATCCGTCAACTTCCCTGCTTCCGTCTGGAACACTTCGACGAATTCCGCGCCGATGATCTTGCGCTTGGCTTCCGGATCCGTCACACCAGCGAGCTTCGACAGGAACACTTCGCTCGCGTCGACGTGAATGACCTTCACGCCGAGGTGATCCGCGAACGTCGCCATTACCTGCTCAGCCTCGTTCAAACGCAGCAGGCCGTGATCGACGAACACACAGGTCAGTTGATCGCCAATCGCACGATGCAGCAACGCAGCCGCTACCGACGAATCCACGCCACCCGACAGCCCCAGGATCACATGCTCGTTGCCGACCTGCTCGCGAATCTTCGCAACCGCTTCGTCGACGTAATGACCCATTTCCCAGTCAGGCTGCGCGGCGCAAATCGTCAGCACGAAGCGTTCGAGCATCGCGCGGCCCTGCACCGTGTGCGTGACTTCCGGGTGCCATTGCAGGCCGTAGAAATGGCGCGCTTCGTCGGCCATTGCGGCGATCGGGCACGATTCCGTGGAGGCCATCAGCTGAAATCCCGGCGGCATTTCCAGCACCTTGTCGCCGTGGCTCATCCACACTTTCAGCATGCCGTGACCTTCCGGCGTGGTGAAGTCGCTGATGCCCTCGAGCAGGCTCGTATGGTTGCGTGCCCGCACTTCGGCGTAACCGAATTCGCGCACGTGGCCATTGTCGACCTTGCCGCCGAGCTGCTCGGCCATCGCCTGCATGCCGTAGCAGATGCCGAGTACCGGCACGCCGAGTTCGAACACCGCTTGCGGCACGCGCGGCGTATCGGTCTCGGTGACCGAGCTCGGGCCGCCCGACAGAATCACGCCCTTCGGCGCGAAGTCGCGAATGAAGGCCGCATCGACGTCGTACGGATGGATTTCCGAGTACACGTTCGCCTCGCGGACGCGACGTGCAATCAGTTGGGTGACTTGCGAACCGAAGTCGAGAATCAGGATCTTGTCATGCATGGCAGCGGACGGAATAAAAGTGGACGGATAAGGAAAGCCGCGCACAAGGCGCGGCGTTGAATTCAAGACGGAATCCGGAAGTTGCGGCAGGTGGCGTGGCGCCCCGGGCCTCAGCCATGAAACGGAGGCCGTGGCGCGCCGGGCGCATCCGCAGCGGAGCTGCGCGCTTCGGCGTCGCTCGCCGAGAGCGTTCCCGGACGGTTCGCCGCAGCGAAGTCAGGCTCAACCGGATGCCCGGTGGCGGGACTGATCGGGCTGGCGGGCCTCACGACAGGCGGTGCGACGGGTTCGACCACAGGCTCAGCCCGATAGCCCACCACATCGCGTCCCCTCGCTGCATCTTTCGCAGCTTGCCTCTCAGCACGCTCGGCAGCAGCGATCTCAGCGAGACGCAGCCGTTCGCGGCGTCGTACCGTGCGGGAGAGCCGCACACCGCCCAGCCCCAGCACCACCAGCACGACCCCCGTCAGCACCGCGACCAGCTGACCGAAGCCGGTCAGTTCAGGCCGGTGCATGCCGATCAGCCAGACCACCATCAGCAGGCCCGTCAGCCAGTTCACATGCCCAACGACCTTGGCGACCGTCGAGGTCAGCGCGCCGTCGATCGAGGCATGGAAGGCCAGCCACGCGAGACCGATCAGCGCAATGCCGAGGCCTTGTCCAACCAGCGTGGGCTGCGTCTGCACCAGTTGCAGCGCGTTGTACAGCGAGGTCCACGGCGTCAGCAGGAACAGCACGCCGAACGCCAGCAGGAGCAAGGCATCGATGATCAGTACAGCACGCAGCAATGGCTTCATGGGCGATTAGTCCACGTGGTAGTTAGGCGCTTCCTTGGTGATCTGCACGTCGTGAACGTGCGACTCGCGCAGGCCGGCACCGGTGATCTGCACGAATTCAGCCTTGTCGTTCATCTCGGCGATGGTGCGGCAGCCGCAGTAGCCCATGCTGGCGCGCACGCCGCCGATCAGCTGGAACAGGATCGCCGTGACCGAGCCCTTGTAGGCGACGCGGCCTTCGATGCCTTCCGGCACCAGCTTGTCGATGTTCGCGGAGTTGTCCTGGAAGTAGCGGTCTGCTGCGCCGTCCTTCATCGCGCCGACCGAACCCATGCCACGATACGACTTGTACTGGCGGCCCTGATACAGGAACACGTCGCCCGGCGATTCTTCGGTGCCGGCGAACATGCTGCCCATCATCACCGCGCTCGCACCCGCAGCCAGCGCCTTGCTGACGTCGCCCGAGAAACGCACGCCACCGTCGCCGATGACCGGCACGCCCGTGCCCTTGAGCGCTTCCGACACATTGGCGATGGCCGTGACCTGCGGCACGCCCACACCCGCGACGATACGCGTGGTGCAGATCGAGCCCGGGCCGATACCGACCTTCACGCCGTCCGCGCCGTATTCGACCAGCGCCTTGGCAGCAGCAGCCGTAGCGATGTTGCCGCCGATCACTTCCACATGCGGGAAGTTCTTCTTGACCCAGCGCACACGCTCGAGCACGCCCTTGCTGTGGCCGTGCGCGGTATCCACGACGATCACGTCCACGCCCGCCTGCACCAGCAGTTCCACGCGCTCTTCGTTGTCCTCGCCTACGCCGACCGCCGCGCCCGCGCGCAGCTTGCCGTGTTCGTCCTTACAGGCGTCCGGGTGTTCGGTCTGCTTGGTGATGTCTTTCACCGTCATCAGGCCGCGCAGTTCGAAAGAATCGTTGATGACCAGCACGCGCTCGAGACGATGGCTGTGCATCAGCGCCTTGGCTTCGGCGAGCGGCGTGCCTTCCTTGACGGTGACGAGACGATCGCGCGGCGTCATGATGTTGCGCACCGGTTCGTCCAGACGCTCTTCGAAGCGCAGGTCGCGGTTGGTGACGATGCCGATCAGTTGCGCCCCTTCGACAACCGGGAAACCAGAAATGCCATGCTGGCGCGACAGCGCAATCACGTCGCGCACCTTCATTTGCGGCGGTACGGTGATCGGATCGCGCACCACACCCGATTCGAAACGCTTCACCTTGGCCACTTCGCTAGCCTGCTCAGCCGGCGTCAGATTCTTGTGGATAATGCCCACGCCACCCATTTGCGCCATCGCAATGGCGAGACGGGCTTCGGTGACGGTGTCCATGGCGGCGGACACGAGCGGCATATTCAGGGAAATGTTGCGGGTCAGCCGGGTTTTGAGGCTGGTGTCGCGCGGCAGAACATCGGAGAAAGCCGGGACGAGGAGCACGTCATCGAACGTGAGTGCTGTTTGGATCAGACGCATGGCAAATCCTATAGGCGCAAAAGCGAATTATACGCGATACCTCCCCGGTTTTCACTGCGCGAACAGCAGGTTAGCGAATTTCCGGTGATTTTCCAGGGTCTTTTGGCGAGGGAATTTCGCTTCGCCGTTCGGGTCGGGTTCGAACCAGTTTCGTTTCGCAAGACGAGTGCAGGATCGAACAAGACACCCTGGGAGAGGCACGCTATCCTGCGCAACTGTTCAGCTTTATGTCGGAGTAGTCGATGCAGCGTGGCGTGGCGTACGGCGTAATGGCCGGGGCGTTGTGGGGCGTGGTGTTTCTGGTGCCGCGGATGTTGCCCGAGTTTTCCCCGCTGCTGCTGAGCGCGGGCCGCTACACGATGTACGGCATCGTCTCGCTGGCGGCCGCCCTGCCGATGGCGCGCTCGCTCGCCGCCCGCCTGACCCGCGAGGACCTCGTGGCGCTCGTCAAGCTGGCGCTCGCCGGCAACCTGCTCTACTACATCCTGCTGGCAAGCGCGGTGCATCTGGTCGGGATGGCGCCGGCGTCGCTGATCATCGGCGTTCTGCCCGTGACGGTCACGCTGCTGGGCCGGCGCGATCACGGCGCTGTGCCGCTCGCCCGCCTCGTGTGGCCGTTGGCGATGGTCGTGGCGGGCATCGTCTGTATCAATGTGGATGTGTTTTCCATGGCCGATGGCGCGCCCGGCACGGCGGGCAGCGTCCTGAGCAAACTGGCGGGGTTGGCCTGCGCGGCAGGCGCCCTCGCCTGCTGGACCTGGTTCGCGGTCGAGAACTCCCGCTATCTGCGGCGCCAGGCTCACTACAGCGGCAACGAGTGGTCGGTGCTGTGGGGCGTCGTGACCGGGGCGCTCGGCGCGGCGCTGTGGCTCCTGATCGCACTGCTGCCGTCCGGCAGTCTGCAGACCACGCTCAGCAGCGAACGCTGGCATACCTTCTGGATGCTCAATCTCGGCGTGGCGATCGGCGCCTCGTGGCTCGGCAACGGCCTGTGGAATGCCGCGGCGAAGCGCTTGCCGTTGACGCTGTCAGGTCAGATGATTGTCTTTGAAACGCTGTTTGCGCTGCTTTACGCGTTCATTTACGACCACCGGCTGCCGCGCCCGCTGGAGATGGCCGCGATCGCCTTGCTGGTGGCAGGCGTGAGCTGGTCGGTGCGGCAACATGCGGACGACGATCCGGGCGCGACGCCGCTTGAAGAGAAGGCGCAGGTGTCCGCGCATTGATCGGGCTGGCTAACCCGTGCCAGGCGCCCTGGCGCGATGACGGCGGCTGGCCCAGGTCGCTGCAGCCCTGATGCGATTGCAGTAGTTCGCGCGCCCCGGCCGCCCTATCGCGAATCCCTGTTCTTCCACTTGCGCCCTTCGATCGAACCTTCCTTGCGGGTCTTTTCGACACGCCGCTGGCGCGCCGCCTTCGGATCGACGATCAGCGGCCGGTAAATTTCCACGCGGTCATGATCGACGAGCACCGTATCGAGCGATTTGAGCTTGCCGAACACACCCACCTTCTGCTGCGTCAGATCGATCTGCGGAAAACGCTGCAGGATGCCGCTGGCATCGAGCGCCTGCTGCACGGTCGCCCCTTCAGGCAATTCGACGGGAATCAGCGTCTGTCCGTCGGGCAACGCGTAGCAGACTTCTATCGACAGCCGCCCGCTCATGCCTTACCGTAGCGTTGATTGGCACGCTTCACGAACGATTCGACGAAGGTGTTGGCGATATGGCTGAACACCGGGCCAATGATCTTTTCGAGGAAGATGTTGGTGAATTCGTAGTGCAGCGCGAATTCGATCTTGCAGGCATCCTCACGCAGCGCCGTAAAAAGCCAGTAGCCAGTGAACTTGCGAAACGGGCCGTCAGCGAACTCCATGTCGATGCGCTCGGGCCGCTTCATGCTGTTGCGGGTAGCGAAGTGCTGCCGGATGCCCTTGAAGTTGATGTCGATCTTCGCCTCCATGCCGTTCTCGTCCTGACGACGGATCTCGACCCCGCCGCACCAGGGCAGGAAGTTCGGGTAATCGTTGACATCGGTGACGAGGTCGAACATCTGTTCCGCCGAATGGCGTATCAACACGGTTTTCTGGACATCTGCCATAAATTGGACAGCACGTGGCAAGGGTGGACAAGCGCCGCGGGCTTTCCTTGCCCCGCTTTGCTAAAATCGTGATTTTAAACGAGTTGGGCACTTTCCATTAATGAGCATCATAGACAACAGAAAAGCCTTCTACGACTATTCGGTCGAAGAGCGCTACGAAGCAGGACTCGTGCTCGAAGGATGGGAGGTCAAGGCCTTGCGCGCCGGTCGCGGCCAGATCAAGGAAGGCTACGTCGTGATCAAGAATCACGAACTGTTCCTGATCGGCACGCACATCAGCCCGCTGCCCGAAGCGTCGACCCACATCACGCCCGACCCGGTGCGCACCCGCAAGCTGCTCCTGCATAGCGAGGAGATCAGCAAGCTGATCGGCAAGGTCGAGCAACGTGGTTATACGCTCGTGCCGCTAAACTTTCATTACAAGGGCGGCCGGGTCAAATGCGAAATCGGTCTCGCGAAGGGTAAAAAGCAGCACGACAAGCGCGAAACCGAGAAGAAACGGGACTGGGAACGGGAAAAGGCCCGCTTGATGCGTAACCCCACCTGAGGTCGCGCGTGGGCCGCAATACCGCGGCTGGCAACGGGACATCTCACCAATAAAATGGCCCGCATACCACGCGAGCCATTTTGCTTTGAGCGGGCACCCAGTTCCCCGAATAGCGGAAACGGCCCGGCGCGCTACTACCGCACCTCAGTCGCACCCTTCCCCTTGTTCACGATGGTCAGCGCCGAGGCGATCATCGAACTCATATTCGACAGGTCACCGGGCACGATCAGCGTCGTGCCCTGCTTCGCCACGTTGGCGAACGCGTTCACGTACTGTTCGGCCACCTTCAGGTTCACCGCTTCCATGCCGCCGGTGGTCTGGATCGCCGCAGCGATCTTCTGGATCGCCTGCGAATTGGCTTCGGCCACCGCCAGAATCGCCGCAGCCTGACCCTGCGCCTGATTGATTGCCGCCTGGCGCTCGCCCTCGGACTTCTGGATCGAAGCCTCACGCCCACCCGAGGCGATATTGATCTGCTCCTGCTTGCGCCCTTCAGAAGCCGCAATCAGCGCCCGCTTCTCGCGCTCGGCGGTGATCTGCGCCTGCATGGCGTGAAGAATTTCCTTCGGCGGCGTCAGATCCTTGATTTCATAGCGCAGCACCTTCACGCCCCAGTTCGACGCTGCTTCATCGAGCGAAGAAACAATGCTGTGATTGATGAAGTCGCGCTCCTCGAACGTCTTGTCGAGTTCGAGCTTGCCGATCACCGAGCGCAGCGTGGTTTGCGACAACTGCGTAATCGCAAACACGAAGTTGCTCGAGCCATACGATGCCTTCATCGGATCGGTGACCTGGAAGTACAGCACGCCATCGACCTGCAACTGGGTGTTGTCGCGCGTAATGCAAACCTGGCTCGGCACTTCGAGCGGAATTTCCTTGAGCACGTGCTTGTACGCGATGCGGTCCACGAACGGCACCACGATGCTTAGACCCGGCGTGAGCGTAGCGTGATAGCGGCCGAGCCGCTCGAGCACCCACGCGTGCTGCTGAGGCACGATCTTGATGGTCTTGGCCGCGATCATGAACACGATAACGAGCAGCACTACCGCGACGATAGTCGAATCCATACTTGTTCCCATCTGTGGTTTGACTCCGGTTTGAGTTGTTATGGTGCCGGGTGCGAATGCTTGCCCGCCACGACGATCAGGCGGCTGCCGTCGAGTGCGCTGATCTCATAGACGCGCGCGTCCTCCGGCTCACCGGGTGCGAGTTCGACGTCCCACGCGGCACCGCGATAGTTCACGCGCGCGCGCCGGTCACGCCAGCCGGTCACGGCGAGCGTCTGACCGATATCAAGATTCACGTCGGGATTGCTTGCAGCGGCTTTGCGGGTCGCCCGCCGGCCAAAACGCGAGCGCCGCAACAGCAGGACCGCAGCCAATGCGACGAGCGCCGCGACCGCAAATTGCACATCGGGATTGGCGCCCGACACGCGCGCGAGACCGCCGGCCAGGAAACCCAGCGCGATCATCAACAGATAGAAGGTGCCGCTCATCAGTTCCAGCACGATAAGCACGCCCGCCCCGACCCACCAGAACAGTCCACCTGGCGCCACGTCGACCTCCACTGCGCTGCATGAGGCCGGAGCAAGTGCTAAAGCACTAACTCCGGCCGACAAAACAAAAACACCCCGGATCTACCGAGGTGTTTATAGCACGAAGCTGGTGCACTTTACCGGGCATTGCGGTCCGCTTTGACGAACCGCACCAAACGGCTATGCCTGTTGCTTAATTTGCCGCTTCATTTCGCCGACGACCTGGCCAACGCCTGCCACGTCTCGATGATGGTATCCGGGTTCAGCGAGATCGACGCAATGCCTTCATCGGTCAGCCACTGTGCGAAATCCGGATGATCAGACGGGCCCTGGCCGCAGATACCGACATACTTGTTCAACCGCAGACACGTTTCAATCGCGCGCTTGAGCATGAACTTGACCGCCGGATCGCGTTCGTCGAAATCGACTGCCAGCAGCTCCATGCCCGAGTCGCGGTCGAGACCGAGCGTCAGCTGCGTCAGGTCGTTCGAGCCGATGGAGAAACCGTCGAAGAACTGCAGGAATTCTTCGGCGAGGATCGCGTTCGACGGCACTTCGCACATCATGATCAGGCGCAGACCCTTCTCGCCACGCTTCAGGCCGAACTTGTCGAGCAGACCGACCACGCGCTCCGCCTGCTTCAGCGTACGCACGAACGGCACCATGATCTCGACGTTGTCGAGGCCCATTTCCTCGCGCACCTTCTTCAGCGCGATACATTCCATCTGGAACGCTTCGGCGAAGTCGTCCGCGATATAACGCGAGGCGCCGCGGAAACCCAGCATCGGGTTTTCTTCGTCCGGCTCGTAGCGCGAACCGCCGATCAGCTTCTTGTACTCGTTCGACTTGAAGTCCGACAGACGCACAATGACAGGCTTCGGATAGAACGCAGCGGCGATGGTCGCGATACCTTCGGTCAGCTTGTCGACGTAGAACGCGCGCGGCGATGCGTGACCGCGTGCAACGCTTTCGACGGCCTTCTTCAGGTCCTGATCGACGTTCGGGTACTCGAGAATCGCCTTCGGGTGCACACCGATGTTGTTGTTGATGATGAACTCGAGCCGCGCCAGACCCACACCCGCGTTCGGCAGCTGGGAGAAGTCGAAGGCAAGTTGCGGATTGCCGACGTTCATCATGATCTTCACCGGAATCGGCGGCAGTTCGCCGCGCTGGACTTCGGTGACTTCCGTTTCGAGCAGACCGTCGTAAATCTTGCCTTCGTCGCCCTCCGCGCACGATACGGTGACCAGCGCGCCTTCCTTCAGCAGATCGGTTGCATCGCCACAACCCACCACCGCCGGCACACCCAGTTCACGCGCGATGATGGCCGCGTGACAGGTACGGCCGCCGCGATTCGTGACGATCGCCGAAGCGCGCTTCATCACCGGTTCCCAGTTCGGGTCGGTCATGTCAGCCACCAGCACGTCGCCCGGCTGCACACGATCCATCTCCGACGGATCCTGGATCACGCGCACCGGACCCGCACCGATCTTCTGCCCGATGGCGCGACCCGTGACGATGACCTGCGACTGGCCCTTCAGCTTGAAGCGTTGCTCGGCCTTGCCGCTTGCCTGGCTCTTCACCGTTTCCGGACGTGCCTGCAGGATAAAGATCTTGCCGTCGCGGCCGTCCTTGCCCCACTCGATGTCCATCGGACGCTCGTAGTGCTTCTCGATGATCACGGCGTACTTCGCCAGTTCGATCACGTCTTCGTCGGTGATCGAAAAGCGGTTTCGCTGCTCATGCGCAACGTCGACGGTCTTCACGCGGCCCGGTTCGCCCGGCTTGGTGAACTCCATCTTGATCAGCTTCGAGCCTATCGAGCGGCGGATGATGGGGTATTTGCCCTGTGCGAGCGTGGTCTTGAAGACGTAGAACTCGTCCGGATTCACCGCGCCCTGCACGACGGTTTCGCCGAGACCGTAGCTCGAGGTGATGAACACGGCGTCCTTGAAACCGGACTCCGTATCGAGCGTGAACATCACACCGGCCGCGCCGACGTCCGAGCGCACCATGCGCTGCACGCCCGCCGACAACGCGACTTCAGCGTGAGTGAAGCCCTTATGAACGCGATAGGAGATAGCGCGGTCGTTATACAGCGACGCGAACACGTGCTTCATGCGATCGAGCACGTCTTCAACGCCGACCACGTTGAGGTAGCTTTCCTGCTGGCCCGCGAACGACGCGTCCGGCAAATCTTCTGCCGTAGCGGACGAACGGACGGCGAACGAAAGCTCGTCAGGCGAGCTGTTCTGGAGCGTGTCGAAGCCCGCGCGGATATCCGCCTCGAGCTTCGGCTGCAGCGGTGCATCGACGATCCATTGACGGATCTCCTTGCCCGCTTCGGCGAGCGCCTTCACGTCGTCGACGTCCAGCGTCTCCAGACGTTTGGCGATGCGCTCGGTGAGGTTGCTGTGATGGAGGAAATCGCGGAATGCCAGTGCCGTGGTGGCGAAGCCGGTCGGCACCCGAACGCCTGCCTGAGCGAGTTGACTGATCATCTCGCCCAGGGACGCGTTCTTGCCGCCCACAATCTCCACATCGGTCATCCGCAACTGCTCGAACGGAACTACATACGCCTGATCCTTTGCGACGTTAACTGCGTTAGTCATACAAGCCCCTAAGTGTGGAAGAAATACACGACTGTGCAAGTGGGCTTGGACGCGAAGCGGTCATAAGAACCGCTGAGTACCTGATAAGCCGGCAATCTCGCGTCTTGCACAACCTGTTAGATAAACAATCGCTTAATAGCGCACACGATTTGCAGAACCTTGCAGCCGGACCACGAAGCGCACCAAAAGCACGACGAAGCCAACGGTTTGACGAAATTATTCAAATTCGCCGCAAGTTATCAGCAAAAAGCGGGGCGTTGACCGGGCGATAAATGCGAGTTAGCCGCGGTTCGCCTGCAATTGCTTATCCAACAGGTTGCCGCTATTCTACCGTGCCGACTCTCAAAATGTGACAGTCGGACGAGAATTGCGCCTTGAACTGCGCGCCGCACCGATGCCCCTGTAGTTTCCGGTTAGCCACCGTACACTGGGCGCCGACGCAGCGATGTTAGATTCGAGCGTAATTTCCCGCTCACGTTCCCTGCCTACTGCCCCACTGATGCCGCCTACCGTATTCATCGTCTCCGACGGTACCGGGATCACTGCCGAAACCTTCGCGCATTCGATCCTGTCCCAGTTCGACCAGAAATTCCGCCTGGTTCGGGTTCCCTTTGTCGATTCGACCGAGAAAGCCTACGCCACGCTGGAAAAAATCAACGAAGCGGTCAAGCAGGACGGCCGCCGGCCAATCGTCTTCACGACGCTTGTCGACAGCTCGTCGAACAAAATTGTCAAAGGCTCGAACGCGCTGGTGCTGGACATGTTCCAGACCTTCGTCGAACCGCTCGAACTGGAACTGGAACTGAAGTCGAGTCACGCAATGGGCCGCGGCCACCAGAACGCGGACACCGAGGAGTACAAGAACCGCATCGAGGCGATCAATTTCTCGCTTGCCCATGACGACGGTCAGTCGAACCGCAATCTGGCCGATGCCGATGTGATCCTGGTTGGCGTGTCGCGCAGCGGCAAGACGCCGACGAGCCTGTATCTGGCGATGCAGTACGGTGTGAAGGCGGCCAACTATCCGCTGATTCCGGAAGACTTCGAACGCGGCAAGCTGCCGACGCCGTTGCTCGAACATCGCAACAAGATGTTCGGGCTGTCGATCGATCCGCAGCGGCTCTCGGAGATTCGCAACGAGCGCCGTCCGGGCAGCAAGTACGCGGCGCCGGAAAACTGCCGTTACGAGATCAACGAAGCGGAAGCGATGATGCGGCGTGAGGGGATCAAGTGGCTGTCGTCGACGCACAAGTCGATTGAAGAAATCGCGACGACGATCCTGCAGGAGATCAAGCTCGACCGGCCGGGGTATTGAGGACGGCGCAGGCAGGGCTGCGGCTTCAGGCTCGCGCCGTGAGCGTGCCCCGAGCGAGGCATGAGGTCAGTCAGCGCGCCGAGCGCTGCTGGCGGCACTGCTCGAACAGGCACACGGCGGCGGCAGCCGCCACATTCAACGATTCCATCCCGCCTGGCTGCGGAATCGTCACGCGCAACGTGACCGCGTCGCGCCACGTCTGCGACACGCCCGCGCCTTCGTTGCCCATCACCCAGGCTAGGTGGCCGGACAGGTCGCAATCGTAGATCGCTTCGGCGCCATGCGAGTCTGTAATCACCACCGGTACGCCAAGGCGTTCGATCAGCGTCTGCGGTTCGACGTCTTCGTGAATCTCCAGCAGAAAGTGCGCGCCCATCCCCGAGCGCAGCACTTTCGAAGACCACGCGTAGGCCGTCCCCGGCGCGCAAAACACCTGCTGAATCCCTGCGGCGGCGGCGCTGCGCAGAATCGAACCGACATTGCCCGCGTCCTGCACACCATCGAGCACGACACAGGTCTGCGCGACCCGTTCCGGTAACGGCGGCGCAAGTTTCTCGACCAGCAGCAGAATCCCCACCCCGTTGACCACATTCGATAGCTGGCCGAACAACGCGTCCGGCAGCGTCACGATACGGTGCTCGTCGATCCGCGAAACGATGGTCTGCGCCTCGTCGTGAAGCAAGGCGCCTTCGGTGACGACACAGGTTTCAGGTTGGCCAGCAACGTCCAGATACGCGCTCGCGAGATGGAACCCTTCGAGCAGCGCGTGGCCGCTGCGTCGCTGCTGGTGCGTCGAACCGGCCAGTGCCTTGAGGCGCTTGTAGAGCGGATTGTCCCGCGAGGTGATGGCTTTCACAGGCAGGGAAGAATCAACTCAGCGCCCGGCACGCTCACCGACACGTTGCCCAGGCGCAGATGCGCCTCGCGCACCGGCGCGAACGAGCGGCGGTGATGTTCGCATGGCCCGTGCTCACGCAAGGCCGCCAGATGCTGTGGCGTACCGTAACCGGAATGCGCGTCGAAGCCATACACGGGAAACGTCTGATGCAACTCCAGCAGCATGCGGTCGCGCGTGACTTTGGCGAGAATCGACGCTGCGGAAATGGACTTCACCAGCGCGTCGCCGCCAATAATCGCCTCGCTCCGAATACTGAGCACCGGACAGCGGTTGCCGTCGATCTTCACGAGCGTCGGCGCAACCGCGAGGCCCTCGACGGCGCGCTTCATCGCCAGCATCGTCGCATGCAGGATATTGAGCGTATCGATCTCTTCGACCGACGCCGAAGCGACACAAAAAGCCAGCGCCCGGTCGACGATCTTGTCATACAGTTCATCGCGCTTTTTGGCAGTGAGCGCCTTCGAATCGTCGAGCCCGCGGATCATCGGCTTCGACGGATCGAAAATCACCGCGGCGGCCACCACCGGCCCAGCCAACGGCCCACGCCCCGCTTCATCGACGCCGCAGACAATCTCGTCCGCCGCGTTGAAGTCAAAACCCGGCTGCGCTGCCACCGCAGCGGACTTGCGCCGGGGCGCGCGCTCGCATGTCATCGACGCCCCTTGCGCGTTTCGACCACATTCGCCACCACTTCCGCGGCGCGCAGGGCAGTGTTCTGCTTCAGCACGTGATGCATTTCCGTGAAAATTTCCGTCAGCGTGCGCCGGTTGGCCTCGTCGCGCAACTGTTTCAGGGTGGCATCGGCGAGCGCCTCAGGCGTCGCGAAGTGCTGCAGGATTTCCGGCACCACGAAGCGTCCAGCCAGAATATTCGGCAGTCCGACGTACGGCAAATAGCCTTGCCGCCGCATGATCTGACCGGTCAGCCACGGCACCTTGTAGGAAATCACCATCGGTTTCTTCAGCAACGCGGCTTCCAGCGTCACCGTGCCGCTCTTGACAAGGATCGCGTCAGCCGCCGTCATCGCCACCTGCGCCTGCCCTTCCACCAGCGTCAGCGCGAGGCCCGGACTGGCGTCCACGAGCGGCTGCAGCAATTCGCGCAACGCCGGCGTCGCCACCGGCATCACGAAGCGCACGCCCGGCTCGCGGTGCTGCATCAACTCCATCGCAGCGAAAAACGTCGGGCCGATCAGATTGATTTCCGAGCGGCGGCTGCCTGGCAGCACGGCGATCACCGGGCCGCTTTCCGGCAGACCCAGCTTGCGGCGTGCGCCCAGCGTGTCGGGTACAAGCGGAATCTCGTCCGCGAGCGGATGGCCGACATACGAGGCCGCCACGCCGGCTTTTTCAAGCAGCGCGGTTTCAAACGGAAACACGCACAGCATATGGTCGACGGCTTTGGCGATCTTCTTGATCCGGCCGCCGCGCCATGCCCAGATGGACGGGCATACGAAGTGAACGGTCGGAATGCCGGCGTCGCGCAGCGCGTGCTCGAGGGCAAAGTTGAAATCAGGCGCGTCGACGCCGACAAACACAGTTGGCGGCTCAGCCAGCAACTGACGTTTCAGCTCGTTGCGGATGCCTAGAATCTCGGGAATGTGACGCAGCACTTCGACATAGCCGCGCACCGACAGCTTTTCAATCGGCCAATGGGCGTCGAAACCCGCGGCGATCATACGCGGGCCGCCAATGCCGTAATACTGCGTATCGGCCGGCAAGTGGCTGCCGAGACCTTCCAGCAGGGAGGCAGCAAGCAGGTCGCCGGACGGTTCTCCGGCGACCATCGCAAGCCGTAGCGGACTCGGTTGCAGGACCATCGGTTAGCGGATGATGCCGCGTTGCGACGCGACCACGAAGTCGAGAAACGCCTGCACCGGCGCATCGCCATCGCCGCCGGCCGAGGCCAGATCGCGCAGTTGCACCTTCGCTTCTTCCAGCGACAGGCTGTTCTTGTACAGCAGGCGGTACGCGGCACGCAGCGCCGAAATCGCATCCGCGGAAAAACCGCGCCGGCGCAGACCTTCGACGTTGATGCCATGCGGCTCGGCCTTGTTGCCGGCCGCGATAACGAACGGCGGGATGTCCTGCACGAGCGCCGACGCGCCGCCCAGCATCGAATGCGCGCCGATGCGCACGTACTGGTGCACACCCGACATGCCGCCGACGATCGCGTGGTCGCCGATCGTCACGTGACCGGCCATCTGCGCATTGCTCGCGAGGATGACATTGTTGCCCACGTGACAGTCGTGCCCGAGATGCACGTACGCCATGATCCAGTTGTCGTCGCCGAGCGTGGTGACGCCCGCGTCCTGAATCGTGCCCGTGTGGATCGTCGTGAACTCGCGAATCGTGTTGCGATTGCCGATCACGAGCCGGGTCGGCTCGTCCTTGTACTTCATGTCCTGCGGCCGGCCACCGACCGATGCATAGTGGCCAATGCGGTTATCTTCGCCAATCGTCGTGTGACCTTCGATCACACTGTGCGAGCCGATCGTCGTGCCCGCGCCAATCGTGACGTTCGGGCCAACAATGGCATACGGCCCGATTTCAACCGTTTCGTCGAGCTGTGCGCCCGGCTCGATGATTGCAGTGGGATGAATCCTGCTCATGCGCCCTCGCTTCTGATTCCGTTGCGTTATCCGGAGGCCAGGCGGGCGTCAGTCGCCCTACCGGCTATCCATTGCTGGCCGCCCCCACGGATGCCTGTTGCATGCACGTGCGTCAGCGGTTCAGCGTTACCGGCCATGCCTTACTGGCCGTTCGTATCCGTATGACGTACTGCGCACATCAGGTCGGCTTCCGCGGCAACCGCGCCATCCACCTCGGCGCGCGCCTTGAACTTCCAGATGCCGCGCATATGCCGCTCAAACGTTGCGTTCAGGATCAGCTGATCGCCGGGCTCCACCACGCGCTTGAAACGCGCATTGTCGATGCCGACGAACAGATACAGCGTGTTGGCCGGATCGTGCGGCTCTTCCGAGAACGTCAAAAGCGCCGCGGTCTGCGCAAGCGCCTCGAGGATTAGTACACCCGGCATGACCGGACGGCTCGGGAAGTGACCCATGAAGTACGGTTCATTGATCGACACGTTCTTCAGCGCTTTGATGCTCTTGTGCGGTTCGAGTTCGAGCACCCGGTCAACGAGCAGGATCGGATAACGATGCGGCAGCAGCGTGAGAATCTTATGAATGTCGAGATTGATTTTTTCGGTGCTCATGGTGTTTCTGCTCACGCATTGACTGCGCGATGATGACTGCGGATACGGTTCAGGTGGGTTGGTAACGCGTGCTGCCGCCGCTTTCTATGACCCGGCAGCCCATCCTGCCCGGTCACCCTTCGCGACGCTTCCTGCTTGACCAGCTTGACGTGCTTGAAACCGGGCCGTTGCTGATGGCCGACCCGGCCCGCGCTCACGCCTTGTTGCCTGGCGCGTCGGCGGCCGCAGCCGCTTCCAGCGCCTTGATACGGTCACGCAGTTTATCGAGGTTGCGCAACAATGCTGCGCTCTTGTTCCAGTCGGCGTGGTTCACGGCCGGGAATGCACTCGTGTACATGCCCGGTTTCAGCAACGATTTCGACACGCCCGACTTGGCGGTGACGATCACATGATCGGCCAGTGTAACGTGTCCGGCGATACCCACCGCGCCACCGATCATGCAATGACGGCCAATCGTGGTGCTGCCGGCAATGCCCGCGCAGCCGGCAATGACCGTGTACGCGCCAATCCTGCAGTTATGACCGATCTGCACCAGGTTGTCGATCTTCACGGATTCTTCGATCACGGTATCGGCCATGGCGCCGCGGTCGATCGTCGTATTGGCGCCGATTTCGACATCGGGGCCAATCGATACAGCGCCGACCTGCGGAATCTTGACCCAGCTGCCCGTCCGGGATTCGCCTTCGCCGACGAAGTCCGGCGCAAAGCCGAAGCCGTCGGAGCCGATCACGGCACCGGCGTGAATGATGACACGCTCGCCGATCTTGCAGCCGTAGTACACGCTGACATTCGGATACAGGTGCGAGCCGGCACCGATCTGCGTGTCGCGGCCGATCGCCACGTTCGCGTCCAGCCGCACGTGCTCACCGATCACCGCGCCGGCTTCCACCGTGACGTGCGGGCCGATCACCGCGCTTGCAGCGATCCGCGCCGACGGATCGATCGTCGCGCTGGCATGCACGCCCGGCACGGGCTTCGGTGCGGCCATGTCGATGAACGTCTGCGCGACTCGCGCGAAGTAAGCGTAGGGGTTGGGCGTGACGATGAAATTGCGGGCGCCGTGCAAGCGGGCGCCGTCGGCGCCCGCTTCGGGCGCGCCGCCTAGTTTGGCGAGATCTTCAGCGTTGATCAGCACCGCACCCGCGCGGGTAGTCTCGACCTGCGACAGATATTTCGGATTGGCGAGGAACGCCAGCTGATTCGGGCCTGCCTGGTCCAACGGGGCCAGGCTGCCCACGCGGTGCGAGCGATCTCCGACTACTTCACCGCCGAACTGCTGGACGATGTCCTCGAGCGTAAATGCCATGCGTGTACTGCTCCTGCTTTTCAGTTGCCAGTTCGGTTACCGCTTCAGTTGCCGGCCGGGGCCGACGCGCCATTCGCAGACGCCGCCAGGGCCTTGAGGACCTGGTCGGTAATGTCGATGCGCGGGCTCACATACACCGCTTCCTGCACGATCAGGTCGTAGTGCTGCTGCTCGGCGATCTGCTTGATCACCTTGTTGGCGCGGTCGAGCACGGCTGCCAGTTCCTCATTGCGGCGCTGGTTCAGGTCTTCGCGGAACTCACGCTGCTTGCGCTGAAAATCGGTGTCCAGTTGCGACAGGTCGCGCTGCTTTTCCGCGCGATCGGCCGGCGCCATCGACGCGCCGTTCTTGTCCAGCGCATCCGACATCGACTTCAGCTTCTGCGCCATATCCTGCAGATCCTTGTCGCGTTTTGCGAATTCGGCCTCGAGTTTGGTCTGCGCCGCCTTCGCGGCAGCCGACTCGCGCAGGATGCGATCCGAGTTGACGGCGGCAATCCTGGCTTCCTGTCCGTGCGCTACACCCGCGCTCAAAGTCATTGACAGCGCAAGCGCGCACGTCGCAAAGGCGCACGTCACACGTTTCGAAAACATACCGGTTCGCAAAGTCATCCTCTCGATACTGTAAAAGAGGTCCGGGTTATCCCGGACCATCCAATCAGAATGCCGTTCCGAGCTGGAACTGGAATTTCTGGTACTGGTCGCCGTTGTGTCTGGTGAGCGGGAAACCCAGACTCAGTTTGAGCGGTCCGATCGGCGAGATCCACGCAAGACCGACGCCGTAACCGTAACGCAAGCCGTTCGCCCCCACGCTGTTGCCTTCATCGCCCCAGACGTTGCCTGCGTCGAGAAACGTAAACACTCGCAGGGTGCGATCATAGCCTGTGCCCGGCAAGGGGAACGTCAATTCGACGTTACCCACCAGCAGCTTCGAGCCGCCGATCGGGTCGCCTGTCGTTGCGTCGCGCGGTCCCAGAGAGCTCGGCTCATAGCCGCGCACCGTCCCGATACCGCCCGCGTAGTAATTCTTGAAGATCGGAAAAGGCTTGCCGCCGACGCCACTGCCGTAACCGCCCTGGAGATTGAAACCCAGGACGAAACCACGCGCAAACGAATAATAGTACTGCGCGCTGATGTCGGCCTTGTAATACTGCGTGCCGCCCGCCGGCGTGCCGAGTTCGGCATTCGCCTGAGTAAAGTAGCCACGACTCGGCACCAGTGCGCTGTCGCGCGCATCGCGTGTCCAGCCCGCTGTTATCGGCACGTTGTTCGACACCCGGCCGAATTCGTTCACGTAGTCGATATAGGTTTGCGGCGTGGCAGCGTCTACATCGAGCGTATTTTGCTCAACACCGGCGCCGAAATAGACCGTATCGACTTCCGAGAACGGGATGCCGAACCTGACGTCACCGCCCAAGGTGACGATCTTGAAGCTCGAATCCGCGCAGTAGTACAACGGCTGCTGCGTGCGATAGTAGACGTCGCTAATGCGCCTGATGCCGTCCACCGTGAAATATGGATCGACCTGAGTGACAGTCAGCGTGCGGTAGGTCTTCGCCGTGTTGATGTTCACCGCGAGGCTCGTGCCGGAGCCAAACACGTTGTCCTGCGAAACGCCCGCCGAGAGGATCGGGCCTTCGCCCGAGCCGTAACCGACGCCGAGCGTGATCGAGCCGGTCGGCTTTTCTGTGACCTTGACGTTCACGTCCACCTGGTCCGTCGTGCCTTCGACGGGCACCGTGGTCACGTCCACGTCCGAGAAGTAGCCGAGGCGGTTCAATCGATCCTTGGACAACGCGAGGCGATTCGCATCGAACCACGAACTCTCGAACTGGCGCATTTCACGACGCACCGCTTCGTCGCGCGTGCGAACGTTGCCGACGATGTTGACGCGGCGCACATAGACGCGCCGGCTCGGGTCGACTTGCAGCGTCAGATCGACCGTGTGACGTTGCTGGTCGATCAGCGGCTGGGCGTTCACCGTGGCGAAGGCATAGCCATATTCGCCGAGCTTGTCGATGAGCGCTTTGGTGGTGGCCTGCAGCTTCTCAGCCGAAAAAACCTCGCCGGACCTGATCTTGACTAGCGACTCGAGTTCAGCTTCACGGTCCAGCAGATCACCGGCCAGGTGGATGCCGGAAATTGTGTACGGCTCGCCCTCATGCAGGGTGAGCGTGAGATACATGTCTTTCCTGTCCGGCGACAGCGAGACCTGCGTCGAGTCGAACGAGAACTCGAGGTAGCCGCGATTCAGGTAGTACGAGCGAACCTTCTCGAGATCGCTGGTCAGCGTGTCTTTCGAGTACAGGTCGTTCTTCGTGTACCACGAGAACCAGTTCGGCGTGGCCTGCTGCATCTCATCGGACAACGTGCTGTCGGTGAACGCCTTGTTGCCGATGAAGTTGATCTGGCGAATCTTTGCGCTCGGACCTTCGTCCACCGAGAACAGCAGTGCCACGCGATCCTGGTCGATCGGCGTGACCGTTGTCCTGACTTCAGCCGCGTAGTAGCCGTGCGTGAGGTATTGACGCTTCAGTTCCTGCTCGGCCTTCTGGGCGAGCGCCATGTCGTAGAAACGGCCTTGCGACAGCCCGACCGAGCGAAGCGCCTTGCTCAGATTGTCCTTGTCGAATTCGCGCAGCCCGGAGAAGTCGATTGTGCCGATCGCCGGGCGCTCCGTCACCTGCACGATCACGACTGCGCCCTCGGTAAGGATCTTCACGTCATTGAAGAAGCCGGTCGCATACAGCGCGCGAATCGCTTCGGAGGCCTTGTCGTCAGAAAAAATATCCCCTCGCTGGATCGGCAGGTAGGCGAACACCGTGCCGGGCTCGATGCGCTGCAGCCCATCGATGCGGATGTCTTGCACCACAAACGGCGACGTAGCATGGGCAGCTAACCCATGCGCGGCTAAAGCAGCAGCGGCGACCGATTTAGGTACAAGGCGACGAGGTTTCGACAACGTACTTCCCCAATGTAAAGCTCAATCATGCTGGGCGGCCGCTCCTCGCGGGCGCCGCCGGACACGTCAAAAATGGATCAGCCGGGCCAGATCGTTGAAAAGCGCGATCGCCGACAAGGCGACGATGCAGGCCAGTCCAGCTCTCTGCAGAACGAGCTGCCAGCGGTCGGAGACCGCCTTGCCAGTTGCAGCTTCAACCAAATAATATAACAGATGCCCCCCGTCCAATACCGGAATCGGGAGCAGGTTAAGTACGCCGAGACTGATGCTAACCAGTGCCAGGAATGACAGGAATGCTGATGGACCCAACCTTGCGCTTTTACCTGCGTAGTCGGCGATCGTGACCGGACCCGACAGGTTTTTCAACGATGCTTCGCCGGTAATCATCCGGCCGAACATGCGCACCGAGTAAGCCGCCAGATCCCAGGTGCGGCGCGCGCCCAGCTGCAGACTTTCGATCGGACCATAACGCACCGTGATGGACGGCACCTGGGTCGCGAGTTCCGCACCGATCCGGCCGACCTCCGCGCCGCTCGCGTCGTCGTGCTGCGCGAGCGGGACCACATGGATGTCCTCGGTCTTGCCGCCCTGCTGTGCATCGCCACCCCGCGCGACCTGCAACGTGACGCTCTTGCCCGCGTGCGTCTTGATGTAGGCGATGAACGACGTGGCGTTATCGGTAGGCGTGCCGTCGATCGACAGCAGACGGTCACCGGCGGCGAGGCCCGCGCGCTGCGCCGCACTGCCGGCCTGCACGCCCGCCACGATCAGCTTGCCGCCGCCCGGCTCGAAGCCCAGATGCGACATGAAATCGTCGTCGACATCCTTCTCGGACACATCGCGCAGATCCAGCGGGAAATCGAAAGTCCCATGGCTGTCTTTGGCGCTCAGAATGATGCGGCGATGATCGAACGCCGCACCCAGCATCTTCCAGCGCAGGTCCGACCACGAACGAACCGGTTCGCTGGAGCCGGCGTCGCCATCTGCGTTGCGCACTGCGATCACCGTCTCGCCACCGTCGAAACCGGCGAGCGCAGCAGGTGTGTTCGGAGTCGGCGCAGCAACGATGGCAGCCGGTTCGCTCACGCCCGTGCCAAACACGGCGGCGAACAGCACAATGGCAAGAATGAAATTGGCGATCGGCCCGGCCGCGACAATCGCAAACCGCTTCGCGACATGCTGACGGTTAAACGCGTGCGGCAGGTCGGCGGCATCAATCGGCGCGCCCACTTCTCGCTCGTCGAGCATCTTCACGTAGCCGCCCAACGGCAACGCGGCGATCGTCCATTCGGTGCCCGTCTTAGGGCTCACCCACTGAACCAGCGGCTTGCCGAAGCCGATCGAAAAGCGCAGTACTTTCACGCCGCACAGGCGCGCCACGCTGTAATGGCCGTACTCATGTACCACCACCAGCACGCCTATCGCGACCGCGAAGGCGAGCACCTCGATCAGCACGTTCATATTCGCCTCACTGGACGGCACGTTCCGCGCGAAGGGCGTCTTGCGGCAAACGCTGGATAAAATCCGCCGCCGCCCGGCGCGCGGCTGCGTCGGCTTCGATCACGTCGTCGAGCGCGTGGGCGCTACGATTGGGCAGCGCGTTCAGCACCGCGTCGACCACTTGCGCGATCGCCATAAAGCCGATCTTGCGCGACAGGAATGCATCCACGGCAATCTCGTTGGCGGCGTTCAAAGCCGCACTGGCGAGACCACCTTCGGCGAGGGCCTTCATGGCCAACGCCAGACACGGGAAACGGGCGTAATCCGGCTTTTCGAACGATAGCGAGGCGACCTGCACGAGGTCGAGCTGCGCCACGCCCGAATCGACCCGCTCGGGAAACGCGAGTGCGTGCGCGATCGGCGTACGCATGTCGGGATTGCCAAGTTGTGCGAGTACCGAACCGTCGGCGTACGAGACCATCGAATGGATCACGCTCTGCGGATGAATCAGCACCTCGATGCGCTCGCCCGGCAGCGCGAACAGCCAGTGCGCTTCGATTACTTCGAGGCCCTTGTTCATCATCGTTGCCGAGTCGACCGAGATCTTGCGGCCCATTACCCAGTTCGGGTGCTTGCAGGCTTCATCGGGTGTCACGTTGACCAGACTGGCCGGCTCGCGCGTGCGGAACGGGCCGCCCGACGCGGTCAGGATGATCTTCGAGACGCCGCCATGCAGCGCGGCTTCGCGCGGCAGGCACTGGAAAATCGCGTTGTGTTCGCTGTCGACCGGCAGCAGGACAGCGCCGTGGTCGCGCACCGCGTCCATGAAGATCGCGCCGGACATCACCAGCGCTTCCTTGTTGGCTAGCAGGATGCGCTTGCCGGCGCGCGCAGCCGCCAGGCTCGGCGCAAGTCCCGCCGCGCCGACGATGGCCGCGACAACCGTATCGCAACCGGCGCTCTTCGAAACCTCGACGAGCGCCTGCGGGCCGTACGTTACCTCGGTCTTGCAGCCGGCTTCGCGCAGCTTCGCGGCGACTTGCGCCGCCGTGTCGGCGTCGCCGACCACGGCCACTTCGGGCCTGAAACGCAGGCATTGTTCGACGAGCTTGTCGCCGTTGCGATGCGCAGTGAGCGCATATACCGAGAAGCGCTCCGGATGACGCGCGACGACGTCGAGCGTGCTGTCTCCGATTGAGCCCGTGGAACCGAGCAGTGTCAGTCTTTTTTGCATATCTCTTTCTCTAGCCGAGCAGCAGCATGGCGAGCGGCAGCACCGGCAACAATGCGTCGATGCGGTCAAGGACGCCACCATGGCCCGGTAGCAGGCCGCTGGAATCTTTCACGCCAGCCTGACGTTTTAACATCGACTCGAACAGGTCGCCCACGACGCTGAAGGCCACCAGAATGGTCAGCGCAACCAGCGTACGGATCGCGCCAAGGCGCTCCAGCAGCGCAGAATACAGTGTCGGCTCGAATGCGTGCACCAGGATGGCTACCGTCGCGACGACCAGGACCGCCAGCCAGCCGCCGATCGCCCCTTCCCAGGTCTTACCGGGGCTGATGGCCGGCGCCAGTTTGTGCCGCCCGAACGCCTTACCCGCAAAGTATGCACCGATATCGGCCAGCCAGACCACCAGCAACAGGGACAGAACAAACGGCACGCCCGCCATCCTGGCCGCGACCAGCGCATGCCAGCAGGCCACGAACACGACGATCCCTACGATAAACAGGAACAGCCGCCAGGCGCCCTGCGCCAGCGTTGGCTTGCGCAGCAGCACGTAGGGACCGGCCAGCACCCAGAACACCGCAGCGGCCTGAAAGAGTGGCCGCGGAAGATGCATGCCGGTGCCCAGGCGCGTGCTCGCGACGAGCGCGGCCGCCGCGACCAGCGCATAAATGACGGGACCCGTGCCCTCGACTTTCAGAAGACGCGCCCATTCCCAGGCGGCAAACACGAGCACGAACGCGATCAGCGCGCCAAACGCGCCCACCGGCGCGAACAGCGTGACCGGCAAAAACACAGCCAGCAGAACGATCGCCGTGATAACACGGGTTTTTAGCATGGAAGCGAATCGACGTTTTGCGATTGCGGCTCGAGCTGGGCGCTCGTCCGGCCGAAGCGGCGTTCGCGCTCCGCATAAGAATCGATCGCGTGGCGCAGCGCCTCGGCGTCGAAATCCGGCCAGAAGGTGTCGGTGAAATAGAACTCGGTATAGGCGAGCTGCCACAGCAGGAAGTTGCTGATGCGCTGTTCGCCGCCGGTGCGGATGAAGAGGTCGGGTTCCGGTGCGTACGCCATGGCGAGATGCTCCGCGAACGTTTCCTCGGTCACTTCGACGGCCACGCCCGCCAGCGCCGATTGCTCGGCAAGCTTGCGGGTGGCCTGCATGATGTCCCAGCGGCCGCCGTAGTTGGCGGCGATGGTGAGAGTAAGACGCGTGTTGCGGGCGGTTTTGGTCTCGGCGCGGCGGATCAGATCCTGGATGCGCTTGTCGAACATCGACAGATCGCCGACCACGCGCAGGCGAATGCCGTTGGCGTGCAGCTTGCCGACTTCACGCTCGAGCGCGGTCACGAACAGGCGCATCAGGAACGACACTTCGTCGTTTGGACGGCGCCAGTTTTCGGAGCTGAAGGCGAACAGCGTCAGGTATTCGACGCCAGAGCGTGCACACGCCTCGACGGCGGCGCGCACCGCGTCGACGCCGCGCGTATGGCCGGCCACGCGCGGCAGACGGCGTTGCGTTGCCCAACGGCCATTGCCGTCCATGATGATCGCGATATGTCGCGGCACCGCCGCGACATCAGGCACGCGAACGGTTGAGCTGGTATAGGTCATGGCCGTCGGGACAGTGACTGCAAAAAAAGAAGTAAAGACCTGAAGATGCTGAAGCCCGACGGCCTCAAACCGTCATGATCTCGGCTTCTTTGGTCGTCACGAGCTTGTCGATTTCAGTGACGAACTTGTCCGTGAGCTTCTGGACGTCGTCACCGGCACGACGCTCGTCGTCTTCGGAGATTTCCTTGTCTTTCACGAGCTTCTTCAATTGCTCGTTGGCATCACGGCGCAGGTTGCGCACCGCGATCTTGGCCGTTTCGGCTTCGCTACGCGCCACCTTGGTCAGCTCGCGACGGCGTTCTTCGGTCAGCGCGGGCATCGGCACGCGGATCACGTCGCCTTGCGTAGCCGGGTTCAGGCCCAGATCGGAGTCACGAATCGCCTTTTCGACGACCGGCACCATCTTCTTTTCCCACGGCTGCACGCCGATCGTACGCGCGTCGATCAGCGTCATGTTCGCGACCTGCGAGATCGGCACCGGCGAGCCATAATAATCGACCTGGATGTGATCGAGCAGGCCCGTGTGTGCACGGCCCGTACGGATCTTCGACAGATCGTTCTTGAACGCGTCGATCGAGCGCTGCATTTTCTGCTCGACGCCCTTCCTGATATCAGCCACAGACATTTTTAAACCTCCGAACCTTCAAAACGGTGCGAGCCGGCCAGCGCGCGAGTAGCGGCGGCCCGGGCCCGCGCTAAAGCCCACGTTATGTGAACGAGAGTTTACACGTGGACGAGCGTACCCTCGTCCTCGCCTTGCACAATGCGCTTTAGCGCACCCGGCTTGACAATCGAGAACACGCGGATCGGCAGTTTCTGGTCGCGGCACAGCGCAAACGCCGTGGCGTCCATGACCTGCAGATTGCGGCCGATCGCCTCGTCGAAGCTGATCGTCGTGTAGCGCGTTGCCGTCGGGTCTTTCTTCGGATCGGCCGAATAGACGCCGTCCACCTTGGTGGCCTTCAGCACGACTTCCGCACCCACTTCCGAACCGCGCAGCGCCGCTGCGGTATCTGTCGTGAAGAACGGGTTGCCGGTACCGGCCGCGAAGATCACGACCTTGCCTTCTTCCAGCTGGCGGATCGCCCGGGGGCGAATGTACGGCTCGACCACCTGGTCCATGCGCAGCGCGGATTGCACGCGCGCCTCGATACCGGCGTGGCGCATCGCGTCCTGCAGCGCCAGCGCGTTCATCATCGTGGCCAGCATCCCCATGTAGTCAGCCGTCGCACGGTCCATACCGGCCGCGCCGCCTGCCACGCCACGGAAAATATTGCCGCCGCCGATCACCACGGCCAGCTGCGTACCGAGCCGCACGACCTCGGCCACGTCCGCCACCATTCTTTCGATCGTTGCGCGATTGATGCCAAAGGCATCATCGCCCATCAGAGCTTCACCGGAGAGTTTGAGCAGGACGCGTTTATAGGCAGTGGGCATAGGGGTATCCAGATCGCGCAGAACAGGGCAACAACAAGGAACTAACTGTAGGGGTGAAATGCTGATTCGGGCAAGCGCCGCCAAATTGACGAACCCTAGGGTTCGCCAGCGGCGGCGGCACGGCGAGGGTCAACCCGCGCACCGCCTTGCGGCGCTGCCGACCGCGGCGAGGTCTTGCCCCACCGCGGATCCAACGGTACAGCGTGAAACTTAGGCGATGCTTATTGTTGCTTTGCAGCAGCCACTTGAGCGGCCACTTCTGCTGCGAAGTCGTCCTGTTTCTTCTCGATGCCTTCGCCGACCACGAACAGCGCGAACTTCTGCACGCTTGCGCCGGCGGCCTTCAGCATCTGTTCGATCGTCTGTTTGTCGTTCTTAACGAACGTCTGGTTCAGCAGCGACACTTCCTTCAGGTACTTCTGCACGCTGCCGTCGACCATCTTGGCGACGATTTCAGCCGGCTTGCCCGATTCTGCAGCCTTCTGTTCAGCAATGCTACGTTCCTTGGCGATCAGATCTGCCGGGACTTCGTCTGCCGACAGCGAGACCGGCTTCATGGCCGCGATGTGCATGGCGACGTCCTTGCCGACCTGCTCGTCCGCGCCGGTGTACTCGACCAGCACGCCGATACGCGTGCCGTGCAGGTACGCAGCCAGCTTGTTGGCGGTTTCGAAACGCACGAAACGGCGGATGGACAGGTTCTCGCCGATCTTGCCGACCAGCGCGAGGCGCACTGCGTCGACCGTCGATCCTTCCAGCGGCAGGGCTGCCAGTGCAGCGACGTCAGCCGGGTTCTTGGCAGCGACCAGTTCGGCGATCTGCTTCGAGAACGCCAGGAAGTCGTCGTTCTTCGAAACGAAGTCGGTTTCGCAGTTCAGTTCGACGATCGCACCGACGTTGCCGCCGATGAACGACGCGATCACGCCTTCAGCGGTGACGCGCGAAGCGGCCTTGCTGGCCTTGTTGCCGAGCTTCACGCGCAGCAGTTCTTCAGCGCGCTCCATGTCGCCGTCGGCTTCCGTCAGCGCCTTCTTGCATTCCATCATGGGCGCGTCGGTCTTCGCGCGCAGTTCTGCAACCATGCTTGCGGTAATTGCCGCCATCATTTGCTCCTAGAGTCTGTCTTTCACACACCGCCCGCACTTCGATGCCGGCGGCAAGAATTCGTTTCCGCACAACGCGAATTTTTCTCGCACTGTACTGTAGCCAGGTGTCATGACTTAAAAAAAGGGGGCCTGTAGAAAGCCCCCTTTTTTGCCGGACACAGGGCAGCCTTACGCTTCCGAGTTGACCTCGACGAACTCGTCGCCGTCACCGCCGCGAGCAGCCTGCACCACTTCGTTGACCGCGTTTGCACGGCCTTCGAGGATCGCGTCAGCCACGCCAGCCGTGTACAGAGCGACTGCCTTGCTGGCGTCGTCGTTACCCGGGATCACGTAGTCGATGCCTTCCGGCGAGTGGTTCGTGTCGACCACGGCGATAACCGGCACGCCAAGCTTGTTGGCTTCGGTCACGGCAATCTTGTGGTAGCCGACGTCAACCACGAAAATGGCGTCCGGAATGCCGCCCATATCCTTCACGCCGCCAATCGACTTTTGCAGCTTGGCGATTTCGCGTTCGAACAGCAGCGCTTCCTTCTTGCTCATGCGTTCCGTTTCACCGGCTTCCAGCGCTGCTTCCATGTCCTTCAGGCGCTTGATCGAAACCTTCAGCGTCTTGAAGTTGGTCAGCATGCCGCCGAGCCAGCGTGCATTGACGAACGGCATGCCCGCGCGTTGTGCCTCTTCGGCGATCGTGTCGCGCGACTGACGCTTCGTGCCGACAAACAGGATCGTGCCGCGATTAGCTGCCAGCTGACGCACATACTTCAGTGCGTCGTTGTACATCGGCAGCGTCTTTTCGAGGTTGATGATGTGAATCTTGTTGCGATGGCCGAAAATGAAGGGGGCCATCTTCGGGTTCCAGAAGCGCGTTTGGTGGCCGAAGTGGACACCTGCTTCCAGCATTTGACGCATGGTAACTGCCATGAAAATCTCCGCGAGGGTTGGGTCTTAAGCCGGCTGCTGCATCTACCGCGCCGTCTTCGCCATATGCGAGGACCTGACGCGGCGGACACCCTGGGTGCTGCCGGCTTGCGAGTCTGCTGCCTTGAAATCCCCTGTAGCGCAGGCAACTATCGCTACAGGCGGGTCTTTTCCACAAAATAGAATAATGTGGAGCGACTTAGCCAGAGATTATAGCACGTGACTATCGGCAGACTCAACCCGACCGGCAGCCCCGAAACGGCGGGCGGGTTGCACCCGGCGACGGGGCCGTCAGCCCTCTCAAAAGCCAGCGGGAGCCGGAATATGGTGCGATAATCTTTAAATAACCGCATTTCAGGCCCGACTCATGGCTATTACGCTCAAAAACGACCACGATATCGCGCAGATGCGCGTCGCCTGCCGCCTCGCAAGCGAAGTGCTCGACTACATTACCCCGTTCGTCACCGCCGGCATCACCACCGGCGAACTCGACCGTCTGTGCCACGAATACATGCTGAAGGAACAGGGCACGGTTCCGGCGCCGCTGAATTATCAGCCGCCCGGCTACCCGCCCTATCCGAAGGCCACCTGCATTTCCGTCAACGACGTGATCTGCCACGGCATCCCGGGCGACAAGACGCTGAAGAACGGCGACGCGCTGAACATCGACATCACCGTCATCAAGGAAGGCTACTTCGGCGACACGAGCCGCATGTTTATCGTCGGCGAAGGTTCGATTCTGGCCAAACGCCTCGTGCAGACCACCTTCGAGTGCATGTGGCTCGGCATCGACCAGGTCCGGCCTGGCGCCCATCTCGGCGACATTGGCTATGCGATCCAGCGGCACGCTGAAGGTCAAGGCTACAGCGTAGTGCGCGAATATTGCGGCCACGGGATCAGCACGGTGTTTCACGAAGATCCGCAGATCCTGCACTACGGCCGTCCGGGCACAGGCTTCGAGTTGCAGGCGGGCATGATCTTCACGATCGAGCCGATGATCAACGCGGGCCGCCGCGACATCCGTACCATGCCGGATCAGTGGACTGTGAAGACCAAGGACCGCAGCCTGTCCGCGCAGTGGGAACATACGGTGCTCGTGACCGAAAGCGGTTACGACGTGCTGACCGTCTCGGCCGGCACCCCGGCGCGTCCGCCGGTTGTCGCTTCCGCCACCACGGCCTGACCGCCTCTCGTTCCCACTCACGCGCGCCCATGAGCAGTGTTCCAGCCGTCGCCCCTTCCGATGCCACATCGCTCAAAGCCGACTACAAGGTGGCCAAAGCCAGGCTGCTGGATCGCTTCAGGCTGGCAACCAACGTCGAATCGTTGATGGCCGCCCTCGCGCGCACCACAGACGAGTCGCTGCGCGCCGCATGGAACGCCTGCGACCTGCCGCCGTCCCTCGCCCTGCTGGCGGTAGGCGGGTACGGACGCGGCGAACTGGCGCCGCATTCGGACATCGACATTCTTGTCTTGCTGCCCGATCAGCCGATCGCGCATCTCGAAGCACGCATCGAGCGCTTTATCAGCCTCGCGTGGGATCTCGGACTCGAACTCGGCAGCAGCGTGCGCTCCGTCTCGCAGTGCCTCGAAGAGGCGGCCAATGACGTCACCGTGCGCACCTCGTTGCTGGAAGCGCGCCGTATTACCGGCAGCAGCGCGCTATTCGATGAATTCGCGCAACGTTATCGGGAGGCGCTCGATCCACGCGCGTTCTTCCAGGCGAAAGTGCTGGAGATGCGCCAGCGGCATGCCAAATTCCAGGACACGCCCTACGCGCTCGAGCCGAACATCAAGGAAAGCCCCGGCGGCCTGCGCGATCTGCAACTGATCCTGTGGGTGACCCAGGCGGCTAGCTTCGGCAGCAGCTGGCAGGAACTGGAAACGCGCGGCCTGATTACCGAGCGCGAAGCACGCGAACTCGAGCGCAACGAGGGTTTTCTGAAGGCGCTACGCGCCCGCCTGCACGTGATTGCGGGACGGCGCCAGGACATTCTGGTGTTCGACCTGCAGACGGCAGTGGCCGAAAGCTTCGGCTACAAGCCGACCGCCACCAAGCGCGCCAGCGAGCAGTTGATGCGCCGCTACTACTGGGCTGCCAAGGCAGTCACCCAGTTGTCGACGATCCTGATCCAGAATATCGAAGCGCAACTGTTCCCGAACACGAGTGGTATCACACGAGTTCTTTCGGAGCGTTTCGTCGAGAAACAGGGCATGCTCGAAATCGCCCGCGACGACGTGTTCGAACGCGAGCCAAACGCGATCCTCGAAGCATTTCTGCTCTACGAGCAAACGCCTGGGGTGAAGGGTCTCTCGGCGCGCACGCTACGCGCGATCTACAACGCGCGCGACGCGATGGATCAGCACTGGCGCCGCGATCCGGAAAACCGGCATCTGTTCATGGAAATTCTGAAGCAGCCCGCCGGCATCACGCACGCGCTGCGGTTGATGAACCAGACGAGCGTCCTCGGGCGCTATCTGCTGAATTTCCGTCGTATCGTCGGGCAGATGCAGCATGACCTGTATCACGTCTACACGGTCGACCAGCATATCCTGATGGTGCTGCGCAACCTGCGCCGCTTCGCGATTGCGGAACATGCGCACGAGTACCCGTTCTGCAGCCAGCTGATCGCCAACTTCGAGCGTCCGTGGGTGCTGTACGTGGCGGCGCTGTTCCACGACATCGCCAAGGGCCGCGGCGGCGACCACTCCACGCTCGGCATGGCCGACGCGCGGCGCTTTTGCCGCGAACACGGCATCGAAAACGGCGATGGCGATCTGGTGGTGTGGCTGGTCCAGCACCACCTGACGATGAGCCAGGTCGCGCAGAAGCAGGACACGAGCGACCCTGAAGTCATCAAGCGCTTTGCGGAGCAGGTGGGCACCGAACGGCGTCTGACGGCGCTGTACCTGCTGACCGTCGCCGATATTCGCGGCACCAGTCCGAAGGTCTGGAATGGCTGGAAAGGCAAGCTGCTCGAAGACCTGTACCGGGCCACGCTTGCGGTGCTCGGCGGCGCACGCCCTGATGCGCACTCCGAACTGAAATCGCGTCAGGAGGAGGCGCTTGCGCTGCTGCGGCTCGAAACGGTACCGGAGAACGCGCACCAGGCGCTGTGGGACAAGCTGGACGTCGGCTATTTTCTGCGTCACGACGCGGCGGATATCGCGTGGCAAACGCGTGTGCTGTACCGTCATGTCGAGACGCCTACGCCGATCGTCCGCGCGCGTCCGTCGCCAGTCGGCGAAGCCCTGCAGGTGCTGGTTTATGTGAAGGACCGCCCTGACCTCTTTGCCGGTATCTGCGCGTACTTCGACAAGAACGGCCTGTCGGTGCTCGACGCTCGCGTCAGCACGACCCGGCACGGCTACGCGCTGGATAATTTTATTGTCCAGCACACCGAAGAAGACGTGCATTATCGTGACATCGCCAATCTGGTGGAACAGGAACTGACCGCGCGCCTCACGGCGGACGGCACCCTGCTGCCGGATCCGTCGAAGGGGCGCCTGTCGCGCCTGTCGCGGACCTTCCCTGTGACGCCGCGCGTCGACCTTCGGGCCGACGAACGTGGCCAGTACTACATCCTGTCCGTGTCGGCGAACGACCGGCCAGGCCTTCTTTATTCGATCGCGCGCGTGCTGGCCGAGCACCAGGTCGGCGTCCAATCGGCGCGGATCAATACGCTCGGCGAACGCGTAGAGGACGTGTTCCTGCTGGATGGACGCGGCCTCTCGGACAACCGCCTGCAAATTCAGGTCGAGACCGAACTGCTGCGCGCGATCGCAGTGTGAGATTTCATGCGAGTCAAATTGACAGCCAAGCATCCGCGGTCGGCTTCGTCCGAACGCGCCCCTGTTCGCTCGGGTAGTACGACCGCGCGTAAGCCGACGCGCCCTGCCGGGCCGCGGCCCGCCACGCCGGCCGCCGGTGGGCGGGAAGCCAAACCGGCGGACACCGGTAAGCGACCGGCGGGTAAGTCTGTGGGTTTTGCGGGCGGCGCTGGGCGCACGCAAGGTGGCGCGCGGCCGCCGCGTGCGGAGGGTTCTTTTTCGCGCGATCGCGATGCGGGGGCTAGTGGCGCTGCACGGCGTACGTCGTCGGATCGGCCGCCGCGGCGTGATGGTGATGCGGGTGCGCCGCGGAGGTTTGAGGGTGAGCGCGCAGAGCGTGCGCCGCGCAAGTTCGACGGCGAGCGAACTGAACGTCCGCCGCGCAAGTTCGACGGCGAGCGGACTGAACGTCCGCCGCGCAAGTTCGACGGTGAACGGACCGAACGCCCACCGCGCAGTTTCGCAGCGGGTGAGCGAAGCGAGCGAGCGCCTCGTCGCGACGGCCCCAGCGGCGCTCCGCGCCGTTCTGAGGGCGACCGCGCGCCGCGCCGCGCTGAAGGCGAGCGGCCAGCACGCTTCGCCCGCGACGAAGGCACCGGCCGCCCGGCATTTGGCGCACCGCGTGGCCCTCGCAGCGCAGACGATGCCCGCCGCCCAACCGGCCCGCGCGCCGGCGGCAGCTTCAACACCGGTCCCCGTGGAGAAAGCCCGGGACACAACGAACGTGGAGAGTCGCGCGAACGTGGCACGTCCGAGCGCCCGCGCTTTGGCGCAGGCCGCAGCGGTTCCGACGAGCGCCGCACGTTCGAGCGGGCACCGCGCGACGAAAGCGCACGCCGAAGCACACCAGGTGGCCGCGAAGGTCGCTCGGCTTCCGGTGAGCGCAATGTTTCCGAGCGCGGCGAGCGTTCTTTCGCCGCGCCCGTCAAGCGTGCGTACGGAGATCGCGCCGAACGCGCGCCGCGCGAGGATCGTGGAGCACGAGCACCTGCCGCACGCGGGTTCGGCGATCGGCCGCCACGCGCAGAACATTCGGAGCGTCCGCCGCGCGCCGGCAAACCAGCGCGCCCCGAGCGCAGTGAAGGATCCGCTCCGCCCCCGGCCACCGCGCATCGCCGCGATCGCGACGATGCCCCCGGCACGTTACGGCTGTCGAAGCTGATGTCGGAGCTTGGGCTGTGTTCTCGCCGCGAAGCGGACGAGTGGATCGAAAACGGCTGGGTGCGCGTCGATGGTGAAAAAATCGACACGCTCGGCTCCAAGGTCCGCCCGGACCAGCGCATCGAGATCGACCCGGCCGCGCAGGCGATTCAGGCACGCCTCGTCACGATCCTCATCCATAAGCCGGTTGGCTATGTCTCGGGTCAGGCGGAAGACGGCTACCAGCCAGCCGTCACGCTCGTTACACCGGAAAACCGCTGGGAAGCCGACAACTCGGATATCCGTTTCTCGGTATCGCATCTGCGTCAGCTTGCTCCGGCGGGCCGGCTCGACATCGACTCCACCGGCCTGCTGGTACTGACCCAGGACGGCCGGATCGCGAAACGGCTGATCGGCGGGCATTCGGAGGTCGAGAAGGAGTATCTGGTGCGCGTGACCTACGGCGACATGACGACCGAGATCGACAAGCACTTCCCCCTCGAAAGCCTCGAGTTGCTGCGTCACGGTCTGGAACTCGACGACGTGCCGCTCAAGCCGGCCAAGGTTAGCTGGCAGAACGGCGAACAGTTGCGCTTCGTGCTGCGTGAAGGCAAGAAACGTCAGATCCGGCGCATGTGCGAGCTGGTCGGCCTGGAAGTAGTCGGCCTCAAACGCGTGCGTATGGGCAGCGTGCCGCTCGGTGCGTTGCCGCCGGGGCAATGGCGCTACCTGGCGCACGACGAGTCGTTCTGAGTCTGATCGTATAGCCGTGTGACGGGCCGGCCGCCGCACGCGTCGAGCGCTGTGCCGAGGTGCGCTGTAAGCACCCATCCGGCCGATGTGCAAAAGCCCACGCAAATGCGTGGGCTTTCTTTTTCTATCAAGGCGATCGAACGCTCGGAGGCCTCACGGCCACCCTTCGCGCTCAGTCGTCGCTATTCGGATCCAGATCCGGAAACAGCACTTCCGTGAAGCCGAACTTCGCGAAATCGTTGATCCGCATCGGGTAGAGCTTGCCGATCAGGTGATCGCACTCGTGCTGGACGACGCGGGCATGGAAGCCTTCGGCGACACGGTCTATCGGATTGCCGAACTGGTCGAAGCCGTGATAGCGGATCATCGAAAAACGGCTGACGGCGCCGCGCAGACCCGGTACCGAAAGACAGCCTTCCCAACCCTCTTCCATATCCTGCGACACCGGGGTAATGGTCGGATTGATCAATACCGTTTCCGGCACCGGCGGCGCATCCGGATAGCGTTCGTTGTGCCCAAAACCGAAAATCACGACCTGCAGATCGACCCCGATCTGCGGCGCAGCGAGCCCCGCGCCATTGGCGTCGTGCATGGTCTCGAACATGTCCTTGATGAGGGCATGCAGGTCGGGCGTGTCGAAGTGGTCGACCGGAGCGGCGATGCGCAAAAGACGCGGATCGCCCATCTTGAGAATTTCGCGGATCATGTTATCTGCCCCTCCAGGAGCTTACGCATACCATCTTCGTCGAGTACCGGGATGCCGAGTTCCTCAGCTTTCACAAGTTTGCTGCCTGCCTCGGCGCCAGCCACGACGTAATCGGTTTTCTTCGACACCGAACCGGCCACCTTGGCGCCCGCTGCTTCAAGCATTTCCTTGGCTTCTTCACGGGCCAGCGTCGGTAAAGTGCCCGTCAGCACAATCGTCTTGCCCGCCAGCAAGCCTTGTGGCGCCTTGGGCGCCGGCGGCCCTTCCGGCCAGGTCACCTTGCCAGGCGCGCGCAACTGCTCGATCACCGTCCGGTTGTGCTCTTCGGCGAAAAACTGATGAATCGACTCGGCCACCACCGGTCCTACATCATTCACTTCCAGTAGTTCCTCGACCGTGGCGTTCATGATTGGATCGAGCGAACCGAAGTGCTTTGCCAGATCCTTAGCCGTCGATTCGCCCACCTGACGAATTCCGAGCGCGTACAGGAAACGTCCAAGAGTGGTGTGCTTGGCCTTTTCGAGCGAGTCGAGCAGGTTCTGCGCGGACTTTTCGGCGAAGCGGTCGAGCTCCGCCAACGTCGCAAAACCGAGGTTAAACAGATCGGCCGGCGTACGCACGAGCTTCAGTTCGACCAGTTGGTCGATGATCTTCTCGCCGAGCCCGTCGATATCCAGCGCGCGGCGTTGCGCGAAATGCCACAGGGCCTGCTTGCGCTGCGCCGGACAAAACAGGCCGCCCGTGCAGCGGGCGATTGCCTCGTCAGGCAGACGTTCGATAGCCGAGCCGCAAATTGGACACTGCGTGGGCATCACAAACTCAGTGGCGTCTGCCGGACGCCGGTCCATGAGCGCGCTCACCACTTCCGGGATCACGTCGCCGGCGCGCCGCACGATCACGGTATCGCCGATACGGATATCTTTGCGGCGCACTTCGTCTTCGTTGTGCAACGTGGCATTCGTCACCGTCGCGCCGCCGACGAACACCGGCTCGAGACGTGCCACCGGCGTGATTGCTCCAGTACGGCCAACCTGCACGTCGATCGCCAGCAGCTTCGTCAGCGCTTCCTGGGCCGGAAACTTGTGCGCAAGCGCAAAGCGTGGGGCGCGCGAGACAAAGCCGAGCACGTCTTGCTCGTCGCGGGCGTTGACCTTGTACACCACGCCGTCGATATCGTACGGTAGCCCGTCGCGCTTCTCGCCCACCTTATGGAAGAACCCCAGCAGCCCCTCCACGCCCTCCACCACCGCTCGCTCGCTGTTGACCGGCAAGCCCATTTCGCCATACCAATCGAGCAGCGCACTATGGGTAGCCGGCATCGGCTCGCCGTCGAGCACACCGATCCCATAGGCGAAGAAAGACAGCGGGCGCTGCGCCGTGATCTTCGAATCGAGCTGGCGCAAACTACCGGCCGCGGCGTTACGCGGGTTGGCAAATTCCTTGAGACCCGCCGCACGTTGCCGCTCGTTGAGACGTTCGAAATCGCGCTTGAACATCAGCACTTCACCGCGCACGTCGAGCACCTTCGGCACACGCTTACCTTTGAGGGCCAACGGAATGGACCGGATCGTGCGGACATTGCCGGTCACGTCTTCGCCGGTCGTGCCGTCACCGCGTGTGGAGGCCTGCACGAAGTGCCCGTCCACATAGCGCAGCGAAATGGCCAGGCCGTCGAACTTGAGCTCGCAGGCGTAACTGACCGGCGTTTTGCCGAGCGCATCGGCAATGCGTTTGTCGAACGCCGCGATGTCTTCGTCGGCAAAGCCATTGTTCAGCGAGAGCATCGGCTGGTCGTGCAGGACCGGTTCGAAGCCGCTCGCGGCCTCGCCGCCGACGCGCTGGGTAGGCGAGTCCGGCGTGATCAGATCCGGATGCGCCGTCTCGATCTGTTGAAGCTCCTTGAAGAGCTTGTCGTATTCCGCATCCGGCAGATCCGGCTGGTCGAGTACGTAGTACGCGTGGTTCGCGCGTTCGAGTTCCGCGCGCAACCACGCAGCACGCTTGGCCGGGCTGCTCGTTGCTGGGTCAGGGACGGTGGTTCGGGCCATGCTTTGAGAAGATCCGCCGGTGAAATTCAGACCTCAGATTATCTCAGGAACCGCCCGCCGTGGACATTGGCCGGATGGCCAGTTTCGTACGCCGCCTCACCGATCGTGGGCTAGCCCTGGCCAGACGGCTAACGTGCGCTGTGTTGCATTGACACTCGCGGAGCGGAATGCGACTGTAAGCGCATGAGCCACATGCCGCTCTGGCATATCCACCGAAGGACAACCATGACGGGTTTTACTGTGATCAGACGTGGTCTCGGGCGGCTGGCCTCGTTCGCCATGTCGCTTTGCATTGCGCTGTGCGTCTGGCACGCCGCGCCCGCGTGCGCGCTCGAACAGGTCGTCACCGTCCCTCTAGCGGACAGCGCGACGATCTCATACCTGCTAACGCAAAAGGACGACAGTCACCCCGACTGGGTTCTCGTCATGTTCGCGGGCGGCGACGGGGCATTGCAACTGGCACAGGCGAGCGACGGCACTATCAGGCTGGGTCTGAAGAAAAACTTCCTCGTGCGAGCGCGCACCTTGCTGGTCGACGACCGCTTTGCCACTGCACTGGTCGATACGCCGTCCGATCAGCCTGGCGGCTACTCCGACAGCTTCCGCGCGTCGCCGCGCCATGCACAGGACCTCGCGCGTGTCGCGGCCGACCTGCGCACGCGCTTTCCGCAGGCGAAACTCGTGCTCGTCGGCACAAGTCGGGGGACGATTTCTTCGGCGTTTGTCGGCCGGGCGCTGCCCGATACCTGGGACGCGGTCGTCCATACCTCGACGCTAAGCAGTCCAGCACGTGGTCAGGCGCTACCGCTGGCCGGCTTCAACTACGGCGAGATCCACGCTCGCCAGCTCTTCGTGCATCACGAAGACGACGGCTGCTATCTCTGTTCGTTCAGTGCAGCGAAGCGTATCGCGGACGATGGTCATGATTTCATCGCTGTCAGCGGCGGAAACGCACGCGGCAACCCGTGCGAGGCAATGGGCCATCACGGTTTCAATGGACAGGATGAAGCGGTGGTCGCCGCGATCAAGGCTTGGATCAGCGGCGGCGCATGGTCGAAGGAGGTCGACTGAAGCAGGGTGCGCGCGACGCTGGCGAGATCGGCATACGCAGCTTTTATCGTGGCGTCGAAGGGGCGCCGGCACAGTCGAGGCGCCTATTATTGCGCGAGCCCCGCTGCCGCAACCGCCAACAGTTTACTGGCTAAACAACCGCCTCGTGGCCGGCGAACCCGCCGGAATCCCAGCTTGCTCCAGCTTGGCGTACAGCGTCATCAACTGCTTCTCAATCGCCAGCAACGACGTTTCCGGCAGCGGACGGCGCCCATCGTCCACCACCCGGCCGCCAATCCGCTCCGACAGCGACTTCGCGTAGTCGCACATCAGCCGGAACGGCAGGATGTCTTCATCGGCCACCGGCACGTCGAGCACCAGCGTGATCATCTGGCCGCCCTTGTATGTGAGGTCGTCGCGCAGGAAGTTGGTATCGCCGAACTGCAGCATGAACACCGGGCTTTGCCGGGCGTCGAGCTTGACGAAACGCGTGCCGTCGCGCGAAAGCAGCAGGCCGTCCTGCGAAGCCACGGCCTGCACATAGTTCGCCGACCACGGCGCCCCGTCCGACAGCACGTTGATCGACAGTTGCGCATCGCATTGGGCGGCGAAACCGTCCAGCTCGCGTGCCATCGCCACCGTTTCCATCATGTCGGGGAATTCGGGAGCCGCGTCGATGGCATCGGCAAACTGCTGCACGCCCGTGACGAACTCGGAAAACTCCAGTTCGTTCAGCGGACCACTGCGGTTGGCCAGTTGCGCGGCTGCACGCAGTTCTTCGTAGCGCACGCCGTTCTGCAGCAGTTCCCATGCGCCGCCGCCTTCCGGCTTGCCCTCAATATGCACCGGCTTGCTGCCCGCACGGCGCAGACGTTGCGCAAGCGGAATCACCTTGTCGCCTGCCAGCGGACCGGCGAGACGAATCGGCACGATGCAATCAATGCGCCGATCCACGATCGCAGGCGGTGCAGAAGAGATCGTCGTCGCGGCCGGCATAATCGGCTCAGAGGGCTCGTCGGCACCAGTGGGCACGTCCTCGCTTTGCGGCTCGGGGAAACCATTCGGCGTAGTCGTCTCGGCCTGGATATCCGCGGGGGTGTCGAGCGGCGGCGCCGTGCCGAAGGTAGGTTCGACGCGCGACCCGGTATCGGTCGCGTCATCCGACACGGGCTCGCGGCGAGTGGTCGGCCGGGCCGGTTCGATGAACGGGCTTTGTTCTTCCTGGTCTTCCCGTGCAAAGGCCTCGGCAGTATCGGCCGGCATCGGCCGCGGCATCCGGCGGCGCACCTTCGCGCCTTGCCATGCGTTGTAGACCACCACGCCCCCGACCACCACGGCACCCGCGCCGATCAAACCGAGTGTCAACTCGTCCATGCATGCTCCATCAGCAATTCTTCTGTTTGCGCGGCGTCTGAGCCTGCGCCGCGCGGCAAGCTTGCCGCAGCGGGGGCGCAGGCTCGCGCCGTCCGTATCAAACGATATTCTGGGCGAAACCGGCGGCCGTTTCCATGTCGACCGCGACGATCCGCGACACACCCTGCTCCTGCATCGTCACGCCGATCAGTTGCTGGGCCATTTCCATCGCGATCTTGTTGTGCGAGATGAACAGGAACTGGGTCTTGTCCGACATCGCGCGCACCAGATTGGCAAAGCGCTCCGTGTTGGCGTCGTCGAGCGGCGCGTCCACTTCGTCGAGCAGACAGAACGGCGCCGGATTCAACTGGAACATCGCGAACACGAGTGCCGTCGCGGTCAGCGCTTTCTCGCCGCCCGACAGCAAGTGAATCGTCGAGTTCTTCTTGCCCGGCGGTTGCGCCATGACCTGCACGCCGGCGTCGAGGATTTCGTCGCCAGTCATGATCAGCTTGGCCTGGCCGCCGCCGAACAGACGCGGGAACAGTTCGCCGAAATGCAGGTTGACCTGATCGAAGGTGCCCTGCAGCAGCGTGCGGGTTTCCTGATCGATCTTGTGAATCGCGTCTTCCAGCGTTTCGATTGCGCTGTTCAGGTCAGCCGACTGCGCATCGAGGAAGCTCTTGCGCTCGGTAGCGGCCTTCAGTTCGTCGAGCGCGGCCATATTCACCGGACCCAGCGCAGCGATCGCGTTGTTCAGCCGCGTGACTTCGCCTTGCAGGTAGGAGGGCTTCATGTCCGGTGTCAACCTGGCCTGCAATTCGGCCTCGTCGACACCTGCTGCGGCGAGCTGTTCGATGAACTGCTCGGCGTTCAAGCGCGCGGCCTGTTCCTTCAACTGCAGCTCGGTAATGCGGTCGCGCAGCGGCTGCAGCGCCCGTTCTGCCGTGAGACGCGTCTCGTCGGCAGCGCGCAGCTTGGCGGTCAGGTCGTCCAACTCAAGCCGCGCGGCATGCAGCGCCTCTTCCTTGACCGCCCGGATCTCCAGCGCGCCTTGCAGACCCGTATGCGCGGTCTGCTCATTAATCGTTTCGAGTTCGGCCCGCGCGTCTTCGAGCGATGCGGCAACCCGTTCGCTCTGTTCGTGCGCCACCTGAATGCTGCGCTTCAGTTCGTCGATGCGGTTCGCCATATTGCGCGCGGCAAAGCGTGCATCGGTGGCAGCCCGATCAAGATCGCGAGACTGCGCTCGCGCAGCCGTCAGTTCTTCATCGAGTGCTTCGAAGGCCAACTGGTTGTCTTCGAAGCGCGCCTGCAATTCGGCCAGTTCGGCGTCGTGACGTTCGAAGTTCGCTTCCGACTCGCCGCGCAAGGCGCGCTGCTCGTCGATCTGTGCGGTGATCTCTTCGAGCTCTTCGCGAATCTGCGTGCTGCGCTGCATGTAGCGCTCATGCGCCTGGGTGAGCTTCAGCACATCCATCTGCAGCGCGTGCACGCGCTGGGTCGCGCGCTCGGCCTGCTGGCGCACGTCCGTCAAGGTTTGCGATGCCTGCGTGTGAGCCGCCTCGGCGCGAATCGCCGCCGTCTTGGCTTCGTCCGCGAGCAGCCCCTGGGCGCGCACCTGGCGCGTCAGATTTTCGATTTCCTGCTGACGGGCCAGCATGCCGGCCTGCTCGGAATCGGCAGCATAGAGTTGCACGCCGACGCGCGTCACCACATGGCCCGCCTTGACGACGAACGAGCCGCCTTCCGGCAATTGCGAACGCAGCGAGAGCGCCTGGGCAAGATCGTCGGCGACAAAAGCGAGACCCAGCCAGTCGTTCAACACCGCGCGCAGGCCCGCGTCGTCAATGCGCACCAGCGACAGCAGCGGCCGCAAGGCAGGCGGCGTCGTGACCGGCGCTCCAGCTGCCGGCGGTGCGTAAAAGGCGAGCTTGGCGGGCGGCGCATCGGTCGCGAAGGCCTTGACCCAGTCGAGATTCGACACTTCCAGCGCGGCGAGACGCTCGCGCAACACCGATTCCAGCGCGGTTTCCCAGCCTGCTTCAACGTGCAGCTTCTTCCAAAGGCGTGGCAAACCGTTCAGCTCATGCTTCTCGAGCCACGGCTGGATCTTGCCTTCGGTCTGGACGTTTTCCTGCAACTGCTTGAGCGCAGCAAGGCGCGCGTCGAGCTGATGAATCTGCGCCGTTTCCGACTGCACGCGCTCCTGGGCGCTGCGCCGTTCGCCGTCGAGGCGCGGCAGCGTTTCCTGGGCATCGGCGAGGCGCGCCTGGGCGTCGTTAAGAATCTCTTCGTGCTCGGCCAACTGCATGCGCAGCTCTTCGAGCTGGGTTTCGTCCGGCGCGTCGAGACCGCCCGCTTCCAGCTTCAACCGCTCATGACGCTGCTGCAACTGCTGCAGCTGCTGGTCGGCATTGCGCTGATGCGCGGCCTCCAGCTTGAGCGCCTGCTCGGTCTGTGCAATGCCACCGCGCTCTTCGTTCAGCTGCGTCTGCGCATCGCGCCAACGGGCTTCGAGAGCGGGCATCGCGTCGTGCTTCGCAGCAGCTTCGTCTTCGGCAAGCGCGGCCTTTTCTTCCGCCACCGCCAGTTGTTCCGCAGCGTCTTCGAGGTCGTCCTGGGCCTTCTGGGCCTGCGACTGCCACTGCTCGCGCTGCGCGTTCAGCGCGGCGATCTGCGCCTGGACGCGGTTGCGCGATTCGACGATGAACTTGATCTCGGCCTCGAGCCGGCTCACTTCGGCGTTCGCCTCGTAGAGTGCGCCTTGCGCACCCTGCATCGCATCGCTCGCCGAATAGTGCGCCACACGCAGCGTTTCCAGCTGCGCTTCGACTTCGCGCAGCTTCGCGGTTTGGGCTTCGAGGTCGATCTGCGCCTGTTCGATGGCGCGTTGCTGGCGTTCCTGTTCGCCGCCGGCTTCGTTCTTGCGCAGCAGCCACAAGAGGCGCTGCTTCATTTCGCCGTCGGCCTGCAGTTCCTTGAACTTCGTCGCGACAACTGCCTGACCTTCGAGCTTTTCGAGGTTCGTGCCGAGTTCACGGACGATGTCTTCCACCCGCGTCAGATTCTCACGCGTGTCGTGCAGACGGCTCTCGGTCTCGCGGCGGCGTTCCTTGTACTTCGAGACGCCCGCGGCTTCCTCCAGGAACACGCGCAGTTCTTCAGGCTTCGCCTCGATCAGGCGCGCAATCATGCCCTGCCCGATGATGGCGTACGCCCGCGGCCCGAGACCGGTGCCGAGGAAGATGTCCTGGATGTCGCGGCGGCGCGCCGGCAGGTTGTTGATGTAGTAGCTCGAAGTGCCGTCGCGTGTCAGCACGCGCTTGACGGCGATTTCGGCATACTGCCCCCACTGGCCGGCGGCACGGCCGTCGGCGTTGTCGAACACGAGTTCGACGCTGGCGCGGCTGCCCGGCTTGCGCGCAGTAGAGCCGTTGAAGATCACGTCCTGCATCGACTCGCCGCGCAGCTCGGAAGCGCGCGATTCGCCGAGCACCCAGCGCACGGCGTCGATGATGTTGGACTTGCCGCAACCATTGGGACCGACCACGCCGACAAGCTGGCCCGGAACCTGGAAATGCGTGGGATCGACGAATGACTTGAAGCCAGCGAGTTTGATCGAGGTCAGACGCACGGCGATATCGCTGATTGAAAAGGGAAAATAAAGGTGGATCGCAAGGGCCGCGCGTGCCGTTCCCAGCCACTGCGAAACGACCCACACGAACCCCGCGATACGGGCGCCGCGCACGCCCGGCAAGGCGCGCGACGGCAAGCAGGGGCAATCATACCATCGCGCGTGAGCGGTCCTGGCGCTTAGGGTCGAGCTTAGTGCGATGCACCCAACTCGACAACGCCGACGCCAGCACGATGCACGCGCCGCCCGCCCATTCGCGCGGCCCGGGGGTCTCGCCGGCAAAGAGCCATGCAGACAGCGCCGTCACCACGATTTCGAACAGCATGATGATCGATGCGCGGTTCGCCGGGATGCGCGCCATGCCGTATTGCACCAGCATGTTATTGGACGCCAACAGGAAACCGAGGCCCAGCACCAGCAAGGCCGCCACGCCCAGGTGCGCGCCGGTGGGCGGCGCGGGCATCGCCTCGAATAACGACGCGCAGGCGCTGAAGATGGCAGCGCCGCCAAAAATCGTCGCGGTGCGCATTTCCGCCTTCATCCCGGGCAGCACACGGCTCGTCTTGAGAATCAACACATTGCTCATGGCAAAGCCCATGCCCCCGGCGAGGCCACCCCATTCAGCCAGATTCGCCGGCACCGGCAAACCCAGTTGGGGCGACCACAGCATGGTCATCGCGCCCGCCAGCGACAGCGCCGCGAGCGCGGCACCGGTCCACGTCAGGCGTTCATGCAGGATGAAATGTGCGAACAGCGCGGTCCATGCTGGGGTGAGGTAGAAGAGCAGCAGCACGCGCATGACCTGGCCGTGGATCGAACCCCAGACGAAACCGAGGTTCGTGACACCGGCGGCCAGCGCTAGTGCGGGCAGCAGCCAATGCCAGCGGACTGTGCGGATGGCGCGGTGGCGTACCAGCAGCACGAACAGGCAGCCGGCGCCGCTTGTGAGCGCGCTGGCGGCCGTGCCGGTCACTCCCAGCGAAGCCAGCATGCGCAGCGGGTACCAGATCATGCCCCAAACGGACGCGCCCAGCATGATGGCGAGCGCCGGCCAACTCGTGCGAATCCAGTTGCTCATCGCGCGGCGCTCCTGCTTCTGCTCGCGCTCGGGTTCTGGCGTGGGTCGTTCGAGCACTGAACGGCGGCGGCCGGACGTCCTGCAAGACCCGATCTGTCCTCCACCGGGAACTGCCTTGCCACCTGGGCCGTCACCTGACCTGCCGCCTCGTCCGTTGGCTGACCTGCCGCTTGAGCTGTCACCCGAACTGCCGCCTGAACTACCACCTGCATTCTGTCTCCCAGTATCTATTTACGCGGCCGTCTGAGGTGGGCCGCTTCGCCAGTAGTCTTCGCACGCGGCGCCCGAGTGATCCAGCGGGGCCAGCCAGGCGCCAGGCCCGTCGCACCACGCTATAATCACCGATCCGCCGCCTGTGCCGTCATTTCACCGTCCCGATCGATGCGACGATGATTGCCGCCGCCGCGCGTGCCCCTCACCTGTCTCCGCCCGTTTTCGATCAGGCTCGATCCGCCAAGTGAACCCGCTACTCGACACCCTCCAGTCCTATCCGTTCGAAAAGCTGCGTCTGCTTTTCAAGGACGTCACGCCGCCAGCCAATCTCTCGCACATCAGCTTCGGCATTGGCGAACCGAAACATCCGACCCCGGCGCTGATCCGCGACGCGGTGATCGCTTCGCTCGGCGGCCTGGCGGTGTATCCGGCCACGCTCGGTTCACCGGCGTTGCGCGAGTCGATTGCGAACTGGATCACGAAGCGCTACAACCTGCCGCCCGTCGATCCGGCCACTGAAGTGCTGCCGGTTGCCGGCTCCCGCGAGGCGTTGTTTGCGCTCGCGCAGACCGTGATCGACCCGAAGCGAAACGCAGCGGGCGAGCCCGCGATCGTACTCTGCCCGAACCCGTTCTACCAGATCTACGAAGGCGCAGCTTTGCTGGCCGGCGCGCAGCCGTATTTCGTCAACAGCGATCCGGCCCGCAATTTCGCCTGTGATTATTCGGCCGTGCCAGCCGACATCTGGGCACGCACGCAACTGCTCTACGTCTGTTCGCCGGGCAACCCGACCGGCGCGGTGCTGACGCTCGAGGACTGGCGCGAACTGTTTGCACTGTCCGACCGTTATGGCTTCGTGATTGCCTCCGACGAGTGCTACTCGGAAATCTATTTCGACGAAGCCAAACCGCCGCTTGGCGCGCTCGAGGCAGCGCACAAGCTGGGCCGCGGCTTCGAGCGCATCGTGATGCTCTCGAGCCTGTCGAAGCGCTCTAACGTGCCGGGCATGCGCTCGGGCTTCGTCGCCGGCGACGCGGCGATCCTCAAGCAGTTCCTGCTATACCGGACATACCACGGCGCCGCCTTGTCGACCGTGTACCAGACTGCGAGTATCGCGGCCTGGAACGACGAGACGCATGTGCGCGAGAACCGCGCGAAATACGTGCAGAAATTTGCCACCGTTACGCCGATGATTGCCGACGTGCTCGACGTGCGCCTGCCCGATGCCGCCTTCTACCTGTGGTGCAATGTAGCGCGCACTGGCCTGACGGATACCGAGTTCGCCCAGCGTCTCTACGCCGACTATAATGTGACGGTTCTGCCGGGCTCGTACCTCGCGCGCACTGCGCACGACACGAACCCCGGCCGCAATTTCGTGCGCCTCGCGCTGGTCGCCGATGTCGACGAGTGCACCGAAGGCGCGCAGCGGATCGTCGATTTTTGCCATGCGCTCGCGCGCTAAACGCGCCCGGCATGCAGCCCCTCTTCCTCAGACTTCAACTCTTTAATCCTCGATAAGCCACGAATATGTCGCAACAACTTCAGCAGATCATCGATACCGCCTGGGAAAACCGCGCAGACCTGTCGCCGAAAGCCGCCCCCGCCGACGTGCGTGAGGCCGTCGCACACGCCATCGAGCAACTCGACAAGGGTCTGCTGCGCGTCGCCGAAAAGAAAAACGGCGAATGGGTCGTCAATCAATGGCTGAAGAAAGCGGTGCTGCTGTCGTTCCGTCTGGAAGACAACGCGCCGATGCCGGCTGGTGGCTACTCCCAGTTCTACGACAAGGTGCCCTCGAAGTTTGCGAACTACACCGCTGAAGACTTCGCCGCCGGCGGCTTCCGCGTGGTGCCGCCCGCCATCGCACGCCGTGGCTCGTTCATCGCGAAGAACGTCGTGCTGATGCCGTCGTACACCAACATTGGCGCATACGTCGACGAAGGGACGATGGTCGATACGTGGGCCACCGTCGGCTCGTGTGCGCAGATCGGCAAGAACGTTCACCTGTCGGGTGGCGTGGGCATCGGCGGCGTGCTGGAGCCGCTGCAGGCCAACCCGGTCATCATCGAAGACAACTGCTTTATCGGCGCACGCTCGGAAGTCGTGGAAGGCGTGATCGTCGAAGAAAACTCGGTGATCTCGATGGGCGTGTACCTCGGCCAGAGCACCAAGATTTACGACCGCGAAACTGGCGAAGTCACGTATGGCCGCATCCCGGCAGGTTCGGTGGTGGTGGCCGGCAACCTGCCGTCGAAGGACGGCTCGCATAGCCTGTACTGCGCGGTGATCGTCAAGAAGGTCGACGCGAAAACGCGCGCCAAGGTCGGTCTCAACGAGTTGCTGCGAGGCGATTGATGGCACGCGCCAACAAGACTGTGGTCTACGGCATCCCGAACTGCGACACCGTGAAGAAAGCCCGCGTGTGGCTGGAAGAGCACGGCGTCGAGTTCGAGTTTCACGATTTCAAGAAGGCCGGCGTCACCGCACCGCTCGTGCAGGACTGGCTCAAAGACGTCAAGCTCGACGCCTTGCTGAACCGGCGCGGTACGACATGGCGTGGTCTGTCGGACGACATGAAGGTCGCCGCGGACACGGAGCCGGGCGCGATTGCGTTGATGATCCACAAGCCTTCGGTGATCAAGCGGCCGGTGGTCGTGGTCAACGGGCGGGTCAAGACGCTCGGTTTTTCTGCGGAAGAGTACGAGACGTTGTTCGGCTGAACACCGATCCTGATCGCGTTACCCGCTTCGCCGGGCACGCGCCGGAATCGGTCGGTCAAGAAACGCGTTGAACACGATGCCTGTGGCGGGTGGTAGTAATGGCCCAGGCGTCGCGTGCACAAGAAGCTGTTGCCGGCTGCGGCGATTCACTCGCAGCCGGCATTTTTTCATTTCAAAGTGGCTAGTACTGAATCCATGTCCGGCACCCTTGCCCTTACCGAACAACTGATCGCGCGCGCCTCCGTTACGCCCGACGACCAGCATTGCCAGCGCATCCTGATCGAGCGCCTCGCGGCGCTCGGCTTCGAGTGCGAGACCATCGAATCGCATGGCGTGACGAACCTCTGGGCTGTCAAACGCGGCGTCGACGGCACGCGCGGCAAGCTGCTCGTGTTCGCCGGCCACACCGACGTGGTGCCAACCGGCCCTCTCGAACAATGGAGCTCGCCGCCCTTCGAGCCGACCCATCGCGACGGCATGCTCTACGGACGCGGTGCGGCTGACATGAAGACCTCGATTGCAGGCTTCGTGGTGGCAAGCGAAGAGTTCGTGGCGGCGCATCCGGCGCATCGCGGCTCGATCGCGCTTCTGATTACGAGCGACGAGGAAGGTCCCGCCACCGACGGCACCGTGAAGGTCGTCGAAGCGCTGAAGGAGCGTGGCGAGCGACTCGACTACTGCATCGTGGGCGAGCCGACTTCGAGCGCACAGTTCGGCGACATGGTGAAGAACGGCCGGCGCGGCTCGATGTCCGGCAAGCTCACGGTCAAAGGTGTGCAAGGTCATATCGCCTATCCGCATCTGGCGAAGAACCCCGTGCATCTGCTGGCGCCCGCGCTGGCGGAACTGGTGGCCGAGCGCTGGGACGACGGCAACGAATACTTCCCGCCCACCACATGGCAGGTGTCGAACATCCACAGCGGCACGGGCGCGAGCAACGTGATTCCGGGCCACGCGGAGGTAATGTTCAACTTCCGTTTTTCGACAGCGAGCACGGTTGAAGGGCTGCAAAGCCGCGTGCACGCCATCCTCGACAAACACGGTCTCGAATACGATCTGCAATGGTCGGTGAGCGGTCTGCCGTTCCTGACACCGCGCGGCGACCTGTCGAACGCACTCGCCAAGGCAATCAAGGACGAAACCGGCGTAAGCACCGAACTGTCGACCACGGGTGGCACCTCCGACGGCCGTTTCATTGCCCGCATCTGCGAACAGGTGGTCGAGTTCGGCCCGCTGAACGCCACCATCCACAAGATCGACGAGCATATCGACGTCTCCCATATCGAGCCGCTCAAGAACGTGTACCGGCGCGTACTCGAACAACTGATCGCTTAAGCCGCTTAACCCAGGCCCGCCAAGGACACCCCCGCGATGACGCTCCCGTTTTCCACCGTCCGCGATCTGCTGCGTTTCGCAGTGACGCGCTTTAACCAGGCCGAACTGTCGTTCGGCCACGTGTCGGCCAACGCTTACGACGAAGCCGCCTACCTCGTGCTGCACTCGCTGCATCTGCCGCTGGATCTGCTCGAGCCGTTTCTCGACGCAAAACTGACCGCGGCGGAAATCGACGCCGTGTTGAGCGTGATCGAGCGCCGTGCCGCCGAACGCGTGCCGGCCGCGTACATCACGCAGGAAGCGTGGATGCATGGTTTCCGTTTCCACGTGGACGAACGCGTGATCGTGCCGCGCTCGTTCATCGGAGAACTGCTGCAGGACGGCTTGCAGCCGTATGTCGAAGATCCCGAGCAGGTCGGCGCGGTGCTTGAGTTGTGCACCGGTTCCGGGTGCCTCGCGATTCTCGCCGCGCATGCATTCCCGAACGCCGATATCGACGCCGTCGATCTGTCGAAGCCGGCGCTGGAAGTGGCGACGCGCAATGTCGACGAGTACAAGCTCGACGATCGCATTGCCCTGTTTGAAGGCGACCTGTTCGAACCGTTGCCTGAGCGCCGCTACGATGTGATCATCGCCAATCCGCCGTACGTCAACGCGGAGTCCATGGCGACGCTGCCGGCCGAGTACCGGCATGAACCGGAGATGGCGCTGGCGGGCGGCGCGGACGGCATGGACATCGTGCGCCGGATTATTGGCGAGGCACGCAACTGGCTGACCGAGGATGGCGTGCTGGTGATCGAGATCGGCAACGAGCGCGCGAATGTGGAAGCGGCGTTTGGCGGCCTCGACCTCGTCTGGCTGTCGACCAGCGCCGGAGACGACAACGTGTTTCTCATTCAGGCGGCTGATCTGCCGGGGTAATTTGCCCGGAACAGCAAAGAATCCACCTAACCCGACCGCAAGGCGAACGGGTTCGGTAAGATGAGCGCGATCGACTTCCCTGCCCTCATGCCGAACCATCGGGAAGCGCATAAAAATTCTCCGCGCGCCTATGCAATTCGACCTCCTTCATATCGCACCGCTCGTCCTTCTCGCCCATCTGCTGGGCGTGATCGCGGCGTGCCATGCCATTCTCAACACGCGTACCTCCCAGGGCGCGGTGGCATGGGCGGTATCGCTGGTAGCCATGCCGTACCTGACGGTAGTGCCTTACCTGTTCCTCGGACGCAGCAAGTTCCGCGGTTACGCCGACGCGCGCCGTATCGAAAACGAGTCACTGCGCACCCAGGCCCATCCCCACGCGTGGGACGAGCAGGCCTCGTCAGCCGGGCGGCCGACCGACGAGCTCGGCCCCCGGCTCGTAAGCTCGCTGACGCGTCTGGGCGGCATGCCATTCCTGCCTGGCAACTCCGTGCGCACGCTGGTGAACGGCGAGGCAACCTTTGCTGCGATCCTCGAAGCCATCGACCAGGCACGCAGCTACATCGTCGTTCAGTTCTTCATCGTGCGCGACGATTCGCTCGGCGAGATGCTGAAGGACGCGCTGCTCGCCAAAGCAGCACAAGGTGTGCGCATCTATTTTCTCTACGACAGCATCGGCAGCTTCGATCTGCCGCACAGCTATGTGGCCAGGCTACGGGCCGGTGGCGTCGAGGTGCATCCGTTCGCCACCAACCGGCGCTTCGTCAACCGCTTCCAGCTCAACTTCCGTAATCACCGCAAGATCGTCTCGGTGGACGGCGAGCGAGCGTTTGTCGGCGGACATAACGTCGGCGTGGAATATCTCGGCGCCAAGCCACCGCTTTCGCCGTGGCGCGATACGCATATCGAGGTGCGCGGGCCGGTGGTCGCCAGCATCCAGTTCGTGTTCACGGAAGACTGGTACTGGGCCACCCAGACGCTCCCGCCGCTCGATATGCCGTCTTACGAAGCGACCGATGAGGGCATGCATTGCATCGTCATGCCTACCGGCCCCGCCGACAAGCAGGAAACCTGTTCGCTGTTCTTCGTCGAAGCAATCAACGCGGCGCGCGAGCGGATCTGGATCACCACGCCTTATCTCGTGCCAGACGAAGCGGTGTTTTCAGCACTACGGCTCGCGGTGCTGCGCGGCGTGGACGTGCGCATCCTGATTCCGAGCCGGCGCGACCACTACGTCGTGTTCGAAGCGTCAAAGCTCTATGCCTACGACTCGGTCAACGCCGGCATCCGCATCTTCCGCTACCGGCCTGGCTTCCTGCATCAGAAGGTGGTGCTGATCGATACGGTCGCCGCGGCAATCGGCAGCGCGAATCTCGACAACCGCTCGTTCCGGTTGAACTTCGAGATCATGGTGCTGACCGTGGACCGCGGCTTCGCCACCGAAGTCGAAGCGATGCTCACGCGCGATTTCGCCGAATCCTACGAGATCGACCGTAACGAGTACCGCCAGGCGCCTGCATTCAGACGCGTGACGATGCACGTTGCAAGGTTGTTCTCGCCGATTCTTTAGGAGCCGGAATCGCCTGTGTTGCGCAGGCGCCGCCGCCCGCCCCTAAAGCAGCTTTTCGATCTCGCCGGTAATCGATTCGGGTTTGGTCACAGGTGCATAGCGTTTGACGACTGTGCCATCACGGCTCACCAGAAACTTGGTGAAATTCCACTTGATACCCTCCAGCCCCAGCAGACCGGGCGCCTCACCGGTCAGATAGCGGTACAGCGGGTGGGCGTTGGCACCGTTCACGTCGATCTTGTCGAACATCGGGAAGCTCACGCCGTAGTTCTTCTCGCAGAAGCTGCCGATCTGCGTTGCGTCACCCGGCTCCTGTTTGCCGAACTGGTTGCACGGGAAGCCGAGAATCTCGAAGTCGCGCCCCACGTAGGTTTCGTACAGTTTCTGAAGCCCCGCATATTGCGGAGTGAAGCCGCACTCGCTCGCCGTATTGACGATCAGCAGCACCTTGCCGCGATAACGGTCAAGACTCACCTCCTCGCCGCCGAGCGTGCGCGCCGAGAACGAATAAATTGACGTCATGGTCCCCTCCGTTGTCGACCGGATTCTAGCGCTTCAGATGCCCCCCGAGTTCGCTCTTTAGCGCGCTACTCCGGTCCCATGCAAAGCGCTGACTCCAGTCCCATGCAACATAGTGGTGAAAGGCGTCAGTCTAAGCTAAAAGCCCTACTTGCACAGTTAGCCGAATGGCCGATGCCTGGCTAGCCTCCGGCGGTCTAAAATAGCGTTTTTTCCAAGCCGGCCCCTCTTAGTGATCCGCTTTAACCAGTTCAGTCTCGCGCGCGGCACCAAGCCGCTCTTCGAACAAACCACCTTCACCCTGAACCCCGGCGAGAAAGCCGGGCTGGTCGGGGCGAACGGCGCGGGCAAGTCGACCCTGTTTGCCGTGCTGCTCGGCGAACTGCACGCGGACGGCGGCGGCTTTTCCATGCCGCCCGCCTGGCAGATCGCCCATGTGGCGCAGGAAACCCCCGCCGTCGACAAGACCGCGCTCGCCTACACGCTGGACGGCGACGCCGCGCTGCGCGCCATCGAGGCAGCGATTGCTGCCGCCTCGGCCGCACACGACGGCGCCGCGGAAGGCGAAGCACACGCGGCCTTTGCCGACGCCGACGGCTATACCGCCCCGGCGCGCGCCGAAGCGCTGCTGCTCGGCCTGGGCTTCACGCTCGAGCAGACGCGCTTGCCGGTGACAAGCTTCTCCGGCGGCTGGCGCATGCGCCTGAACCTGGCTCAGGCGCTGATGTGCCGCTCCGACCTGCTGCTGCTCGACGAGCCGACCAACCACCTGGACCTCGACGCCATCGTCTGGCTCGAAGACTGGCTGCATCGCTATCCGGGCACGCTGATCGTGATTTCGCACGACCGGGAATTTCTCGATTCGGTGTGCAATGTCACGCTGCATCTGGAGCAACAGCAGATCAAGCGCTACGGCGGCAACTATTCGCAATTCGAAATCCTGCGCGCACAGCAGATCGCCCTGCAGCAAAGCGCGTATGAGAAGCAGCGGCGCACGGTCGAACATCTGCAGAGCTACATCAACCGCTTCAAGGCGCAGGCTACCAAGGCGCGCCAGGCGCAGAGCCGGGTGAAGGCACTTGAAAAGATGGAACTGATCGCGCCGGCCCACGCTTCATCGCCGTTCACGTTCGAGTTCCGTACACCTGACTCCGCCCCCAACCCGATGATGGTGATGGAGAGCGTGCGCTGCGGCTATCGCAACGAAAGCGGCGAGATTCCGATTGTCGAGCACGTCACGCTGTCGATCCAGAACGGCCAGCGCATCGGCCTGCTCGGCGCGAACGGCCAGGGTAAATCAACGCTCATCAAGACGCTCGCGGGCACGCTCGAAGCGCTCGGCGGCGACGTTCGCGAAGGCAAGGGGCTGCGCATCGGCTACTTCGCGCAGCATCAACTCGAAACGCTGCGCCCGCAAGACTCGGCGCTGCAGCATCTGGCCCGGCTTGCGCCCGACACGCGAGAGCAGGAGTTGCGCGACTACCTCGGCGGCTTCAACTTCTCCGGGGAAATGGCAACCGCCGCGATCGCACCGTTTTCAGGAGGCGAGAAAGCGCGTCTCGCGCTGGCGTTGGTTATCTGGCAAAAGCCGAATCTGCTGCTGCTCGACGAACCGACCAATCACCTGGATCTGGAAACGCGTCACGCGTTGACCATGGCGCTTGCCCAGTTCGAAGGCACACTAATCCTCGTCTCGCACGATCGCCACCTGTTGCGCGCTACCACCGATCAATTCATGCTGGTGGCGAAACACCGGCTGCAGCCGTTCGACGGCGACCTCGACGATTACCGCGACTGGCTGCTGCAGCATGCTGCCGAACAGCGCGCCGCGCTGAAGGCCGGGAGTGCCGGCAACGCGGCAGGCGCAGCGAATAGCGGCAGTGGTAGCAATAGCGGCAATGGCGAAGACAACGCTGCAAACCGCAAGGAGCAGCGCCGTCAGGACGCCGAAACGCGCCAGAAGCTCTCGCAGCTGAAAAAGCCGCTGCAGAATCGCATTGGCAAGATCGAAAAGGAAATGGACGCGCTGAACGCCGAAAAAGCGACGCTGGATGCGTTCGTCGCGGATCCGGCGAGTTACGATCCTGAACAGAAGACCAGGCTGACGGAGGCGATCCGCCGTCAGGCGGATGTGAATGCGCGCCTCGAAGCGCTCGAAGCCGAATGGCTCGATACTCACGAGGAACTTGAACAGATCGGATGAGGACGCTGCGCTGGGCGCGCCGGCTTCAGAACAAGCGCCCCGCCCTGTCGCTTCGCGCTAGTGCCCGGAGGCGCGCCCCCAAGGGGACTTACTGCGGGGCGGCAAACTTTGGGTGGTCTGGCGTTTTCCAGAGAGAGGAGGTTGGCATTGACGTCTCCCGCTGCATTGCATGGCCTGCGCGTCCTTGACCTGACGCGCCTGCTGCCCGGCCCGGTCGCGGCTCTGCGTCTCGCGGAAATGGGCGCGGATGTACTGAAGATCGAAGCCCCGGGCGCCGGGGACCCGACGCGCACGATGCTGCAGGCCTCGAGCGACCGGGTCGCCGGCCGTCCCGGCGCCTTCTATCGCATGGTCAACCGCGGCAAGCGCGAGACGCGCCTCGACCTCAAGTCCGAAGCGGGACGCACCGTACTGCGCGCGCTGGCCCGGGAAGCCGACGTGCTGATCGAGAGCTTCCGGCCGGGCGTGATGGACCGGCTGGACATCGGCTACGACAACCTGAGCGTGCTCAATCCGAAGCTCGTCTACTGCGCTATCACCGGCTACGGTTCGACGGGCCCCTTCGCCCGTCAGGCCGGCCACGATCTGAATTACGTCAGCTACGCAGGCGTCCTCGAGCAACTGGCGGCGCGCGACGGCGCGCCGATCCTGCCGAACTTCCAGATTGCCGATCTGCTGGGCGGCGCCGCAAGCGCGGTCGAGCAGATTCTCGCGGCGCTGTGGCAGGTGGCACGCGGCGGCAACGGCCGCTTCGTCGACGTATCGATGACACACGCCACCCACGCGAACAACTTCCTCGCCCGTGTCTCGCTCGCCAACGACGGCGACGCGCCGCCAGCCGGCGGTGGTCTGCTGAACGGTGGTGTGGCCTGCTACAACCTGTATCGGACGCAGGACGGCCGCTGGCTCGCGGTCGGAGCGCTCGAACTCAAGTTCTGGGAAACGCTGTGCCACGCGCTTGATCGTCCGGAATGGGCGTATCGGCATTGGAGCGTGGGGCAGGCCATCGGCGGACCCGATGCGCTCGCGCTGATACAGGACATGACCACCCTGATCGCTGGCCGTCCGCTGGAAGATTGGGTGCGCTTGCTGGAACCGCTCGATTGCTGTGTGTCGCCGGTGCTGAGACCAGCGGAGGCAGCCCAACATCCGCTATTCAATCCCAAAGCGGAACCCGGCGCGGACGAAGAAGCCAGTGAAGCGGCCGATGACGGAGACGGGCGGCCAGGCTAAAGGCGAATCAGATCGCAGGCCTCAGGCGCAGGCACAGGTCCAGCCCAGGCAGCACCTAGCTCCAGCCTGCAGCCCCCGCCTCGCCGCATTTAACGCCGCGGCAAAGTCTGACGCGGCGCCCGTTCGTCGTCGTACAACATGTATTTCCGTCCCTCGACGTGACGGTCGATGGTGGCACGCACTTCATCCGCGGTGACGTTTTCAGCCACGACGCGGCGCGAAATCTGGCCCGTGGTGTCGATCCATTCGACGATCCGGCACGCGCCACCCCAAGGCTGGCGGATGGGCGCAGACACGCGGCAACCGCGGACTTGCATGGGACGCTCGGGCACTGTTTCGTGAGACTGTTTCAAGGCGCGATCCTTTTCCGCTCAAGAGGGATGGCAGACCTGACCAGCTTAGGGAATACGAGTGTTGCGTGGGTTACATCCAATACGCGGTTATTTACGGAGCATTACGCGGCGCCTGCTGCAAAAATGCTCCGCAAACGACGCCTACTCTAGCGTTCTGATACGGTCGATAGCCTGTTCGAGCCGGTCTACCGCAATAACCTGTAAGCCGTCGATCGGCTGTTTCGGCGCATTCGCCTTAGGAATCAACGCGATCGAGAAGCCCAGCTTGGCCGCTTCCTTGAGGCGGTCCTGGCCGCGCGGCGAGGGCCGGATCTCTCCGGCGAGCCCCACTTCGCCGAACACGATCAAACCCTTGGGTAGTGGTTTGTTACGCATTGACGAGTGAATCGCCAGCAGCACCGCGAGGTCCGCCGCTGGCTCCGTGATCTTGACGCCGCCCACGGCGTTCAGAAAGACGTCCTGATCGAAGCAGGCGATCCCGGCGTGCCGATGCAGCACCGCCAGCAGCATCGCCAGACGGTTCTGCTCCAGCCCCACCGCGAGACGGCGTGGATTCGGCACATTGGCCGCATCCACCAGCGCCTGCACTTCGACGAGCAGCGGCCGCGAGCCTTCCTGCGTCACCAGCACGCACGAGCCAGGCACGACCTGCTCGTGCTGCGAGAGAAACAGCGCCGACGGATTTGCCACACCGCGCAGTCCGCGCTCGGTCATGGCGAACACACCGAGTTCGTTGACTGCGCCGAAGCGGTTCTTGAACGCGCGCACAAGGCGGAACGACGAATGCGTGTCGCCTTCAAAATACAGGACGGTGTCGACGATATGCTCGAGCACCCGCGGGCCCGCCAGATTGCCTTCCTTGGTCACGTGGCCGACCATGATGATCGCGGTGCCGGATTGTTTGGCAATCCGCGTCAATTGCGCCGCGCATTCGCGCACCTGCGCGACCGAGCCTGGTGCCGACGTAAGCGCCTCGGAGTAGACCGTCTGGATCGAATCGATCACGGCGACCTCGGGCCGTTCGCTTTCGATGGTCGCCTGGATTTTTTCGAGCTGGATCTCGGCGAGTAGTCTGAGTTCACTGGCCTTGGAGCCGGGATCGAGCAGCGAAAGCCGTTGCGCCCGCAACGCAATCTGCGCAGCCGATTCTTCGCCGCTGATATAAAGCGCGCGCCGCTCGTGGGCGATTTCCCCGAGCGACTGCAGCAACAAGGTCGATTTGCCGATTCCCGGATCGCCACCGATCAGCACCACCCCGCCCGGCACCAGGCCGCCGCCCAGCACGCGATCGAATTCGCTGACGCCGGTCGAAAAGCGCGGCACGTCCGACGCCTCGATATCCGCGAGGCGCTGCACTGGGGCACTTTTGGCGAGCGACTGGAAGCGGTGCGCGGACGGCGACTCGGCCACCGTCTCTACCAGCGTATTCCATGCATGACATGCCGGGCACTGACCCTGCCACTTGGGCGCCTGCCCGCCACATTCGGTGCAGGTGTACATCGTCTTCGGTTTAGCCACGCGCCCGCCTATTCCGCTCGCACCGGCACGCGCGGCGCCACCGCACACATCAGCTCGTAGCCAATGGTGCCGCACGCCTTGGCGACGTCGTCGATCGGCAGTGCGTTGCCCCACAACTCGACGCGCGAACCGACACCGGCCGTCGGGCACGGCGTCAGGTCGACGGTCAGCATATCCATCGACACCCGGCCGACGACCCGTGTCCGTATCCCATCGACGATCACCGGCGTGCCATCCGGCGCAACTCGCGGATAGCCGTCCGCATAACCGCACGCCACCACGCCGATGCGCATCGGGCTGCGCGCCTTGAAAATCGAGCCATAACCGACGGTCTGGCCCTCGGCGACGTTCTGCACCGCGATCAGCTCCGAGGCGAGCGTCATGGCGGGTTGCAGTCCCGTACCCTCGATCGCAGCGGTGAAGCCCGACGGTGAAGCACCGTACAGAATGATGCCCGGGCGCACCCAGTCGAAATGCGACGACGGGTGCCATAGCGTGGCCGCCGAGTTGGCGAGACTGCGTGCCCCCGCGATGCCCTGCGCGCCGCGCTCGAACGTGTCCATCTGATGGGCAACGCCGCGGTCGCTGTCAGCGTCCGAGAAATGCGTCATCAGCGTAATCTGACCCACTCCCTGACACGCACGCGCCCTCTCCCACGCCGCCCGGAACCGCTCCGGCGTATAGCCGAGGCGATTCATGCCGCTATTCATTTTCAGCTGGATATTGACGGGTTTAGACAGGCGCGCCATTTCCAGCATGCGCAACTGTTCGTCCGAATGCAGCGCCGTGCTGAGGCTGTAACGATCGATCACATCAATGTCGGTGGGGCGAAAAAAGCCTTCGAGCAAAAGAATTGGCCCGGCCCAGCCCAATTCACGCAACTTCACGGCTTCTTCGAGGTCGAGCAATCCAAAGCCGTCCGTTGCGCGTAAACCGGGAAAGGCTCTTGCGAGGCCATGTCCGTAAGCATTGGCTTTGACGACAGCCCAGATTTTCGAATTTGGGGCATAACGACGGACGACGGCGAGGTTATTGGCGAGCGCTGCGGTGTGAATCGTGGCTGAGAGGGGGCGCGGCATGGGATGTTTTCGTAAAGACGCTTGCGAATCAGGAGCTTACAGTGCGTTTTCAGCGCTCAGGAGCCCGCTGGGCGGTGCGATCAAGGATTCTGCTAGTCCGAATCCAGCTATTTTCGTGATATAAAGCCGTGCGCACAACCCATTTCGAACGGCATAAGCCCGGACGCCTTGCACACGGCCGGGGCGGACAGACCGCAGCGAGGACAGCATCGCATCAGATGAAAAAAGGTTTTTACACCATCATGGCCGCGCAGTTTTTTTCGTCGCTGGCCGACAATGCGCTTCTGATCGCTGCAATTGCACTGCTGAAAGATCTTCACGCCCCAAACTGGATGACGCCGCTGCTCAAGTTGTTCTTTGTGCTGTCGTACGTCGTCCTCGCTGCCTTCGTCGGCGCCTTCGCCGATTCGCGTCCGAAAGGGCGTGTCATGTTCGTCACCAATACCATCAAGGTGGTCGGCTGCTTCACGATGCTGATCGGCGCGCATCCATTGATTGCGTACGGTATCGTCGGCTTTGGGGCAGCGGCCTACTCGCCCGCCAAATACGGCATCCTCACCGAACTGCTGCCGCCTGACCGCCTCGTCGCCGCCAACGGCTGGATCGAAGGCACCACGGTCGGTTCGATCATTCTTGGCACCGTATTAGGCGGTGCGTTGATCAGCCCGCATATCGCCTCGCACATTCTCAAGCACCACATTCCGACCGTCGACACGCCAGCCGAAGCGGCCATGCTGGTGATCATGGCGATCTACGTGGTCGCCGCACTCTTCAATCTGCGCATTCCCGACACCGGTGCCCGCTATCCGAAACAGGAGCGAGGCCCAGTCAAGCTCGTCACCGATTTTGCGGACTGCTTCCTGATTCTCTGGCACGACAAGCTGGGACAGATCTCGCTCGCGGTCACCACGCTGTTCTGGGGTGCCGGCGCGACGCTGCAGTTCATCGTGCTGAAGTGGGCCGAAGTGTCGCTCGGCATGTCGTTGTCCGAAGGCGCGATCCTGCAGGCGGTCGTGGCCGTCGGCGTGGCAGCGGGCGCGATCTTCGCGGCCTCGCGCGTGCCGCTCAAGAAGTCCCTTTCGGTATTGCCGGTCGGCATCGCGATGGGCATCGCGGTGATGATGATGGCCTTCTATACGCGCAACCTGTTTCCCGCTCATTGGGGCTTTTACTTCGGCCATATGCACGTGTCGGGCTATCTGATCCTTGCGTATATTTTCCTGATGATCGTTGGCGGCCTGTCGGGATTTTTCGTGGTACCGATGAATGCGCTGTTGCAGCATCGCGGCCACGTGCTGCTTTCCGCGGGTCACTCTATCGCTGTGCAAAACTTCAACGAAAACCTCTCGGTGCTCGTAATGCTGTGCCTGTACGCGGTGCTGGTGTGGCTCGACGTGCCGGTGTCGGCGGTTATCGTGCTGTTCGGCACCTTCGTGTGCGTGATGATGTGGTTCGTGATGCGGCGCCACCAGGCGAACCAGCGCGCGTTCGACTCGGTCGCGCTGATCGGCGAAGTGAAACACTGACGCAGCAGCACTTTCATGACTCAACGGATTCCCAACGTCCTGACGATCGCCGGCTCCGACTCCGGCGGCGGCGCCGGCATTCAGGCCGACCTCAAAGCCTTTTCGGCGCTCGGTGCCTACGGCGCGAGCGTGATTACCGCGCTGACGGCGCAAAACACACGCGGCGTGACGGCGATTCATACGCCCGAGCCGGCATTCGTCACGGCGCAACTCGACGCGGTCTTCGACGATATCCGCATCGACGCGGTGAAGATCGGCATGCTAGCGAACGCCGAGGTGGCGCGGGCTGTCGCCGAGGCGCTACGGCGCCATCGGCCGAAGCACGTCGTGCTCGATACCGTGATGATCTCCAAGAGCAATCACGCGCTGCTGTTACCCGACGCGGTTGCCGTGGTGCGCGACGAGTTGCTGCCGCTCGCCGACCTGCTGACGCCGAATCTGCCGGAAGCGGCTGCCTTACTGGGCCTTACCGCTGCCATCGACGAAGCAGGCATGATCGAACAAGGTGAAGCGTTGCGGGCGCTCGGCGCCCGCGCAGTGCTGATGAAAGGCGGCCATCTCGCGGCTTCCGACAGCCCGGACTGGCTCGTGCAGGAGTCGGGCACGCTGCGACTCGGCGCGCGGCGCGTGCCGGTGACGAACACGCATGGGACCGGCTGCACGCTGTCATCGGCGATTGCGGCGCTGATCCCGCAGCGCGACGACCTCGCGGCTGCTGTAGCGGATGCGAAGGCGTATCTGACCGGCGCGCTTGAGGCCAGCGATCAACTCGACGTCGGCCGTGGCGTCGGGCCCGTGCATCATTTTTATCGCTGGTGGTGAGTTGAGCCGGCCGGTGTCGCTGCGAGCGGCACCCGCTGAGGTTCACTGCCGCGCGAATGCCTGCGCTTTCTGCGGCCAGTCGTCCGGCACGATAAAACCACGGGAGCGCTCGACCCAACGGCCCGCGTCGTCGATCCAGAAGGCCGCGACCATGGTCGGGCCGTTTTGATGCGCCACGCGCTCGTTCAGGGCAAGTGCATCGACAAATGCAATGCCTTCCGCTTCCGCCGCCCCCGGCTCATGCCTGCGCGGCGCGAGCCACTCTAGCCGCGGCAAAACCCGCCACGCCTGCGCATGGCCGGCCGCGAAAGCCGGCCAGTCCGTGCGCGTCGTCCACCAGCCGCGTGCATGGGCCGGATCGATTTCCGCGGGATCGCCGGCCGGCTCGTCCCGTTCGTGCCGTTGCCATTGCCCTAGCGGGTAGAACAGCCAGCCCTTGATAAACATCTGCGGTTCCCACGGACCCACGTGCCCCAGTGAGGCGAACTCGACGCGCGCGCTGAGCGGCAACTGATGATCGAGCAGGTGGCTCAGTTTCAGATCGAAGCGGTCCTGCAGATTCGGGCCGACATAGTCCGCCAGTTGCGCGCGCGAGTCTCCTGCGTGCAGATAGCACTTGACGGCCAGTTCCCAGTGCAGACGCCGACCCGCTTGCGTCTGCACCAGAAAGTCACATTCACCCAAGGTCAGACCCGCGCGCCGCAGAGGTACGTTCGCCGCGATGAGACGCGCGGTGGGGCCATGCTGCAGGAACCATGCGAGCAGACACTCCGCGTAACGGCCAAGACGGGTGAGGCGGGCCGCTGCGATGTCGCGTTGCAACCCGGTCGGATCGGCATCGAGAGCGTGCAACCAGGCGATTGTGGCAGCGAGCTCGTCGGAGGTTTCGAAGGCGCGGGCGAGCATCCCCACTGGTGGTTGCTCGCGCAACAGATCCGCGCTGAACAGTAGCCAGGCGAGATCGCGCACAACCGGCTGGCACAGCGCATCCCATTGCGCCGCAGGCGCAGCGGCCGGAAGCGCTGCCGGCCGGATCCCGTTCATCAGTCGGCCGTTGTTCTGGCAGTCGTTTCGGCCGCCTTGAGCCACGTGTCGCGGGCGAGACACAGATCGGCCCACGCCTTCGACTTGTCGGCCAGGCTGCGCAGCAGATAGGCCGGGTGATAGCTCACGATGACCGGCACGCCCTCATAGGTATGCACGCGGCCGCGCAGCGACGAAATACTCGCGTCGGTCTTCAGAAGACTCTGTGCTGCGAAACGGCCGAGCGCAACGATCAGCTTCGGCTTGACGAGCGCGACCTGACGCTGCAGATACGGCTCGCAACGCATAACCTCGTCCGGCTCGGGATTGCGGTTGCCGGGCGGCCGGCATTTGATCACGTTGGCGATGTAGACGTTAGTGTCACGCGCGAGCGTCAGCGAACGCAGCATGTTGTCGAGCAGCTTGCCGGCCTGGCCGACGAACGGCTCGCCCTGACGATCCTCGTTTTCGCCTGGCGCTTCGCCGATCAGCATCCAGTCGGCGTTGCGATCGCCGACGCCAAATACCGTGTTGGTGCGCTTCTCGCACAAGCGGCATTGCTGGCAGCCAGCCACGCGTTCGGCGAGCGCATCCCAGTCGAGGGAGTCGACCGACGATGGTTTCGCGCGCGCCTCGGCGGGTACCAGGGGCGCCCCGGACGGCGGCTGGCTCGGCAGGTCGTCGAACCAGGCGAAATCGTCGTCAGGCGGGGCGGACGATGAGGCAGCGTCGGAGCGGGCGGTATGTACAGTCTGTTCGGGACGCGCAGCGGGTGCACGCGGTGTCGCGGCGGGCGTGCCGCGTTCGGGCGCTCGCGGCGGCAGGTCGTCCTGGCGCACCGAAGAACGCTGATCAACTTCGACACGTTCGGCAGGCACGGTCTCCTGTCTGAGGCTTTGCGGCACATTACCGACGTCTGCAGCAGGCGCTGCAACTGCAGTTTCAGGTGCCGCGGCCGCCGACGCAGCCTCGCCGTCACTCGCCTGCCCCATTCCGCGACGCACCCACATCGGTGCGAGGCCGAACTCTTCCAAAGCGGATTCATGCAGCGCCATCTGCGCCCTCCCTGACAAAAGAAAAACGCATCACGATGGCATCCTCCCGGCTGCGATGCCGCGCCGGATAATAGTTCTTGCGACGGCCGATCGAAGCGAAGCCGAAGCGTTCATAGAGCCGGATAGCCCGGTGGTTCGAAGGCCGCACTTCGAGCAGCAGCCCGTCAAGTTTTTCGTTGCGCGTGATACGCACCGCTTCGCGCAGCAGCGACAGGCCCGCGCCCACACCTTGCGCGGCGGGCGCCACGCACAGATTCAGCAGATGCATCTCGTCGACCACCGGCATCAGCACGCAGTAGCCGATCAGGCTACCCGTGACATGACGCAGGCACACGCCGAAATAGCCGTTGCGCAGCGAATCTTCAAAATTGCCGCGGCTCCATGGAAATTCGTACGCCGCCTTTTCGATGATAGCGACCTCGTCGAGATCGCCTTCGGTCATTGGCGACATGTAGCGGTCCGCCAGCAACACGCCGCTCATCGTCCGCCCTCGCCTTGCGATGCCGGGTGTGGAGATGCCTGGTTGGCTGACTGATCCGCTGCCTGAGGCGCCGTATGTTTCGCAGCCTGTTCCGCCGCCTGTTCCGCCTTGGCCGCTTTCTCAGCCTTATCCGCCATCCGTTCTGCCGTAGTCTGCGCAACCTTGTTTCGCACATACTCGGGCGCGGCAAGCTCTGCCGGAACCGTACGGCCGGCGCGCAGCGCGCGCAGCGCCGCGAACGCGAGCGGCAACGCATGCGGGAGCGCGTCACCGTCGATCACCTGCGCCACCGTTGTGGCCACAAGGCGCGCGCCGAATGCTGCGGCAGCGTTACCCACAAGCGTAAACGGCGCATCGGGCAAGCTCAGGCGGTCCGGCGCATCAAGTGACGCCGGCTGGACGGTGCGCCATTCGCCTTGTGCGTCATCCCATGCGTAATCGGCCCAATACACCTCGTCCATGCGGGCGTCGAGCGCCGCCAGCACCCGCTTGACGGACGGATCGCGCAAACGCGCGCTCTCGGCGCAGGCGAGCAGCGTACCGATTGGCACCACCGGGCAATTCAGGCCGAAAGCGAGCCCCTGGGCAACACCGGTCGCGGTCCGCAGGCCCGTGAACGATCCAGGCCCCGCCCCGAAGGCAATCGCGTCGCAATCAGCGAGCTTGAGGCCGGCTTCGTCGAACAGTTCGCGGATTGCGGGCAACAGGCGCGTGCTGGACACCGCACCGGTCGCCTCATGACGCACCCACGTGCGCGGTTCGGAGGCGGAGGCGCCCGCCGCGTCGACGGCGGCGGACAGAAGCGCGACCGAGCAGAATTCGGTCGACGTATCGAGGGCAAGCAGCACAGTTCGGGTCATGACCGCTATTGTAATGCGACGTCCCCAGTTGCCGGACAGGCAGCGTGCACGCAGCCGCGCAGAACGGCGCATAGGCTTGCGCGAAGCGCCCCGCTCGCCACGCCGTTTGGAGTAATCGTTCGAGCTTCGTTCGATGCACCGGGCGAGGTCGCTTGTTATGATCGTCGGCCCATCTTGAATTTGCCACGGAGAAACACATGAGCGACGTCGACGCGCAATTCGCGAAAGCCCACGAAGAAGTGCAACAACTGCCGGAACGTCCGGGCAACCTGACGCTGCTGCGCCTGTACGCGCTCTACAAGCAGGCCACCAAGGGCGATGTGCAGGGCGACAAGCCGGGCTTCACCGATATCGTCGGCAAATACAAGTACGACGCATGGGCCGCGCTGAAAGGCACGGCACAGGACACCGCCAAGCAGCAGTACGTCGAACTGGTCGAATCGCTGAAAAGCGGCGCCTCGGCCTGAGAGCGGCCGCCAGTTTAGGTAGAACCGCCGCTTTCCTTCACGGAAATGTCTTAAACATGTGGCGCAGTGCAGCAAAAGCCGTTACAATCCTGCCTGCGCTTCACTGCTTTGCCCGGCTTTCTCCAGCGGCCTTTGCGGCGCAGCGCCTCGTAGCGTTTTGCTCCAATCCAGTTTAGAACCTGTCCCCTCCTGCCTAGCCCCCTACGGGCGATCATGTACCAGGCTGGCGGCACGCCGTGTTGGCATGTCGCAACCGATACAGCTTCTAACGAAAAGCTCGCCTTCATTGTCGCGAGCTGCCCCCGTTTTTCGATTTGCTCGCTGCTTCTTTGCTCGCTGAATCCGACGACTTGGGTATGCCGATTGGCGCCGACGTATTTATTCCGTGCATCACCCAGGATCGTTTCAAGGATTCTCATGACTTCGAGCAATACCCCCAGCAGCCCGTTGAACGCCATCGCCGACCAAGCCCTCGGTCTCGCCGCCAGTGACGCAGCACCCGCACAAGCCGCAGCCGTTGCTGCAGCGCCGGAAGCCGTCGCAGCCGAAACCGCAGCACCGGCCGGCCCGTCGTTCGCGTCGCTCGGTCTGTCCCCGGACGTCGTCTCCGCACTGACCGCCGCTGGCTACCAAACCCCGACCCCGGTTCAGCAACGCGCGATCCCCGCTGGCATCGCCGGCCGCGATCTGATGGTCTCGAGCCCGACCGGCTCGGGCAAGACCGCCGCGTTCATGCTGCCCGCCATCGAGCGTTTCTCGCAACTGCAAAAGGCGCAAGCCAGCCAGCCGCGTGAACCGCGTCCCGCTGACGGCGCCCGCACGCGCCGCCCGCAGCCGGTTGCCCGTCCGACCATGCTCGTTCTGACGCCGACCCGCGAACTCGCAATGCAGGTCACCACCGCCGCTGCCAACTATGGCAAGCACCTGAAGCGCCTGCGCACCGTCAGCATTCTCGGTGGCGTCGCTTATGGCCAGCAGCTGATGCTGCTGGCGAAGAACCCGGAAATTCTGGTTGCTACGCCGGGCCGTCTGATCGACCACCTGGAACGCGGCCGTATCGATCTGTCGCAACTGCAGATCCTCGTGCTCGACGAAGCTGACCGCATGCTCGACATGGGCTTCATCGAAGACATCGAAACGATCGTTGCCGCTACGCCGGCTTCGCGCCAGACCATGCTGTTCTCGGCCACGCTCGACGGCAAGATCACTTCGCTGACCGGCCGCCTGCTGAAGGACCCGGAGCGTATCGAGATCGTCCAGCGTATGGAGCAGCGCACCAACATCGCGCAAACCGTTCACTACGTCGACGACCGCGATCACAAGGACCGTCTGCTCGACCATCTGCTGCGCGACTCCGGCCTCGACCAGGCTATCGTTTTCACGGCAACCAAGATGGACGCCGACCAACTGGCTGGCCGTCTTGCCGACGCTGGCTTCGAATCGGCTGCACTGCACGGCGATCTGCCGCAAGGCGCACGTAACCGCACGATCAAAGCCCTGCGCGAGCGTCGTGTGCGCGTGCTGGTCGCAACTGACGTCGCGGCTCGCGGTATCGACATCCCCGGCATCACGCACGTGTTCAACTACGACCTGCCGAAGTTTGCTGAAGACTACGTGCACCGTATCGGCCGTACCGGCCGTGCTGGCCGCTCGGGTATCGCCGTGAGCCTCGTGCATCACGCGGAACAAGGGGCGTTGAAGCGCATCGAGCGTTTCGTGCGTACGCCGCTGGCGGTCAACGTCGTCGAAGGCTTCGAGCCGCGCAAGTCGGCTCCGTCGGGCAATGGCCGTCCTGGCTTTGGCGGCCGTGGCCGTCCGGGCGGTGGCAACGGCGGTGGCCGTCGCTTCGGCAGCGGCAGCGGTGCGGGCAAGCCGGCCGGTAATGGCGGCGGCGCCCGCACCGGCAACGGTGGCGGCAATGGCGGCGGCTGGGCCGGCAAGTCGGCCGGCGGCGGTTCGCGCGAAGGCTTCGGCGGTTCGCGTGACGGTGGCTACGGCGCACGCCGCAGCGACGGTCCGCGTACGGCGCGCCGTGGTAGCTGAATAAGTAGTTAAATGGGCGATGGACGGCCATGCGCCGCCCTCAACCCAGACGAAACCGGTGCTCGTGCACCGGTTTTTTTTCGTCCGGATTTTGGTCGTACGCAAAATTTCACGATGTGGAAAATTTTTTTGCCTCGTAAAAAATCGTGCTGCGTGGCACAACGAAGCTGTTGCAGCAGGGAAAATCACGTTTCTCAATGCGAAACAAACAAAATAAGTAATTGATTTTAAACAATTAAAAATCTCACACAACACGTGACGTGCATCTATTGCGCGCACTTCGATTTGCCTAGACTCTTATACAAGACTTCACGAAACGAAACGCCTTCGCGGCACAGCGCTTCGAGAAGAAAGAGTTCACCGATCCACTATCCAGGCAATCCAAGGAGCAAACCATGACGTCACGCCAACAGCAAGCACAGCAACTCCAGCAGCAATGGGAAACCGATCCGCGCTGGAAGGGCATCAAACGCACCTATAGCGCAGATGACGTGGTGCGCCTGCGTGGCTCGGTGCCGGTTGAGCACACGCTCGCCAGGCGTGGCGCGGAAAAACTGTGGGAAAGCGTCAACAACGAGCCGTTCGTGAACTCGCTCGGTGCCCTGACCGGCAACCAGGCCATGCAGCAGGTGAAGGCCGGCCTCAAGGCGATCTATCTGTCGGGCTGGCAGGTGGCGGGCGATGCCAACGTCGCCGGCGAAATGTACCCGGACCAGTCGCTGTATCCGGCCAACTCGGTGCCGCTCGTGGTCAAGCGCATCAACAACACGCTGACGCGCGCCGACCAGATCCAGTGGTCCGAAGGCAAGAACCCAGGCGACGAAGGCTATGTCGACTTCTTCGCGCCGATCGTGGCCGACGCTGAAGCCGGTTTCGGCGGCGTGCTGAACGCGTTCGAACTGATGAAGGCCATGATCGAAGCGGGCGCTGCTGGCGTGCACTTCGAAGACCAGCTCGCCTCGGTGAAGAAGTGCGGCCACATGGGCGGCAAGGTGCTCGTGCCGACCCGCGAAAACATCGCCAAGCTGACCGCGGCGCGTCTGGCCGCGGACGTCTCCGGCACGCCGACCGTCCTGCTGGCCCGCACCGACGCGGAAGCCGCTGACCTGGTCACCTCGGACATCGACGACAACGACAAACCGTTCCTGACCGGCGAGCGCACCGTCGAAGGCTTCTATCGCACGCGCCCGGGTATCGAACAGGCCATCTCGCGCGGCCTCGCATACGCGCCGTACGCCGACATGATCTGGTGCGAAACCGGCAAGCCTGACCTCGCATTCGCGAAGAAATTCGCCGAGGCGATCCACAAGGAATTCCCGGGCAAGATGCTCGCGTACAACTGCTCACCGTCGTTCAACTGGAAGAAGAACCTCGATGACGCGACGATCGCGAGGTTCCAGAAGGAACTCGGTGCGATGGGCTACAAGTTCCAGTTCATCACGCTGGCTGGCTTCCACGCGCTCAACTACTCGATGTTCAATCTCGCGCACGGTTATGCCCGCAACCAGATGACCGCGTTCGTCGAAATGCAGCAGGCGGAATTCGCAGCGGCCGAAAAGGGCTTCACCGCGGTCAAGCACCAGCGCGAAGTGGGCACGGGCTACTTCGACGCCGTGACGCAAACGGTCGAACGCGAGGCCTCGACGACTGCGCTGCATGGCTCGACGGAAGACGAACAGTTTTTCGACAAGAAGGTGGCGTAAGGCGTTGGTCGGCACAAACCATGGTTCAAACCAAGTCTGTGCCGGCTAACAACTTGAAACGGGGGCTTGAAAGTAAAAGCCCAGGCGAATCGACAGGCAGGCAGACAGACCGAAAAGTGGTCCCGCCAGAGGACCGCAATCAGGGAGGAGACAGTCAAGCCGGAGAAGGCCTGCAAGCGAGACCCACAAGGTCTCCAGACGGGCCCGGGCGGACCGCGGAATCTGAGAGAAAAGTAGATGGCACAGCTAACTATGATGTGCCGCAGGCAGCGCGCCGGCTTCATCCCGCCGGCGCGTTTTTTCCAAACCGCGTTCGTTCACCGATACACGATCACCGGAATCTTCGTATGCGTGAGCACCCGCTGCGTCTCGCTGCCGATCAACAGGCTGCCGAGTCCGCGGCGTCCATGCGAAGCCATGAAGATCACGTCGCAACCACCCTTTTCGGCCGCCTCGATGATGCCGAGATACGGCGCCGGATGCACGCTGGTGAGGCTTCTGACGATCACCCCAACGTTGCGTCCAGCCCACTCGACCTCCCGCAGATGCACGCGCGCTTCGCGCTCGCTGCGCTCCAGGAAATCGCCGGGCGGCTCGATCACCACTTCGGAGAACGGCGAGTAGGGATATTGCGGCAAGCAGGCATACGCGGTGACATCCGCGCCGATCGCCTGAGCGAGATCGATTGCGCCTTCGATCGCTTTTCGTGACAAGTCTGAACCATCCGTCGGAACCAGGATGTGTCTGAACATGGTGCCTCCGTCGTCGACTGCGGCTGGACCTGCAAAGCGGCGGCAATGTATTGCATCGCATCGGCCACCGCAAAGCAGGTCTTCAGGACAGCGAAAGCCGGGCCGAACCCGAACCTTACGAAACGGAAAACGCGCTGCCCCAATCGATTGTAGTGCGCCTGAGTCGACACGACGCCCGCTTGCGGGTCTGTCCGCATATCGGAAACCCGCGCGGGGCTTCAATCCGGTCTATGGCGGCCCCGCCCTCACCCCCAATAACCGGGATGACCGTAGGTATGTTTAAGAAAGTCCAGGAACAGCCGCACCCGCAACGGGAGATGGCGGCGCTGCGGAAAAACGGCATGAATACCGATGGGCGGTGCGGCGAACTCATCGAGTACGCTGACGAGCCGTCCGGCCGCGATATCGGTGCCCACTTCCCACCACGAACGCCACGCCAGCCCATAACCCTCGAGACACCACTCGTGCAGCACCGCGCCGTCGGAGCATTCCATCGTGCCGGACACCTTGATCGAGACGACCTTGTCGCCCTGCTGGAACACCCAGCCGCGCTGCTGGTTGGCGCTGGCGCCCAGTGCAAGACAGTTGTGATGGACCAGGTCGGCGAGGCTTTGCGGCGCGCCGCGGCGCGTCAGATAGGCCGGCGACGCCACGCAGACGCGGCGGTTTTCACCGAGCCGCAGCGACACCAGCGACGAATCCGGCAACTCCCCCAGCCGCACTGCGCAATCGAAGCCCTCGTTGACCAGGTCCACCAGCCGGTCGGACAGATCGAGTGTGATCGAGACGTCGGGATGTGCCACGGTAAATGCCGGCACCAGCGGCGCGACATGGCGCCGCCCGAAACCGGCCGGCGCCGATACGCGCAGGTGGCCACTCGCCTTCACGCCGCCCGCCGAGACGCTCGCCTCGGCGTTCTGCATATCGTTGATGACTCGCTGGCAGTCTTCGAGGAACGCCGAGCCCTCGAAGGTCAGCGTGATCTTGCGCGTGGTGCGCACCAGCAGTTTCACGCCCAGCCGCTCTTCGAGCGCATCGATGCGACGGCCGATGATGGCGGGCGCCACGCCTTCGGCCTGCGCCGCCGCCGACAGGCTACCCTTGGCCGCGACGGTGACAAAAGTCTCGATCTGCTTGAAACGGTCCATGAAGTCGCTGAAGCGGGACGCCGGATGCGGGCAAGAGCCCCGACGTTTGCACCGAAAGTAGGAACGGGATTCAGATTAGGTGGGTAAAAGTAAAAGATCAAGTGATGTTTAGCCTATTTTTAAGCGTGGAGCATCACTAATACAATCAGTTTGACCTCGAATTGGAGCGCACGGCAATGTCGGCCACAACGACACTCTCCCCTAAAGCAGTCATTTTCGACGCCTACGGCACGCTGTTCGACGTGCATTCGGTCGTCGCTGCGGCGGAGCAAATGTTCCCCGGCCACGGCGATGCGCTCTCGCAGCTATGGCGGCAAAAGCAGATCGAATACAGCCAGTTGCGCACGCTTGCCGATCCCACCGGCGCACGCTATCAACCGTTCTGGAACATCACGCGCGATGCGCTGCGCTTCGCCGCGCACAAGCTCGGCCTCACGCTCAATCGCTCGGCGGAAAAGCGTCTGATGGATGAATACGCGTGCCTGTCGGCGTTCCCGGATGCAGTGCCCGCGCTGCGCCGGTTGCGTGAGCCGCGCGAGCGGCATGCCGAAGCGGCAAAGGCGCCACAAACGGTTGTAGACGTTCAAGGCACTCCGGGCACTCAATCTCAGTCAGCCGCGCTCGGTCTCGCCATTCTGTCCAACGGCAATCCGCAGATGCTCGACATCGCCGTCAAGAGCGCCGGCATGAGCGGACTGTTCGATCACGTCCTTTCAGTCGACACGGTCCGCGCCTACAAGCCAGCACCCGCCGCCTACACACTCGGCACGCAGGCATTCGGCGTCGAGCCGGGCGAGATCGTGTTCGTCTCGTCGAACGGCTGGGACGCGGCCGGCGCGAACTGGTTCGGCTACACCACGTTCTGGATCAACCGGCAAGGCGTCCCCGCTGAAGAGCTAGGCGTCACGCCCCATGGCACGGGCCGGAGCATGAACGACCTGCTCGCTTTTTTGCACACCCTCACAGCACCCGACGAGAGCCGCAGCCGCACGCGCCACAGCCCTGGCGCATGACGGCAACCGCAACCGTACCGGATGCCTGCAACGCAGTTCCACCCAACCTCGCGCATCTCAATCGCTGTTTAACCGCATTTGAAAATTTGCAGTTTTGCAATCTGACCGACCAAGGAGAAAACATGGCGAACCCGCTTTCATCGCAGTTGCCGCAGGGCATGGAAATTACCGGCGAGATCAAGCCCGGCTATGAAGCGATCCTCACCCGCGACGCGCTCGAACTCGTCGCCGCGCTGCATCGCACGTTCGAGCCGCGTCGCCAGGCGCTGCTGAAAGCGCGCGTCGAACGCACGAAACGGCTCGATGCCGGTGAGCGTCCCGACTTCCTCGCTGAGACGAAGAGCATCCGCGAACGCGACTGGAAGATCGCACCGCTGCCGCAGGACCTGCAATGCCGCCGCGTGGAAATCACCGGGCCGGTCGAGCGCAAGATGATCATCAACGCGCTGAATTCCGGCGCGGATTCGTACATGACCGACTTCGAAGATTCGAACGCACCGAGTTGGGACAACCAGATCACCGGCCACATCAATCTGAAGGACGCCGTGCGCCGGACCATCTCGCTCGAACAGAACGGCAAGTCGTACAAGCTCAACGACAAGGTTGCGACGCTGATCGTGCGTCCGCGCGGCTGGCACCTCGACGAGAAGCATGTGAAGGTCGACGGTCAGCGCGTCTCGGGCGGCATTTTCGATTTCGCACTGTTCCTGTTCCACAACGCGAAGGAACTGGTCGCACGCGGCTCAGGGCCTTACTTCTATCTGCCGAAGATGGAGAGCCATCTCGAAGCGCGTCTGTGGAACGAGATCTTCGTTGCCGCACAGGAAGCGGTCGGCGTGCCGCGTGGCACGATCCGCGCAACGGTGCTGATCGAAACGATCCTCGCCGCGTTCGAAATGGACGAGATTCTGTACGAACTGCGCGAACACAGCTCGGGGCTGAACGCCGGCCGTTGGGACTACATATTTTCAGCCATCAAGAAGTTCAAGAGCGACCGCGATTTCTGCCTCGCCGACCGCTCGCAGATCACCATGACGTCGCCGTTCATGCGTGCCTACGCGCTGTTGTTGCTGAAGACGTGCCATCGTCGCAATGCGCCGGCCATCGGCGGCATGAGCGCGCTGATTCCGATCAAGAACGATCCGGCCGCAAACGACAAGGCCATGGGCGGTGTGCGCTCGGACAAGGCGCGCGATGCCGGCGACGGTTACGACGGCGGCTGGGTCGCGCACCCGGGTCTCGTGCCGATCGCGATGGAAGAGTTCGTCAAGGTATTGGGCGACCAGCCGAACCAGATCGGCAAGCAACGCACCGATGTCGAAGTGAGCGGGAAAGATCTGACCGACTTCCGACCGGAAGCGCCGATCACCGAAGCGGGTCTGCGCAACAACATCAACGTGGGGATTCACTACCTTGGTTCGTGGCTCGCGGGCAATGGCTGCGTGCCGATCCACAACCTGATGGAAGACGCCGCAACCGCGGAGATTTCGCGCTCGCAGGTGTGGCAATGGATTCGCTCGCCGAAGGGCGCGCTCGACGACGGCCGCAAGGTCACCGCAGAACTGGTGCGCGAACTGTCGAAGCAGGAACTCGGGAAGGTGAAGCAGGCGGTGGGTGGCGATACGCAACCGTATGACCGCGCGGCGGAAATCTTCGAGGAGATGTCGACCTCGGAGCAGTTCACCGACTTCCTGACGCTGCCGCTGTACGAAGAGATCTGAAGTACGTTTCCATGCCGCGCTGCTGCCCAATGCAGCAGCGCGGTTCGCAAGGCTGACCGACCGGACGGCCCAGCAGGCTCAGGCTTGCCGGGCCGTTTTTTTATGGCGGCGAGTGCGACTCGTGCGAGCGTTCTAACGCGAGCGGCGATACGCAACCCAGTCGCCCGAACGAATCTCGGGCAAGCCCTCCACCGCTCGTTCCGTGACCGGGTAGAAGCGGCAGGCAAGCGGTACGCCGTCCACGTCGACCGTCACCTCACGGGCCAGAAACAGGCCTTCGACACCCGGATAAATCTCCTCGATTTCATCGAGCACGGCGACCAGATCCGGATCGATTTCATAGACATCGCCATGCACGGGCGAACCCGCCTCGCTGGGCACGAGCCCGGGGTAGGCGCCGAAGTCGAACAGACGGCCGCGCACCGTGGCCGTACCGAGCAGCGTGGGTTCAGCAATGTCGTGCCGGGCAGCGGCCTGGCTGATGTCGTTGATCTCGCCGGCCCTCAAGGTGCCGTACACGAAAACCTTCTGCATCGTAGGGAATCCTCTCGCTTGAATTAAGCCGGGGCCACTGATGCCTCTTCTCGCCCGGCGAAACGGATCGGATGCATTATGCCTGCGCCATCATCGCCAGCGGTCCGCGAAAAAATCACCGCTTAAGAGTCTTGCCGCGCAACGCCCTACAATGGGAGCCAACAAACCGTTCCGGGTTCCGCCCGGTGTCGCCGTCATGAATGCATCAGACGCTCTCCCGCTTTCGACTCAGGTCGAGTTCTCCGATATTCCGCCGGAGTTCGCGCCAACCCGCACCCATCCGATCCGCGTGCGCTCGCGGCCCATGGCAGCCGGCGTGCACATCGCCCGTCACACCCATGCCTGGGCCCAGGTTGCGTATGCATCGCGCGGCGTGCTGCGCGTCGGCACGCAGGGCACCACGTGGATGGTGCCGCCGTCGCGCGCGATCTGGATGCCGCCACACGTGACGCACGAGGTGGTGATCGTCGAGGAGGCGTTCTTGCGGACGCTGTATATCGACGAACACGCGGCGCCGCCGGGACTCGACGCATGCCGCGTCGTCGAAGTATCGAATCTGCTGCGCGAAGTCATCGCCGCGCTCGATGAACCCGGCCTCTCGGCGACCCGCGAACAGGTGCTCGGAGCGCTGGCGCTCGACGAGCTGACCCGCTCCGAGCCGCTACCGCTGTCTGTGCCGATGCCCAACGAAAAGCGCCTGCGCGCGCTGTGCGAAGCGGTGATTGCCAACCCCGCCAATACGGATTCGCTCGAACAGTGGGCCGCGAGTGTCGGCGCGAGTACCCGCACGATTGCGCGGCTGTTTCGTCACGAGTTGGGCGTCAGCTTTTCGCAGTGGCGTCAGCAGGCGCTGCTCGCCCGCGCGATTCCGTTGTTGAGCCAAGGCAGGCCACTTGCGCACGTCGCGCAGGAGCTGGGTTATCAGAGCCAGAGCGCGTTTTCGGCGATGTTCCGGCGCGCGTTCGGCAGGAGTCCACGCGCGTTCATGGAGCGGGGTGCGGAACGCGTCGAGAGCGAGCGCGGTGCAGAAGCCAGTGAGGATGACTTGCCGGATGGCGCGCAGATGGCGGATGCGCCGGAGTTCGACCGTTGACTGGCGCTGAATAAACGACTTGCTACAGAACCAGGCAAGCGGGACTTTGAGCGGTACGCCAACCGGCGCGCGCGGCAACGCCGCCCGCTACACGCTAAACGCGCCGCGCCAGGTGGCGAATCGCGCCCAGTTGCGCCAGGCGCGGCCCGGCAAGCTTGTAACCCATGCGCAGATAAAGCCGCGCAGCGGGATTGTCGACGAACACCCGCAGTTGCAGCTCGCGCAAACCGCGCTCACGCGCCCATTGATGCGAGATCTCCAGCATATAGGTGCCCGCGCCGCGGCGCCGGTAGCCATCGGCGATCTGCACGTCACGGATATGCAGCGAGTCGCCCTCCTCCGTGATGCGCAGCACGCCGGCTGCGTGACCGTCCATTTCGAGAATGTAGTTTTCCGACTCGCGCCAGCTTCCAAGAAACAGATCGCTGCGCCAGACGAGGTGGTGCCGTTTGTAGTAGCCGCCCATGTTGTTGCGCGTCAGCGCTTCGGCGAACGCGAAGTCGTCCATGCTGGCCTTGCGCAACTGGAACGGCGACGGAGCTTCGGTAGGGACGAACATGACGCGGCGGGCAAATGATGATCCGCACAAAGGTAAAACACGCCGCGCGCGCTGGCAATGGCTGTTTGTCCCGAGAACGGGGAAGACCGGCGAAATGACGCAAAAAGCCACCATGGAAGGCCATTGAGACCGCTTGAGGCGCAGCGATTGCGTGAGCGGCAGTTGCGGAAGTTGACGTTATGCTTACATGCGCATCCGCCGGCATTCGCGCGGCACGCCATGCAGACGCCCGGCGCGTGCCGTTCGACAATCCGTTGCACCGCATCATGCTACCCGCACTCGCTCTGCCTCGAGCGCGTATCACCGCCGGTTCGATCCCGACACCACATCGATCCACACCGCCAGCACGAGGATGCTGCCTTTGACGATCATCTGCCAATAGGCATCCACGTCGAGCATGGACATGCCGTTGTCGAGACTCGCCATCACCAGCGCGCCGATCAAGGCCCCGTACACCGTCCCGGAGCCGCCACGCATCGACGTACCGCCGATAAAACACGCCGCAATCGCATCGAGCTCACCCATCGATCCCGCCGAGGGCGAGCCCGCCGCCAGGCGCGCCGTATTGACGATGCCGCCGAACGCGCACATCAGCCCCATCAGCGCGAAAATCGCCAGCTTCACCCGGTTCGTGTTCACGCCTGATAGCCGCGTCGCTTCCAAGTTCGAACCGACCGCATAAATGCGCCGGCCGAACACGGTTTGCGTGGCGATCCACGTAAAGATGCCGAGCAACGCCAGCAGCAACAGCACCGGCACGGGAATGCCGCCGTAGCGGTCGAGCGTCGCCACGAACGCCAGCAGGATCACCCCGGCGCCTACGATCTTCGCCGCGTCCTGCCAGACGGGTACCACTGGCAACTGGTAGCGTTGACGGTTGCGCCGCTGCCGCACGGTCAGGAGCGCCAGCAATGCAAACAGCACGACCGCAAGCGTATCGCCCGCAAACTGCGGCAAATAACCCTGCCCGACGAACACAAAGCTGTCGGACACCGGTGCGATGGTGGAACCGCCCGTCACGCCGAGCAGAATGCCGCGATACGCCAGCATGCCGCCGAGGCCCACGATAAACGACGGCACGCGCCGGTACGTCGACCACCAGCCGTTGAAAAGACCCACCAGCACACCGAGCACCATCACCACCGGCACGGTGACGCCGATGGGCCAATGCCGGTTGACGTCGAGAATCGCCGCGACGCCGCCGAGCAGACCGAGCAGCGAGCCCACCGACAAATCGATCTCGCCCGCAATGATGACGAACACCATGCCGCACGCCAGCATCCCGGTGATCGACATCTGCCGCAGCAGATTCGACAGATTGCGCGGCGTGATGAACGCGCCGCTGGTGAGGAACGAGAAGAAGATCCAGATGGCTGCCACGGCGAACAGCAGCGCGAGAATCTTGTAGCGTGCGAACAGTTGCTGCACGCGCTGCGCGCCGCCGAACGAAGCGTTCGCCGCAGCGTCTTTGGGGGGTTGGGAAGTGACGTCGGGAGTCATGCTGCGCTCGCTTCGGTTGGGTTCGTGGTTCGCTGCACCGGACGGATCGCCGCCGTGAGAATGTCTTCTTGCGTGAGGCCGTCGTTGATGAAATCGCCGCGCAATTCGCCCTCGCCGATCACCAGCACGCGATCGCTGATGCCCAGTACCTCGGGCATCTCCGACGACACCATCACGATCGACATGCCGCGGTGCGCGAGCTGCACGATCAGTTTGTAGATTTCGTATTTGGCACCGACGTCGACGCCGCGGGTCGGCTCGTCGAGGATCAGCACCTTCGGATCGGTTAGCAGCATGCGGGTGAGCACGGCCTTCTGCTGGTTGCCGCCGGAGAGGCTCGCAATCGACAGCATCGGATGCGCCGCGCGCACCGAGAGCCGCTTCATCTCCGTATGAATGGTATCGAGCTCGGCCGCCGAATCGATTCGCGCGCCCCTGGCAAAGCGCTGCAACACCGACAGCGTGATGTTGTGCCCCACGCTCAGGTGCGGCACGATGCCGTGGCGCTTGCGATCCTCGGGCACCATGCCGATGCCGGCGCGAATCGCATCGGCGGGTGCGCGTATTTTCAGGGGCTTACCGTCGAGCAGCACCGTTGCCTCGCTCACGCCGGGATAGGCGCCGAAGATCGCCTGCATCAGCTCCGTGCGCCCCGCTCCCACCAGGCCCGCCACGCCGAGTATCTCGCCGCGTCTTAAGGTGAACGACACATCGTCGACCCGTTTGCGGCGCGGATTGGTCACGTCGAAACACGTCACGTGGCGTGCCTCGAAGATCACGTCGCCGAGCGGCCGCGGCTCGCGAGGAAACAGATTGGTAATCTCGCGGCCCACCATCATCGCGATGATGCGGTCGGTGGTCAGCGCGCGCATCGGTTCGGTGGAGACATGCCGGCCATCGCGGATCACGGTAATGGTGTCGCAGACGGCTTCCACTTCGTCGAGCTTGTGCGAGATATACACGCAGGCCACGCCACGCCGCTTCAGATCGCGCACGATGTCCAGCAGAATCTGCGTTTCCGAACTGGTGAGAGACGACGACGGTTCGTCGAGAATCAGCAGCTTCGCGCGCTTGTTGAGCGCCTTGGCGATCTCGATCAGCTGTTGATGGCCGCCGCCGTAGTTCATCACCGGCTGCGCCACATTGATGCCTTCGATATGCAGCTCGCGCAGCAGTTCGTCGGCGCGCTGGAACATCGCGGCGTAGTTCATGCGGCCGCCCGGCAGCGTGATTTCATTGCCGAGAAAGATGTTCTCCGCCACCGAGAGCTCCGGCACCAGCATCAACTCCTGGTGGATGATCACGATCCCGGCGCGCTCCGTGTCGCGCACGTTCATGGCCTTCAGCGGCTGCCCTTCCCAGAGGATCTCGCCATCCCAGGTGCCGTACGGATAGACCCCGGACAGCACCTTCATCAGCGTCGATTTGCCCGCGCCGTTCTCGCCGCACAGGCCGACGCATTCGCCCGGCGACACGGCCAGATCGATACCGTCCAGAGCCTTCACGCCGGAAAACGCTTTGACGATGCCGTGCATCGCCAGCAAAGATTGCGTCATTCGCTTTTGCCTCGCTGCAAAGCGCGCGCCGACGCGGTTGCGCTCAACACGCAACAGGCGCCATCGCGCGCGGTCCCGCTTATTGGCCCATTCATTGGCCCACTCATCGACCTGCTTACTGGCTCGCGAGCTGCGCCTGAGTGTAGAAGCCGTCCTTTATGACGACATCCACATTGCTCTTGGTCAACAGCGTCGGCTGCAGCAGAATGGTGTCGACCTTCTTCTTGCCGTTGTCGTACTGCGCGTTGTAGGCAGACTTGTCGCCCTTCGCGAGTTGCACGGCGAGGTTCGCGGCCTGGCTGGCGATCAGCTTGAGCGGCTTGTAGACGGTCATCGTCTGCGTGCCGTCAATCAGGCGCCTGACGGCTGCGAGGTCCGCGTCCTGGCCCGATACCGGCACCTTGCCAGCCATGTGCTGCGCTGCCAGCGCCTGAATCGCACCGCCCGCCGTGCCGTCGTTCGACGCCACCACGGCATCGATCTTGTTGTTGTTCGCGGTCAGCGCATCTTCCATGATGCGCAGGGCCGTGGACGCACTCCACTCCGGCACCCACTGCTGACCGACCACCTTGATATCGCCGCGGTCGATAGCAGGCTTGAGGATCTTCATCTGACCTTCACGCAACATCTTGGCGTTGTTGTCCGTGGGCGCACCTCCGAGCATGAAGTAGTTGCCCTTCGGTTGCGCGTTGTAGACGCCCTGGGCCTGCAATTCGCCGACCTTCTCGTTGTCGAACGAGATGTAGGCGTCGATATCGGCATCGAGAATCAGCCGGTCGTACGACACGACCTTGATGCCTGCCTTCTTCGCTTCGGCCACCACATTGCCGAGCGTCTTCGAATTGAACGGCACGATCACGATCACATCGACGCCGCGCGAGATCAGGTTTTCGATCTGCGAGATCTGCCGCTCTTCGCTGGCGTCGGCTGACTGCACCGAGACCTTGGCGCCGAGTTTTTCGGCTGCGGCCACGAAATAGTCGCGGTCGCGCGACCAGCGTTCGACGCGCAGGTCGTCGATACAGAAACCGATTTCCGGATGATCCTTGCTTGCATGCGCCAGCGGTGCAGCGAGCGACAAACTGGCGAGCACGGCTCCGCACACCAGTGAACTCAAAACGGAACGACGCGTTGAAAATTTCATGTCTCACTCCTCTCTTTTATAACCGGCAACACCGGGCTAACGGCCTGCGCGGCGAACCGCGCGGCCGGATACACGACTAACGATGGACTACCCCTTAGTACCCCTTACCGGCGCGGCCATTGCGGCTGCGCATTGCTTTAAGCTCCTCTATTCGGCGTCCTCGCGGGCGACGTTTTCACCAAGGCGACGCTTCCCTCCGCGAGATTTCACCGGGCAACACCTCACCGCGCGACGTCTCGCCGCGACCAGGCATCAGACATGAAACCTCAGGTGCTCGGCACTACGCGTCTGCGGCAAACACGGGCTCAAGTGCCCGGTACAGCGCATGAAACGTCGGACGACGTTCATTGCGATACCACGCGTGACGCACCATGTCCGGTTCACGCACGGCGAGAATTTCCGGCGTCGGGCAGATAGCCTCAAGCGGCGCACCAGGTTCGAGCGCCAGATGCGCAAGCCGTGCCGCGCCCAGCGCCGGCCCAACCTCACCGCCCGCACGCAAGGTCAGCGGACGCCCGAAGATATCCGCCAGCATCTGGGTCCAGTAAGCGCTGCGCGAGCCGCCACCGATCACCGAAATATCGTCAGGCACGAGACCGGCAGCGTGCAGTGCATCCATGCCGTCGAGCAAGGCAAAGCCGACGCCTTCGAGCGTGGCGTTCGCCAGATCCGCACGGCTGGTCTGCGGCGCGAGGCCATAGAACACACCCTTCGCGTTGACGTTGTTGTGCGGCGTGCGCTCGCCGGTCAGATACGGCAGAAACCACGGCCGCCGGTCGCGTGCCTGAGCTTCGGCATCGGCGAGCAGTGCGGCCACATCGGCGTAGCCCGTCAGTTGTGCAGTGAAATCGAGGCAACCGGCAGCGTTGAGCATCACCGACATCAGATGCCAGGTCTGCGGCAAGGCATGACAGAAGCTATGGACTGCTGACGCAGGGTTGGCGAGGAAGCCGTCGGAGACCGCGAAATACACACCGGATGTGCCGAGCGAAAGCATCGCCTGCTTCGGCTTGACGATACCCACGCCCACGGCACCGGCCGCGTTGTCGCCGCCACCTGCGATCACGGGAATTTCACCGATTCCCCACTCGCGTGCGAGTTCGGGTTTGAGCGTGCCCGTCACGCGATTGCCTTCGAACACTTCAGGCATCTGCTCACGCGTGAGTCCGCAGGCGGACAGCAACGCGCTGCTATAGTCGCGCTGCGCCACGTCGAGCCAGAGCGTACCTGCGGCATCGGAAGGATCGGTGGCGAAGCCGCCGGTCAGGCAATAGCGCAGATAGTCTTTCGGCAGCAGCACCTTGGCGATGCGGGAAAAAATCTCCGGTTCGTGTTTGCGGACCCAGAGCAGTTTGGGCGCCGTGAACCCTGGCATGGCAAGATTTCCTGCCACCGTTCGAAGTTGCGGCACGGCTGTTTCGAGTTCGCGGCATTCGGCATCCGAACGTCCGTCGTTCCATAGAATCGCCGGTCGCAATACGTCGCCTTGCGCGTCGAGCAGCGTTGCGCCGTGCATCTGGCCCGTCAGACCCAGTGCCTCGATCTGCGTTGCGCCAATCCCGGCTGCGCGCGCCTGTTCGAGCAGATCGCCCACCGCCGCCCTGGTGGCATTCCACCAGTCGTGCGGATCCTGTTCAGACCAGCGCGGCTGTGGCCGGCTGACGGTCAGCGCGTGCGCCGCCGTGCAGCGTACGCGGCCATCGCGGTCGAGTAGCACGGCCTTGACGCCTGACGTGCCGAGGTCGATACCGATGAACATGTCTCCATCCTCGTTTTGCGCCAGTATGCGCAATCGCCAACGGCTGCGCGATTGCGAAACTGGCCAGTCGTCCTAACGTTTTTTCATGCCCATCGAATGGGCTCTGCGCGTTCCACGTCATCGCGCACGGCACGGCGCCTTAACGCAGCGCCACGCCGCGTCGCGCATTCAGCGCAGACCGTAGACAGCCTGGTTGACGATGTTTTCCAGCCGCTCCTGCTGGCCGCTCGCATGCTGCGGGTTCACCCCGCGGCCGACCGCGTCGCCAGCAAGCTCCGACAGCGAATAGCCGCCAGAAAGGATTTTGCGGCCGAACTCCGTCTCCCAGCCGGCGTAACGCTCGCGCTTGAACTTTTCGAGCCGGTCGTTTTGGATCAGCACGGCAGCCCGCTCGACCGCGAGCGCGAGGTTGTCGATCGCGCCGATATGCCCGAAGAACAGGTCTTCCGCATCGACGCTCTGACGCCGCACCTTGGAGTCGAAGTTCATCCCGCCGGTCGAAAAACCGCCGTGCCGGAGGATTTCATAAAGCGCGAGCGTCAGTTCCTCGACGCTGTTCGGAAACTGGTCCGTGTCCCAGCCGTTTTGCGGATCACCGCGGTTGGCATCCACGCTGCCGAAAATGCCGAGTGCAAACGCCGTGGCGATCTCGTGATGGAACGAGTGCCCCGCCAGCGTCGCATGATTGGCCTCGATATTGACGCGGATCTCGTTCTGCAGGCCGTATTGCGTGAGAAACCCATGCACGGCGGCGACGTCGTAATCGTATTGATGCTTGGTCGGCTCCTGCGGTTTCGGCTCGATGAGCAGCGTACCCTTGAAGCCGATCTTGTGCTTATGCTCGACCACCATGTTGAGAAACCGCGCAAACTGATCGCGCTCGCGCACCAGGTCGGTATTGAGTAGCGTGTCGTAGCCTTCGCGGCCGCCCCACAGCACATAGTTCTCTCCGCCGAGCCGTTGCGTGGCGTCGAGCGCATGGCGTACCTGGGTGGCGGCAAACGCAAACACATCGGGGTTCGGGCTGGTTGCCGCGCCGCCCGCATAGCGCGGATGTGAGAACAGGTTGGCCGTGCCCCACAGAAGCTTGACGCCGGTATCCTGCTGCTTGCGCGCCAGATAGTCGCTGATGCGCGTGAAATTCTCGCTGTACTCCTTGATGCTCGCGCCTTCCGGAGCCACGTCGGTATCGTGGAATGTATAGTAAGGGGTACCGAGCTTCGAGAAGAATTCGAACGCGGCGTCGGCCTTCCGATGCGCGCGCTCCATGGCGTCGCCGGGCTGCTGCCACGGACGCACGAAGGTGCCCTGCCCGAAGATATCGACACCCGGCCATACGAACGTATGCCAGTAGCACACGGCAATGCGCAGATGCTCTTCGAGCGTCTTGCCGAGCACACGTTTAGTGCGGTCGTAGTGATGGAAAGCGAGCGGATTGTCCGATTGCGGACCTTCGTAGCGAACGGCGGGAATGTGTTCGAAGTAGGACATGAGTGTCTCCATTAATTGTTGCAGTGCAACCCGTGCGGCAGCGCCTGGCCGGGTTCGACAAGCTGTCGCCATGCTGCCGCGCGCGGCCTGTGCCCGCAATTGCGAAATTGCGCAGCATGGTTAATGTTTCTCACCGCCCGCGCTGTTGGCGTGCACACGCAATGCAATCCGGGCCTAAAATAACCGGACACTTAAAAACCGGCGCGGCCAGGCTAGCCGCGCCCCATATGGAGACAATGGCCCGCCGGCTCGCCACGCCGCCGCGCCATCGACGATGACCCGCCCCCAGACGCCGCAAAGACCCCATCGGATCGCGCTGCTGTTCAACGCGAACAAGGTGTATGACCGCCAGATCATTAGCGGCATTGGCAATTACCTGCTCTCCACCCGCGTTGCGTGGGACCTGTTTCTCGAAGAAGACTTTCGCTGCCGGCTGACAGGCATCGAGCGCTTCGACGGCGACGGCATCATCGCGGACTTCGACGACCCCGCAGTCTGCGAAGCGCTGCGCGGCTGCCCGCTGCCGGTGGTGGCGGTCGGTTCGTCGTACGAGGACGAGACGCACTACCCGCCCGAGCTGCCCTACATCGCGACGGATAACACCCAGCTCGTCTCGCTCGCCTATACCCATCTGATCGGTGCGGGCTTGCCGCACTTCGCGCTCTATAGCCTGCCGCAGGCACCGGAGAACCGCTGGGCGCAGCAGCGCGAGCTGGCCTTCGTCAGCCTGCGCGCCGCCGAAGGCCGCAGCGCCGAGGAGATCGACGACGAGATCTACCGTGGCCTGTCCACCAGCGCACCGTCGTGGAACCAGGCCATCGAACAGCTCACGGGCTGGCTCGAAAAACTGCCCAAACCGGTCGGCATCATCGCGGTCAGCGACGCCCGCGCACGGCAACTGCTGCAAGCCTGCCTGACCGCCGGGATAGCCGTGCCCGAACAGGTCTCGATCATCGGCATCGACAACGATCCGCTGAGCCGCACTCTCACACGCATTCCGCTGTCGTCCGTGATTCAGGGCACCGAGGAAATGGGTCGCACTGCCGCTCACCTGCTGCATCAGATGCTGCACGGCGCGCGCTTTCCGGGCCGGCGCATCCGCGTGCCGCCGGTCGGTATCAACGTGCTCGAATCGACCCGTCACCAGCCGCTTACGAGCCCTTATGTGATGCGCGCGCGGCACTTTATCCGCCAGTACGGTTGCCAGGGTATCCGCACCGAACAGGTGGCCGATTACGTCGGCGTGTCGCGCTCGTCGCTCGAAGAATATTTTCGGCGCGAATTGCAATGTACAGTGCATCAGGAGATCCTGCGTCACAAGCTCGATGCCGCCAAGGCGATGCTTGCGAGACGCGACGCCTCGAGCGCGGAGGTTGCGATCCGTTGCGGCTTTACGTCCTTGCAGTACATGTATGCGGTGTTTCGCCGTGAGCTCGGCTGCACGCCGCGGGAATATCAGGAACGTACCAGGTCCGCGGCTGCACCCGGCTAGGCACAGTCACACCCGGCGTATGCTCTGCGTGCGCTTTTGAAATCCCGCTTTCGCAATCTTTTTCTCTCGCCGATATGATCAGTCACGCACGCTTCTCGACCGAACCCTGGGGCAATGTGCCCGGCGGCGACCCGGTCCAGCTCTTCACGCTGCGCAATGCGCATGGCATGAAGGTCAGTATCAGCGACCTGGGCGCGACCCTCGTGTCGTGGCATGCGCCGGACCGCGCCGGCCGGCTTGGCGATATCCTGCTCGGCCACGATACGCCCGCCGAGTACCTGGCCTCCACCACCTATATGGGCGGCCTGATCGGGCGCTGGGCCAACCGCATCGAGGCGGCACGCTTCGCGCTGGACGGCATCGAGTACACGCTCGACCGCAACGAGGGCAACAATCTGCTGCATGGCGGCAGTACCGGCTTCAATCGCCTGTGCTGGGAGGCGGCCGAGGACAACGGCTCGCTCGTCATGCGACTTGAATCGCCTGAGGGCGATGCGGGCTTTCCGGGCCACGTGAGCGTTCAGGTCCGCTACACGCTCGATGATGAGGGCACGTTGACGATTGCCTACGAAGCCATTACCGACGCGCCCACGCCGCTCAACCTGACGAGCCACGGCTATTTCAATCTGACCGGCCAAGCCGCCGCCGACGTCCGCGGCCATGTGGTCTCGATCGACGCCGAAGCTTTTTTCGAGGTCGACGCGCAGATGATTCCCACGCGCCGCGCAGAGGTTGCCGGCAATGCGTTCGATTTCCGCCAGAGCGCGCCGATCGGTGCGCGCCTGGATTGGCCGAATACCCAGCTCGCACTCGCAGCTGGCTTTGACCATTGTTACGTACTGCCTGAAGTCAAAGACAGCACGCGGCCCGTTCGTGAGGTGGCACGTGTCTACGAGCCCGCGAGCGGACGCGAGCTCAGCGTCCTGACCGATCAATGGGGCCTGCAGTTTTACACCGGCAATCACCTCGAAGGCGAGCAAGGCCGCGGCGGCCACACCTATTCGAAGTACGCCGGACTTTGCCTCGAAGCAGGCGGCTTTCCCAATCAGATCAATATGGCCGACAACGCACAGGTGGTGCTACGGCCCGGCATGGAATACCGCCATGTCACGCAATATCGCGTCGGCGTGCGCACCGGCGTCTAAGCGGTTTCTCCTGATCGGCTAGCCGATTTCAAGCTTTAAATAGGCGTGATAGAGTCCTGCGGTGCCGTCGCTCAGGCGGCCATCGCAAAGCGATTGACTGCGCGCTTTCAGTTAAAGCAAAGGAGAACCAAAATTTACAAGAGCCTTAAAGCCGTTGTTGCTGCAACGGTTTCTCTCATCTCCCTGGGCGCCTTCGCGGGCAACGTCGGCGGTGCCAGCAGCAACCTGCAGTCCGCTAACACGGTCAACGTGACCGGCGCGTCGAATTCGAACAATGGCGGCGAGAAGAAGGACCGCGAGACGCTGTCGATCGCCGTAGTCGATAACAACGGGCCGGTCGCCGATGCGAAATGCGTATTGACTAACAGCAAGGGCGACTGGTCAGTCACCGCTCCGGATAGCGTCGACGTGCGCCGCTCGGACTCGGATCTGCAGATCAAATGCGAGAAGTCAGGCTACGACCCCGTCACGACGACGATCAAGGCGGTGACCACGCAGATTCCGCGCCCGCAATTTCACTTCGCAGCAGGTAACAGCGACGATGGCGATAGCGACGACGCCATGATTACGGTGCCGCAGTATGCGCCGTCGATCACCGTGACGTTTGGCAGCAAGCAGGCTAACGCGAACTAAAAGCTTCGCCTGAAGGGTTGGCGCCGGGCCGCATGTCCGGCGTCAATGTGCACATCAGTGGTCGATCCGCAGATGTCGCACGCGTGGTGCCGGCAGCGCTGTCACAACACGGAAAGACAGTTCTGCGAATAATGTGGTTGCGGTTGCGCACTTCGAGTCACGGCAAGCCGCGCTGGACTGCTGCCTATGCAGTCCGGCCAGAGATGCCGTCCGCGCGCTGTCCTCCCAACCCACAGGCCGAGCACCGACATGTCGAACAAGAACTCCCCCGCTGCCCATCTCGCTTCCGACACCGCTTCCAGCACGTCCCGCCCCGCCGATGTCCTCGCGGCCGTCTCGCGCCGTGGCTTCCTCAAGCTCGCAGGCGCTTCCGGACTGGCGGGCGCCACCGGCAGCTTCGCCGCTACGGGCAAGGCTGCCACGACGAATCCGGACGGCACACCCGAGCAGATTCATCTGACCTGGGGCAGCGATCCGACGAGTGAGGTGGTGGTCTCGTGGGCCTCGCTTGCCACGGCGTCCAACCCCCGGGTGCAGTTCGGCGCCGCAGGCGAGGCACAGCAAACCGTGCACGGCGTGCAACGCATTTATACGGATGGCATAAACGGCGCTACGGTGTTCACGTATCACGCCCGCCTGCGCGGCCTCAAGCCAGCGAACACTTATCAGTACACGGTCACGGCCGACAACGACAGCAACGCCGCACAACCGTTCACCGCGAGCTTCCAGACGGCGCCGCGCGGACGCACGCCGTTTCGCTGGACCACCTATGGGGATCTCGCCACACCCAACACCCAATGGGTGCTCTCGTATCCGCAGAGCCGTTTTGCCGTGCAGGCCGTCGAACGCTTTCAGCCACTGTTCCATCTGCTCAACGGCGATCTCTGCTACGCGAACCTGAATCCGACGCATCAACCCGACGTGTGGCGCGACTTCGGCAACAACTGCCAGAGCTCGGCGGCCAATCGTCCGTGGATGCCGTGTCCGGGCAATCACGAACTCGAATTCAATAACGGTCCGCAAGGTCTCGCGTCGTATCTGACGCGTTACACGTTGCCGGAGAACGGCACGCAGTTTGCCGGTCACTGGTACAGCTTTCGCGTGAGTTCGGTGCTGTTTATCTCGCTCGATGCTGACGACGTGGTCTATCAGGACGCAGCGGCCTTCGTGGCGGGTCCTGATCCGCTGGTGCCGGTGGCCAGCACAGGTCATGCGCCGATCGAAGCGGGCACGTCGCTCTACGTGCGTGGGTACAGCAAGGGTATCCAGACCCGTTGGCTCGAAGAGACGCTGCGTCATGCATCGGAAGATCACGAGATCGACTGGATCGTCGTGCAGATGCACCAGGACGCGCTGACTTCGTCGAAGACCGGCAATGGTTCCGACAAGGGCATTCGCGAGGCGTGGCTGCCGCTATTCGACCGTTACGGTGTCGACCTCGTGGTATGCGGGCATGACCACGACTACGAACGCAGCTATCCTGTGCGCGGCTGCAACCATAACGCCGGCGTGGATGCGACCACGGGCGCCGTGGTGGATACGCTGCAACCGCGTCCCGTGCCGCAGGCAGATCCGGCCAGCACTACTTTCGACACCAGCCATGGCACGATCCACCTGATCCTCGGCGGCGGCGGCACGAGCGCACCGCTCGATGTCTATGGCGAAGACAACACCAACGGTTTGCCACAAGCGAAGGTCTTCACCAAGCCAAACCGTCCCATCCCAGGCACGACTGCGAACACGTTCGTGCGCAACCCCGCCGATGCGCTGGAAGATGCGATCTGGTCAGCGCAACGCGACACGGGAACGGGTTATGGCATTGCCGTGTTCGATCACGATCCGGGCGAACACGGCGGCACGACGACCATCACGATGAACTACTATCACGCGCCGGGTGCGGATCAGGCGCCTACGGCCAACTACACGCTGTTCGAAACCATCACGCTGAGCAAGAAGCGGCGCGCTTAGGCCGTTTGCTGCTGGCCGCGCCGGTGTGCCGGCGCGGCGGTGTCGCTCAGAAGAAGTAGGCGATCAGCAGTCCTTCGATAAGGACACCCAGGATCGTACTGATCAGGATCGTCGAAGTGGCGTCGGCCGTATACGTATTGCTCTTGAGCGCGAACATGGCGGCCGCGGTAGCAGTCGGCACGGCGCCGGTGATCACGGCCTGGTGCGCGGGCGCCCCGACCACGCCGAACAGCACCGCGCCGAGCGCCATGATCAACGGCTGCAGGAAGTTCTTGATGCCGAGATTGGCGAGGACGTTGGCGTTAATCTTGAAGCGCTCGCCATACAGCATCAGTCCGAGCGCAAAGAGCGAGGTGCCTCCCGCGGCCTTGGCGATCAGATCGATCGACGTGAGCACGGGACCGGGCAACGTGACATGGGCGAAGCTGAGCACCATGCCGGAGATCGGCAGCCAGACGATCGGATTGATCACCGCACGCGCAATGCTCTGGCCAAAAATGCGCAGGATATCCGGCCGCTGACCCTCATTCTCGCCAGTGCCACCGAGGTTCGTAAGGACGATGGTCAGCGGCAGCATGAAGATGCTGGTGATGAGATTGCCGACCAGCACGGCCAGAAATCCTTCGGGCCCGAACACCGCGGCCAGAATCGGCGCGCCGAAATACGCCATATCGGGGAAGGCGCACACCAGCGCCTGCATCGTTGCCGTACGCAGGTCGTGTTTGAATACGAAGCGCCCCACCGCAAGAGCGATCAGGTAGGTGCCCATCAAACCTAGCGTCAGACACAGCGCAAAACCCACGTTGTGCAGCTTTTCGGGCGATGTCTTCACGGCGCCTTCAAACAGCGCGAACGGTAGCGCGAAGCGGATCACCAGCGTCGCCAGCACGCCTGCATCGTCATGCTTCAGCAGACGGATCCGGGCCGAAAGCCAGCCGAGCATGATGACAAATGCAACCGGCAGCAAGCCATTGAGAATCGTGTCGACCACAGCGTGGCTCCTGTTGTTGTGTGGCCTGTTGTACGGCCTGGTTATTCGATCAGGGTTATGGTCCGTTGTGCGACTCGCGCGCCGCGTGCCTCGCGGTTACGCCAAAGCACACACGCAAACACTCACCGGCGGCCCCGTGTAGGGGCACGCTCTTCGGCACACCTTGCTGCACCGAGCGGCCAGGTGTCTACCTCGCGGAAGCTTCAGAGCCGCCTTGTGGACACCCACGCAGCCGGCTTACGGCGTACTGCCGTCGATACGGTTATAAGGCACGTAGTGAGGTGTCCATACCTTGTTACGGATCAGACCGTCTATCTGATCCGTTTCGACGCCCTGGGTCAGCCCTTCCTTGTGCGCCTGTAGCGCCACTGCAAGCGCAACCGTGATCGACACTTCACGCAAAGAGGTCACCGGCGGCAGCAGGTTTTTGTTGGGATCGTTACGGGCCGGCGACGCCGCGGCGAGCGCTTTCGCCGCCGCCATGAACATCTGGTCGCTCACACGCGAAGCCTTGACCGCGATAGCGCCCAGACCGACGCCCGGGAAGATATAGGAGTTGTTGGTCTGATCCACCTTGAACTTGGCGCCATTGCGCTCGATCGGCGGGAACGGACTGCCCGTGCCGATAACGGCCCGGCCATCGGTCCAGGCCTGCAGATCATCCGGTGTCGCTTCCGCGCGCGAGGTGGGATTCGAGAGCGGAAAGATCACGGGACGCTTGTTGATTTCGGCCATCGCCCGGACCACCGGTTCGGAGAACGCCCCGGCCTGCCCCGACACGCCGATCAGCACCGTCGGCTTCGCGTTGCGCACCACGTCGAGCAAGGCGATGCGGTCCGGATGATCGAGCTTCCAGTCGGCAATCGCCGCCTTGTCCTGCAGAAACGGTTGCTGGAACGACGCGATGCCGTCCATGCCTTCAACCAGCAGGCCATCGCGATCGACCATGAAAAAGCGTTTGCCGGCCTCGCTATCCGACAGGCCGGCATCGGTCATCGCCTTGCGGATCAGACTCGCAATGCCGCAACCGGCCGAGCCCGCGCCCATCACGGCAATGCGTTGCTCCGTCAACGGCACGCCGGTGACATTGACCGCCGCGAGCAGTGTGCCGGTCGCCACTGCCGCCGTGCCCTGCACGTCGTCATTGAACGTACACAGACGATCGCGGTAGCGTTCGAGCATGCGCGTCGCGTTGTTCTTCGCGAAGTCTTCCCATTGCAGCAGCACATGCGGCCAGCGCTTTGCAACGGCGCTCACGAAGGCCTCGATAAAATCATCGTACTCCTCACCGCGGACGCGCTCGTGACGCCAGCCGATGTACAGCGGATCATTCAGGCAGTCGGGATTGTCCGTGCCGACGTCGAGCATGATGGGCAGCGTCGTCGCAGGATGAAGACCGCCGCAGCCGGTATAGAGCGCCAGTTTGCCGATCGGGATGCCCATCCCGCCCGCGCCCTGATCGCCGAGACCGAGAATGCGCTCGCCATCCGTTACGACGATGGCCTCGACCTTGTCGAAGCGCGGGTGGGCAAGGATCTCCTCGATGCGGTTCTTGTGCGGCATGCTCAAAAACAGGCCACGAGGCTTGCGGAACAGACGGCTGAATTGCTGGCAACCGGCGCCGACCGTCGGCGTGTAAACGACGGGCAACATCTCTTCGAGGTTCTGCACCAGCAACGCGAAAAACAGCGTTTCGTTGGTATCCTGCAGATCGCGCAGGAACGCGTAGCGCTCAAGGTCCGTCGCAAATGCACGCAACACCTGCAGACGTCGCGACACCTGCTCTTCGAGGGTGCCGATAGTGGGCGGCAAGAGTCCGTGCAGATCGAAGCTGTCCCGCTCCGCCTCGCTGAACGCGGTGCCCTTGTTCAACAGCGGGTCGGCGAGCAGTTCATAACCGGAACGCGAAGTGTCGAGGGACGCGGCGTCCGCCTCGGTCGTCGATACCTGGGGCATGGCAAATCTCCTGGGAAGCGATGGGATCAGCAACGACAGTCTGGCTGCGGTCCATCCGGGTTGCGCTGAGGTTGCACTGTCAGAGTGGGGCTTGTCACAAGGTCGACATGGAACGTACCCGCATCGCAAGCGGAATGACCGTAATCAGTCTAGGCGGTGAAAGCGCCGGTGTCTGTCAATTTCACGCAAAATTTGTGATTCCGCACGGTCGCCTCACCACGGTCCTCTCGCCGATCGGCAGCGCATCCTCTTGATACGTTCGGACCGATTCGCGTCCGATGCCGCGTGGATCAAAGCGCCTCCGAACGCTCGACGGGCATCGCGAAAGCGTAGCCGTTCTTGCCTTTGCGTTTGACCTGATACATCGTCTCGTCCGCAGCGGCGAGCAGATGACGGTAGTCTTCGACAGGTTGCGGAAAGCTTGCAATGCCGATGCTGGCGCTGACAAAGCCGATCCGCATCTGCTCGCCCGTATCGACCACACAGGCGATCAGGCGCTCCGCAATCGAGCCGAGTTCAGCATCCATGGAAAATCCGCGCACCAGCACGGCGAACTCGTCACCGCCGATTCTCGCCACCACATCGACCGGACGAACCGACTTGCGAAAGCGCCGTGCTACGGCGATCAGGAATTCATCGCCGGTGCGGTGACCGCGCGAATCGTTGACCTGTTTGAAGCCGTCCAGATCGATATACAGAACGGCAAGCGTATGTCCGAGTGGATCACTCCTCGCTACCGGCGGGGTTCGCGCAAGCGTGTCAAACAGATGACGCCGGTTTGGCAGCCCGGTCAGCGGATCGTGCAATGCGGCGAACTCGAAACGGTGCGACTCGCGTGCCAGTTGCCGCGTGCGCTTCGCGTACATGCCGAGCGCCGTGACCAGCGCGCTGAAGATCAGCGCCGACAACACCATCAGTGTTCTCGCGACGTGCGAGATCCGCGTGTGCAGATCCGCGCTGACGAGATCGCGCCGCGTGCGCCAGTAGGCCGACTGCGAGCGCAACAAGGCATCCGTATCGTCGAAGTTGGCGTCGGGCGAGAGTGCCCGCTGAGGGATGTGCGGCGCCCCCGCAGGATCCACGTTCACGATTGCAGCGACGGACGCGAGACGGGCTGCAAGACCGATACGCGCATTTCGATAGTCCCGCGGCTCCGCGTTGCTGTCTCCACTATCTCCGGTTAGCGGCTGGCGAGCAGTGGCGAGATCGCGCGCGCTTTCGGCGCGTCCGATAGCGTCAAGAACCAGCCCTGTATATTCCTGCTTCAACTGATCGGAGAAGATGGCCTTGATCTGCACCGCAAGCACGAGGAGCCCGGACAGCAGGCACAGCAAGGCAATCCCCGCCAGCGCAGCCGGCCCCCAGCCGAAGCGAACCGTAAAGGCCGGCTTGCGTGCGGCAGGCGCTGCAAGGCGCGGCTCACGAGTGGGCGTAGAGGTCCTGGTCCTGCTGGCTTCCGTTGCCATGCTGCCGATAGTTTCCACGATGAAAATACGATTCCATGCGTGCTAGCAAGCCGGTATTCGGCTTGGCGCGCACTAGCGGACGATGCCGGATCTGCTTCACACCACCGCTCGTCATCGTGGGCCGTGCGCTGCTTGCATGCGGCGCGAGGGCATCGGAGGAAGGCGTGTCGCTTGAATCGGGCTGGGCGGGTAAAGCCGAAGGGGGTGGCGCTGTTTCATCCGCGTCGGCTAGCGAGGTCTGAGCGTCCGCGGGCGGTGCAGCTGCGCCTACCCGACCTGACCACGTTGTTGGCGTCTGCACTGGTGCGGATGTTGTGGTGGTCATGGCGGTCGTCGGGGTCGCCGAAAGCGGCGGGTCCGGCACGAAAGCAGCGGCGGCCGATAGCATCTGTTCCGGAGGTGCGGCTGTGAGCGTGGCTGGGACCGTGGCCGCGACACGCGTCGAGAGCGCCTGTTGCGCCGTAGCCATCGCTCGCGTATAGGCGCGCTGATCCTGATCGAACCAGACGCCATACGCGACCGTGGCCGCAACGCCCACCGTCAGCGCACTCGCCGACGCAGCCCAGAGCGCGAGGCGCCCAAACCGCGCAGGCGGCATGGCGTACATGGGATCGAGGTCAGGATCGAAGCGTTGACTGAAGTCTTGCCCAGAATCTCCAGGGGGACCGTCCGCGCGGCTATCCACGGGACGCTCCGCAGGGCTATCCGCCCCCGATTCTGGTGGTCCGGTATGCTTGGCCATGGCGATAAACTCCGAACCCGTCGTCGACATCGCGACAGATTGTGTTCTGACGAGCGCGCAACATTGCTACTGTAGTCCCTCGGCGCATGAAATTCATCCACTGATAGCGATAGCCGTGGGATGGCCGTAGACCAGCAGTTAGCGTGCCCGCGCGCCTTATTGCGCTTCGCGCTTCCGGCACAGCATGATGCGGCGGGAATTGAACCAGCGGGGCAAACCCGGCCAGGGTTGATTCACCGCTTGTTCTATATCGAAGCTTTCGGCAAGCGAGCGGCGAAACGCCTTGAATCTGAAACGCACTCCGCCCGTCTGGCGAGAGAGCTTCGCGACCCGGCCGGACTCTCTTACGCCCGGCTCGTCGGCCCGGCGCGCTTCTGCCATGCGTTTGCGCGAGACGGTTGCCCGCCCGTAACCGACGGGCACGCGCACGATGAAATATCCGTTCGGTTTCAGCACCCGATTTGCCTCGGCGAACAGACAACCGCACTCCAGTTGGCTGAGATGGTCACACGTATCCATAACGGTCAAGGTGTCGAGCGAGCCCGCTTCGAGCAAGCGGATGGAGCGGACATAGCGGCGGCCGCCGAATTCCGGCGAACCATATAGTTCGCGGCCGAAGGCGTGCAGATCAGGGCGCCGTTGCGGCGAGTCGTCTACATAACCGAGTTGCTGACCGCAGCCAACCATCAGTGCGTCGTGACAGTCGAGAAAGCTGGTGATCCTGAGCGCAAAATCGATTCCCTCAAATGCGTTTTGCTCTCCGGACAGCCAGTCATGGAATGTTTCACGATCGATGGGGGCCGGTTCGGCCAGATCGACGGAAACGGGTTCCGCTACATCGTCCTTGAGCACTGTTTGCGCTTCCGACATATTTCACACTCCGTTTGCCCACACCCGACCATACTCGGTTGCTAACCCGGTCAATGCAACCGCGTACGCCAGGCAGTAAACGTCAAGACACTGGCGCATCTCGACGAAACGGTAATCTGTTCTCGTGGTCTCGCAGATGGGTAAAAAACGTCGCGCCAATTATGTGCACGCAATGGATGTGCTTAATCATTTCTTAAGTATGTGTGCCCACTTTTGTGCACGATCGATCGCGGTGAAAGAGAGGCGGAAGGATCGTAAACAAGCTGGGGCCGCCGCCAGGCGACCTGGTATACATGCAAAATGCCGCGCGGTGCTCGAGGGCGCCGCGCGGCATTTGATCAAGGGATCAATTGTCGATTATCTAGCCTGAAACCTAAGCACTACTTTGCATATTCATCAATTGAGCCGCTTCAGCTGGCCATCGTCCGCATACCAGTCGACTGTCGTACCGCTTGTGTTGACCGTCACGGCCCGCGGTTCGCTGAACTGGTCGAACGATTCGATGCCGGTCTCGCGTCCTACCCCACTGTTCTTGAAGCCGCCCCACGGCGAAGCTGGGTCCAGACGATGGTGATCGTTGATCCAGACCATGCCGAAGATGAGCTTGCTCGCCACACGGTGAGCACGTGCCACATCCTGTGTCCAAACCGAAGCAGCGAGTCCGAATTGCGTGTCGTTGGCGATGCGCAGTGCGTCCGCCTCGTCCTTGAACGGCATGATCACCGTGACCGGCCCGAACACTTCGCCTTGACCGAGTTCGGACTTCGGGTCGACGTCATAGAACGCGGTGGGTTCGAGATAAAAGCCCTCGTCGCGCAGGTGCGCCGGAATGCCGCCGCCGCTCAGCACTTTCGCGCCTTCCGCGATTCCTCGCTCCAGCATCGCAAGGATGCGCGTGCGCGAACGCGCCGAGATCACCGGACCGAGTTGTGTGTTGATGTCGGCGGGGTCGCCGACGCGGATCGATGCGACCTTCGCCTTGAATTTCTCGAGGAACGCTGCATAGATCGTTTCCTGAACCAGAATGCGCGCGCCGCATACGCAGGTCTGTCCCGCACCGATAAACGCCGCGAACGCCGCGCCATTCACCGCGCGATCGAGGTCCATGTCGTCGAACAGAATGACCGCGCCCTTGCCGCCCAGTTCGAGCGTCGTCAAAGCGAAATTCTGCGCAGCCGCTTCACCGATAGAACGCCCCACTTCCGTACCGCCGGTGAACACCACCTTGGCAATCAGCGGATGACGCGCCAGCGCCGCGCCCGCTTCCTTGCCCTCGCCGTTCACCACATTCACCACGCCGTCCGGTACGCCGGCCTGCTGCAACAGTTCGACGAGCCGCACGGTCGTGAGCGGGGTCTGTTCCGAGGCCTTGATGACCACGCTATTGCCGGTCGCAAGCGCTGGGGCGAGACTCTTCGACAGAATCATCAACGGATGGTTGAACGACGTCATCAACGCACACACGCCGAGCGGCACGCGCTGGGTATAGCAGAGATACGGGCCTTCGATAGGGATCACGTCGCTGCGACGCGTCAACGCAAGTGCCGCGAAATAGCGGTAGAACTGCGGCAAGCGCGAAATCTGCGCACGCGTTTCGACGAGCGGACGCCCGTTGTTGAGCGTTTCGAGCTTGTAGAAATTCCCCAGATCCGCTTCGAACAGATCTGCAAAGCGGTTCAGCACGCGGGCACGTTGCTGGATCGAAAGATCGCGCCATACGCCACTTTCGAAGGCCGTGTGTGCGCCTTGCACCGCGCGGTCCACGTCTTCTGCCGATGCCGCTGCGAGCTGCCCGATCACCGCGCCGTTGGCCGGGTTGATGATATCCATGGTCTTGCCCGAAGCCGCATCGACAAACTTGCCGTCGATGAACAGCTGTGCGTTCAGGTATTGCTTGTTCACTGCATCCATTCCAGATTCTCCGTATTTACTTAAGCGGGGACACCCGCGCATCCGCACCGACCTCGTGGCGCGCAGTCGCGCCGCTCGGCTGAATATCTTCGAGGCGCTGGCCCGTCGACTCGACGCCAAGCGCTCCCACCACCACAATCTGAATCGCCAGCAAGCCGATCATCAAGGCCAATACGCCGATCACACCGTAGTGAGCGAACAGGGCGACCACGATGAACGGCGTGATGATCGTCGCCCCGCGGCCAAGGGTGTTGCAAATACCGGACGCGCGCAGCCGGACTTCGGTCGGAAACAATTCCGGCACGTAGATCGCGAACAGCAGCGCGACCAGCACATAGATGGGAATCACGAGCAGCAATCCGACGATAGGCAGTAGAACTTCATTGCTCACGAACGGATAGACCGAGCCGAACACGATGGCGAATAGCGATGCGCCGATAATGGCTTTCTTGCGACCGAGGCGGTCGGCGGTCAACGCCCCAAAACCCGAGCCGAGCGGCGCACCCAGCGACATCACGAGCGCGAACCCGAACGACTTTGCGATGCTGAAACCCTGATGCACGAAGAAGGTCGGCAGCCACGTCACGAAGCCGTACAGCAGCGTGTTGATGACGATCAGCGTCACGCAGCCGACGATCATCCGCGGCAGCATGACGCCGCTGAAGAGCGAGCCGAGTTCGCGCGATGGTGCGATGAGCGGCCTCTGCACCGGCACAGGTAGTGGCGCGTTGCCGTGCTCGGCCCTCACCTCGGCTTCGATTGTCGACAGAATCGCTTCGGCTTCCTTATCATGTCCAGCGGACTCGAGCCAACGCGGCGACTCCGGTAACGACTTGCGCGCATACCATACGCCGATCGCGCCAATCCCGCCGAGCACGAACATGCCGCGCCAGCCGAGCACGGGAATCAGCAGGAGTCCGATCAACCCTGCGACTGGCAGTCCGGATACCACGAAGACGGCCATCAAGCCCTGCAGCTTGCCCCGCGAGGCGGGCGGAGCGAACTCCGTGAGCGTTGAATAGCCGACCACGTTTTCCGCGCCGAGACCGAGCCCCATCACGAAGCGGCAGGCGATCAGCACGATCATGTTCGGCGCGAGCGCGGCGCCAAGCGATGCCACGCCGAACACCATCAGGTTGGTCTGGTAGGTGAAGCGCCGGCCGTACCGGTCGCCCAGAAAGCCTGTTGCCAATGAGCCGAGCATCATGCCAAGGAAGGTCAGCGACACGAACAGCGCGTTCTGTCCGAGCGTCGAAAAGCCGCTTTTCAGCGTGGCACCCAGCACCGTCGACGCCACATAGATATCGAAGCCGTCGAAAAACATGCCGATGCCGATCAGCCACATGATGCGGCGATGAAAACCCGACATCGGCAAGCGGTCGAGCCGCGCCCCTGCGTTCACACTCATTTCCGTCTCCTGCAGACCTGCGTGGCCTGTCGAATGGGTTGGCGCAACGGCCTACTTGCCCTGCAGACGCAGCGCTGCGACCGTCAGCGTTTCGGTGGCGCAGCGGAAGTTGTGTTCGATCGGACTTTCCTGCGCGGACTGGAAGAACGCCTTGCACTGGCGGGCACCCGTGTCGTCGAGCGCGAGGACACGCTCGGTGAGCGCTTCGGCTTCGGCCTGCAGCAATTCTCCGGAGACCACGCGGGTGACGAGGCCTGCGGCAAGCGCAGCTTCGGCTGTAATTTCATCGCCGAACAGGACCATCGGGAACACGTGTTTGGGTAGCGAGTAGCTGCCGAGATAGGCCATGATCGCGGCGGGCGGCAGACCTTTCCTCATCTCAGGAAACGCGAGACTCGCGCTGCTCGATACCAGCGTGAAATCGCACAGGATGGCGAGGCCCAGGCCAAAACCGAAGGCATTGCCCTGCACTTCGGCAATGGTGATCAGCGACGACGCCCGCAGCAGACGCTTCAACTCGATCAGTCGCGAGACTTCCTGATGAATCGACACCGCATCGCGTCCGGCCCGCTCGCGACCGGTGCAAAAGACCTCGCCACGCGCGCGAATGCGCAACACCCGGGCGGCCGGCATGACGGCTTCTGCCCGCAAGACGGCAATCATCGCGTCGAACATCGGCGCCGTGACTTCATTGCCCGCTTCCGGATTGTTGAGCGTAAAGGTAAGAACCGGCCCCGTCCGATCGATCAGGACCGGCTGCGGCAGAGATGCGTTATCCAAAATAGTCTCCTCGCGACTAGCTTGCTGTATAATCTGTATACAGCGTATTCAGCCTATACCGGGATGTCAATGACTTCGTCGACGAAAAGTAAATTGCGGGAATCAGCGGTAGCGACACCGGAGCAAGCGCTCGATGCGATCGGCCGTAAATATCACTCGCGCATGCGCACCGTGGATGCGCCAAGCGATTCATTGAGCGACGGCGTCGTCGTGCCGGCGTTGCGCGAGGCGATCGTTGAAGGCGTGCTCGCGCCTGGCAGCAGGCTTTCCGAGGTGCAGGTCGCGAAGCAGCTGAACGTGAGCCGCACGCCTATGCGCGAAGCGTTTGCGCAGCTCGAGCGTGAAGGGCTGGTTACGGTGGTGGCGCGGGTTGGTGCGTTTGTTCGGTCGGTGTCGCTGCGTGACGTGGCAGAGATTTACCGGGTGCGTATGGCGCTCGAATGCCTGGCGGTGCAGCTTGCCGCTGAGCGGATCACGGCGCTCGGCCGCGCGCAACTCGAGGATGTAACGGACGCCATGCAGGCAAGTCTCGCGGCAAACGATCCCGCAAGCTATGTCGATGGCCTCGACCGCTTCTACGCTATCGTCATGACGCTCGCCGACAACCGTACGCTGCAGGCGACCCACGCGAGCCTCATTGGCCCCGTGCGGCGCTTGCGGCGCATCGCGATGTCGCGTGGTGGCCGCATGCGCGTGTCGTGCGAGCTGGCAGTAAAGATCAAGAACGCGATCGTCTCGGGCGATCCGATCGTTCAGGACCTGATGCGCGAACAGTTGCGTGGCGCCTGTGAAGCGGCGACCGATGTGCTGAAGGAAAGCGAAGTTTAATTTGCTTGCCGTTAGGATTACCTGGTAATTCGCACAAGCGAATTGTGCCGGCCATCAAGCCTATCAACAACGTTGAGACTCAGCCGGACAAACCAAACGACGAACTGGAAAGTTACTTCGGACGATGAGCGCAGAACCCCTATTCACAAGGCCCTGCGCTATCTGTTTGAACAGTTCCGAACGGAACGTTTTGAGCAATCTGGCGGAGCGGACGGGACTCGAACCCGCGACCCCCGGCGTGACAGGCCGGTATTCTAACCAACTGAACTACCGCTCCAGATTTTGTACGCCGTCTTTGGCGTCCCCTAGGGGATTCGAACCCCTGTACTCACCGTGAAAGGGTGATGTCCTAGGCCTCTAGACGAAGGGGACAACGTACGCTTACACCTTTAATGAAAAAGCCCGTTCAGTTCACATGAACGGGCTTTGTCTGGCGGAGTGGACGGGACTCGAACCCGCGACCCCCGGCGTGACAGGCCGGTATTCTAACCGACTGAACTACCACTCCAGTCTTTACACCCAAGCTTGCGAGCGTCGGTTATTTCTCTGCAAGCTGCACCACTTTATTTGTCTTCGAACCTGCTTCATTCGAACATTAAAGCGACGCTGATGTTTGGCGTCCCCTAGGGGATTCGAACCCCTGTACTCACCGTGAAAGGGTGATGTCCTAGGCCTCTAGACGAAGGGGACATAATCTTTTCAGATCTGTCTTTATCTTGCTGCTAACTGACGTTAAATTCAGTCCGTAAGCAGCGAAGACCAATATTCTAACTACATTGTTACTGCTTGTGAAGTCTTTTTTGCTACCGCATCCGGACACCGGAAAAGACTTCAATCTGCTCTGATGGTGGAGGTAAGCGGGATCGAACCGCTGACCTCTTGCATGCCATGCAAGCGCTCTCCCAGCTGAGCTATACCCCCCCTTGCAGAACAGAAACGAGATTTTAGAGAGCAAACCTCGCTTTGTAAATACCCTCTGAGTGATTCCATGCGACTTTTTTCAGGAGTCGCATGCAATCCCTCTCACGCCGCTCAGGCTGGCGCTTTTTCGAGGCGGCTCACCACCACATCGCGGCCAAACAACATCAACACCGCATCGATCGATGGTGTGTGCGTCGTACCTGCCACGAGCAGACGCACCGGCATGGCAAGCTGCGGCATCTTCAGCTTGTGGGCGCCGAGCGTGGCCTTGAATGTGGCCGAGATGCTCTCCTTGGTCCACTCCGCGCTCTTCAACGCAACCGCGAGATCGGCGATGGCCGGCCGCACCGCATCGGTCACATGCTGTGCGAGCGCTTCCGCTTCGGGCGCAGGCGTGCGATAGAACATCGCGGCGTTCTCCGCGATCTCCTTGACCGTCGTAGCGCGATCCTTCAGCAGGCCCACGATGGCGACGAGATCTGCGCCTTGAGCAATCGTTGCTTCCTCGATGCCCAGCTCCGCGAAGAACGGTCGCGTCAGTTCAGCCAGACGTGCGTTGTCTGCTTCCTTGATGTAGTGCGCGTTGAGCCACTTGAGCTTGTCGTGATCGTACTGAGCCGGCGACTTGCCGAGGTGCTCGAGGTCGAACCATTCGACGAACTGTTCGCGCGAAAAAATCTCCGCATCGCCGTGCGACCAGCCCAGTCGCGCGAGGTAATTCAGCACGGCTTCCGGCAGAAAACCGGCATCGCGATAGCCCATCACGCTCATCGCGCCATGACGCTTGCTCATCTTTTCGCCCTGCTCGTTCAGCACGGTCGGCAAGTGCGCGTAGACCGGCGGCTCGCCCCCCAGCGCGCGCAGGATGTTGATCTGGCGCGGCGTGTTGTTGACGTGATCGTCGCCACGAATCACGTGAGTGATACGCATGTCGAGGTCGTCCACCACCACGCAGAAGTTGTAGGTCGGCGTGCCGTCCGGACGTGCGATCACGAGATCGTCGAGTTCTTCGTTCGAGATCTCGATAGGGCCTTTCACCGCGTCGTCCCACGCCACGACACCCGTGAGCGGATTGCGAAAGCGCATCACGGGCTGTACGCCCGCCGGCGGCGTCGGCAGCACCTTGCCGGGTTCCGGGCGCCACGTGCCGTCGTAGCGCGGCTTTTCGCCGGCCGCACGCTGACGCTCACGCAATGCGTCGAGTTCTTCGGTCGACATGTAGCACGGGTAAGCCAGCCCCTGCTCGACCATCTGCTTGACCACTTCGCGATAGCGGTCCATGCGCTGCATCTGGTAGAACGGGCCTTCGTCGTAATCGAGCCCGAGCCACTCCATGCCTTCGAGGATGGCATCGACGGACGCTTCCGTGGAACGCTCCACATCGGTGTCCTCGACCCGCAACACGAAAGCGCCCTTCGTTTTGCGCGCGAACGCCCACGGATACAGCGCAGAACGGATGTTGCCGAGATGGATGTAGCCAGTGGGGCTCGGTGCGAAGCGGGTGCGAACGGAGGTGGTCATAAGCGGTTACTCGGAAGGCAGGCGCCGGCGCGCGGCAGTGAAACACCAGCAGGCGCGGCAGCGGAACGCGTCCATGCGGCAACAGTCGCCGCGCACGGAGGCGGATGAAAAATGCAAGAGCCGAATTATACCTTCCGACGGCCTGTTCCCAGCCCTGGCGCGCGCGAAGCGCGGCGTCGTGACAGAGGTTTGCGCGAGTCCTGTCGACGCATCTGTAACGTTTTTTCACGCGCAACGCGCCGCCATCAGGCTTTGATTTATGATGTGCGCGCGCCGTGATTCACCTCGATTGCGGCGCCGTAAAAAGAACGCTACGGGCGATCCTGTTCGCTTGAAACGCGGCCGCTCTGGAACCCTCTGCGGGACCGGCGCCGTTGCTGGAGAAATCGTTGACACAGTCCACCCCACGCCTTACCCGCCGCAGCTTCTCGATCGCCGCGGCGTCCGCCGTCCTGACCGCCTGTACGACGGCTGGCAGCCGGCCGGAGACCGCCTCGCAGCCGCCGGTCAATACCGCGTCGACCAATCCGCCGGCCACGCCATCCGTCGTCCCGCCGCTCGCCCGACCGCAGCGGCCCATTCGCGTCGGCCTGGCCCTGGGTGGCGGCGCGGCGCGCGGGTTCGCGCATATCGGCGTGATCAAGGCGCTCGAGGCGCGCAACATTCAGGTGGATCTGGTGGCGGGCACCAGTGCCGGCTCGGTGGTGGGCGCGCTCTATGCCTCCGGCATGAACGGCTTTGCGCTCAACAAGCTCGCGCTGACCATGGATGAAGCCTCGATCAGCGACTGGGCCATGCCGTTTCGCACGCGCGGCTTCCTGCAGGGCGTGGCGTTGCAGAATTACCTGAATACGACGCTGAACAACCGTCCGATCGAAAAGATGGCCAAGCCGCTCGGCGTGGTCGCCACCGATCTGAACAGCGGCCAGCCGATCCTGTTCCAGCGCGGCAACACGGGCATCGCCGTGCGCGCCTCGTGCAGCGTGCCGTCGATCTTCGAGCCGGTGACGATTGGCGGCCATGAGTACGTCGACGGCGGTCTGGTGAGCCCGGTGCCCGCGTCGTTCGCCCGCAAGATGGGCGCGGACTTCGTGATTGCCGTGGACATCTCGCAGCGCCCTGAAGCGGGCCTCACGACCAGCTCGTTCGACGTGCTGCTGCAGACCTTCACGATCATGGGACAGACCATCAAGGCCTACGAGCTCGACAAGTACGCGGACGTCGTGATCCGTCCGAATCTCGCGGCCATGAGCGGGAGCGACTTCTCGCAGCGCAACGCGGCCATTCTGGCCGGCGAGGAAGCCGCCGCGAAGATCATGCCGGAGTTGCAACGTAAGCTTGCGGCGAGCCGCGTCGCGGTATAACCGGGTTCCACCTGGGCGCCGGACGAAGGCGCCGTTTGCACGTTTTGCACCCTTTTCGCCCTTTCCGACGAACAAAATAAAAAAGCCTGCTTGGCAAGAAGCAGGCTTTTTTAACAGTGGATCTTTTTTGGTGCGAGGCGTCAGTTATTCCCGCCGCCGATCGCAGCATTGACACGCTGCTTCAGATCCTGCGAGCCCTGATAGGACGTTTCGACCCGGCGTGCACCAGTGAAGCGCTTTTCCCAGTAGCCATCATCCAGATCGTCGACGCGGATCGTGCTGCCGGTAGACGGCGAATGCACAAACTTGTTGTCGCCGATGTAGATGCCAACGTGCGAGAACGTGCGGCGCATCGTATTGAAAAACACCAGATCGCCCGGCTTCAGGTTACTCATGCTGACCTTTTCGCCAACCCGGCTCATTTCTTCAGCGCGGCGCGGCAGGGCCATGCCCAGCGTATCCTGGAACACGTAACGCACAAAACCGCTGCAATCGAGGCCGGAGTCCGGCGTATCGCCACCCCAACGGTAACGCACGCCAATCATATTGAGCGCGCCGACCACCACATCACCCGCTTTGCCTGCCATGCCGGACAAAAACGACCGCGCGCTGCTGCCGGTGTCGGTGCTTGCGCTGGAATTTTGCGAAGTGGGAGCGGACAGCGGAGTCGACCCATCCTGGGTCGAAAATGAGGCATTCTGATTGAAACTGCTTACTTCGTCGGCGAAAGCGCCGGGAGCTGCTGCCATCAGTACGCCAATGAACATCCCGGCGACGACGCGCGTGCAAGCCTGGGTTAAGTTTCGGTGCTGCATTGGTCGGTAGTTATTGCCTAAAAATCAGTTGAGAATCAGTAGCATACGGAAAAAAGTTTGGTCGATACTAGCCAGTAAGTATTCGTGTGTCAAAACAAATAGAAAAATACAATCGAGACACGCACCCAATTGGTGAATTTCAGTCCACGAGCGCCGCTTGCAGAAGCTTTCGAGTGTAAGGATGGGCGGGCGTCGCAAAAATCTGCTCAACCTCCCCCGATTCCACGATCATACCGTTCTGCATGACCGCGACCCGGTGCGCCATCGCGCCGATTACCGCCAGATCGTGGCTGATGAACACGAAGCCGAGGTTGTACTTGCGTTGCAACCCGGCCAGAAGCTTGAGCACCTGCTGCTGAATGGAGACGTCGAGCGCACTGGTGGGTTCATCCAAAATCAGGATGCGCGGCTCGAGTACCAGCGCCCGGGCGATCGCGATGCGTTGCCGCTGTCCGCCGGAGAACTCGTGCGGGTAACGGTACAGCACCGTGCGATCGAGCCCGACTTCGCGCAGCACCGCAATCACCTTCTCGCGCCGCGCCGCTGCGTCCATCTGCGGACGATGCAACGCAAGCCCCTCGCCGACGATCCGTTCGATCGTCTGGCGCGGCGACAGCGAACTGAACGGGTCCTGAAAGACCACCTGCATATTGGAGCGCAGGACCGTCTGCTCGTGTCCGCGATAACTCGCGAGCGCCCTGCCCTGAAACTCGATCTCGCCATGCGCGGTGCGCTGCAAGCCGAGTAATGCCATCGCCAGCGTCGACTTGCCCGAGCCCGATTCACCGACGATGCCGAGCGTCTCACCCTGCCGCACCGACACCGTCGCATCGGCAACCGCGCGGAAACGTCCCGAGCGGAACCAGCCGCCGAGGCCCGGCAGCTTCGTTTTGAATTCGACCGAGACGTCACGCGCCTCGAGCAGCACCGGTGAGATCGGCAATACCGGCACCACGGTGCGCTCAGGCCGGCTTTGCAGCAGACGTTGCGTGTACGGATGCTGCGGCGAATTGAAGACCTGCTCGACAGTCCCGCTCTCGACCAGCACTCCACGCTCCATCACCGCCACGCGCTGCGCGAAATGACGCACGAGGTTCAGATCGTGCGTGATCAGCAGCACCGCCATGCCGCGCTTTTCTGCTTCGTCTCGTTGCAGTTCGAGCAGCAGCTCGACGATCTGCGCGCGGATCGTCACGTCGAGCGCGGTGGTCGGCTCGTCGGCGAGCAACAGACGCGGACGGCACGCAAGCGCCATCGCAATCATCGCGCGCTGGCGCTGTCCGCCGGAGAGCTGATGCGGATAACTGTTGACCCGCTTGCCGGGCTCCGCGACACCAGTACGCGCGAGCAGAGCAACAGCGCGCTTGCGCGCCTCCTTCGCCGGTACGCCGTCGTGGATCACGATCGTCTCTGCGATCTGCTCGCCCACCGTATAGAGCGGGTTGAGCGCCGACATCGGCTCCTGGAAGATCATCGCAATAGCTGAGCCGCGCAGACCACGCATCTCGCGTTCGCTCTTTGCGAGCAGATCCTCGCCGTTAAAGCGGATCGCTCCGCTCACCTCGGCATCGTTCAGCAAGCGCAGGATCGACAGCGCCGTGACGCTCTTGCCCGATCCCGATTCACCGACCAGCGCTACGCGCTCGCCACGTTCGATTGCGAGCGTGACGTCGTTCACTGCGACGGTGTCGCCGAATGTCACGTGCAGATGATCGAGCTCCAGCAACGGCCCTGGCATGCCTTGCATCGTCTGTTCGCTCACTGGTTACCTCCAGCGCGCATGGCATCGGAGATGCGGGTGTCGAGTGCATTGCGCAGCGCATCGCCCATGAAGGTCAGCAGCAGCAACATCGCAACCAGCACGCCGAAGGTCGACAACGAAATCCACCATGCGTCGAGATTGTCCTTGCCCTGGGCGAGCAGTTCGCCGAGGCTCGGAGTCGGCGGCGGTACGCCGAGACCGAGAAAATCGAGGCTGGTAAGCGCGAGGATCGCACCGCTCATGCGGAACGGCAGAAACGTGATGACCGGTGTCAGGCTATTGGGCAGAACGTGACGCCACATGATCTGCCAGTTCGACAAACCCATGGCCCGCGCCGCCCGCACATAGTCCTGGGTGCGATTGCGCAGGAATTCCGCGCGCACATAGTCGGACAACCCGATCCAGCCGAATAGCGAAAGCAGCACGATCAGCAGGATGAAGCCCGGTTCGAAGATCGAGGCGAAGATGATCAGCAGATACAGCTCGGGCAACGCACTCCAGATTTCTATGAGCCGCTGCCCGATGATGTCGGTCTTGCCGCCGAAAAAGCCCTGCAACGCGCCCGCGAAAATACCGAGGACCGTGCCGATCAACGTGAGCACCAGCGCGAATTCGACCGACACGCGAAACCCGTAAACGAGGCGCGCCAGCAGATCGCGGCCGCGGTCGTCGGTGCCGAACCAGTTGTCATGCGAAGGCGGCGCGGGATTGGGCGCCTTCGAGAAATAGTTGAGCGTGTCGTAGTAATACGGATTCGGCGGATAGACCGCGAAATTGCCCGGCTTGCTGAAACGGTCGCGCACGTAGGGATCGAGGTAATCGGCAGGGGTCGGAAAATCGCCGCCGAAGGTGATTTCCGAATAGGTGTTGAACAACGGGAAATACAGATGCCCGTCGTAACGGACCACGAGCGGCTTGTCGTTCGACCATAGCGGCGCCGCGAGACTCACCGCAAAGGCGACGATGAATACGATCAGACTCCAGTAGCCGAGGCGCTGCTTGCGAAAGCGCTGCCAGACGCGGCGCGCGGGCGACGGCGAGATAAACGCGCGCACGGGCTCGTTGCGCGGCGCCAGCTCGGCTCGGGTACGGGCTCGACTCAAGTCAGCGCTCCAGTTGTTCGAATTGAATGCGAGGATCGACCCAGACGTAGCAGAGGTCGGAGATCAGCTTGGTGGCTAGCCCGATCAGCGTGAACAGATACAGCGTGCCGAGCACCACCGGATAGTCGCGCTGCACGACCGATTGATACGACAGCAGGCCGAGGCCGTCGAGCGAGAACAGCGTCTCGATCAGGAGACTGCCGGTGAAGAACGCGCCGATAAACGCGCCCGGAAAACCGACGATCAACGGCAGCGAGGCATTGCGAAACACATGCTTCCATAGCACGCGCCGCTCGGAGAGACCCTTGGCTCGTGCAGTCAGTACGTACTGCTTGCGGATCTCGTCGAGGAAGGCGTTCTTGGTCAGCATCGTGATTACCGCGAAGCTGCCTACTACCGAGGCAATGATCGGCAGCGTGATGTGCCACAGGTAATCCAGTATCTTTGCGCCGACGCTTAGTTGAGCCCAGTTGTCGGAGGTGAGACCGCGCAGCGGAAATAGCTGCAGGAAAGAGCCGCCGCCGAACAGTACGAGCAGCAGCACGCCGAGCACGAAACCAGGAATCGCGTAACCGATCAGCACGATCAGGCTGGTGACGAAATCGAAGTGCGAGCCGTTGCGGATTGCCTTGGCGATACCGAGCGGCACCGAGATCAGATACGTGAGCAAGAAAGTCCACACGCCGATGCTGATGGACACCGGCAGCTTCGAGACCACCAGCGACCACACGCTTTGATGACGGAAATAGCTCTGCCCGAGATCGAAGGTCGCGAAGCGTTTGAGCATCAGCCCGTAGCGTTCGAGTGGCGGTTTGTCGAAGCCGTAGAGCGCCTTGAGCTGCGCAACCTCCTGCGCGTCGACGCCGTTATGCGCGCGTAGCCCGAACGGTGCGCCGTTCTCGTTGCCCCTGCGCAATTCGTGCACCATCTGTTCAACCGGGCCGCCGGGCACAAACTGGATCACAGCGAACGTGAGTGTCAACACGCCGAGCAAGGTCGGGATCATCAACAGCAGGCGTTTGAGGATGTAGCTCCACATGGTGGCGTTTCCGGTGCGCTAACGTGAGACGTTGAAATGACGGATCAGAACCTGGCGGGCCGCTTCACTTTTTCTGCGGTTTGAACCACCACGTCGAGGTGATCCAGTCATCCGGAGCATAGTACAGCGGCAAGGTCTGCGGCCAGGCGAGTTCACGTCTGAACGCGACCCGGTGAACCGCGCTGTACCACTGTGGAATCACATAGTAGCCATGCAGCAGCACGCGGTCGAGCGCGTGGGTAGCATCGACGAGTTGATCGCGCGTCTGCGCCTGCACCAGCGCGCGCAGGATGGCGTCGACTGCCGGCGATTTGACGCCTATCAGATTACTGGAGCCGGGAGTATCGGCTGACTTGCTGCCGTACCGGTCGACCTCCTCCGTACCCGGCACCTGAACGTCCGGCATCCGGATAGTCGTTACGTCGAAGTCGAACGAATCAAGACGCTTCTGGTAGACCGCGAAATCGCTGGTGCGAAATTTCGCGGTGATGCCGAGCTTCTGCAGATTGCGTGTCAATGTTGCGACGATCGGCTCCATCGAGGTGGCCGAGGCCGAATCGTCGAGGATCTCGAACTGGAACGGCTGTCCCTTGGCATTGCGCAATGCCCCATCGCGATAGGTCCAGCCGGCCTGCTCGAGCAGCGCTCGTGCCTCGAGCAGGTTGGCGCGCAACGAACTGGGCGGATCCGTGTCCGGCTGTTTCGGCGGTGGCCCGAACACTGCCGGATCGAGCTGGGCTCGCCACGGGTTGAGCAGAGCGAGTTCGCCTGCTGACGGCAGCCCCGTTGCCTGCAGATCGGTGTTGACGAAGTAGCTGTCGATACGTGTATAGAGATTGTAGAAAAGCTGGCGATTGAGCCATTGGAAATCGAGCGCGAGGTCGAGCGCCTTGCGCACGCGCACATCCTGGAAGAGCGGCCGCCGGGTGTTGATAATGAAACCTTGCATGCCGGTGCCGTTGTGCTGCGGGAATTCGCGCTTGATCAGCTCGCCGCTATCGAATTTCTTGCCAACGTCGCGTCTCACCCAGCTACGCGCAACATACTCGACAAACGCGTCGTATTCTCCGGCCTTGAATGCTTCGCGGCGCGCCGTGTCATCCGAATACAGCTTGTACACGATGCGGTCGAAGTTGTAGGTACCCACCCGAACCGGCAAATCGGCGCCCCAGTAATTCGGATCGCGCCGGTAAGTGATGGTGCGGCCATTGTCGTATTGCTCGATCAGATAAGGACCGCTACCGATCGGCTTTTCAAATGTCAGTTGATCGAACGGAATATGGCTGCCGTCCGGCTTCGCTCCCCACTTGGGAGAAAACACCGGAATGGCGCCCGCTAACAACGGCAACTCGCGGTGCGGCTCATCGAAATCGAAGCGGATCGTGAGGCGGTCCACCACCACTGCGCGAGTTATCTCAGCGAAGTACGCGGCGTATGCCGGTGAAGCCTGCGGGCTTTTCAGCGTATCGAGCGAGTATTTGACGTCCGCGGCGGTCACCGGATCGCCGTTCGAAAAGCGCGCGCGTGGATTGATGTGGAACGTAGCCGAGCGGCGATCAGGGGCAATCTGCACGTCATCGGCCAGCAGACCATATGCCGATGCCACTTCATCCGAACTGCCGGCGAGCAGACTCTCGAACAGAAAGCCCGTTCCTGGCGCCGCATTGCCGCGCAACGTGAACGCGTTGAACTTGTCGAAACTGGTTTGCCGGTCCGGATTGCCCAGCACCAGTGTGCCACCCTTCGGCGCATCCGGATTGACGTAGTCGAAGTGCTTGAAACCGGGTTGATATTTCGGATCGCCGTACTGTGCAATCCCGTACGATGCGTGCGCCGGCTGCGCCCCCAGCAAGGCCGCGGCAGCCCCCGCCAGCAAAAGCAGCGCCGCCGCGAAACCTCCCCGTACACCCTGCGAACAGACCCGCGAGATTCTTTCCACCATGGCGCGCCAGCGTGCCCGAGGCGCTTGAATCCGTGGCGAGCCAGTTGTCATGGGGGCCTTATTGGTCAGTGGGAGGTTGCAATGTGAGAGAATTCTACCTAATAATCCCGCGCGATCCCGCACATCTGAGCTCGCGGCGCGTTGACTTCATTAGGAGAATTCATGGGCTTCCTCGCTGGTAAACGAATCTTGCTGACCGGCTTGCTGTCGAACCGTTCGATCGCATACGGCATTGCACAGGCCTGCAAGCGCGAAGGCGCAGAACTGGCGTTCACGTATGTCGGCGACCGCTTCAAGGACCGCATCACCGAGTTCGCAACCGAATTCGGCAGCGACCTGGTGTTTCCTTGCGACGTGGGTGACGACGCGCAGATCGAAGCGCTCTTTACTTCGCTGAAGGAACGCTGGGATAGTCTCGACGGCCTCGTCCACTCCATCGGCTTTGCGCCGCGTGAAGCGATCGCCGGCGACTTCCTCGACGGCATGACGCGCGAAAACTTCCGCATTGCGCACGACATTTCCGCCTACAGTTTCCCGGCGCTCGCCAAAGCAGCGCTGCCGATGCTGTCGAAAGATTCCGCCTTGCTGACCTTGACGTACCTCGGCGCCGAACGCGCGATTCCGAACTACAACACGATGGGTCTCGCCAAGGCTTCGCTCGAAGCGAGCGTGCGTTACCTGGCGGTTTCGCTCGGCGCCAAGGGTGTTCGCGTCAACGGCATTTCCGCCGGTCCGATCAAGACGCTGGCGGCAAGCGGCATCAAGGGCTTCGGCAAGATTCTCGATTTCGTCGAAGACAATGCGCCGCTCAAGCGCAATGTGACGATCGAACAGGTCGGCAATTCTGCCGCGTTCCTGTTGTCGGACCTGGCGGCCGGGGTGACGGCAGAAGTGCTGCACGTCGACAGCGGCTTTAACGCGGTGGTTGGCGGCATGGCTGCTATCGCCGAATAACGCGGCTGTTGGCGCGTAACAACAAAAAACCGCCCCAGAGGGCGGTTTTTTACTTTCGGCGCTAGAACGCTACGCGACCGGATCAATAGCGGTGGTCGTGATAACCGCCATGGTCATGGTAGCCGCCGCCGTAACCACCGTGATGGCGATACCAGTCGTCACGCGCCCAGTAGCGATGGCCGTCCCAATAACGGTCGCCGTGCCAGCCGATCACGATGGCCGGGCCACCGTAGTACACCGGCGCAGGTTGATAAACGACGGGCGGCGGAGGCGGCGCGTAGACCGGTGCCGGAGCGACATAAACCGGCGCCGGAATACCGATGTTGACCCCTACGCTCACGCCGGCCATTGCGACACCTGACGCACCTAACGCGAGAACCCCGACCAGAAGCGGAACAAGACGAGCGGACTTCATAGAATCACCTTTTTCACAAGTGGTGTGTTGTTGACCGGAATATAGCGCAAGGCAAGGACGCGCGTATTTCAAGTTTGTAAGAACTGATGCATAAAATCGCACCTTGAACCGCTACGTTACGTCTCGTTACAAGCGACGAAGATTCGGTGAAAAGCGGGCTTGCCGGTAACACCTGCCAGACAGGTTTCGGGGTTCGGGATGCTTAAAAGCATGGGTCAGGTAGCGTTCGCCGATGCCCTGCTTCTTTTAATACTAACGATCTGGCTACAGACCCAATTGTTATTGATTCGGCATCCGAAGCATATTCGACACCTGAAGGACGGCCTGAATTTCATACCGCACCAACTACGCACAACTCAGCAGGATTCGCTCATTCAAAGATTCAAATCGGAAGCGATCAAAAACGGCCGCAGAAAAAACAAAACCCCAAGAGACCGCGATCTCTTGGGGTTCCGCCGCCATTGCTGGCGGAGACGGAGGGATTCGAACCCTCGATCCAGGTTTTGGCCCAGATGCTCCCTTAGCAGGGGAGTGCCTTCGACCTCTCGGCCACGTCTCCCAAACTTTCGGTCGCGCAGGGAGTCAGCGCGACGAAGCCAAGATAATAGCGGGCCGAACCACGAAGGTCAATGTTTCGGGAACACTTTTTGTGCCAGATTCGTCACCAACGACGCAAATTCTTCACATCCGTCGCGCGGATGGCACAAAGCATAAATGGGGTACCCGAGAGCGCCCCACCATTCAACGCAAATTACGCCTGATCCAGCTCGAACGCCTTATGCAGCGCGCGCACGGCGAGCTCCATATACTTCTCGTCGATCAGCACCGAGATCTTGATTTCGGAGGTGGAGATCATCTGAATGTTGATGCCCTCTTCCGACAGCGTGCGGAACATCGTGCTCGCGATACCCACATGCGAACGCATCCCGACTCCGACCACCGAAACCTTCGACACCTTCGGATCGCCCAGCACCTGTTCGGCCTTCACATGGTCCTTCACCTGACCCGTGAGGATCTCCATGGCGCGCTGATAATCGCCGCGGCCCACCGTGAACGTAAAGGCCGTTTTGCCCTCGACGCTCTGGTTCTGGATGATCATGTCGACGTCGATATTCGCGTCCGCCACCGGTCCGAGGATCTGGTAAGCGATGCCGGGCTTGTCGGGTACACCCATCACGGCGATACGTGCTTCGTCGCGCTGAAACGCGATGCCCGAGATGACTGCTTTTTCCATGGTCTCGTCTTCTTCAAAAGTAATCAGGGTGCCCGAAGTCATTTCACCTTCGAGCGGGATCAGCGGATCAGTCAGGCTCGACAATACGCGCGTCTTCACCTGATATTTGCCGGCGAATTCCACCGAGCGGATCTGCAACACCTTCGAACCCAGGCTCGCCATCTCCAGCATTTCTTCAAACGTCACGCGATCGAGCCGGCGCGCTTCTTCCACCACGCGCGGGTCGGTGGTGTAGACACCGTCCACGTCCGTATAGATCAGGCATTCATCTGCCTTCAGCGCAGCAGCAACAGCCACCGCCGATGTGTCCGAACCGCCGCGGCCGAGCGTGGTGATATGCCCGTCCGGGTCGACGCCCTGGAAGCCCGTGATCACCACCACTTTGCCCGCTTCGAGATCGCGCATCACGCGCTCGCCGTCGATTTCGCTAATGCGTGCCTTGGTGAATGCGCTGTCGGTTTTGATCGGCACTTGCCAACCGGCGTAGCTGACCGCGTCGACGCCCGCTTCCTGCAGCGCAATGGCGAGCAGCCCCGAGCTGACCTGCTCGCCGGTGGCGGCAATCAGGTCTAGCTCGCGTGGGCTCGGCTGGGCCGAAATGTCTTTCGCGAGACCGAGCAAGCGGTTCGTTTCGCCGGACATCGCCGAGGGCACCACGACCATCTTGTGGCCCGCCTTGTGCCATTTCGCGACGCGCTTCGCGACGTTCTTGATGCGCTCGACCGAGCCCATCGAAGTACCGCCGTATTTATGTACGATGAGTGCCATTGTCGTTCTGAACTGGAGAAGTAACCGCGCTGCCGCGCTGGAGACGACCGCACCGAAGCACAAGAGCTCAACGTTTCAGGAACGACGGCGAAGTGTGAGGGTGGCGGCGTAGATGCAGCGCACGTGCAGCACGCGCGGATTTGCCCGCGAGGAATCGTCAAAGGCCGCTGGCTGGCGGCTCCCCGGTGGCTTATGGTCGCCGGGAAACACAGGAAACGGCCGGAAAACAGCAAAAGCGCATCAAAATGACGGCAATAGCGGCTTCGGGCAAGCATGTTAACGTACCCGATCAGGCGTAAAAAGACAAGCCAAAATGCCGGTAATGGGCGATGCAAAGGCTTGTGTGCAAAGGGGTTACGCCTGCTTTCGACACGTCGACGGCGGCTCTTTAGCGCCAAAGCGGTGCTTCGGCCAGCGCGCCCGACCGGTCGGTCAGGCGATCAGCAGATCCTCGCGCCAGTCGATCCGCACGTACGGGCCGCGGGCAAACGCAGCGTCGTCCGCGGGCGCGCCAGCAAGGGCGTCAGCGGCATCGGCCTTCGCTGGTAAAGCCGCGTGGTTGACACCGAGCAGCGGTACGAACAGCAGCACGTCTCCCGCGTACAGCAACGGCACGTCCCGCTTCCATGCCGGCACGCCCTGCTCCTGGAACAGATTCTTGAGCGTACGGCTCGGGCCCTGCGCGTTGTTGCGCATGCGCTCGCCGCCGCTGCGCGAGCGCGCGGACAACGGCGCCGTACGCAGAAGCGCGACGGGCACGGCGCCAGGATCTTCAGCATTCGCCTCGGCAAACACGAAGGTGCCGCGCCATTGCGGCAGACGCCAGATCGATTCGCCCTGCCAGGCAAATTGGCTGACCGCGCGCGCCACAAGCGCTGTTTCGTCGGCGGGCTCAGCACTATCGCCTGCTTCCCAGTAAATCTGCCCGCGATAGCTGCGCAGCGCCTGGCCGGCGTGATCGACGCGCAAGCTATGCGCCTCGCCGACCTCGCGCAGTTGCCGCAGCGCGTCGGACAGACGCGCCGTCGACGCGGCCGGCAAGCCAAGTGAACGCATCCAGAAACGCAGCAGGTTAAGCGCGCGGTCGTCGTCGAGTGTGAGCACGGCGTCGCGTGACAGCGCGCGGTCGCCGTCGCACGAAGCCGCTTCCATGTCGATACGAGCCAGTCGGTCCAGCAGACGCTGTGAGGATGCCGCGTGGGCCGCCGTGCGCGCCAACGCATCGCGATAACCGGGAAAGTGGACGGCCAGTTCGGGCAACACATCATGACGCAGCGCATTGCGCGCATAGCGAGTGTCGGCATTCGATTCGTCATCGACCCACGCGAGCGTTCTCGCCACCGCGTACTGCTCAAGTTGCGCGCGCAACAGATGCAGAAGCGGTCGCACGCGGGTCACCGTGGCGCCCGCGGGCAGGTATTCAGGCGCCATCGCCGCGAGGCCCGCCAGCCCGGCGCCACGCAGCAACTGCAGCAATACCGTTTCGGCCTGATCGTCGGCGTGCTGGGCGAGCCACAGCGTCGTCACGCCGTGCTGCGCGCATAGCGCATCGAGCGCACGATACCGCGCATCACGCGCGGCCGCCTCGACGCTCACACCGGATTCATGCGCGACTTTGACATGCGCTGCCGCGAACGCGATGCCACGCTCACGCGCGAATGCCTCGCAATGCGCAAGCCACTGATCTGCGTGCGGACTAAGGCCGTGGTGAACATGCAACGCGACACAGCGCGACGGTCCCGCGACGCGAGCCACGGCGTCGAGCAACACACTGGAGTCGATACCGCCGCTAAACGCCACCGCAACGCGCGCGCCTTCAGCCAGCGCAGGTCGTGCAGGCTGCGCGGAAAGCGCCGCGCCGACCGCCTCGAGTACGAGGCGGTCGGCGGGAGAGTCAGCGGTATCGGTCACGGCGACGAGGCGCGGAGCGCCTTCGATTGAAGAACGGGCCGGCTTATGCGCCGGGCGTCGTTTCCTTGAACTTGCCGTACGCCATCAGCCGTTCGAACCGGCGTTGACGGAGGTCCGGAACGCTCATGCCCTGGAACTGACGCAGCGAATCGGCCAGCGCGCGGCGCAGCATGGCAGCCATGCCCTTCGGATCGCGATGCGCGCCGCCGAGCGGCTCGTTGACGATCTTGTCGATCAGGCCAAGTGCCTTCAGACGATGCGCCGTGAGGCCCAGGGCTTCGGCCGCTTCCGGCGCCTTCGCCGCGCTCTTCCAGAGAATGGAGGCACAGCCTTCCGGCGAGATCACCGAATAGGTCGAGAATTGCAGCATCAGCACACTGTCGCCCACCGCGATGGCAAGCGCACCGCCCGAACCGCCTTCACCGATGATCGTCGCGATGATCGGCGTTTTCAGCTCGGCCATCACATACAGGTTACGGCCGATGGCTTCCGACTGGCCGCGCTCTTCCGCGCCGATGCCAGGATAAGCACCCGGTGTATCGATAAACGTGAAGAGCGGTAGACCAAATTTTTCGGCGAGGCGCATCAGGCGTTCGGCCTTGCGATAGCCTTCCGGACGCGGCATGCCGAAGTTACGCAGCGAGCGTTCCTTGGTATCGCGACCCTTCTGGTGGCCGATCACCATGCAAGCCTGGCCGTTGAAGCGCGCAAAACCGCCGACAATAGCCAGATCGTCCGCAAACGCGCGGTCGCCATGCAGTTCGTGAAAATCGGTGAACAGTTCGCTCACATAGTCGAACGTGTAGGGACGCTGCGGATGACGGGCAATTTGCGAAACCTGCCACGGGCTCAGGTTTGCGTACAGATCTTTGGTGAGCTGCTGACTCTTCTTGGAGAGCCGATCGATTTCTTCCGAAATATCGACGGCCGAATCGTCCTGCACGAAGCGCAATTCTTCGATCTTCGCTTCGAGTTCAGCGATCGGCTGCTCGAAATCCAGAAAAGTGGTCTTCATTGGTTGTAATCCTTGGACTTACCAGGCAGCGCGTATTCTAACCGCGACCGCCGCTGTCAAAACTACCTCGAAACTATCGAATTCGCGAAACCGATAGTCTCGGATAGCCTCACATCACATGACATCAAATCAGGTCGTGGCAGATTAATAGTCGACCGGCAATGGATCAAGACTACGCCACATATACCAAGTAGCGACTGTGCGCCACGGCTCCCAATTCGCAGCAACCTCGCGCGCCTCGCTGCGCGTGACGGGTTCGCCACTGAAGTAATTGACGCTGATGGCGCGGATCAGGCCGAGATCGTCCAGAGGCAGGACGTCCGGACGCGAGAGATTGAAGATCAGGAACATCTCCGCGGTCCAGCGGCCGATACCGCGGATCTGCGTGAGCTCGGCGATCACCGCCTCGTCTTCCATCGTGGTCCACTTGCCGACGTGCAAGGCGCCCGAAACGAAGTGCTCGGCCAGATCGAGAATGTATTCCGCCTTGCGCCTGGACAGGCCGCACGCCATCAGCTTGTCCTGCCCCAGCTTGATGAACTGCTGCGGCACGAGCTTCGGACACGCACTTTCGACGCGATGCCACGCCGCCTGCGCCGAAGCCACCGAAATCTGCTGCCCCACCACCGAGCGCGCGAGCGTCACGAACGGATCGCCGCGGCTCAACAGATGCACCGGGCCGAACTTCGGAATCAGTTTCTTGAGAATGCGATCGCGCTTGACGAGATCCGCACACGCCTTGTCCCAGTAGTCGGGGCGTGTGACTTCCGGCGTGAGACCGCCAACCTGCACCGGCACGGCGACTTCCGCGTCGTCCAATGCACGCGTTTTGCGCACGACTTCACCTTCATGCAGCGTGTCGCGCGCGAGTTCCTGTACGTCGCCGGCGAGTTCTGCCGGCACGGCGCCATTGCCAGCATGATTTTTCACGCGTGTTGTGCGCGATGCTTTTGCGCCTCTCGCGAGCTTCGGCGCATGCGCTGACGCACCGTTGAGCGCGCGCTTCACCGGGGTGTTCTTCGCGGCGCTACCTGCCTTGGCGGCGACCTTCGCCGCGGCGGGCACCGCTTTGATCGCGCTGCCGTTACGCGCGCGAGTCGATTTCACTGCAGCTGCCGCGCCTGTTTTAGACGCAGCCCGTTTAGACGGCGTCTTCGTGGCCGTTGCCATCCTGCCTCCTGCCTGGCGAGTCGATCAAAGGGAAGTACGAGGTGCGCTCACACGCGCCGCCACTCGGTCAACCCGCCGGGTTTGTCTTCAAGTGCAACGCCAGCCTCGAGCAATTCGGCCCGAATCCGGTCTGCTGCCGCATAGTCCTTCGCCTGCTTGGCGGCCACGCGCGCTGCGATCTTCGCTTCGATCGCGGCGGGCTCGAGCGCGCCATCACTCACGCTACCCGCAGCCTGCTGCAGGAATGCACGCGGCTCACGGCCCAGCAGTCCGATGATGCGCGCAAGCGCACGCAGTTGTCGGGCCAGCGCGGCGTCGCGCGTGCGGTTTACCTCACTTGCCAGCTCAAACAGCACCGACACTGCAACCGGCGTGTTGAAGTCGTCGTTCATCGCCGCCCTGAAACGTTGCGCATGCGCCTCGTTCCAGTCGAGTTCGGCGCCGTCCGGGCTCACGTCTTTCAGCGACGTGTACAAACGCGTGAGGGCGTTGCGCGCGTCGTCGATATGCGTGTCGCTGTAGTTCAGCGGCGAACGGTAGTGCGCCCGCGCAATGAAAAAACGCACCACCTCGGCATCGTACTGCGCGAGCACTTCTCGGATCGTGAAGAAGTTGCCGAGCGACTTCGACATCTTCTCATTGTCGATCTGAACGTACCCGTTGTGCATCCAGTAATTCACAAACGTTTGACCTGTCGCGCCTTCGCTTTGCGCGATTTCGTTCTCATGGTGCGGAAACTGCAGATCCTGCCCGCCGCCATGAATATCGAAATGATCGCCGAGCAGCGTGCAGCCCATCGCCGAGCATTCAATGTGCCACCCGGGACGGCCGCGGCCGTACTTCGAGTCCCAACCCGTGTCCACAGGCTCCTCCGGCTTGGCCTGTTTCCACAGGACAAAATCGAGCGGATCCTGCTTCGCGTCGTTGGCCGCCACACGCTCGCCTGCGCGCAGATCTTCGAGCGACTTGCCCGATAGCTTGCCGTAGCCAGAAAATTTTCGCACGGCGTAATTCACATCGCCATCACTCGCCTGATAGGCGTAGCCGTTTGCCTCCAGCTTGCCGATCATGTCGAGCATCTGCGGAATGTAGTCGGTTGCGCGCGGTTCGAGATCGGGACGCTCGATGCCGAGCGCATCCGCATCTTCATGCAGTGCGGCAATGAAGCGATCGGTCAGCGACTTGATCGTCTCGCCGTTTTCGACGGCACGGCGGATGATCTTGTCGTCGATATCGGTAATGTTGCGCACGTAGGTCACCTTGTAACCGAGCGTGCGCAACCACCGTTGCGCGATATCGAACACGACCATCACGCGTGCATGACCAATGTGACAATAGTCATACACCGTCATCCCGCAGACGTACATCCGTACGACGCCCTCTTGCAGCGGCACGAAAGTTTGCTTGTCACGCGCGAGCGTGTTGTAGATGCGCAGTGATTCCATAGAGACGATGCGTGGGTCGAAAGAAATCCGCAATGTTTTTCGTGCGCGCCGCGCCCGCTTCTGATACCGGCCCGGTACAAGCTCAGTACAAAACAGGTGTAGCGCATACAGCAGCAAACCGGTGCACCGGGTGCGGCGGTCAGGCTGCGATCAAGGCGGGACGACCACGAGTGGCGAAAGACAGTATGCGGTTCAACGGAACGCGCAGACCTTTTGTTAGAATGGGTCGGAGTATAACATCCAGACCCGAGCCTATGAAACCTTCCAGCGGCCGCGCGCGAAGCGCCGCGACCCTCGCCGCCACGGCCCTGTGCGGCCTCGCCGTCATGCTGCTGCCGGGCGCGCCTGCCTATGCGCAGAAGTCCCCCATGATCCCGCAGGGTGCTCCTGTGCGCGACAACACGCCGGAAATCGACGCGTTGATTGCAAAGCAAAACTGGAACGCCGCGCTCACCCAGCTCGACGCCCGCATCGCCGCCAATCCGCGCGACGCGCAGGCGCAGTTCAAGCGCGCCACGGTGCTGGCTCACCTGAATCGCGACGACGAAGCCATCAACGCCTTCATTGCGCTGACGCAAACTTACCCGGAATTGCCGGAGCCGTATAACAACCTTGCGGCGCTGTACGCGAAGCACGGGCGCTATTCGGAAGCACGCGCGGCACTCGAAACCGCGACCAAGGCGAACCCCAACTACGGTCTCGCCTACGAAAATCTCGGCGACCTGTACCTGCGCCTCGCGGCCTCCGCCTACCAGCGCTCGCAGGACCTGGGCCAGGCAAGCGGGCCGACGAAGCAGCGCCTCGCCGACATCCAGAAGATCGTCTCGCCACCGAAGAGTGCGGCGCAGCCGGTCAAGAAGGTTGCCGCACCGCAAGAGGACGCGACGCCCGTCATGCCGAACATCACGAACTCGCCAAGCTTCCAGTTCGGCGGCTCGAATGGCTCGCTCGCCATGCCGCCTTATATGGCGCCGTCGCAATAACTATGCGTATCCGTATCGCACACTCATCGCCAACGCTTTTTTCCACCCTGAGGATCTTCATGAAATGGTTGATGCTGGCGCTCGGTAGCGCCGCCCTGATCGCGAACGCACCCGCCTCTGCCCAGTCCGCCACGCCGGCGACGCATCCGTCCGTGCTCTTCAAGACCACTGACGGCGATATCCGCGTCGAGCTGTACCCCGAGAAGGCGCCGAAGACCGTCGCGAACTTCCTCGACTATGTGAAATCCGGCCAGTACAGCGGCACGATTTTCCATCGCGTGATTCCGGGCTTCATGATCCAGGGTGGCGGCTTCACGCAGAGCTATGCAGAAAAGCCAACTCGCGCGCCGATCCAGCTTGAAAGCCGCAACGGCCTGAAGAACGTCGTCGGCACGATCGCCATGGCACGGACCAGCGACCCGGATTCGGCCACCTCGCAATTCTTCATCAACACGGCGGATAACGCCGGCCTCGACTATCCCGGTCAGGACGGCAACGGCTACGCCGTGTTCGGCAAGGTCACCTCCGGCATGGATGTGGTGAAGAAGATCGAAGGCACGCCGACCACGACGCGCGGCCCGATGTCCGACGTACCGCAAACGCCGATCGTGATCGAATCGGCTACGATCGTCAGCAAATAAGCAGACCGGCATAGAGACACAAGCAGGCAAGAACACAGGTTAGCAAGCGCACCCGCCGGCAATGCAGTCCGTGGTCGCCCTTGCAACACCACTGCCCCTGGCGCGGCCCCATCCACCATGCGATGCGCCGCGCCTTTCACCCTCCTGTTCATCAAAGGATCCCATCATGGTCGAACTACACACGAATCACGGCGTCATCAAACTCGAACTGGACGCCGAGAAGGCACCGAAGTCGGTTGAGAACTTCCTCAACTACGTGAAGGCCGGTCACTACGACAACACCGTGTTCCATCGCGTGATCGACGGCTTCATGATTCAGGGCGGCGGTTTCGAACCCGGCATGAAGCAAAAGCCGACCGAAGCGCCGATCACCAACGAAGCGAACAACGGTCTGAAGAACGTCAACGGTTCGATCGCGATGGCGCGCACCAACGATCCGCATTCGGCGACGGCGCAATTCTTCATCAACGTGAACGACAACGACTTTCTGAATCACTCGTCGCCGACGCCGCAAGGCTGGGGTTACGCCGTGTTCGGCAAAGTGGTCGACGGTCTCGACATCGTCGAAAAGATCAAGAAGGTGAAGACGGGTTCGAAGGGCTTCCATCAGGACGTGCCGGCGGACGACGTGATCATCGAGAAAGCGGTCATCGTCGAATAAGCAACGGGCCGTGCGTCAGCGGTTGCGGTCGCGGGTTCAGCTGCGGCCCTGGGTTTGGCAACAACACGCTGGCGCACAGCGCGCAGTTCGGCGAAGCATTTAACTGCAACTGAAATCAGGCAACCTTCAATGCTGCAAGAAACGCCGCTGCGAAGCGTCGCCGCGGGCGGGCCAGGCGAGGGCAGACGCCCGCATGGCGCACGCCCGCTTTTTCTCATCTCAGACCTGCATTTAAGCGAGGACATTCCTCGCACGGTCGCCGCGTTCGAACACTTCATCCGCATCACGGCTGAAGAAGCCGATTCGGTTTTTATCCTCGGCGACCTGTTCGAATACTGGATCGGCGACGACATGCTGAGCGATCCGTTCGTCGCGCGTATGGCGACGCTCATGCACACACTGTCCGAGCGCGGCATCGCGCTCTATATCATGCACGGCAATCGCGACTTTCTGCTCGGCAAGCGCTTCATGAAAGCGGCCGGCGCAATCTGGTTGCCCGACCCGTTCGTGATCACCGCATTTGGCGCGCGCATCACGCTCGCGCATGGCGACGCGCTGTGCACCGCCGATCATGCGTACATCCGTTTTCGCCGCGTTGCACGCAGCCGCTTCGCGCAAATGCTGTTTCTCGCCTGGCCATTCAGATGGCGCCATGCGCTGGCCAAAAGGATGCGCTCGGCGAGTCAGGAGAGCCGCGCGCGGCCGGTCTCGCCGAAATACGACGTGACGCAGGAAGGTGTAGCTGCGTTGTTCAGGGAGACGGGGACGGCGACCATCGTGCATGGCCACACGCACCGGCCGGCACGGCACCGCGAGCCGGGTGGTACGCGCTGGGTACTGCCGGACTGGGACCTCGATCACGGCGAACCCCGAGGCGGGTATTTGCGGATCGATGCCGATGGGCTGAGAGCCCTACCCCTGGACTAGGCGCTGCATCAGTCTTCCGATTGAGCGTGGGACTACCTCTCAGCGGCTACCCCATCCACGCGCCCCGCGATCGCTGCGGACAGGCGACGCAGATCGAGCAACGCCGCGTCTGCGCCCTGCAGCGCTTCGAGACGCGTACCGAGCCGCTCCAGCGCTGCGACGATTTCGTCGATGCGTTGCGACTGCGTCGCCGCATGATCGATCAGACCGTGAATGGCGAGCGAAACCGGATCGTCCGCATTCGGCGTAATGCCGTAGGCACAGAATGCACTGCGCACCGCGGCCTTCTTGTCGCAATCACGATCAAGACCAGCAGCCTCGCGTGCGGGCGCTACGGGCATGATCACCCGTGCCGGATTGCCCACTGCCGTGCCGCCTGCCGGCACCGGCTTGACGACCACCGCGTTCGAACCGATCTTCGCCTCCGCGCCAATCGTGAAGCCGCCGAGTATCTTGGCGCCCGCGCCGACGATCACACCGCGCTCGAGCGTCGGATGCCGTTTGGCGCCGCGCGTGAGCGAGGTGCCGCCCAGCGTCACGCCCTGATAGATCGTGCAGTCGTCGCCGATCTCCGCCGTTTCGCCGACCACGACGCCCATGCCATGATCGATAAACACCCGGCGGCCGACGGTTGCGCCCGGATGGATCTCGATGCCGGTCAGAAAGCGCGCCATCTGCGACACGAAACGCGCCAGCCAGCGGCGTTGCGCCCGCCAGCAGGCGTGCGCGAGCCGGTGCAGCACAAGCGCATGCAGACCGGGATAACACGTGAGCACTTCCCAGGCGCTGCGGGCGGCGGGATCGCGCTCGCGGATCGTGGCGATGTCTTCGCGAAGTCTCGTGAACATGGCAGTGACGCTTTCGTGGGAACGTGGGGCCGGGTGCCGCCTGGCGGCACACGACGGAGCGCTGCCGTTAGCAGACCGGCAGCTTTGCTTAGAACGTTTTGGGGAATTGTAGGGGCGATTGCGTCAACCTGCTGGATGCCCCCGTTCGCGGCAAGGTCGTCAGATGCGCGCCGAGAGGTCGGCGCGCGTGCTCAGGATGCGCAGTGGGACAGGCGCGCACCGTCCTCAGGACGCGCCGTCGTCCGGCTGCTTCACCTTCAGCAGGATGTGCTTTGCGATGCCGCGCACAATATTCACCTCTTCGCGCTCGAGCCCGGAACGTGCAAAAAGACGCCGCAGGCGCGACATCAGTTTCTTGGGGTTATGCGGATCGAGAAACTCGAGCGCCACCAGCGCACTTTCGAGGTGCGCAAACATGCCTTCGATTTCATCGCTGGGCGCGAGCGAGCCGTGCGCCGCGGCACCTTGGGCTAGCCCTTCGGAGTCAGTGTTCACGCCGTTGCCAACATTAGCGCCAGCCCTGCTCCCGCCACCGCCAGCAACGGCGCCCGCAGCCCCGCCCGCGCCGAGATACGCGGTGCGCAACTCGTACGCCAGCACCTGCACGGCCTGCGCCAGATTGAGCGAGCTATATGCCGGATTGGCCGGAATATGCGCGAGCACACTGCAACGCTCGACGTCCTCGTTCGACAGCCCCGTGCGCTCATTGCCGAACACCAGTGCGATATCACCGTGCACAGCATGTTCGCGCGCCTGCCCCGCAGCCGCGCGCGGCGCGAACTGCGGCGGGCCGTATTCGCGCGAGCGCGCCGTCAGCGCCACCGACCAGTGCACGCCATTGAGCGCATCCGCCAACGTCGGCACCACATGCGCGCCGGCCAGCACATCGTCCGCACCGCTCGCCATGGCGATCGCTTCGGGATCGGACTGCACGTGCGGCACGCGCGGGGCCACCAGCACGAGACGCGAGAAGCCCATGGTTTTCAGCGCACGCGCTGCCGCGCCGACATTGCCGGGATGACTGGGCTCGACGAGCACGAAGCGGGTCGACGTGAAGCCGCCGCGCACAGGCGCAGCGCTGTCCGGGCCGCAGATCCCGGAGGACGGCAGAGAAGACGAAGACGGATTGTGGGGTTGGGCCACGATAAAAATAGGGAGCTAAAGGTCCCTATGGTAGCGCCAACAGGCGCGCAAAACCTACCCGCATCGGATGCTGCGCTGCCGTAGAGCCCCGGACTCGGGTAAAATCACGGCTATTCGCGCCGTCTTTGCACGAGCGCCTCGTTCTTATTCAATTCGTCTCCGTCGACGGAACGCCGGTCAAACGGTCGTTCCGTGTTGTTTCAGCTGCTTAGTGGCAGCGCATTTACAGCTCATTACCGGTAAGCAGCCGCGCTGCCCCGGCACAAGGATCCAGGCTCATGCATCCCATGCTCAACATCGCCGTCAAGGCCGCGCGCCGCGCCGCGCAGATCATCAACCGGGCGTCGCTCGATCTCGACCTGGTCCAGGTCAGCAAGAAACAGCACAACGATTTCGTCACGGAGGTCGACAAGGCATCGGAAGCCGCGATCATCGATACACTGAAGACCGCCTACCCCGATCACGCCATCCTCGCCGAAGAATCCGGCAAATCGGACAACGAGTCCGAATACCAGTGGATCATCGACCCGCTCGACGGCACCACGAACTTCATCCACGGCTTCCAGTACTACTGCGTGTCGATCGCTCTGGCGCATAAAGGCATCGTGACTCAAGCCGTCGTCTACGATCCGAACCGCAACGACCTGTTCACCGCCTCGCGCGGCCGCGGCGCGTTCCTCAACGACCGCCGCATCCGCGTGGGCCGCCGCGACCGCCTCGCCGACGGCCTGATCGGCACGGGCTTCCCGTTCCGCGAAACCGACGGCCTCGAGTCGTACGGGCGTCTGTTCAAGGAAATGACCGAAGCCTGCGCCGGCCTGCGCCGCCCGGGCGCGGCTGCGCTCGATCTGGCAAACGTCGCCGCGGGCCGCCTCGACGGTTTCTTCGAACAGGGCCTGCATGCGTGGGACATGGCTGCCGGCAGCCTGCTGATCACCGAAGCTGGCGGTCTGGTGGGCAACTACACGGGCGATTCGGAGTTCCTGCATATCGGCGAAGTCGTCGCGGGCAACCCGAAGCTGTACGCGCAAATGGTGCCGATCCTGTCGCGCTACAGTCGCACGAAGCAGCCTGCGGCCTGAGGCCGTAACACGCGCTGCAGCATGTGCAAAGCGGCTTCGGCCGCTTTTTTTCTTGGGCGCGGCCGTCCGGCTGGCCAGTATCCGCTAACGCTGCGCCTGCATGCGACGCCGCTTCATGCTACAAAGCGACAGGCCGCACCGGTATCGTTTTCATCGTACCGGCGTGCTTTTGGCGCACGACCCTCGCGCAGCATCCCGAACTGCTTAATGAAAAAAGGCTTCTATACGATCATCGCGGCGCAGTTCGTGTCGTCGCTCGCCGACAATGCGCTGCTGATCGCGGCGATCGCGCTGCTCTCGGTCATCCGCTCGGCCGCGTGGGTGACGCCGCTGCTGCAGATCTTCTTCACGGTTTCGTACGTGTTGCTGGCGCCGTTCGTCGGTGCATTCGCGGACGCGCTGCAAAAGCGTCATGTGATGTTCGTCTCGAACGCGTTAAAGGCCAGCGGCTGCCTGATGATGATTGCTGGCGTGCATCCGATGATTGCGTACGGCGTGGTCGGTTTCGGCGCGGCGGCCTACTCGCCTGCCAAATACGGCATCCTGACCGAACTGCTGCCCCCCGACCGGCTGATCACGGCAAACGCATGGCTGGAGTCGGCCACAGTACTGTCGACGATCGTCGGGACCATGCTGGGCGGCGCGCTGATCAGCACCTACGCCTCCAACTTCGTCACGCATGCACGGCTGCCACTGATTCATTCCGCGGCCGATCTGGCAATGCTGGCAGTGATGCTGACCTATGCGATCGCGGCTGCGATCAATGTGGGGATTCCCGACACGGGCGCGCGCTATCCGAATCGCCTCAAGGAGCCGAAGAAACTGGTAGGCGATTTCACGCATTGCTTCAACGTGCTGTGGGCCGACAAGCTCGCGCAAATCGCGCTGTGGGTCACCACGCTGATGTGGGGCGGCGCGGTCACGCTGCAGTTGCTGGTGTTGAAGTGGGCGGATGTGAACCTTGGACTGTCGCTGTCGAAAGCGGCTGTGATGCAAGGCATTACGGGGCTCGGTATTGCGGTGGGCGCGGCGGCGGCTGCGACGCTGGTGCCGCTGCGCAGTTCGCTGAAGGTGCTGCCGATTGGCATCATTACCGGCGCGGTCGCAATCGGCATGGCGTTCTATAGCAGGGGACTGTTTCCGCCGGGCATGGGCATTCGCGTCGGTCCCTTTGTTGCGCCGATTTATATCGTGCTCGCCTATCCGCTGATGATTCTGCTCGGCGCGCTGTCGGGGTTCTTTATCGTGCCGATGAATGCGCTGCTGCAGCATCGCGGCGCAACGCTGCTCTCAGCGGGCCATTCGATTGCCGTGCAGAATTTCAACCAGAATCTCGCGGTGCTGCTGATGCTCGGTTTGTACGCGATTCTGCTCACGGCGAAGCTGCCGGTGCCGTGGATCATCGTCGTGTTCGGCACCTTCATTACATTCATGATGTGGCTGGCGAAACGCCGTAGCACGGCGAACGCGCGCAAGGTCGATATGCGCGCGCTGGTTGGAGAATAGCGGCTCGCGAAGGTCATGGCCTGTGCGCGGACAGTCGCGGGAGTCCCCAGGTCCCCGACGACTGACGCGCACCGGATGCCCGTTACGACACGGAAGGCTGGATGTTCTGATTGAAGCGAAACAGGTTGTGCGGATCGTACCGGGTCTTCACCGCGACGAGACGATCGTAGTTCGGACCATAGGCCGCGCCGATACGCCCGGTCTCGTCCTGCGTCAGGAAGTTGACATACACGCTGCCCAGTGCGAAAGGCGCAGCCGCCTCGAAGAAGCCGCGTGCCCATGCGATGCATCGGTCATCGTCGCTTGCGTCGCTCCAGCGTCCATGCACATTCATGACATATGTCGCGTCGCGGTTCGGATAGGCCGTGGCCTCAACCGGAACACGGGTTGTTTGAGCCCCGATCTGACCGAAGAAGATCTCGCATTGAGGCGACGGCAGCTTGTCAATGGCGTCAATCAGCACGTCCAGCAGTCCGTCCGGCAACTCGGCCAGATTGTGCGATTTCCAGTAGTTGCGCGCGCCGGGCGTCAGCAGCGGATCGAAAGCCTGTTGCCACATCGCATAAGGCATCGGGCCGAGATGTTCTCCGTACGGGGTGCCGAAGTGGCGCACCGCGTCGAGCACGCCCGGCCCATCAGCAACTGCGCCGTTGTAGCAGCTTGCAAAAGCGATGATCGGTTTGCCGTGGACATCCTGCGGCAGAAACGGCAGCGGCGGCGCGAGGCGCAGCACGGCCCATACAGAGAGTTCGTCCGGCATATCGTCGATTGCAGCGCGGTATTTCCTGAGCGCGTCTTTTGCCTGTTCCAACGGCAATACGACGAGCCCGCCGAACACCTCCGGCCCGACTGGATGCAGCTGGAATTCGAACATCGTAACGACGCCGAAATTGCCGCCGCCGCCGCGAATCGCCCAGAACAGATCCTCATGCGCATCGGCAGCGGCACGAACCAGTTCTCCGTCCGCCGTGACGACATCCGCCGAGACGAGATTGTCGACCGTCATCCCGTACTGGCGGCTGAGCCAACCGAAGCCGCCGCCGAGCGTCAGGCCCGACACGCCCGTCGTCGAATTGATCCCGAGCGGTGTCGCCAGCCCGAAAGCCTGCGCTTCATGGTCGAAATCGGCAAGCGTGGCACCCGGTTCGACATAGGCGCGACGCGCAGCCGGGTCGACCCGTACCGATTTCATCGGCGACAAGTCGATCATCAGTCCGTCGTCACAGACCGCGCTGCCTGCGATGTTATGCGCGCCGCCGCGCACAGCCAGCGGCAAGTCGTTATCGCGCGCAAAGGCTACTGCACGGCGAACATCGGCCACTCCCGCGCAACGCAGGATGACAGCCGGACGACGGTCGATCATTGCATTCCATATGCTGCGCGCTTCGTCGAAACCGGGATCGGCAGGCAACAGCACTTGCCCTCTCGTCGCAACTTTCAGTTCTTCGATTACATTGCTGGACAAATTGACCATGAGACACCTCCTGGAATGCGGACGACATTTGAGGCAACAGGTAAGGGAGTCGAAATCCTGAAGGTTTTGCCTTCATCCAGGGGTGCCGACAAGACTCATCAACATCGATGAGTCCGTGCAGCCAATCTACGCGAAGGATTGTTTGTTCATGGCGGGATGCGTAGCTACGCTCGGATCCAGTTCGTTCCTGAGCGGTTGGGCATCGTGATGTGACTGCCCGATAACCGGTCGCGCGTGCGGGTGCGCGAGCATTACGCGTGACGCGGTGCTTCTACCGGCGGCGTGCCGTCATGAAACAGCGTCTTCAACTGCGAACGCAGTTCTGGAGAATCAGCATGCTTGTGAACCGTGACCGCGTGCTGTACGGCCGCCTCTAGCAGCTCATTTTCGGAATCCGCGGATAGCGCGATAGAGCAGTTCATTTCGCTCGGAAATTCCCGGCAATCGATGTATTTGCGCGTCATGATCCTCTCCTCATACGATAGTAGTCATGGGCTTTACGTGAATGACCGCGCGGAATGCCGCGCGAAGTGCACAGCACACGATTTGCGCCTCCTTGTCGCAAAACGAAATCATCCTGAAAGTATAGGCCGCAGGTTGGGAATTTGAGGTCCCGCAGCGAAATTCGCGACGTCGTCAGGATCGTTTCCAGCACCCACTTGAATGATTTCGGCTACCGGCGCCGGTTTGAATCGTCGCACGAACTCCTCGAGGTGGCGCGGTACGACGGTAGCGTTTCCCCCTTCGTCGTTGATGTCCTTGACGGCCTCCCCCATCTGTCCAATCGCGGCTCCAGCGACTTCGCCTGTGATTAGCCATCCGGCCGAGGTTCAATCCGCGCGGCGGCGGGTTAAACTCACGCCCTGAACAGCTAACGCAAGAAGACACTCAGGATGGGCATTCAAACCGCAGCGGCCAATGACGTCGCACAACATACCCCGATGATGCAGCAATACCTGCGCATCAAGGGGGAGCATCCGGGCACGCTCGTGTTTTACCGGATGGGCGACTTCTATGAGCTGTTTTTCGACGATGCCGAAAAAGCCGCACGCCTGCTCGATCTCACGCTGACCCAGCGTGGTGCGTCGGCGGGTAATCCGATCAAGATGGCCGGCGTGCCGCATCACGCGGTCGAACAGTATCTCGCCAAGCTGGTGAAGCTGGGCGAATCGGTCGCAATCTGCGAACAGATTGGCGATCCGGCCACTTCGAAGGGGCCGGTCGAACGCAAGGTCGTGCGCGTGGTCACGCCCGGCACGCTCACCGATGCTGCGCTGCTGTCGGACAAGAGCGACGTGTACCTGCTCGCGGTGTGTGTGGGTCACAACCGGCGCGGCGTCGCCACCAACGTAGGCCTCGCGTGGCTCAACCTCGCGAGCGGCGCGTTGCGCCTCGCGGAAGTTGCACCGGATCAGGCGGCTGCCGCGCTCGAGCGCATTCGTCCGGCGGAAATTCTCGTCGCCGATTCGCCGGTCGATACCAACACGTGGTCGCCGCCGGCTGGTTCTGGCGCACTGACACGGGTACCCGTCTGGCATTTCGACGTCTCCTCCGGCACGCAGCGCCTGTGCGATCAGATGGACGTGGCGAGCCTCGACGGTTTCGGCGCGCATTCGCTGTCGAGCGCCTGCGGAGCAGCCGGCGCGCTGCTGCTGTACGCGGCAGCGACCCAAGGTCAGCAGTTGCGCCATGTGCGCAGTCTGAAGGTCGAATACGAATCCGAATATATTGGGCTCGACCCCGCCACGCGCCGCAATCTCGAACTCACGGAAACGCTGCGCGGCACCGAAAGCCCGACGCTGTGTTCGCTGCTCGATACCTGCTGCACGACCATGGGCAGCCGGCTGCTGCGCCACTGGCTGCATCATCCGCCGCGCGAAGCGGCGATTGCGCAGGCGCGTCAACAGGCGATCGGTGCGCTGCTCGAGGCGCCGGTCAGTGCAAGCGTCGATACGTTGCGCGGCGCGCTGCGGCAAATTTCCGATATCGAGCGGATCACCGGGCGCCTCGCGTTGCTGTCCGCCCGTCCACGTGACCTGTCGAGCCTGCGCGATACGTTCATTGCGTTGCCCGATCTGCGCACGCTGCTGGCCTCGGTGACGGGCGCTGCCGATTCGCTCGCGCGCATCGACGCCGCGCTCGAACCGCCCGCGCCTTGCGTCGATCTGCTGAAGCTGGCGGTGGCGCCCGAACCGGCTGCAATGGTCCGCGACGGTGGTGTGATTGCTCGCGGTTACGATGCAGAGCTCGACGAGCTGCGTGATATCTCCGAAAACTGCGGCCAATTCCTGATCGACCTGGAAACGCGCGAACGCGCGCGTACCGGCATCAACAATCTGCGCGTCGAATACAACAAGGTGCATGGCTTCTATATCGAAGTCACGCGCGGCCAGACGGACAAGGTGCCCGACGACTATCGGCGGCGCCAGACGCTGAAAAACGCCGAGCGCTATATCACGCCGGAGTTGAAGACCTTTGAGGACAAAGCGCTGTCGGCACAGGAACGCGCGCTCGCACGTGAACGCTCGCTCTATGACGGATTACTGCAGGCGCTTCTGCCGTTCCTCGCCGATTGCCAGCGCGTTGCCGCGGCGCTCGCGGAACTCGATCTGCTCGCCGCGTTTGCCGAGCGCGCCCGCGCGCTCGACTGGGTCGCGCCTTCGTTCACACCGAGCGCGGGTATCGCGATCGAACAGGGACGTCACCCGGTGGTCGAGGCGCAGGTCGAGCAGTTCATCGCCAACGACTGCACGCTCAACCCCGAACGCAAGCTGCTACTGATCACCGGCCCGAACATGGGCGGTAAATCCACTTTCATGCGGCAGACCGCGCTGATTGCGTTGATGGCCTATGTGGGCAGTTATGTCCCGGCAACGCGTGCGACGTTTGGCCCGATCGACCGCATCTTCACGCGCATTGGCGCAGCCGACGATCTGGCCGGCGGCCGTTCGACCTTCATGGTCGAAATGACGGAAGCCGCGGCGATCCTGAACGACGCGACACCGCAAAGTCTCGTGCTGATGGACGAAATCGGCCGCGGCACTTCGACTTTCGACGGCCTCGCGCTAGCGTGGGCAATCGCGCGGCATCTGCTCGCGCACAACGGCTGCCACACGTTGTTCGCCACGCATTACTTTGAGCTGACGCAACTGCCCGCGGAATTTCCACAAGCGGCCAACGTGCATTTATCCGCCGTGGAGCATGGCCACGGCATTGTCTTCCTGCATGCGGTGAACGAAGGCCCGGCGAATCAGAGCTATGGCCTGCAGGTGGCGCAACTTGCCGGCGTGCCTGCTGCCGTGATCCGTGCTGCGCGCAAGCATCTCGCGCACCTCGAACAGCAGTCGGCCGGGCAACCCGCACCGCAGCTCGATCTGTTTGCGGCACCGCTGATGCTGCAGGACGCCGACGACGCTCATGACGACGGCGCCCCGCCCGCCCCTGCACTAACGGCTGCCGAGCAGGCGCTCATCGGGCGTCTGCGAGCGCTCGATCCGAACGACCTGCGCCCGCGTGAGGCGCTGGACCTGCTCTATGAACTGCATGACCTGGCCACTGCGCCGGATGCAGATCATTGACCGGCGCCGTCGTCCGCAGCGCCAGCGCACGGTGTGCGCGGCGCTCGCATTTGCGCTGATCCTCGCAGCAGGGGTGTCAACCCAGGCAAGCGCCGCGCCGATCCGCTACACCTTCGCAGTTATCGCCGATACGCTGCAAAGCCCCGCTGACGAGGCCTCGACGCAGCGACTCATCGACGCGATCGGCCGCGACCGCAACATGTCGTTCATCGTCTACGACGGCAATCTGAAGGGCGCGAAAGAAGCCTGCAGGGACACGTTATACGACCGGCGACAGGCTCTGCTGGAAGCAGCAAAGCCGCCACTGATCTTCGTCCCCGGCCAGCACGACTGGACCGATTGCGGTATCGCCGAAGCCGGCGGCTTCGATCCGGTCGAGCGGCTCGATCAGCTACGGCAGACGATCTTCGCCGACCCTTCGTCCATGGGGCAAAACCCGCTGGCATTGACACGCGAAAGCGAAGTCTCGCGCTTCAGACCGTATCGCGAGAATGTGCGCTGGCAACTGGGCGACACCGTGTTCATCGGTTTGAATGTGCCCGGCTCGAACAACCATTACGTGAGCGCGGGCGGCCGTAACGGCGAGTTCGAAGATCGCGTGATCGCCAATGCGTTCTGGATCGAACACGCAGCCGAGTATGCGAAACGGCGCGAAGCACGCGCAGTTGTAATTTTCATTCAAGGCGACCCGGACCCGGAACGCTACGAGCGGCCAGACCGTTTTGCATGGCTGCGTTTCGGACGCAACGCGCGTCGTGATGGCTTTCTGGAACTCAAGCGCAGCCTCGTGAAGGCCGCGCAGATCTTCCACGGCCCCATTGTGCTAATCCATAACGACGATGGACGGCCCGCCGGCGGCTTTGCGATCGACCAGCCGTTGCGCAACGACAAGGGGGAGGTGGTGACGAATCTGACGCGCATCGCCTTCACGCTGCCTGATCGTCTGGATGAGTGGCTGCAGATTGAGGCCGATCTTTCGCGCAGGCCGCCTTTCCGGGTCAGCGTGCACACCGTGCCGAAGAACATGCCGCTGGTGCCGTTCCAACCCGCGTCAGCGGTTCAGCCTGCGCAGGCTCCCGATGAAAGCGAGCCCGAGCTTTCCTCACCGGCGGGGGGCAATCAGACGCCGGGGCAGATGCCGGATCAGTTACCCAATCAGTCGCCAGCTCAAACGTTGAATCAAACGCTCAATCCGGCCTCGAACCTGCCGCCGCTTCTACCGTCGACACCGCCGCCGGAGCAACCGCTCAACACGCTACCCGGCTCAGGTGGACAGACGCCGGCCCCAGGTGGAGCATCCGCGGGCACGCCCTAAGGTAAGGCACACCCGTCGCGGCGCATCTACCAGGTTCAGTGCAACGTGGGGCCCGACGGCTCTTCATCGCCTTCGTCGTCATCCTCATCGAGTACTTCCAGGCCGTCCGCGCCGTGGGCATGTTCGTGCTGGATTTCGTCTTCAGTAGCGGGACGCACGTCCTTGACGGTCAGCGCAAAACGCAGCGCCATGCCGGCGAGCGGATGGTTGCCGTCGAGCACGACCTTGTCTTCCGCGACGTCAGTCACGACGTACACCAGCGAATCGATGTCCTCGTCGCCTTCTTCCGGCGTGCCTTCGAATTGCATACCGACTTCGAGCGGCTCGGGGAAGCGCGTGCGCGGCTCGATCTTCACCAGATCGGGATCGTATTCGCCAAACGCGTCTTGCGGTTCCAGCTGGATCTGGGTCTCGAAACCAGCCTCATGGCCGTCGAGCTCTTCCTCGATCTTGGGGAACGTGCCATCATAGCCGCCGTGCAGATAGACCATCGGCTCATCGCTCTCTTCGATCAGGTTGCCCTGCGCATCCGACAGCTTATAAGCGACCGACACGACGGTGTTCTTTGCAATTTTCATTCGATTCTCCAGAATACAACTCACATTATACGATGCCCAAGCGGCCCCTTGACCACCCGGCGCATGCAGCTTCTGCGCGGATTTCTTCGCCGGTTCTGCCGCCCTCGCCGGACGTACCCACACCGCTGCTCGGCAATCTCACTCCGTCGCAATTCATGCGCCGGTACTGGCAAAAGAAGCCTCTGCTGATTCGTCAGGCCATCCCGAACGTCGAGGCGCCGCTCTCGCGCAGCGAGCTGTTCGACCTGGCCGATCAGGACGAAGTGGAAGCGCGCCTGATCACACACTTTCGCAACAAATGGCAACTGGAACACGGCCCGTTTGCGGCCGACGAATTGCCCTCGCTCAAGCAACGCGCATGGACGCTGCTCGTGCAGGGCGTCGACCTGCATAACGACCGCGCCCGCGCCCTGCTCGAGCGCTTTCGCTTCGTGCCGGATGCACGTCTGGACGATCTGATGATCTCGTACGCGAGTGACGGCGGCGGGGTCGGTCCGCATTTCGACTCGTACGACGTGTTCCTGCTGCAGGTGCACGGCAAACGCCGCTGGCGGATCGGCGCACAACGCGTTCTGTCGCTCCGTCCGGGTGTGCCGTTGAAAGTTTTACAAAATTTCGAGCCAGAAGAGGAATGGGTCCTCGAACCCGGCGACATGCTGTATCTTCCGCCTCACATCGCGCACGACGGCGTGGCCGAGGGCGAGTGCATGACCTGTTCGATCGGCTTCAGGGCGCCCTCCTCGAGCGAGCTGACCGCGCAATTTCTGTATCATCTCGCCGAGCGTGGCGAAACGGGCGGCCAGCCAGAGCGTGCTGCCCAGCTTTACCGGGATCCGCAACAGCCTGCAGTAGCGCACCCCGCAGAGCTGCCTGCCGCCCTCGTCGAACGGGTAGGCGCGATCCTTGCTCAGGTGAAATGGGGCGAAAGGGACATCGCGTCGTTCCTCGGCACCTATCTGAGCGAGCCGAAGCCGAGCGTAGTATTCGATCCGCCGGAACAGCCGCTCAACGAGGCGCGTTTTATCAGGCGTGCTTCAGAGTTGGGCCTGAGGCTCGACCGGAAGACGGTTATGCTGTACAACAGCCGCTTTTTCTTCCTGAATGGAGAAGAAAATCGGTTTGCAGGCCATAAAAGATGGTTGATTGAATTCGCTGATTGCCGGCGTCTGAGTGCGAAACGCTTTGTAACACTCTCAGGCGATTCATCGGTGACAGCATTGCTGCACGAGTGGTATCGTGCGGGCTGGATACAAGTGGGCGAGCTTGTCTAAAGCTTGTCCGCCTGTTATGAAGTACCGTGAAATTTTGTATGAGAAAGACAACGTATTGACCCCGCATTTGTCGACGGTCTGTACGAAAGTGCATATAATTTCCGCCCAAGCCGTAGGGAAGATTCACGCTCTTGTGAAGTGCGTCTCCACCAGCGGCCCAGGTCGGTGTTGGAGCACATTACCGGTATTATTTTGCGCTGTTGCTTACCTTTAACCATAAAAGGACGTGATCATGAAGAAATCCCTCCTCGTAGCATCCCTGTTGGCAGCTGTGGCACTGGCTGCATGCAACAAGAGCAGCGACCAGGCAGCTGCCCCGGCTAGCGATGCATCCGCTGCTTCGGCACCGGCTGCTGCTGCTTCGGATGCAGGCGCTGCAGCTTCGGACGCTGCTGCTGCTGCGAGCGACGCTGCTGCTTCGGCACCGGCTGCTGCTGCTTCGGACGCAGGCGCTGCTGCTTCGGACGCTGGTGCGGCTTCGGCTGCTGCAGCTTCGGGCGCAAGCCAGTAAGCTGTCGTACAGGGTTCGCCTCTGGGCGAAAACCACATCGGAAGATCGCTATGGTCTTCCGGTGCGGTAAAGCAAAACGCCACGGATTTACATCCGTGGCGTTTTGTCATTCTGCGCTCGCTTAATGCAACCGCTTAGTTGCTCTTAGTTGCTCTTACTCGCGCTTAGTCGCTTATTGCTTTTTGTATCGTCAGATAATTACCGTCGTTAATTACGATTTGCTTATAGCAGCCGTTTTCAACGACCGGCCATCACTTCTTTTTTTCACTCAGAACGCACGCTTGCGGCTTCTTCGAAGAACTCACGAACCACGTCGATCTCTCTGGTCCGCTTGAAAGGCGGCAGGCTCTGCCATATACGGCGCCCATACGGTTTGTCGACGAGTCGGGTATCGCAGATCATCAAAACGCCGCGATCGGTCTCAGCGCGAATCAGACGCCCTGCGCCCTGCTTTAGCGTAATCACCGCCTGCGGCAATTGATGGACCGCAAACGGGCTTAGCCCCTTCCTGGTCAGTGCGTCGAGCCGGGCGGCCAGTACCGGGTCGTCGGGCGGTGCAAACGGCAGTTTGTCGATCACGACGAGCGAGAGCGCATCGCCACGCACGTCGACGCCTTCCCAGAAACTTTGGCTGCCTACCAGGATCGCATTGCCATAGGAGCGGAAGCGATCGAGCAGTTCCGTGCGACTCGCATCACCCTGCACCAGCAGCGGGTAGTTCCAGCCACGCGCTTCGATCGTGTCGCGCAGCTTCATGGCAATCTTGTCGACGGCCCGCAATGTCGTGCAGAGCATGAATACGCCGCCACCCGACGCTTCGATGGCCGGCAGCGCGGCTTCGAATACCGCGTCGGTGAACATCGGCGAGGACGGCTGCGGCAGATTGCGCGGCACGTACAGGAGGCCTTGCGTCGGATAGTCGAAAGGGCTCGGCAGCGTCATCGAGCGGCGCGCGTTCAGGCCCATCTGTGCGGCATAGTGGGCGAAATCGCCGCGCACCGAAAGCGTTGCCGATGTGAAAATCCACGCCCGCGGCACGCCGGCACGCTGCTTGGCGAAGATCGGCGCCACCGACAACGGCGTCTCATGCAACTGCACGGTATGCGCAAACACTTCGATCCAGCGCACCTTTTCGTTCGGATCGCCAACGGCCTTCTTGTCGGCCGTAGCAGCATCGCCACCGGCGGCGTCTGAGGCTACGTCGCGTTCGGCTTCGGTCGGCGGCGTCGTCCAGCCGGACAGGATCCCCTGCAACTCGCGCGCGCGCCGCAGACAGGCACCCAGCGACTCGGCGCGTTCCGCCTGGCTCGACAAGGCATTGGCGAGCGCAGCCAGTTCCGTCTCAAGCGTTTCGAGCGCAGCAAAGAGCGGATGGCCGTCCGGCAACTGGCCGATCGACAGCCGCACCGAATCCTCCTTGAAGGCGAGACGCACGTCGCGCGCCGAACGTTCGAGCGCCGCGCCGAGCTTCACCCAGTCGACCACCTCGCGCGCATGGCCCAGCCCTTCGGCAACCGAGTCACGGGCCAGTTCGAGAAACTGCGCAGTTGAGAGCGTCTCGCCGAAGAACAGCGTGGCGGTCTCCGGCAATTGGTGCGCTTCGTCGAAGACGATCGTATTGGCCGTCGGCAGCAGTTCGGCCATACCGGTGTCGCGCAACATGATGTCGGCGAAAAACAGGTGATGGTTGACCACCACGATGTCGGCCTGCTGCGCCTCGCGGCGCGCCTGCATCACGAAGCATTCCTTGTAGTGCGGGCACTCCTGGCCAAGGCAGTTTTCACGCGTCGAGGTCACCATCGACCACACCGCGGCCGTCTCCGGCACACTCGCGAGTTCTGCCTTGTCGCCGGTGCGGGTGATCTTCGCAAAACGGACGATATCCTGCAGATACGAGGTTTCCTGGCGCGACGGCAGACGCCCATTGTCGGCGGTGCGTTGCAGGTAGTAGTGGCACAGATAGTTCGCGCGACCCTTGAGCATCGCCACCGTGACGGGCACGGCGAGCGCATCGCGCACGGTCGGGATATCGCGCTGGAACAGCTGGTCCTGCAAGTGCTTGGTGCCGGTCGAGACGATCACCTTGCCGCCCCACAGCATGGCCGGTACGAGATACGCGTAGGTCTTGCCGGTGCCGGTGCCCGCTTCGACGATCAACGTGTTCTCGCTGCCATCGAGACCGCCGGCCGCGTCGCTCGTAGCAGCGTCTGCAGCCGCGGCAGCTGAGGCATCCCCAGCGGGCGCCTGCAGGCGCCGTGCCGGCCGCTTCTGTGCCTCGAACATCGCCGGCTCGGGCATGGCCCTGCCCGACGCTTCCATGGCGGCAGCGACCGCGCGCGCCATCTCGATCTGCGAGGCACGCGAACGGTAGCCATCAATCTGGCGCGCCAGCAGGCCATCAGCGGCGAAGATGTGGTCGAGTTCGGATTTGCGGCGGGGGTTCAGCGAGGCCGCGAGCGCACTCCCGGCTGCGCGCGGCTCGCGTGCGGAAGCTTCGTCATCCGACGAACTGCGCGAAGAAGAAACAAGCGGTGAATTCAAGGCAAGCGTTTCCTGCAAAATCCGGTGCGCGCGTGGCGACCCGGCGCCTGCCAGGTCGCGCGCCTAAGCGCGCGTATCCGGTTCGAGCTGCAACTGCAGCAAGATGATGGTGTCCTTCACCTTGAGTTTGCGCTTCTTGAGGCGCTGCAATTCAAGGTCGTCGAAGCCGGGCTCATCCGACATTTTGTCGATCAGACGGTCCAGTCCACTATGTTCCGATTCCAGTTGCAGAATACGGTCCTGAAGTGCGTTCGCGTCGATGACGTGATGATGGTCGCGCATGCTCGCCCCTCTTCCTGAGCGGCGCGGGCTGCCTCGTGCAGCCCAGACGCCTGAGGTTGCTGTCCGGCTAAAAACGCGTTACTGCTGTTGTTGCTGTTGCTTCTGCTGCTGCTCGAGTTGCTGTTGCTGCTGCAACTGCTCCTGCTGTTTCTGCTGCGCCTTGTCGGCCGCCTGCTTCTGGCGCGCCGCGACGTCCTGCTGATGCTGGGCGGCCGTCTCCTGCTTGCGCTGGAAGCTCTGCTGCTTCTCGACACGCTCCTGTGCCTTTTGCGCGCCCTGCTCGCGAGCCTGCTCGAGCTGGGTCTGGAAGTTGGCCTGCTTCTGATCGTACGCCTGCTGGTTCGCCGCCGCCTGCGACGGGCTGACACCGCGTTGCGCCTGATCCAGCGCGTGTTGCTGCACCTTCTGCTGATACGACTGCTCGTTGGCCGCGCGCTGCGGCGCCTCGGCTGCGCGCTGCGCCTGATCCAGCTGATGCTGGCGCTGCTTGTCCTCGTACTGTTGCTGGTTGCTGGCGTCCTGCGCCGCGCGCTGCGGGGCGTTGGCCTCGTCCTGGGCACGCTGCAGGGCTGCCTGCTGATCGCGCTGCTGCGCACGCGCCGTACGCTGTTCCTCGTCGAGCGCGAGCTGTTCCTTGCGGATTCCTGCCTGCACCGTGCGCATTCTGTCGCGCGCCTTGTTGAGACAGTAGTTCACCAAAAACTTGCTATAACAATTGTGTTCGTCGACTGCGTAGTTATAGTTGTTCTCTTCGGTGCGATGGTTCAAGTCCGCTTGCCGCGCATCGAACCCGTTGCCCGGTGCCTCGCCCGTGGCGCCCTCCGCTCCCCTCGCTTTGGCATCCGATGCGCCGCTCGGGCCATTCAGCTGCCCGTCATCGGTGCGCAGCGTCGTGCCGGAGGCCATGGAGCCGTCGATAGCAGCCGAACCGGCTGAACCCGCGGACGGCACGGTCGCCGCCGACGGCGCCGATACCACCGGCTGATCCTGTGCCAACGCCGGTGCGGACACGGCGAAAGAGACGGCGGCAACGCCTAGCGCAGCGCAGGTGAACAGCGGCGCGGCCAGCGAGGCACAAAGCGAAGCAAGTGGAAAACGGGAGATCGGCAACGTCGTAGATGGGCAACGGAACATGCCCGAAATTCTATCACCCCGCGGTTGAGCCCTTTTGCATTTATGGCAAAATGCCCCGCTTCAGCAACCCGGCCGCAGCGCGCGCGTTCCGCGTGGCGCCACTCGCGGCCTCAGATCGAGTCCGGCAGGAACACCAAGACCTTATGACGGAAAACGTAGCACTCAAGATCGTACAGCGCATCGCCAGCGAACTCTCCGTCCAGCCGCGCCAGGTCGCGGCGGCGGTGCAACTCCTCGACGAAGGCGCGACTGTTCCGTTTATCGCGCGTTACCGTAAGGAAGTGACAGACAATCTCGACGACACGCAGCTGCGTAATCTCGAGGAACGTCTCCTGTATCTGCGCGAACTCGAAGACCGGCGCGCCTCGATCCTCACGAGCATCGACGAACAGGGCAAGATGACGGACGAGTTGCGGACCGCCATCGAAGGTGCGGACAGCAAACAGGTGCTGGAAGACCTCTATCTGCCCTACAAGCCGAAACGCCGCACGCGCGCACAGATCGCCCGCGAAGCGGGCCTCCAGCCCCTTGCTGACGCGCTGCTCGCCAATCCGCTGCTCGATCCGCAGACCGAAGCCGCCCAGTACGTCGACGCCGAAAAGGGCGTGGCCGACGTGAAAGCGGCACTGGACGGCGCGCGCGACATCCTCTCCGAGCAATTCGGCGAAACCGCCGACCTGCTCGGCAAGCTGCGCGAGTACCTGTTCAACCAGGGCGTGGTGTCGTCGAAAGTGGTGGAAGGCAAGGAAAGCTCGGAAGAAGAAAAATTCCGCGATTACTACGACTACTCGGAAACCATCAAGACGGTGCCGTCGCATCGCGCGCTCGCGCTATTTCGCGGCCGCAATGCCGGCGTGCTGATGGTCAAGCTGGGGCTCGGCGAAGAACTCGACGCGCAGGTGCCGCATCCGGGCGAAGCGCTGATTGCGCGCCACTTCGGCATCGCCAACCAGAACCGCCCGGCCGATAAATGGCTCGCCGACGTGTGCCGCTGGTGCTGGCGCGTGAAGGTGCAGCCGCACATCGAGAACGAGCTGCTGACCAATCTGCGCGAAGAAGCGGAGCATGAAGCGATTCGCGTGTTCGCCCGCAATCTGAAGGATCTGCTGCTGGCGGCGCCGGCAGGACCGAAGGCTGTGATCGGTCTCGATCCGGGCATGCGCACCGGCGTGAAGGTGGCGGTGGTCGATCGGACCGGCAAGGTGCTCGCCACCGACGTGATTTACCCGCACGAACCGCGCCGCGACTGGGACGGTTCGATCGCCAAACTTGCGCGTATCTGCGCGCAAACCCAGGCTGAACTGATCAGCATCGGCAACGGCACGGCTTCGCGCGAAACCGACAAGCTGGCAAGCGAGCTGATCGCGCGTCATCCGGAGTTCAAGCTGCAGAAGATCGTCGTGTCCGAAGCCGGGGCTTCCGTGTATTCGGCCTCGGAACTGGCAGCGAAGGAATTCCCCGACATGGACGTGTCGCTGCGCGGCGCGGTGTCGATTGCGCGGCGTCTGCAAGATCCGCTCGCGGAACTCGTGAAGATCGAACCGAAGGCGATCGGCGTCGGCCAGTATCAGCATGACGTGAACCAGCGTGAACTGGCGCGTTCGCTAGACGCGGTGGTCGAAGATTGCGTGAACGCGGTGGGCGTGGATGCGAATACGGCATCGGTGGCGCTGCTCGCGCGCGTGTCCGGATTGAACGCAACGCTCGCGCGCAATATCGTCGACTTCCGCGATGCCAACGGTCCGTTCCCTTCGCGCGAACATCTGCGCAAGGTGCCGCGTCTCGGCGATAAAACCTTCGAACAGGCCGCGGGCTTCCTGCGCATCAACAACGGCGAAAATCCGCTCGACCGTTCGTCGGTGCACCCGGAAGCGTATCCGGTGGTCGAGCGCATGCTCGCGAAGATCAACAAGCATGTCGGCGACGTGCTCGGTAATCGCGAGGCGCTGTCGGGCCTGTCGCCCGCCGAGTTCGTGGACGATCGCTTCGGTCTGCCGACCGTGCGCGACATCCTCGCCGAACTGGAAAAGCCGGGCCGCGATCCGCGTCCCGAGTTCAAGACTGCCACGTTCCGCGAAGGCGTCGAGAAGATCTCCGATCTGTCGCCGGGCATGGTGCTGGAAGGCGTCGTAACGAACGTCGCGGCCTTTGGCGCGTTCATCGATATCGGCGTGCACCAGGACGGCCTCGTCCACGTGTCGGCGATGTCGACGAAGTTCATCAAAGACCCGCACGAGGTCGTGAAGGCCGGCCAGATCGTCAAGGTCAAGGTGCTTGAAGTGGACGCGAAGCGTCAGCGCATTTCGCTGACCATGCGTCTCGCCGACGAGTTCGGTGCAACGGGTGCAGCGGGCACCGCACAGCGCAGCGGTGGCGGCAGTGGCGGCCAGCAGGACCGCGGAGCCGGCAACCGCCCGGGCAGCAGCGGACGGGGCGCACCACAGCGCTCGCGTGAGCCTGAACCGTCAGGCGCGATGGCTGCAGCGTTCGCCAAGCTCAAGCGCTAAGGCGGCGCGCCGCAAGCGCCGCTAAACAAAAAGCCCACGCAGATGCGATCTGCGTGGGCTTTTTCATTGACCGCCCTGCCAGCAGAACAACCCCGGCAAGCACGGCATCGAAACTCAAATCTCGATCTTCGTCCCCAACTCCACCACACGATTGGCCGGGATACTGAAGAAATCGGTCGGCTTGGCCGCGTTCTGATGCATCCATGCGAACACCCGCTCGCGCCACACCGACATCCCTGGCAATTGTGTCGGCACAACCGTTTCCCGCGCGAGGAAGAACGACGTATCCATCAGTTCGAAGGTCATATCGTGCGTGCGGCCCACATCGGTCATCACCGCTTTCACGTCGGGCGTCTCGTTGAAACCGTATGCCGCTTTCACGAGGAACAGTCCCCCGCCGATCTCTTTGACCGTGACGCGATCCGCGTCTTCGACATAAGGAATATCGAGCGTCGCGAAAGTCAGGAAAATGGTGCGCTCATGCAGCACCTTGTTGTGCTTCAGGTTGTGCAGCAGACTCACCGGCACCAGCACGTCGCTGCCCGTCAGATAGATGGCCGTGCCCGACACGCGATGCGGCGGATGCGCGAGCAAACCCTGCAGGAACGGCATCAACGGAATACCGTCGGCGGCCGTGCGTTCCTTGACGATCATCCTGCCCTTGAACCAGGTCATCAGCAGGAAGAACAGCAGTGCGCCGATGCCCAACGGCAGCCAGCCGCCCTCCTCGACCTTCAGCAGATTCGCGCCGAAGAAGCCGAGATCGACCACCATCAGGCCGCCGATAATCAGCGCGACCGCCAGCTTGTTCCACTTCCACACATTCACCATCACCACGCAGGCGAGAATCGTCGTGATCACCATCGTGGCCGTCACCGCGATACCGTACGCCGCCGCGAGATTGTCCGAGCTCTTGAAGGCCACCACGATGCACAGGATGATGAAGAGCAGCATCCAGTTCACCACTGGCACATAGATCTGTCCGATCGCGAGATCCGACGTATGCAGGATCTTCATGCGCGGCACATAGCCAAGCTGGATGGCCTGGCTCGTCAGTGAATAGGCGCCGGAAATCACCGCCTGCGAGGCGATCACGGTGGCCACCGTGGAGAGCACCACGAGCGGCAGCAGCGCCCAGTCGGGCGCAAGCAGGAAGAACGGGTTTTCGATGGCCTTGGGGTCGTGCATCAGCAGCGCGCCCTGGCCGAAGTAGTTCATCACCAGCGAAGGCATCACGAGACAGTACCAGGCCAGCCGGATCGGCTTGGCACCGAAGTGGCCCATATCGGCGTACAGCGCTTCGGCGCCGGTCAGCACCAGCACTACCGAGCCGAGCACCACATACGCCTGCAGCACGTGCGCGGCCATGAACGAATAGGCGTAGTACGGATTGAGCGCACGGATGACGGTGGGCGCCTGCACGATATGCGCAAGGCCGAGCACACCGATCACCGCGAACCAGACCACCATGATCGGTCCGAACAGACGCCCCACCATGGCCGTGCCGTGCCGCTGGATCCAGAACAGCACGATCAGGATGAGGATGGTGAGCGGCAAAACCAGATGGGCCAGGTTAGGCGCTGCGATCTCCAGCCCTTCGACCGCGGAGATCACCGAGATGGCCGGCGTAATCACCGCATCGCCGTAGAACATGCAGGCGCCGAAGATACCGAGCATCACGAGCAGCCCCGCGAGCTTCTTCTTTGGATCGACCGAGCGTAACGCCAACGCCATCAACGCCAGCACACCGCCCTCGCCGTTGTTATCGGCGCGCATCACGAACAGCACGTACTTGATGCTGACGACGATCACGATCGCCCAGAACAGCAGCGAGATCACACCGAGGATGGATTGTTCGGTCAGCGGGATGCCGTGCGCCGGGCTGAACGCCTCTTTCAGCGAATACAACGGGCTCGTGCCGATGTCACCGAATACCACGCCGACCGCGGCCAGTGCGAGTGCAGGCAAAGGCTGTTTGTGCGCGTGATGGGTATCTGTCATAAACGCGAGGTATCCGTTCCTGAGCGGAAAAAAACGAGCGCTATTCTAAACTGACTGTAAGGTAGCGCCCCGGCCTGTTGTGCGTACACCACGTGGACAGCCCGCGAAGTTTAGCACCGTGCTACGAACCCGTCAGCCGCTTGTCATCGCGCTGTCAGGCGCTTTCTCATCAACCTGCGCGCGAAAAAAAACGGAGCCTAACCTGGCTCCGTTCTTGCTCATTCGCCGCATACGCCGGACAAGCCGGCATCCATCACTGACCCGAGGATTCCTGCGCGGTACCGCGCTTGATCCAGGCGCCGAGATTATGCGGACGCACAGTGTCCCATTCCTCGAACGGCTGATGAATCCACGGATTGGTGGGCAGAAACTGCACGTGGTAGTCGGGCTTTACCTTCGAGCAGCCCTTGTACCAGAGCACGGCCGAGCGCACCGACGTAATGGCCGGATAGCGCTCTTTCAGATGCTGCTGCACGCGCGCCAGCGTCACGCCCGAGTCGACGAGGTCGTCGACCAGCAGCACGTTGCCCGACAGCTCGCCGCGCGTCATCGTGATGTATTGGGCAATGTCGAGTTCGCCCTGCTCCGTGCCCGCGGCTTCACGGTACGAACTGGTGGCCAGGATCGCCAGCGGCAGATCGTAGATACGCGAGAGCTGATCGCCCACGCGCAGACCACCGCGTGCGAGGCACAGGATCTTGTCGAACTTCCAGCCCGAATCGTGCACAGCGAGTGCCAGCAGTTCGATCAGGCGGTGATACTCGTCCCAGCCAACCCACAGGTTCTTGTCGTCATTGCGCGGGTCTTTCATCGCAATCATCGGTACACCCTGCGTCATGAGTTAAACCTTGAACGGATGACGAAGCAGAATCGTCTCGTCACGATCCGGGCCAGTTGAAACCATGTCGATCGGCACGCCAGCCACTTCCTGCACACGTGTCAGATAAGCACGCGCGTTGGCAGGCAGCTTGTCCCATTCCTTGATGCCGACCGTGCTTTCCTTCCAGCCGCCGAAAGTCTCGTACACCGGCACGCAACGCGCCACTTCCGTCGAACCGCGCGGCAGGATATCGCAGTCCTTGCCGTCGACCTTGTAGCCGACACACAGCTTCACTTCGTCGAGGCCATCGAGCACGTCGAGCTTGGTGATGCACAGGCCCGAGATGCCGTTGATCTGGATCGAGCGGCGCAGCGCGGCGGCGTCGAGCCAGCCAGTGCGGCGCGGACGGCCGGTGACCGAGCCGAACTCCTTGCCAACCGTAGCCAGCGTCAGACCGATCTGGTCCTGACGATCGACGTTATCCGCATCGTACAGTTCGCTCGGGAACGGGCCCGAACCGACACGCGTGCAATACGCCTTGGTGATGCCGAGCATGTAGTTCAGCTTTTGCGGACCGACACCCGCGCCCGCGGCAGCCGCACCGGCCACGCAGTTGCTCGAGGTGACGAACGGATACGTGCCGTGGTCGATGTCGAGCAGCGTGCCTTGTGCGCCTTCGAACAGCAGGTTGTTGCCCTTGGCGTTTTCGTCGTAGAGGCGACGCGATACGTCCGTGACCATCGGCTTCAGACGGTCGGCGTAGCTCAGCATCGTATCGAGCGTTTGCTGGAAGTCGACCGCATCGACGCCCAGGTATTTCGTCAACACGAAGTTGTGGTAATCGAGATTTTCACGCAGACGTTCGGCGAAGCTTTCCGGATCGAACAGGTCTTGCACGCGCAAGCCGCGGCGCGCCACCTTGTCTTCGTAAGCCGGGCCGATGCCACGGCCGGTGGTGCCGATCTTGGCCGCGCCACGGCGCTTTTCGCGGCCCTGGTCGATGGCAACGTGATACGGCAGGATGAGGGTGGTGGCTTCGGAAATGAAGAGGCGCTTTTGCACATCCACGCCGGCGGATTCGAGCTCGCCAATTTCCTTGAACAGCGCTTCCGGCGACAACACGACGCCATTGCCGATGTAGCACGCCACGCCGGGATGCATGATGCCCGACGGAATCAGACGCAAGATGGTTTTCTTGCCGCCGATGATAAGCGTGTGACCGGCATTGTGACCGCCCTGGAAGCGAACGACGCCTTGAGCGTGGTCCGTCAGCCAGTCGACGATCTTGCCCTTGCCTTCATCACCCCATTGGGTTCCCACGACGACGACGTTACGTCCGGGGTTCACATTCGCAGCGCTGGCAGACATGTTGTTTCGTATGCTGGTTAAAAACGTATTCTACCTATGTTCGCGGAAGCTTCCGAATTTTTCCGTTTCCGCTCAACGGTATGGACGTTATCTTAGGTATATCGAAGTGATGCGGCGGCTCACCGCATCGATCTCTTTGCGTTCGTTCTGGCGAACGTTTTGCCGCTCAGGTTTCGCCGCTCACGCGTGGGGTTCGACGACCCATGCGCCGTTGCGCTCGACCAACACGCGGTCGCAGGCAAATTCATCGAGCGCGTGATCGTGACCCGGCAGCGCCTGGATCACCACTTCGCCCGCATCGCGCAATGCGGCCACGCTGGCGCGCAGGGCGTCGTCGTGCTGCCACGGCGCGAGGATCGCGCTGCTGCGCGCTTCGACCGGCGAAATACGCGCCACTTCACGCAGGTCGAGCGAAAAACCGGTCGCTGCGCGGGCCCGGCCATATGCCTGGCCGACGTGGTCGTAACGGCCACCACGCGCGACCGCGTTCGGCACGCCGTCCACGTAGGCCGAAAACATCACGCCGCTGTGGTACGCATAGCCACGCAGGTCAGCGAGATCGATCATCACTTCCGCACCCTCGACCTGGCTGGCGAGGAACGCGAGATCGTCGAGTGCGCGGGCAATTTCCGGTGTGCCAGGCAGACGCTCGCGCGCTTCCTCCAGCACGGATGCGTCGCCATAGAGTGACGGCAACGCACGCAGCGCATCGCGAACTACCGGCGTAAGTTCAGTCGTCAATTCCGCCAGACGCGGCACGTCCTTGCCGGCGAGCGCTTCATAGAGCGATTCACCCAAAGCCTGCGCAGCCGGTTCGGCGTCGATCAGGGCCGCCAGCACGCCCGCATGGCACAGGTCCAGACGAACCTTCGCGAGACCCGCCAGACGCAGCGCGTCGAGCATCAACTGCTGGATTTCAAGGTCTGCTTCGAGCCCGGCGTGGCCGTAGATTTCCGCGCCGATCTGGATCTGTTCGCGCGTGGCATGCAGGCCACGCGGACGCGTGTGCAGAACGTTGCCGGCATAACACAGGCGCGTCACGCCCTGACGGTTCAGCAGGTGCGCGTCGATGCGCGCCACCTGCGGCGTCATGTCGGCGCGCAGGCCCAGCGTGCGGCCCGACAACTGGTCGACCAGCTTGAAAGTGCGCAGATTGAGGTCGTGGCCCCCGCCCGTCAGCAGCGACTCGAGGTACTCGAGCAGCGGCGGCATGACCATCTCGTAGCCGTAAACTCGAAAACGGTCCAGCAGATGACGCCGCAACTCTTCGATCTTGCGGGCTTCCGACGGCAGCACGTCGGCGATATTCTCGGGAAGTAACCAGGTCGACATCGATACAGTCCTACGACGGTGAACACGGCGCCTCGCCGCGCCGGTAATTGAGAGTGAATGGCCAGCCGGGGCATGCGTACATGCATGCGGTGGCGGCAGCGCCGGCAGGCGACGCGCGCCCCGCGCCAAATCGCAACCCGAACCGCTTGCGCCTTCAGGTGACGATAAATAGCAGTATCAGCCCCAGCGCCATCACAATCAGTCCGCCAATGCGGATCTGCTGCGGCGGGCGTTCCGACATTTTACGGAACGTGTCGCGCCAGGCGCTCGGAAAAACGAAGGGGAACATCCCCTCGATGATCAGCATCAATGCGATCGCAAGCAATAACGAGCCGGCTATATCCATGCGAGTGGCGGTGCCGCGATACGTGTGCCGCGGCGCTCCAGTAATCAGTGTTTGCGCGCTGCCGCGGCGGCGTCCGGTGACATTTCACCGTCCGGGCTACGCATGAAGCGGAAAAACTCGCTGCTCGAATCGACCACAATCACGTCGTTCGGCTTGAAGGTGTTCCGGTAAGCCAGCATGCTCTGGTAGAACTGGTAGAACTGGGGATCGCGGCCATATGCGTCGGCGGCGATGGAGGCGGCCTTGCCGTCACCCTCGCCCTTGATCGTCTGCGCCTGCAGATACGCGTCCGCGAGCAGCGCCTGCTGCCGGTTGGCCGCGTCGGCCTTGATCTGATCGGCCTCGGCCACGCCCTTGGCGCGCTCTGCACTGGCCGCCTGCTCGCGCGCGGCGCTCATGCGCTTGTAGACTGAGTCAGCCATCGCAGCCGGGAAATCGATCCGGGCCAACTGGACGTCGATCACTTCCACGCCTAGCGACGCCGCCGCGGCGGACATGGCGCCACGCGCGTCGTCCGCAAGCGCCTGCTGTTTGGCGAGGGCGTCGGACAGCGTAACCTTTGCAAACGCATCGCCGAGCGCACTGCGCGACAACAAGGCGAGCCGGTCCGGCAACGTCTGTTCGTCGCCCTTGGTCTGGTCGAACAGCTTGAGCGGGTCGGTCACGCGATACTTGATCACGGAGTCGACCAGCAAGTCGGTTTTGTCAGACGTGACGAAGCGGTCTTCATCCGGCGTATCGAGCGTCTGGATCCGGCTGTCCACCAACATCAGTGTTTGCAGCGGGGGCGGCAGCTTTGCATGCAGCCCCGGGCCGAGCAGCTCGGGAGTCGCGTCACCGCGTCCGGACAGCACCGCCATATGACGCTGATCGACCACGAATACCGTCGACGATGCCGCAAACAGCAGAAGGACGACAACGACGATGAGCGCAATGATTCGATTCATGTTCGCGCGCCTCATTGGATGTCGTCTTCGCGGCCGCGGCTGCGGAACGCGTCGCGCGAGCGCAGCGGATCGCTGGCAGCGTCGGCCTCGCTGGCCGGGCTCGCGGCCGCGGCCGCCGAGGCCGAGGCCGCTGCGGCAGGTGCGGGGGTATTGCTCGCGGCCTGGCTATCCTGCGTGCCCTGGGCTCCCTGAGTACTTTGCGCACCCTGGTTCAGGCCGACGGCGGAACCGGCCGAGCTGCCGGAAGCAGCGCTCGCCGCAGCAGCATCGGCAGCATGCTGACGGGTGGCCTCGACCAGCTTGTCGAGCGGCAGGTACATCACGTTGTTACCGGCTTTGCTGTCGACAAATACCTTCGTCGAATTCGAATAGATATGCTGCATGGTATCCAGGTACATGCGCTCACGGATCACCGCCGGCGCTTTTGAATACTGCTCGTAGACCTGCTTGAAGCGCTCGGCATCGCCTTGCGCCTGCGCCACCACCTGGTCGCTGTAGGTCTTGGCCTGGTCGACGAGGCGCGCCGCGTCAGCCTGCGCATGCGGCAACAGGTCGTTGGCATACGCCTGAGCATCAGCCCTGGCGCGTTCGCGGTCCTGATGCGCTTTCACTGCGTCGTCGAATGCGGCCTGCACCTGCTCAGGCGCCTGCACACCTTGAATCGTCACACCGGTCACGACGAGACCGGTCTGCGATTCGTCCAGGGAATGCTGGATCGCATCGGTGAGTTGCTGGCGAATTGCTTCGCGATCCTGATAGAGGATATCGTCGGTGCTGCGCGCGCCGACAATGCTGCGCACGGCCGCCTGCGCGGCGAGCGTCACGCTCTGGTCGGGGTCGACACTGCGGAACAGATAGTCCGTCGCGCTACGCACCTGGTACTGCACGGCAAAACGCACATCGACGATGTCTGCGTCATGCGTGAGCATCGCGGCGTCCTTGACGTTCGCCATACGCACGATATTGTTGCGGCCAATCTCCACCGAACGCACGTCGCCGACATTGACGAGCTCGTGCGCTTCGAACGGATACGGCAGACGCCAGTGCACGCCCGGCGCCGCGGTATAGCGATACTTGCCGAACTGGGTTACGACGCCGGCCTGGCCGTCCTGCACCACGAACACACCGCTGCCGAGATAAATGGCGATCAGCACGCCGATGACGATACCTACACCGATACGCGCACCGCGCCCATTGTCAGGGCGGCCTGCGCCGCCACCCGTACCCTTGCGGCCGAACATGCTGCTCAGGCGGCGATTGAAATCGCGCCACATCTCGTCGAGATCGGGCGGACCATCGCCATCCTTGCCGTTCTGCGGACGCTTCGGGTCGTTCGGACGTTGCCGGTCGCCATTGCCGTCACCCCGGCCCCAGCGCGGATCGTTCATCGAAAGAGTGGCGCGCAGGCGCAGCCAGATACTCCGCACGTTGTAATCGTTCACCTGTGTTCGTTCACCAGAGTAGACAGCGGGTCAGTGCAATTTGGAACGGGTCAGTGCCCGAGTTCGGGGACCTTGCGGTCGTCACGTGATTCTGCAGGCCAGCCTTCTTCCGGCGCTTGTGGCGCGTTTGGCTCTGCATGCTGCACGTCGGGAAGAGTGTCGGCAGCCGCGATTTCGGCGATGGCAGCGCGCAGTGTCTCCAGTCCCTGCCCGGTGCGCGCGCTCAAAAAGACGCGCGAAATATTACCATACTCATCCCGCTCAACCGTGTCGCCTCGGGCCGCCAGCTCGGGCACGGCGTCGATCTTGTTGAACACCAGCACCTGGCGGATTGTGTCGGCACCGATTTCGTGCAACACCTCGTTGACCTGATCGATCTGGTCGAGGCGCACGGCGCTCGATGCATCCACGACGTGCAGCAGCAGATCGGCGTGAATCGTTTCTTCCAGCGTGGCGCGAAACGCTGCCACCAGCTGGTGAGGCAACTCGCGGATAAAGCCGACCGTATCGGACACCACCACCTGCCCCACCTCGTCGCCGAGATAGACGCGCCGCGAGGTCGTGTCGAGCGTGGCGAACAACTGGTCCGCCGCATACGCCTGCGCCTTCGTGAGCGCATTGAACAGCGTGGACTTGCCCGCGTTCGTATAACCGACCAGCGACACCGACATCGTGCGGTTGCGCTCGCGCGCGCGCCGCTGCGTGCCGTGCTGGCGGCGCAGTTTTTCGAGCCGCGTCTTCAACGCCTTGATGCGCTCGCCGATCAGCCGGCGGTCGGTTTCAAGCTGCGTTTCACCCGGACCGCGCAAACCGATACCGCCTTTTTGCCGCTCCAGGTGGGTCCATGCGCGGATCAGCCGCGTGGACAGGTACTGCAATTGTGCGAGCTCGACCTGCAGCTTGCCTTCATGGCTGCGGGCGCGCTGCGCAAAAATATCGAGAATCAGACTCGTGCGGTCGATCACGCGCCTGTTAAGCGCCTGCTCCAGATTACGTTGCTGGGCCGGCGCAAGCGCGTGATTGAAGATGACGAGTTCAATGTCGTTCGCCTCGCACGCAAGACGCAGTTCTTCCGCCTTGCCGCTGCCGACAAACATTTTGGCATCGGGACTGGAGCGGCGTCCGGTGAGGGTAACGAGGGGAGTCGCGCCCGCGCTTTGCGCGAGCAGGCTGAGTTCTTCGAGACTGGCTTCGAAATCGATCTTACCGAAGTCGATGCCGACAAGCGCTGCGTTGGTCAAATTGGAGGGTATCAAAATGAAGCGGCCGGGAGAGATCGCCAACGGGCGACACTACGCCGGCCGCGACGAGAGGTTAGGACTGTTCGGAATCCGGGTGGAAATTTACCGGGCGGGCAGGCACGACAGTGGAAATGGCGTGCTTGTAGACCATCTGGGTAACCGTATTCCGGAGCAACACGACGTACTGGTCGAACGATTCGATGTTCCCTTGAAGCTTGATGCCGTTGACCAGATAGATCGACACCGGCACATGCTCTTTACGCAGTGCGTTCAAAAACGGGTCTTGTAACAATTGCCCTTTGTTGCTCATAGCAAACTCCGTATTTTTTTGCAGGTTGACTAAATTGACGACGAAGAAAAAGAAATCCGCCGTCAACCGCTACACTATAGCCGATTTTCGTTTTTGCGCGAGTGACCTGGCCATCCGGCCAAACCCAACACACACGCGGGTTTCAGCCTTTGTCCGCGTAAGGGTTCGTCGACGATCTGAACTCTATGCGCAATGGAGTCCCAGTCAGCCCGAAAGTTTCCCTGAAGCGATTTTCGAGGTAGCGTTTATACGTTTCCGTGATCGCGTCGAGCGCATTGCCGTGAATCACGATAATTGGCGGGTTTTGGCCTCCCTGGTGCGCATAACGCAGCTTCGGACGAACCGGACCCCGCCGGCGCGGCTGCTGGAATTCGACTGCGTCGATCAGTGCGCGCGTCAATTTCGGTGTCGGCAGCTTGGACATGGCCGCCGCATAGGCGTCGTCAACCGAGCGCATCAACGGCCCAATCCCCGACTTTTCGGCCGCTGAAATAAAGTGAAATTTCGCAAAGTCGAGAAATTTTAGTTTGCGCTCCAGATCCGCTTTGGTGCGCTCGCGCACATGCGAGTCGAGACCATCCCATTTGTTTACGCCAACAACTAGCGCGCGGCCCTGCTCCACCACGAAACCGGCAATGTGCGCATCCTGGTCGGAGATGTCCTGACGGGCGTCGAGCAGCAGGATCACGACGTTCGCGTCCGAGATGGACTGCAGCGTCTTCACCACAGAGAACTTCTCGATGGCTTCGAACACCTTGCCGCGACGGCGCAGGCCAGCGGTGTCGATCAGCGTGTAGGGCTTGCCCTGACGCTCGAAATCCACGTAGATCGAATCGCGCGTGGTGCCGGGCATGTCGAACGCAATCACGCGCTCCTCGCCGACGAGCGCGTTGATCAGCGTCGACTTGCCGACGTTCGGGCGGCCCACGATGGCGATCTTGATGCCGCGCGCAGCCTTTTCCTCGTCGCTCTCTTCCGGTTGACCCGCGTATGCGACTTCCAGCGCATCGTTGATCATCTCGGTCACGCCGTCGCCGTGCGCCGCCGAAATGGCGCGCGGATCGCCGAGCCCGAGCTCGTAGAAGTCCGCGGCGACCGCGCTGTACTTCATCCCCTCGGCCTTGTTGACGACGAGGAAAATCGGCCGGCCAACCTTGCGCAAATAGTCGGCAATCGACTTGTCCTGTGGCGCGAGACCATTGCGGCCGTCAACAATGAACACGACGATGTCCGATTCTTCAACTGCCTGACGGGTCTGGCGCGCCATCTCATGGAGGATGCCGTCTTTGGCGACCGGTTCGAAACCGCCGGTGTCCACCACGAGGTACGGGCGCTCGCCGGTGCGGCCTTCGCCGTAGTGGCGATCGCGTGTGAGACCCGGCAGGTCGGCAACGAGCGCATCACGCGAGCGCGTGAGACGGTTGAATAGCGTGGATTTCCCCACATTGGGGCGCCCCACAAGGGCAATTACGGGTTTCATCAGATGTTGTTCACGGTGAAACGCGAGGCCGGGATCGATCACCCCGCGCGCGACGCCATGCGGCCGCGTCGCGGCTGCGTTTGACGCAAATTATCACGAATTCGGCCGGCCCCGGACGTGCGGCAAATATGCCCGTCCAGGCGGACGTCGGGCTGGCTATATGGGCGGCGCCGCAGCGCCGCCGGGTTCCAGGTGTTGCGGACGGCTCCGCTTTCGCACCCGCGGCAAGCCTATGCCGCCGCAAACCCACGAAGCGGACGGTGACGTGCACCGCCCAGGATACAACTAAAAACGCGCGCGGCCGGCTAAGCCGGCCTGCGCGCGGTACCGCGTAAGCCTCTCGCCGCGTTTAGCGCGGACGGAAGCCGTAGATGTCGCCGTCGTGCGTCTGGACGACGAGCGTTTCGCCCGCCAGCACCGGCGCGGCGGTAATCGCTGTGCCATCGGTCGGCATCCGTGCGACGAGCGTACCGTCGTCACGCGAGAGGAAATGCACGAAACCCTGGTAATCGCCCATCACCGCGGCGTGGCCCAGCAGGAACGGCACACTCAGTTCGCGGTTCTTCAGCTTGTCGTTGGTCCACAACTGCTTGCCGCTCGTCGCGTCGAACGCGTTGACGACCGACCAGTCGTCTGCACCGACCACCGTCGATTCGTCCTGCGCAATACCGCTCGTGCTCGAGAACGCCTTTTCCCACAACGGACGGCCCGAGTTCGCGTCGAAACAGCCAACCTGCCCCTGGAACGTCACGGCACAGGTTTGCGCGTCGACCAGCGTGGGCGGCCCGGTCACGTCATTGATCCGCTCGACTTCCGTCACGCCCTTCGGATAGGACACCGGCGTTTCCCAGAAGGTATCGCCCGTCTGCACGTTGATCGCTGCGAACGTGCCGCCAGGGAAGCCGGCCAGCACCGCCTGGCCACCCGCGAACGTCATGCCTGCCGACACGCGCAGATTGAGCGGCACCGCGCGGTTGCGGTACACCCACTTCTGCTCGCCGGTTTGCGCGTTGAACGCCGTGATCTGGCCGTCCACCGTGCGCACCACCACAAAGCCGTTACCCACCAGCGGCGGCGAGATGATCTCACCAGGCGCCGTGTTCTTCCACAACTGCTTGCCGTTCTCGTCGAGCACGTACACCTGGCCCTTGAGCGCGCCGACCGCAGTCAGCGTTCCGTCGCTGCCGACACCTGCCGACAGGTCGCTGCCGATCTTGATACGCCAGACATCCTTGCCGGTCTGCGCGTCGATCTTCGCGACCGAGCCGTTCGCGCCTGCGGCGTACACGAAGTTGCCGACCGCCACCGGCGAGAACAGATAGCGCCCTGCCTTACCGACACTGGCCTTCCAGACCTGCTGCACGTTCAGCACGGGTTTGAACTCGGTGAGCGGCGTCGGCACGCGGCGCTCGTCCTTCGTGGATGAGCAAGCCGTCATCATGAGCACGGTCATCGCACAGGCAACGGGCACAGCGTAGCGTTTCAGCAGATTCATCGGTTGACGTTGCATTTAGGGAGATTGATCAAATGGGACTGGTTGAGCGTCATACGACGTTCAACCGCCCAGCGCGTCCAGCTTGAACTGGATCAGCTGGCGCGAGGATGTATCGGACTTCGGCAGCGAATCGAGCGCGAGCTGATAGGCCGTACGTGCATCGGCGCGCTTGCCCTGAGCTGCGAGCAGGTCGCCACGGCCATTCGCCACGACGCCCTTGAACGCGTCGGACTGCGGTTCGGCGAGCAGCGCCAGACCCTGGTCGTAAGCCTTGTCGTCGAGCAGCAGGGAAGCCAGACGCAGCTTCGCGATCTGCTTGAATTCGTCGTCCTTGGCATGGTCGACGGTCCATTGCAACTGCGCCTTCGCACCGGCTTCGTCGCCGGCTGCGTAGAGCGCCTTGGCCGCGGCCAGCGCGGTCATCTGCGCATACGCGGTGCCGCCGAACTTGTCTTCCATGTCGCCGGCCACGCGGGCCACCTGGGCCTTGTCGCCGGCCGTCACAGCCTGTTGCACCTGGTCGTACAGCACGGCGGCTTCCGCAGCCTGATGCCGCTGCCAGTAGTTCCAGCCGTTCCAGCCAGCGGACGCAAGCAGCGCCACCAGCACGATCCACGTCGTGGAATTGCCCCACTGGGCCCACCAGGCCTTCAGACCTTCAATTGATTCTTGTTCGTCGTGGTAACTCATCGCCAGGCGATCCCTTCTCTTTTATTACCTTGTATGTGTCGAACCGCATGGCCGACGACATCGCAATCAGTCGTCGCCGTCTTCGGCGGATGCAACCATCGCATTGATTAGAAATTCGGTCAAGTCTTCGGCCGGCACGTTGTGTTGCTCGCTCTTACCACCGTCCTGACCCGCATTGCGCAGCGGCTTCACACCTACCGTGCCGCTGGCGATCTCGTCTTCGCCGAGAATCACTGCGAAGGCCGCGCCGCTTGCATCGGCACGCTTCATCTGCGATTTGAAGCTCGCCGTCTGGCCATCCGCACTGCAGTGCAGGATGACGTCGAGACCGGTGTCGCGCAGCCGCTCGGCGATGATGAAGGCCTGCTCGCGCGCCGTGTCGCCCTGATGGACCACATACACATCGCAACCTTCATCCTCCGGCACGAGGTTCTCTTCCTTCAGAAGCTCGAGTATGCGCTCGACGCCCATGGCCCAACCGCAAGCGGCCGTCGGCTTGCCGCCGAGCTGCTCGATCAGCGGATCGTAGCGACCGCCGGCGGCCACGGTGCCCTGCGCACCAAGCTTGTCCGTCACCCATTCGAACACGGTCAGATTGTAGTAATCGAGACCGCGCACGAGACGCGGGTTGATCTTGAACGGCAGATTGTTCGACTTCAGGATGCGTTGCAGTCCTTCGAAATGCGCGCGCGACGCATCACCGAGAAAATCGATCAGCTTCGGTGCGTTCTGCGCGACTTCCTGCATGGCCGGGTTCTTCGTATCCAGCACGCGCAGCGGGTTCGTGTAGAGGCGGCGCTTCGCTTCTTCGTCGAGCACGCCCATGTGCTTTTCGAGGTACGCGATCAATTCGACGCGATGTGCCGCGCGTTCTTCCGCGAGCCCGAGCGAATTGATTTCGAGGCGAATCCCGGTCAGGCCGAGGTCATCCCACAAACGCTGGCACATCATGATGATTTCAGCGTCGGCATCTGGACCCGCAAAACCCAACGCCTCGACACCCACCTGATGGAACTGGCGATAACGGCCGCGCTGCGGACGCTCGTGGCGAAACATCGGACCGACGTACCACAAGCGCTTTGGACCGTCGTACAGCATGTTGTGTTCAATCGAAGCGCGCACGACGGCAGCGGTATTTTCCGGACGCATCGTCAGGTTTTCACCGTTCAGCGCATCGGTAAAGCTGTACATCTCCTTCTCGACGATGTCCGTCACCTCGCCGATACCGCGCGTGAACAGTTGCGTATGCTCGACGATCGGTGTGCGAATATTCTGGTATCCGTAAGAACGGAGCATCGACTTGACGGTCGTTTCGAAAAACTCCCACAACCCTGCTTCCTGCGGGAGGATGTCGTTCATGCCCTTCACACCGGACAATTTCTCGAGCTTTTTCTTCTGTTCAGTCATCTGTATTCGCTTGATACTTCTCAGTTGAGCGCGGTCGCGCGGCCGTAAGTACGCTCGACGTAATCGCTCACGATTTGCTGGAATTCTTCGGCGATGTGCTCGCCACGCAGCGTCTTCACTTTCTCGCCGTCGATGAACACCGGTGCAGCCGGATTCTCACCCGAGCCCGGCAGGCTGATGCCGATGTTGGCCTGCTTCGACTCGCCCGGGCCATTCACGATGCAGCCCATCACCGCGACGTGCATCTTCTCGACGCCAGGATACTGGTCGCGCCATACCGGCATCTGCAGACGCAGATAGGTCTGGATCTGCGAGGCGAGTTCCTGGAACAGCGTGCTGGTGGTGCGGCCGCAGCCGGGGCAGGCGATGACCATCGGCGTGAACGAGCGCAGGCCCATGGTCTGCAGGATTTCCTGGCCGACGATCACTTCGCCGGTACGCGGGCCACCCGGTTCCGGCGTCAGCGAGATACGGATCGTGTCGCCGATACCCTGTTGCAGCAGCACCGACAGCGCGGCCGTCGACGCCACGATGCCCTTCGATCCCATGCCGGCTTCGGTCAGGCCCAGGTGCAGCGCGAATTCGCAACGGCGCGCGAGTTCGCGATACACGGCGATCAGATCCTGCACGCCGCTTACCTTGCACGACAAGATGATCTTGTTGCGCGCCAGGCCCAGTTCCACGGCGCGCTCGGCCGAGCCGATCGCCGACTGGATCAGCGCTTCGTACATCACGCTCTGCGCTTCCCACGGAGTGGAACGCGCGGCGTTTTCGTCCATCATCTTCGCGAGCAGGTCCTGATCCAGACTGCCCCAGTTGACGCCAATACGCACCGGCTTGTCGTACTGGATGGCAGCTTCGATCATCTGCGCGAACTGCGTGTCGCGCTTCGCGCCGTGGCCGACGTTGCCCGGATTGATCCGGTACTTCGACAGCGCCTCCGCACACGCGGGGTAATCGCGCAGCAGCAGGTGACCGTTGTAATGAAAGTCGCCGACGAGCGGCACCGACACGCCCATGCGGTCGAGCTGATCGCGCACGGCCGGCACGGCCGCTGCCGCCTCCGGCGTATTGACCGTGATGCGTACCAGTTCCGAACCGGCCTGCGCCAGTTCCTTGACCTGAATGGCCGTGCCGATCGCATCCGCGGTATCGGTGTTGGTCATCGACTGGACGCGCACCGGTGCGTCGCCACCGATCGTCACGAGATTGCCGGCCCAACGGACGTCGACCGCGTGCGACGAACGACGCGGTGCATGACCGCCGAACACCGGCTCGTTCGAAGAAATCTGACTGCTGCTTTGGGATTGAGCTTCGGAGTGCATCGAAAAACCCATTTACGCCGCATGCGCCACGCAACACGCACGCCGCACGAATTGAAAAAGCGCCGCGAGCCACGAGGGCCGCGGCGCGCACCTTATCAAGGCAGCGTCATGCGCGCCACATTGCCTTTGGCGGATGCATATTTCGCGGGGTCGACCGGTTGACCGTCGAGCGTCATCGAATCGAGCCCTGCCTTGTTACCGACCGTGACCTTGAAAGGTCCAACGCCGGAAATTTCCTTGCTGTCGCCTGCGTGCACGAGGCCGGAGAACAACTCCTTGCCGTCGCTCTGCCGCACGCTGAACCAGCTATCCTGGGTGACGCGCAGCGCCACAACCGACTCGCCCGCCGCAGCCTGTACAGCATCGGACGCGCCGTTGGCCGTCGTCGCTACCACCGGTGCGCTGGCGGCCTTCGTCGCGGCCTGGGCCTGTGATGCTGCCTTCGGAGCCGCCGGGGTCGCCACAGCCGGCGCCGCCGAGCTCGCGCCGTCAGCCATCGGCAACGGCGTCGGCATCTGCACGGCCGACGCTGCGTTATCCGTTGCTGCCGGCTGGTTTTGATCCGGCGCCGACGCAGCGGGTGCCGCCTCGTCCGCCACGGCTTCGGAGCCCGCCGCCTGCCCTTGCGCCACTGCGCCCGACGCGCCGTTTGCGTTGTTACCCGCCGCGCTATTGGCCGTGGCCCGCAAGCGCGCCAGCCATGCTGACGAATCGCCGCCGTTCGTATGCCACATGCCCAATGCGATGACCGCGACGATCACCGCTGCGATTCCCCACAGCCACGAGCGATGCTTCTGACCGCCACTGCTGCCGCCCAGCGACAGCGAAACCCGGCCACGCGGCAGATCGCGCCCCGAAGACGCGGGCATCGACAGATCCGGCGCAGGCACGCCCTTTTCGCGGCGCAACGCCTGCGTGAAAGGTGCCGGATCGGCGCCGAGCATCTTGGCGTAGCTACGCACCACGCCGAGCGCGAAGGTCGTATCCGGCAACTGGCTGATATCGCCCGACTCAAGCGCGCGCAGTTTCGCCGACGACACCTTCAGCCTGGCCGACACGTCGTCGATCGACCAGTTCTTCGATTCGCGGAGCTGCGTCAGTCGCGCTCCCACCGCCATCAGCGAGTCCAACCCCGTCTGCACAGCAGGCTGCACCACGGCTGCGCGCGTGGCTGCCGGCGCCGGATGGCCCGTGTCGGTCCCTGTATCCTGCGGGTGCGGGTGCTGCGGCTCACTCATCCCAAATCCTTTCGCGTCGATTCTTTTTCACTCGTGCGAGAACCGCCGGGCAGCATGCCTCGGGCCAGTTACGCAGACCGTTTATAACAAAATGTGCGGCCTCATGTGCCGCTTCCGATCGCTTCTGCAAACTTTCTTTTCAATTCCATGCGGCACAGCGGGTTTTTTAGCGACTCGCAGCTTCGCGATTCGCGCTCCCCGCCGCCGTGCTCACACTGCGCGGACCTCGATCACCCTGGCCGCCTTGCCGCTACGTTCAGCGAGCCGCGTGCGATCCTGCACCGCCCCCGCCAATTGACCGCACGCCGCGTCGATGTCGTCACCGCGCGTCTTGCGGATCGTGGTAACAACGCCCGCATCCATCAGCACTTGCGCAAACCGCTTGATCTGTTCCGGCTTCGAGCGAAGCAGCCCGGACTCCGGGAACGGATTGAACGGAATCAGGTTAAATTTGCACGGCACGTCGCGCGTCACGGCGAGCAGCTCGCGCGCCTGCGCCTCGCTGTCGTTGACGCCGTCGAGCATGCAGTATTCAAACGTAATGAAATCGCGCGGCGCAACTTTCAGATAGCGCTGACAGGCGGCCATCAGTTCACGCAGCGGATATTTCTTGTTGAGCGGCACCAGCATGTCGCGCAGCGGATCCGTAGGCGCATGCAGCGAAACCGCCAGCGCCACCGGCAGATCAGCGCCGAGCCGGTCCATCATGGGGACGACGCCCGAGGTGGACAACGTGACACGCCGGCGCGACAGGCCGTACGCGTTGTCGTCGAGCATCAGGCGCATGGCCGGCACCACTGCGTCGTAATTCAGGAGCGGCTCGCCCATGCCCATCATCACGACGTTCGTGACGACCCGCTCGCCCTTGCCGTCGCCTCCCACCGCCCGGCCACCGGCCGCGCCGCGCGACGCGCGCAGCGCAAATTCAGCCATGCGGAGCTGGCCGATGATTTCGGCCGTGGTGAGATTGCGTGAGAAACCTTGTTTGCCGGTGGAACAGAACCGGCAGTTGACCGCGCACCCGGCCTGCGACGACACGCACAGCGTGCCGCGCGTTTCTTCGGGGATGTAGACGGTTTCGACCGCGTTGCTGTTACCGACGTCGACCAGCCACTTGCGTGTGCCGTCGCTGGAGATGTGATCGCTGACGATGCCGGGCATCGCGATCGTGGCACGACCTTTGAGCTTTTCGCGCAACGACTTCGCGAGATCGGTCATGCCGTCGAAGTCTGCAGCGTTGTACTGGTGGATCCAGCGCTGCAATTGTTTGGCGCGAAACGGCTTCTCGCCCAGGCTGTCGCAATAGGCGACGAGCCCCTGGGCGTCCAGATCGAGAAGGTTGACGGTTGGACTACTCGTCATATCGAATCCTGCCATTTCAGTGCGAGACTTTCCGTTCATGCAACAAGCTGCATGAACGCATGTGCCGTTCGCGCCCGTTCCTGCTGCTTTACCTTACTACTTCGCGGAGCGCTTAGCGCGAGTAAACGTTGACTTCCGGGAAGAAGAACGCGATCTCGACCTTGGCCGTTTCCGGAGCATCCGAACCGTGCACGGCGTTCGCGTCGATGCTGTCAGCGAAGTCAGCGCGGATAGTGCCCTTTTCTGCCTTCTTCGGGTCCGTTGCGCCCATCAGGTCGCGATGCTTCAGAATAGCGTTTTCGCCTTCGAGCGCCTGCACGACCACCGGGCCCGAAATCATGAAGTCAACGAGGTCCTTGAAGAACGGACGTGCAGCGTGCACAGCGTAGAACTTCTCTGCATCAGCACGCGACAGATGGACCATGCGCGAAGCGATGATCTTCAGTCCAGCGTTTTCGAAACGGCTGTAGATCTGCCCGATCACGTTCTTTGCCACTGCGTCCGGCTTGATAATCGACAGGGTGCGTTCGATCGCCATAAAAACTCCAGAAAATTAAGAGGTTACAGATTCAAATGAATCCGCTATTGTAGCATGTTCCCATGTATGATTGCGATTGAACCCTTACGGCATTGAAAGACTCCAACGGGGAGTCGGTATTTATCTTAAGAGGACCGCGCGGGCTATTGAAACTCCCTGCCACGGCGCTAATCTTAGGGTTGTACAGATCAAGCGACCGGCCGCAAACTTGCTGGCCGGCGCTGCAAAACCACGGCGAGTTAATGCGCCTGACGCAAGGAGAAACCATGAACGAACATCCCTATAGTTTCGGCCGCAACGGCGCTGTCGCCACGGCTGAATCCCGCAACCGCGTGCTACGCAACGTCTACTGGCTGCTGGCGCTGTCCATGGTGCCGACGGTGCTGGGGGCGTACGTTGGCGTCGTCACCGGTTTCTCGCTGTTCGCGGCCACTAGCCCGGCCATGAGCATGCTGGCGTTCTTCGCCATTGCTTTCGGCTTCATGTTCGCCATCCAGCGCACCAAAGACAGCGCAGCCGGCGTATTCGTGCTGCTCGGCTTCACGTTCTTCATGGGCCTGATGCTTTCGCGCATGCTGAGCTTCATCCTCGGCTTCTCGAACGGCCCGTCGCTGATCATGCTCGCGTTTGGTGGCACGGGTGTGATCTTCGCAGCAATGGCAACTGTCGCCACGGTCAGCAAGCGTGACTTTTCGGGTCTTGGCAAGTGGCTGTTCGTGGGTGTGATCGTGCTGCTGCTGGCGATGGTCGCCAACATGTTTCTGCACCTGACAGCGCTCATGCTGACCGTATCGGTCATGGCCATCGTGATCTTCTCGGCCTACATGCTGTTCGACATCCAGCGCGTTGTGCGCGGCGGCGAGACGAACTACATCACCGCTACGCTGGCAATTTATCTGGACCTGTATAACGTTTTTGTGAATCTGCTGGCGCTGCTGGGTATCTTCGGCGGCAACCGTAATTAAGCGTAACGTGCACGCGCAACCAGGCGCGGCGCGGTAAGCGCGACCCAGACGAGTGGTCCGCAAGCCTGAGAGGCAGAAGCCGTAACCAGCAGTAATAGACGTAAAGCTCGGTTTTTACGAGTCGCATGAAAAACGCCCATGACCTTTGACCGTCATGGGCGTTTTCTTTTGGGCGCTCGCTCTGGCTTGCAGGTATGCGACGATGCACAGGCCCGGAATCGGTGAATCAAAGGCTCAGCCAGTCGAAGCCGTCGTCCTGCGAGGCCACCACTACCTCGACCGCTGCCGCGCCTAGCACGCCCGCCATAGCAGCTTGCGCGAGTGCCGGCGTATTGTTCTGCTGGCTCAGATGCGCCGCGATCAGATGACGCAAGCGCGAGCGATCGAGCGAGGCGAGAATTTCTGCCGCCGCTTCGTTGTTCAGGTGGCCATGGTTGCCGCCAATACGCGCCTTCAGCGATTGCGGATAGCGGCTCGCCGCCAGCATGCGCACGTCGTGATTGCATTCGAGCACCAGCGCGTCGCAGCCGCTCAGCACGGCACTGATGTGCGGCGTCGACGTGCCGACGTCGGTCAGCACGCCCAGCCGGCTCGCGCCGTCCGACAGGACATATTGCAAAGGTTCGCGGGCATCGTGCGGAACGGTATAGGGCAGCACGCTCAGGTCGCCGATCGCAACAGCCTCGTCGCCCCACAACACATGCAGGTCGACCTCAGCCTCGTCGGCGCCCACAGCGCGCGCCGTGCCCCAGCTCATGTGCAGCGGAATCGACCACTTGCGGGCCAGCGTCAAGGCGCTGCCGATGTGGTCGCTATGCTCGTGAGTAATCAGAATGGCGTCGAGAGATTCGACGCCCAACCCGAGACGCGCTAACCGGCGTTCGAGTTCTTTTGCCGAGAAGCCGCAGTCAAGCAATACGCGCGTGGTGGTTGTGCCGCTTTGCACTTCCACCAGCAAGGCATTGCCTTCACTGCCGCTTCCCAGGCTGGCGAACCGCACGGTTCGTCTTAGTTCAGCTGCGCATGCAGCAGCGAAACAATGTGCTGCGCGTCCGACGAGGTATCCACCTGACCGTTGGCGTCGACCACCGCCACCTGCGTCAGCGCATCGCCCTTCGGCCGCACGTTGACGAGGAATTCCGGTGCAGGCTTGTTCGAACCGCCGCTAAACAGCTTGCCGAAGAGACCTTCCTTCTTCAGCTCCTGCGCCGCGTCTGAATAGCGCACGTAGTAAATGCCCTTCTGGCGATCGCGGTTGTCCACGGCGAAGTTCGTACGGTCAAGCGCAAGGCCCACACGCAGCCACGCGCTGTCGAAAGATTCCTGCAGGTCGAGGGTTGCACCGCCAGCCGTCATGTCCACCGTAACCGGTGCGGTAGCCGGGCGAGCATCCGTCAGCAGTTGCTTCGACTGCGCATCGGTCAGGCCGAATTTCTGCATCAGCTTGGCAAGGAACAGCGCTTCCAGCACCGGATTGCGCGGACGCTCCACCCAGCGCGACGACGTCTTGTCCTGACCGGTCAGCATTTCTTCCATCGCGCTATGCGTGATCGAAATATCCGTGGCGCCGTCCGGGCCGTGCGACACCAGGGTGCGGAAGCTGTCGCGGGTACCCGACGAGTAAGCGAAATCGACCAGCTTGCCGATCGACTTGCGGAACCAGTCGTCCGGGATGTTGGCGCGGTTCTCGGCCCAGTCGGTCGACATGATGCCGGTGTTCGGCGTATCGCTCTTCAGCGCAAAGCCGTTTTCCTGCCAGAAATCCTCGATCTGCGGCCACAACTGCTCCGGCGTCCGGCCGTCGACAACCAGCCAGCGATGATCGCCGTCGCGCTCGATGTGCATGCCGAGCGGGTCCTGCGCGCTCGGTACGCCTTCGACCGAATTGCCGGCGCTCGTGGCCACGCGCGTCGGTGCGCCGCCAAGCGCCAGGTTGGCCGGCGGGGCGACGTACTTCTGCTGGGTCTGCTGGGCCTGCAGATCGCTCGGCACGTTGAGCGGTGGGGCCGTGCCTGCGCCCTTGTAGTTGACGCGATCGGACGCAAACCAGTCGTTCAGCGTGTCACAGCCGGCGAGCGTCACCAGGGCAAGCGCCAGCGCCGCCATGCGGGTTGCGTGGAGGGAAAGTGCGGAACGTTTCATGAGGTCCTTCGTGAAGCTGGAACGCGGTGCCTGGTTCAATGCCGGGAACGCGGGCGATATCGACGTCGGTTAAAAAAATGCCGGTGACGGGCAGCTCGGTGCTGAAACCACTCAGCTGAGCAAACCCGCTTCGCGCAGCGCCGCACGCACCACTTCGTGGTAGCGCGCATCGAGCGGGGTGAGCGGCAGGCGGATTCCGCCTTGCACGCGCCCCAGTTGCTGCAAAGCCCACTTCGCCGGGATCGGATTCGATTCGATGAAGAGGTTCTTGTGCAGCGACAGGAGTTTCAGGTGAATCTCACGCGCGGTCTTTGCGTCGGCTGCCAGAGCGGCCTTGCACAACTCGCTCATGTCGCGCGGTGCTACGTTCGCGGTCACGGAAATATTGCCGTGGCCACCCAGCAACATCAGCGCGATCGCCGTCGGATCGTCGCCGCTGTAAATGCCAAAGTGCGCGGGTGCCGACTTGATCAGGTGAGCGGCGCGGTCGATATTGCCCGTCGCTTCCTTCACGCCCACGATGCCCGGCACCTGCGCGCAGCGCAGGATCGTTTCGTTAGACATATCCGCCACCGTGCGACCCGGCACGTTGTACAGAATCACCGGCAGATCGACCGTTTCGGCGATCTTGGCGAAATGGCGGTAAATACCTTCCTGGGTCGGCTTGTTGTAGTACGGCACGACTTGCAGCGTCGCGTCCGCGCCGACTTCACGGGCCTGCTGTGTCAGCTCGATCGCCTCAGTGGTGGAATTGCCACCGGAGCCGGCGATCACCGGAATGCGGCCAGCGGTGTGTTCCACCGCGGTCTTGACCATCAGCACGTGCTCTTCGACCGACAAGGTAGCCGATTCGCCGCTCGTGCCAACTACGACGAGCGCGTTCGTACCCTCTTCGATATGCCAGTCGATCAGTTTGCGGAACGCCGGCAGGTCGAGGCCGCCGTCTTCGAGCATCGGGGTGATGATGGCCGGAATGCTGCCGCGAATCTGAGGGCCGTTACTGGTGCCGCTTTGAATGCCGTTGGTCATGAAACGCCATGAATTTAATCAGTAAACCGCGATTGTAGCGGATTAGCCAGCCAGTTCGTAACAAGGCTGGGGTAATGCCTGAGTGTCGCCGGAAGCCGGCTGCGCCTCCAGAATTGCGCAGATCCGCTGGACGTACGCCGGACGCGGCTGCGCAAGAAAACCGTCCTGAAACGCGACCACCCGCAGACGCGGCCGTACCATGTCGAGCAACTCGCCCGGCGCAAGCAGGAACGCCGGGTTGGACGGCTTGCCAACCGTCTGGTTGCCGTGCGCGAAGGTCTCGTAAATCAGTACGCCGCCCGGCGCGAGCGCCGCCAGCAGGTTCGGGAACAACGGGCGATACAGGTAGTTCGTCACCACCACCGCGGCAAATTTCGCATCGTCGGGCAGCGGCCAGGGCGCGCCTTCGAGATCGGCCACGTGCGTCGTAATTCGGGGCTCGTCCCGCATGGCGGCGAGTGCTGCCGCATCGCGATCGAGCGCGCTCACCGGATGGCCGTGCCCGGCAAACCAGCGCGCGTGCCGACCTGCTCCCGAGGCCACATCGAGCACTGCGCCGCCCGGCGCCACGAGATGCGTCCAGTGACACACCCAATGCGACGGCTCGCCGAGCGAAGCGTGAGCTGCGACGGCGGCCGGAGAAGCCTCAGAGTTGGCAGAAGCAGCGGATGCGGATTCGCTCATGGCCTGCAAAAAGCGCTGCGCGCGGTTCGTGCCGGACGCACCCGTTGCGCCAGCGACGTCAATTGTACGAGAGTCCCATTGCCTCACGCACATCGCGCATGGTTTCGGTCGCGAACTTGCGGGCCTTGTCGCAGCCGTCGGCGGCGATCGCACGCAGCAGCGACGGATCGTCCATGTACTTTTGCGCGCGTTCGAGCATCGGCTGCTGTTCGCGCAGAATGCCTTCGATCACCGGCTGCTTGCAATCCAGACAGCCAATTCCCGCCGAGCGGCAACCCTTTTGCACCCACTCGTGGGTGGTTTCGTCTGTGTAGACCTGGTGCAACTGCCACACCGGGCATTTGTCGGGATCGCCCGGATCGGTACGGCGCACGCGGGCCGGGTCGGTTGGCATCGTGCGAACTTTCTTCGTGATGGTTTCCGAATCTTCCCGCAGGCCGATGGTATTACCGTAAGACTTCGACATCTTCTGACCATCGAGGCCCGGCATGCGCGACGCCTCGGTCAGCATGGCTTGCGGCTCGACGAGGATGATCTTGCGCGAGCCTTCGAGGTAGCCGAACAGCCGCTCGCGGTCGTTCATCGACAGGCTCTGCGACTCCTGCAGCATCGCGCGGGCCTGTTCGAGCGCTTCGTCGTCGCCTTCCTGCTGGTAGGCGTTGCGCAGCTCGTGATAGAGCTTCGAGCGCTTGCCGCCCAGCTTCTTCGCCGCCTCGTTGGCCTTCTCTTCAAAGCCCGGCTCGCGGCCGTACAGGTAGTTAAAGCGCCGCGCGATTTCACGCGTCATCTCGACGTGCGGCACCTGGTCCTCGCCGACCGGCACGAGCGAACCGCGATACAGCAGAATGTCCGCCGCCATCAGCACCGGGTAGCCGAGGAAGCCGTAGGTGGACAAGTCCTTGTCCTTCAGCTTCTCCATCTGCTCCTTGTAGGTCGGCACGCGTTCGAGCCAACCGAGCGGCGTGCTCATACCGAGCAGCAGCGCCAGTTCGGCATGCTCCGGCACCTTGCTCTGGATGAACAGCGTGGCCTGGGCCGGATCGATGCCGGAAGCCAGCCAGTCGATCAGCACTTCCCAGACGTTCTTTTCGATGACCTCGGGCGTCTCATAGTGCGTCGTGAGCGCGTGCCAGTCGACGACGCAGAAAAAGCACGGATATTCGGACTGCAGGCGCACCCAGTTTTTTAGCACACCGTGATAGTGGCCGAGGTGCAGGGAGCCGGTAGGCCGCATGCCGGAGAAGATACGGTCAGGGAACATGATTTTATTGAAAGAGCGAAGCGATAGGAGTCAGGATGGCGGTCACGGCGTCATAGCCGAGACCAACGAGCGGGCTCAGCCAGAAGCGGGTCAGGAGGCCCGTCATCACCAGCGCCATCACGATAAAGAAACCATACGGCTCGAGGCGCGCCAGCGCAATGGCCTGGCGCGGCGGCAGCAGCGCGGTCAGCACGCGCCCGCCATCGAGCGGCGGCAAGGGAAACAGATTGATCACGCCGAGCACCAGATTGACGCCAACGCCTGCGGCGGCCATGCGCGTGAAAAAGGGCTCTTGAACACCCGCCACACCAAGCGCCACGGCGATCACGCCCCAGACCAGCGCCTGCAAGAAATTGCACATCGGACCGGCCAACGCGACCCACAGGCTGCCCCAACGAGGATTGCGCAGATTGCCGAAGGCCACGGGCACCGGCTTCGCGTAGCCGAACATGAATGCTCCGCTGGTCGCAAAGTAGAGCAGCAGCGGAATCGCGATGGTGCCGAGCGGGTCGATGTGACGCATCGGATTGAACGAAACGCGACCGAGCGCGTAGGCGGTATTGTCGCCGAGGAGACGCGCCACGTAGCCGTGAGCCGCTTCGTGAAGCGTGATGGCAAAAATCACGGGCAACGCATAGACCGCGACGGTCTGTATCAGGGAAGAGTCCATAACCCGCTATTGTAACAACGCCATTGCGTGCGTCTGTCCGCTTTCGCTCATGCAGGCTAACACGGAGGCCCTCATGCCGGCTGTTCGAGACCAAAAGGCGCGAGACTGCCGCGCCCTGCCCGCACCAGCACCGGTTCTGGACCCGTCAGATCGACGATAGTCGACGGCTCGCATGGACACGGGCCGCCGTCGATCACGAGGTCGAGCTGTTTTTCGAGGCGCTCGCGGATTTCTTCGGCGTCGTTGAGCGGCTGGGTTTCGCCCGGCATGATCAACGTCGTGCCGAGCAGCGGCTGGCCGAGTTCTTCGAGAATCGCCAGCGTGATCGCGTGATCCGGCACGCGCAGGCCGATGGTCTTGCGCGACGGATGCGACAGGCGTCGCGGCACCTCTTTGGTGGCTTCGAGCACGAATACGTACGGGCCCGGGGTCACTGACTTGATCAGGCGGAACTGGCGGTTGTCGACCATCGCGAAGTTCGCGAGTTCGGACAGGTCGCGTACCAGCAACGACAGCAATTGACGCTCGTCGAGGCCACGAATCCGGCGCAGGCGCTCGACCGCGTTCTTGTCGTCGAGGTGGCAGGCAAGCGCATAGCTCGAATCGGTCGGCAGGGCGACCACACCGCCGTCGTTGATGATCTGCGCGGCCTGCTTGATCAGGCGCGGCTGCGGATTATCGGGATGGAGCCGAAAGAATTGGGACATGGTTATGAGCGGGTGGAAGCGAAGCAGAAGCGGGATCCGGGGCGAACCGGCCGCGAAGCCCGGTGCCGCCGGTGCACCGTCACAACCAGCGTTCCCACACCGGCGTCAGATCGGACGGCAACGGCGGCAGACTGCCCAGTTCGACCCGGCCCTCGCCCGCCGCATGAAAATCGGAGCCGCGCGAGGCCTCGAAACCGAAGCGGCGCGCCACGTCCGCATACTCGCGATACTGGTCTGGCGTATGGCTGCCTGTTACGACTTCGATCGCCTTGCCGCCGAGATCGATAAACTCGCCGAACAACGCGTCGAATTCTAGCTGGGTGTATTCATAGCGCCCCGGATGCGCAATCACCGCTTCGCCGCCGGCCACCTGGATCCAGCGGACCGCGTCAGCCAGCTTCGACCAGCGATGGGCGATGTATGCCGGCTTGCCGTCGCCCAGATAGCGAGTGAACACGTCCTGGGTCGATTCGGCGTAACCGTTCTCCACCATGAAGCGCGCGAAGTGAGTGCGCGAAATCATGTCGGGGTTGGACACGTACTTCAGTGCGCCTTCGTAGGCATTCGGCACGCCCAGGGTGGCAAGCAACTCGCCGATCGCTTCGGCACGTGCCGCGCGGCCGTCGCGGGTGCGCACAAGGCCGTCTATCAGCGCCTGGCAGGTCGGATCGACGTTCAGGCCGACAATGTGCACCGTGCGTGATGCCCATGTGACCGAAATCTCCACGCCGCTCAGGTAACGCATGCCGAGTTCCTCGGCGGTCTGGCGCGCTTCGGCCTGACCGCCCAGTTCGTCGTGATCGGTCAGCGCCCACAACGTGACGCCGTTAGCCTGCGCGCGACGCGCGACATCGGCGGGCGCAAGCTGGCCATCGGAAACGGTGGAGTGACAGTGGAGATCGGCGTTCATCGGTGTCTTAAAAAGGTTCTGCACTCATTTTACTGCAACGCAGTAACCCGAGCAGACCATTCGACGACGCCCAAGACCTTGCGGAAAGCTCAACCTGTCAGAAATCTTATGCGCAGAACGCCTCGATCAGCGCTGCCACCTGCTCCGGCTGATCGTGATGGACCATATGGCCCGCATCCTCGATGATTTTCTCGCGCCAGTCGGGAAACGCGCTGAACCGCGCCTTGAATTCGTCGAGCGGCACCTCGCCGGCAATCTGTGCGAGGGTCGGCGAGCCGGCGGCCTCGACGTGCAGCACTTTGGCGCGCACATTGGCCCAGACGGCCATGATTTCATCGAGACGGTAGAGCAGCGGGCTACGCAGCTTATGCGCGGGGTCAGCGAGCAGCATGAAACCGCCCTCGCCGTCCGGCTTCGACCAGTGCCCGGCGAGAAAACGCGCGCGCTGTGGGGCGAGACGCGGGTTGGTCTTCGTCAGCCGCGCAGCGACTTCGTCGAGAGACGCGTAACGCCTCAACTGCGGCGGCTCGCGCAATTCGTCGAGCCAGCTACGCAAACGCCTGGGCGACTGGCTCGGTTTCGCGGCGGCAAGGCCGAAGCCCTCCAGGTCCACCACCCGGCGAACCCGCTCCGGACGCGCCCCGGCATAAAGACAGACCACGTTCGCGCCCATGCTGTGCCCCACCAGGTTCACTTCGCCGGTCGGCGCGTAGTGGTCAAGCAGTGCGTCGAGGTCCGAGAGATAGTCCTGAAACCAGTAGCTACCACCGCCCCGCTCGGCCACCGGCCAGTCCGACAGCCCGAAACCGCGCGCATCCGGCGCGATCACCTGCCAGTTGCCGCCCAGTGCATCCACGACGAACTGGAACGATGCCGCCACGTCCATCCAGCCGTGCAGCATGAACAGCGTCGGGGCGTCCGGATTGCCCCAGCGCCTCGCATGCAGTCGCACGCCGCGCACGGCGATGAAGTCGGACTCTGGAATATTCATGAGCGCATCGGGCCTAAAAAAGAATGGTCGTTCGATTATAGCGAGATAGCGGGCAAGCGGAAGGTGCGACGTATCGAGAGGCGGCTCGATGTGCGACCGGCGCAACCGGCTCAATCTGTGGCTGGCGGAGTCGGCTCTAGGCCGGCCAGCGCGGCCAGTTCGGCTTCGTCGAAACCGGCGTCGCGACGGGCTTCGAAATTGAACGGACCACGTAATTTCGGTGCGTGATACTGGTCGGCGAGCTGCGCGTAAGTGGTGTGCGGGTCGAGACCGCCCTCGTCGCACAGGTGGCGGAACCAGCGGTTGCCGATCAGCACGTGGCCGATCTCGTCGCGCAGGATGACGTCGAGAATCGCCGCCGAAGCGTGGTCGCCCGCCTGCTGGAGCCTCGCACGGATCGGCGGCGAGGCGTCGAGGCCGCGTGCTTCCAGTGTGCGCGGCACCAGCGCCATACGCGCCAATACGTCGCCGCGCGTGCGTTCGCACATATCCCACAGGCCATCGTGGGCGGCAAAATCGCCGTAAGCGTGACCGAACTCGGCAAGCCGTGCGACCAGTAGCGAAAAGTGATGGGCTTCCTCTGCCGCCACCTTGAGCCAGTCGGTGTAGAACGCCGGGGGCATGCCGCTAAAGCGCCAGACCGCGTCGAGTGCCAGGTTGATCGCGTTGAACTCGATATGGGCGAGCGCGTGCAACAGCACGGCGCGTCCTTCAGGGGACTGCATACTGCGGCGGCCCAGTTTGCGCGGCTCCACCAGCTCCGGGCGGCCGGGCCGTCCTGGCAAGCCGGGCGGTTCGTCGATCAGCAGGGACGGCGAGCAGACCGCGGCGAGGGCCAGCACGTCGGCGTATAGGGTCCGCGCTGCGGCGGCCTTCGCCTGCGGATCGGACTGGCGCAATACTTCGAGTGCCTCGGCACGGGCACAACGCGACAGGTGGGGTACAACGGGAACGGCGGAATTCATCGTGACGGTCGTGGCGATCCTGGCGGGGCAGGAAAGTGGCTTGGAAAGGATTAAAAACGCACGCCGCAAGGCTGCCGGCCCACCGAGCGGTCTCTCCACACAACCGTTTACAATACGCCATTCAACCACACGGCGCGCACCATTCGCGCAGCCGTTTGCACTACCCCTACGCCCGCCGACGGCGGTGCGGCGACCGATCAACAGCAACCATCTTGCATGGATGCAGAAGCCTGGGACCGGAGACATTGTGGCAATTTACAAGCTTGGCGACGCAGCGCCGACCATCCACGAAAGCGTGTTCGTCGCGGATACCGCGACCATCATCGGTAAAGTCGAACTCGAAGAAAATTCGAGCGTCTGGTTTGGCGCAGCCATTCGCGGTGACAACGAACTGATCTCGGTAGGCCCGGGCAGCAACATCCAGGAAAACGCAGTCCTGCATACCGATCCGGGCTATCCGCTGACCATCGAAGCCAACGTGACAATTGGCCATCAAGCCATGCTGCACGGCTGCACCGTCAGGGAAGGCGCACTCATCGGAATTCAGGCGGTGGTCTTGAATGGAGCGGTAATTGGCCGCAACTGTCTGGTCGGAGCAGGCGCCATCGTCACCGAGGGCAAGGTATTTCCTGACAATTCGCTGATTCTGGGCGCGCCGGCCAAGGTCGTGCGCGAACTGACGGAGGCCGACATCGCCGGCCTGCGCCGTAACGCTGCCAATTACGCCGAGCGGCGCGCCTATTTCAAGGCGCAACTCGTGCGTATCGGCTAACCATGCCGCTCGCGCACAGTGCGCAAGCGCAGCATCGCATCAAGCTGCGCGATTCGACCGAGGAAAAGTTGTGAACGACCAGTTGCAAAAATTCATGTTCAGCGCGGCGCCCGTGCGCGGCGAAATCGTTTCGCTGCGCAATACGTGGCAAGAAGTGCTGACCCGCCGCGACTATCCGGCGCCGGTGCGCACGATACTCGGCGAAATGATGGCCGCCTGCGCGCTGCTCTCGGCGAACCTGAAGTTCGACGGCACGCTCATCATGCAGATTTTCGGCGACGGTCCGGTCAAGATGCTGGTAGTGCAATGCAGCTCCAACCTGTCGATGCGCGCCACCGCCAAGTTTTCTGGCGAAGCGGACGCCACTATCGGCGACGACACCACGCTGATCGAGCTCGTCAACGCCAGCGGTCACGGCCGCTGCGTAATCACGCTCGACCCGCGCGTCAAGCAGCCGGGCCAGCAGCCCTACCAGGGGATCGTGCCGCTGTCGGGCCTCGACGGTCCGCTCAAGTCAATGGCGGAAGTGCTCGAGCATTACATGCACCACTCCGAGCAGCTCGATACGCGCTTGTGGCTTGCGGCCAACACCGAGCGCGCGGTCGGCATGCTGTTGCAGAAGCTGCCCGGCGACGGCGGCATCGTCCCGCACCCCGGCGATCTCGACGTGGATACGTGGGAACGCGTGTGCACGCTCGGCGGCACGCTGTCGCAGGAGGAACTGCTCAAGGAAGAACCGGAGACCGTATTCCGGCGCCTCTTCTGGCAGGAAAACGTCCAGCATTTCGAACCCGCGCCTGCACGTTTCGAATGTAGCTGCTCGCGTGAGAAAGTCGGTGCGATGCTGAAAATGCTGGGCCGCGAAGAAGTGGATAGCGTGATCGAAGAACGCGGCCACGTCGAGATTCACTGCGAGTTCTGCAATCAGCGTTACGAATTCGATCCGGTCGACGTGGCGCAACTGTTTGTTGCCAGCGAGCTGTCGCAAGGCGTCTCGCCCGCTGCGGACCAGCGGCATTAACGGCATTAAGCAGAAACGCCTGCTCGCACATGCGGGCAGGCCAACCCGGCTTATTGCGCCGGCTTCTTCTCTTTCGAACCCTTGTCTTTCGTGTCCCTGCCGGCGCGCTTGCGATCCGGCTTCGCGCGCGATTCGGGATTCGGCACCACGCGCACCGGCGCCGCGGACACCTCGCCACGCGTCGATGTGGTGACCGACGCGTTATTCGGCGTAGGCAACGGCGCGTTAGGCGCGACGAACTGCACGAACACTTCGCCGTCCTTCACCATACCCATCTCGTAACGCGCGCGCTCTTCCACTGCGGCCGTACCATTCTGCAGATCCTGCACTTCACCCGCAATGCGTTCGTTGCGCAGCTTCTCGTCCGCGTTCTTCTGCATCTGCTGCGCCAGTTCGCCTTGCAGCTCATGCACGCGCAGCCAGCCCCCATGCCCCCACCAGAGTGGGTACTGGATCAGGGCCAGCAGTACGATCAGGACAGCAGTGACAAGCCGCATGAGGTAAGCACAATAAATACACGCCGCCCTGCGCTATACGCAGGGCGGCGTGCTGAATCAGAAACGAAGGAGAACCGGCTCAACGGTCAAAACCTGCATTCGACCTCATGATCAAGACTAGCGATCAACGCAGATTGTAGAACGCCGACTTGCCCGGGTAGCTGGCGATATCGCCGAGATCCTCTTCAATGCGCAGCAACTGGTTGTACTTCGAGATGCGGTCGCTGCGCGAGAGCGAACCGGTCTTGATCTGACCGGCGTTCAGGCCAACGGCGATATCGGCAATCGTCGAATCTTCCGTTTCGCCCGAGCGGTGCGAGATCACGGCCGTATAGCCGGCGCGCTTGGCCATTTCGATCGCGGCGAAGGTTTCCGTCAGCGTGCCGATCTGGTTGATCTTGATCAGGATCGAGTTAGCGATACCCTTCTCAATGCCTTCCTTCAGGATGCGCGTGTTGGTGACGAACAGGTCGTCGCCCACCAGCTGGATCTTCTTGCCGAGCTTGTCGGTCAAGATCTTCCAGCCGGCCCAGTCGCTTTCGTGCATGCCGTCTTCGATCGAGACGATCGGGAACTTGTCGGCCAGATTCGCCAGGTAGTCCGCAAACTCCGTCGACGACAGTTGCAGGCCTTCGCCCGCCAACTGGTACTTGCCGTCGTGGTAGAACTCGCTCGCAGCGCAGTCGAGTGCCAGCAGCACGTCTTCACCCGCGCGGTAGCCGGCTTTCTCGATGGCTTGCAGGATCGTCGACAGACATTCGTCGTTGCTGCCGAAGTTCGGCGCGAAGCCACCTTCGTCGCCCACGGCCGTGCTCATGCCACGGTCGCTCAGGATCTTCTTCAGCGCGTGGAACACTTCGGCGCCGCAGCGCAGTGCTTCGCGGAAGGTCGGCTGGCTGACCGGCACAATCATGAATTCCTGGATGTCCAGGCTGTTGTTGGCGTGCGCGCCACCGTTGACGATGTTCATCATCGGCACCGGCAGTTGCATCGCGCCCGAGCCGCCGAAGTAGCGGTACAGCGGCAGGCCGGCTTCTTCAGCGGCAGCCTTGGCCACCGCCATGGACACAGCCAGCATGGCGTTCGCGCCGAGGCGCGACTTGTTCTCGGTGCCGTCGAGTTCGAGCAGGGTCTTGTCGAGGAAAGCTTGCTCGGAAGCGTCGAGGCCCATGATCGCTTCGGAGATTTCGGTGTTGATGTGCTCGACAGCCTTCAGCACGCCCTTGCCGCCGTAACGGCCGGTTTCACCGTCGCGCAGTTCGATCGCTTCGCGCGAGCCCGTCGATGCACCCGACGGCACCGCAGCGCGGCCCATCGTGCCCGACTCGAGCAGCACGTCGCATTCGACGGTGGGGTTGCCTCGCGAATCGAGAATCTCTCGACCGATGATATCTACGATAGCACTCATGGTTTCCTCAAGAAATGACGTTGGATTCTTACGGTGAAACAGCGTCCGGCGTACGAAGCACAGCCTCTAACCAGACACCTTGGACGACCATTGGGTTCAGATCGGGGTTCAAAGCGGATTCAGACGCACTGCGCCGGCTAGCGGGTCGACACAGCACACGGGTCAGCATCAGTTGAAATCGCTTTCGAGGAACGGCGTACGCTTCACAGCCCGATCGAGCGTCACCAAAGTTTCGAGCAAATCGGCCATACGATGCAGCGGCACAGCGTTCGGACCGTCGGACTTCGCTTCCGCAGGCTTCGGATGAGTCTCCATGAAGAGCCCGGCCACACCGGTCGCCACAGCAGCACGCGCGAGCACCGGCACAAATTCGCGCTGACCGCCCGAGCTGGTGCCCTGCCCGCCCGGCAACTGCACCGAGTGGGTAGCGTCGAACACGACCGGCGCGCCAGTTTCGCGCATGATCGCGATCGAGCGCATGTCCGAAACCAGGTTGTTATAACCGAACGAGACACCACGCTCGCAAGCCATGAAGCGGTCTTCCGACAGACCTGCTTCACGCGCAGCGTCGCGTGCCTTGTCAATCACGTTCTTCATGTCGTGCGGTGCGAGAAACTGGCCCTTCTTGATGTTGACCGGCTTGCCCGAACGCGCGCACGCATGAATGAAATCGGTCTGGCGGCACAGGAACGCCGGCGTCTGCAGCACGTCGACGACTGACGCAACCTGCTCGATCTCGTGTTCAGCATGCACATCGGTCAACACCGGCACGCCAAGCTGGCGCTTCACTTCCGACAGGATGTGCAAGCCTTCGTCCATGCCCAGACCGCGAAACGACTTGCCGCTGCTGCGATTGGCCTTGTCGTATGACGATTTGTAGATGAACGGGATCTCCAGCTTCGCGCAGATTTCCTTGAGCTTGCCGGCGACGTCGATCGTCATCTGTTCGGATTCGACGACGCAGGTGCCCGCGATCAGGAAAAACGGCTTGTTCAGGCCGATTTCGAAATCGCCTAGTTTCATGCTTTCTCCTCGACGACCGGCTGCTGGTGCTGCTGATGCGCCAGCGCCGCCTCGACGAACGACTTGAACAACGGATGACCGTCACGCGGAGTGGACGTGAATTCCGGGTGGAACTGCACGCCGACGAACCACGGGTGCATGTCACGCGGCAATTCCATCATTTCCGGCAGATCTTCGCTCGGGGTACGGGCGCTGATGATAAGGCCACCGCCTTCGAGCTGGGGCACGAAGCGGTTATTGACTTCATAACGGTGACGGTGACGCTCGTTCACGTCCTTGCCATAGATCTCTTCGGCCATCGTGCCCGGCTTGATCGGGCAACGCTGCGAACCGAGACGCATTGTGCCGCCGAGGTCCGACTCTTCGGTGCGCTTTTCGACGCGGCCGTCACGGTCGTACCACTCGGTGATCAGCGCGACCACGCGGTTCGGTGTGCCGGGATCGAACTCGGTGCTGTTCGCGTCCTTCAGACCGACCACGTCGCGAGCGAATTCGATCACCGCGAGCTGCATGCCGAGACAGATGCCAAGGTACGGCACCTTCGCTTCACGCGCATAGCGGATGGCCGCGATCTTGCCTTCGGTACCGCGCCGGCCGAAGCCGCCCGGCACCAGCACGGCGTCGAGATGCTTGAGGCTCTCGACGCCTTGCGTTTCGATCTCTTCCGAGTCGATGTATTCGATGTTGACCTTGGTCGACGTATGAATCGACGCATGGCGCAGCGCTTCGATCAGCGACTTGTACGACTCCGTCAGGTCGACATACTTGCCAACCATGCCGATGGTGACCTGATGCTGCGGATGTTCGAGCTTGCCGACCATTGCCGCCCACAGGGAGAGGTCAGCGGGCTTCGGCGTGAGCCGGAGCTCTTCGCAGACGATCGCGTCCATGCCCTGGTCATGCAGCATCTGCGGAATCTTGTAGATGCTGTCCGCGTCCCACACCGAGATCACCGCGTCTTCCGGCACGTTGGAGAACATCGAGATCTTCGCCCGTTCGTCGTCCGGAATCGGACGGTCGGCACGGCACAACAGCACGTGCGGCGAGATACCGATTTCGCGCAGCTTCTGCACACTGTGCTGGGTAGGCTTGGTTTTCAATTCACCGGCCGTCGCGACCCAGGGCACCAGCGTCAGGTGCACGAAGCACGCGCTGTTGCGGCCGAGACGCAGGCTCATCTGACGAGCGGCTTCGAGGAACGGCAGCGATTCGATATCGCCCACCGTACCGCCGACTTCGACGATCGCGACATCCGGCTCACCGCACGTCGCAGACGCTGCGCCGCGCTCGATAAAGGCCTGGATTTCGTTCGTGATGTGCGGGATTACCTGCACGGTTTTGCCCAGATAGTCGCCGCGCCGTTCCTTGCGGATGACCGACTCGTAAATCTGGCCCGTGGTGAAGTTGTTGGCCTTGCGCATCTTCGTACTGATGAAGCGCTCGTAGTGGCCGAGGTCGAGGTCGGTCTCCGCTCCGTCTTCCGTCACGAACACTTCGCCGTGTTGAAACGGGCTCATCGTGCCGGGGTCGACATTGATGTAGGGATCGAGTTTGAGGAGGGTGACTTTCAGACCGCGCGATTCGAGGATCGCGGCGAGGGAAGCGGCGGCAATACCCTTGCCGAGGGAAGAAACTACGCCGCCGGTGACGAAAACATATTTGGTCATCGCTGGATGCTCGCGGGAAAAACGGATTATACCGTAAAGCAGGGTCTCAACCCAGCAAAATGCGCGGCATCCGCGCCGATCCTGCACCGTTTTCTGCGCCGCCTGTTGCTACTGCATGAAGCCCTGCGGTAGCGACGTTGTTGTTGTCAAGCGGTTGCTATCTTGTTGCCTTGCTGCTTTCCCCTTTCCTTGCGGCTGACCTGCTGCCCGGACTTCCACGTGACATGCAGGACTGCTTGCCTGCATGTTAACGCTTGCGACGTTCGTTGTGCAGGTTCAATTGTTAATGGAAGTCAAGCGCGCCTGTGGGAGCGGATAAACGGCGCCGCGCGACGTTCGCGGCAGCCTCCGTGGTGCCGTGCCACCGTTCATCAGGCAGGCGGCCGTTCGAGTTCGCGCAGCATCCGCTGCACGGCCCGCGCGGTTTCGATCGGTTTCTCCATCGGATAGAGATGGCTGCCCTGGATCCATTCCAGGTGGCCCCCGGTAACGCGGCGTGTGGCCTCCAGCCCGGCCTGGCGAATCTCCTTCGAATGGGTCCCGGCGATGAAGCCGACCGGCACCGGCGCGCCACGCGCCAGCCGCGAGCCGAGCGTGTGCGGCAAGGTCTTGTAGATCCTGTATTCGGTGCGCCGGTCGAAGGCGAGCGCGCGACTGCCGTCAGGCGAGGCTTGTGGAATGCCGAAGTCGATATAGTCGGACAGCATCCGTTCGTCCCAGCGCGCGAAGGCGGGTTTCGAATGAAAGTGGCGCCACGCTTCATCGCGGCTCGCCCACTGCGTTCGGCGCGTGCGGGTCGCGGCCGCCGGCGAGAGACGTTCGTCGAGCCCGGTCCATTGCGACACGCGTAGCATGCTGCTGCGCCAGCCAGCGATCACCGGGGAGTCGAGCATCACGACGCCCCTCACCCACTGCGGCTTCTTCAACGCCGCCATCAGTGAAAGATAGCCGCCGAGCGAATGACCGACCAGCCAGACCGGTTGCTCGTATGACCGGCTGATGTCGTCCAGCAACTGCTCCACCAGATGCGGCCAGTCCTGCGTCACAGGAAAGCGCGTGTCATGGCCGATGCGCTCGATGAAGCGGACCTCGTAGTCGTCGGCGAGCTCGGCAAAGATGGTCCGGTAGGTCGACGCCGGGAAACCGTTGGCGTGGGAGAAGTGAATGATGTTTTTCAAGTGCTGCTGTCTCCGTTCCTGATTATGTTGCGCGAGGCGCCCGGCCGGGTGTGGCGCGAGCGTCCTTCATCGGTCCATCCAGTACCGGTGATACGCAGTGCGATACCGTTCGAGCGTGAGTGTGGCGGGCGGCGATGGTGCGTCCTGCGCCGGGTCGCTGTGTGCATGAGTGCCCGCCGGCAAGGTGCCCTGCGCATGGTCGCCCGCCGCCAGGTTGCCCTGCGCACGGTTGCCCGCCGCCAGGTAGCCCTGCGCACGGTTGCCCGCCGCCATGATTTGCACCGCGCCGTCGGTGTCGCTGCGCGTGAGTTCGATGTGCCGTCCCAGATAGCGTTCGAAGACACCCGGATTCGGATGATGAAAACGGTTGCGATAGCCTACCTGAAATACCGCGACAAGCGGCTCGATAGAGTCGAGGAACGGCTCGGTCGACGAAGTCTTGCTGCCGTGATGCGGCACGACAAGGATCTGTGCGGGCAGCGCCGAGCGATCCCGCGCCAGCAGGATACGCTCAACCGGTGCCTCGATATCCGCAGCCAGCAGCGCGCTGACACTGGGCGCGGCGGGGCTGCCAGTTGTGTGACCAGGAGATTCGCCGGAGCCCGCGATACTGACACGCAGCACGCAGCAATGCGCATTCGGATTGCCTGATAACGGCCCGGGGTCGGGCCAGAGAATGCTGAAATCGACGCCGTCCCATTGCCAGTGCTGCCCCGCCGCACAGCGCACCGTGTCGGCACCGACGGCACGGGCTTTGTCCCAAAGCGCATTCGACGGCACGAGGCCGCCCAGCAACTGGCGCACCTCGACGCCTTGCAATACGGCCGGCGCGCCGCCCGAGTGATCGGAATCCTCATGGCTGATCACCATCGTGTCGAGCGTGTACACGCCGTTGGCGTGCAGATACGGCACCACCACCCGCTCGCCGGCGTGGGTCGACTCCGGCCCTGGGCCCGCGTCGAACAGCAACGCGTGATGGGTCGTTTCGACGAGGATCGACGAACCCTGGCCGATGTCGAGCGCGGTCAATCTGAACGAGCCCGACGGCGGCCCCGGAGGAGGTGGCAACAGAAGCGGCAGCCACGTTAGCGGCGCTGCCCAGCGTAACGGCCAGCCGCGCGGAGCGAGACACCAGACGACACCCACCGCCGCGACGGCCAGCACCCAGCCATTCGGCTGCGGCAAGCGCCAGAGCGTCCAGCCAGGGCCGGACAACATCTGCAATCCCGCGACGAGCAGTTCGAGCAAAGCATGGGCGGCACGAAACGCATACGCGTCGACAGGCATCGGCAACGCGACGCCGGCCAATACTGCGGGAGTGACGAACAGACTGACCCAGGGAATCGCAAACGCATTGGCGAGTGGCCCGATCAATGGAATCTGCGAGAACCAGTAGATAGTGAGCGGGGCAAGCGCGATCGTCACCGCAAACTGGACGTGTGCGGCACCGCGCATACGCTCGATGAGCGCCCGGCCACGGGCGCATACGACGCGGAGCAGGCGGGTGGAGAAATGCGTGGTAGCCTGGCCGCTAGCTGCACCGACGCCAGCACTGCCACTGCCACTGCCACCGCCACCGCCACCGCCACCGCCACCGCCACCGCCACCGCCACCGCCTGCATCAGGATCAACGCCAGGCCCACCCCCCGCTCCATCGCCGCGCTCATCCGCCCGCACACGCGGCCGCCCCGACATCGCATACAGGATCGCCGCCACCGCGCAGAACGACAGCCAGAACCCCGCGGACACCGGCGCCCACGGATCAAGCAACAGCACAAGACCAAGCGCCCAGGCCAACACCCACGACGGCGCGACACTGCGTCCGCTGACAAACGCCAACGCCACCACACCCGCCATCCACAATGCCCGTTGCGCCGGCACATTGAACCCGGCGAGCGCCGCATGCAGCGCAGCGAACATCGTCCCCGCAGTCACCGCGACGAGTTGCGCCGGAATTCGCAACGGCCAGTTGCGCCCAACCAGGCCCGACCGCCGCCACAGCGCGCCGGCCAGCCATCCGGCGAGGCCCGCAACGAAACCAATGTGCAGACCGGAGATGGCCACCAGGTGGCTCGTGCCGGTGGCGCGCATCAGCAGCCAGTCGGCGGCGCTGACCTCGTCCTGCGCGCCGACCGCGAGCGCCACGACAATGCCGCGATGCGGGGCGTCGGCCAGCACGGTGTCGATGCGCGCACGCAGTGCCGCGCGCCAGCGGTCCACGCTGACACCCAGGCCGCCCGCGTAACCATCGAGACGCCGTGCCGTAGCAGGCGCATTGACATAACCCGTTGCGCGGACATTGCGTGCCAGCAAGCCCGCTTCGGCGTCGCGCACGCCGAAGTTGGCATTGCTGTGCGGACGCTTGAGCCGTACCGTCAGACGCCAGCGCGCGCCGGGTTCGAGCAATGGCGGCGGCGGGCCCTTCTGATCGATCCACGCCAGTTGAATCGTGCGAGGAAAATGTTCGATCGGCGCAGCAACAGAATCCACGTCGAACAGAAAGCGCGCGCCCTTCTCGTCACGGCTCGGCAGACCTCGAATGGCGCCCTGCACTTCGAGGTCGCGTCCCTCCCACGCGGTAGGCAAGCTCAGGGCAAGACGCATTTCGGCCCGCCAGGCTGCATAACCGAATCCGACACATGCTGCGGCCAACAAGACCGCGCACCAACCGGTGTACACACGCCAGCGTATCCCGTACCACCAGGCTGACGCGCACCGAGCGGCCGTGCAGCTTCTCTGCCCTCGCAAGCACCAGCAAGCCCAAGCGAGCGCGCCGCCAGATATCAGCAACAGCACAAGCCACTCGCGCCACACAGGCAATGCCGCCTGCTGCTGCAAGACAATCACACCCAACGCAAAACCACACCACACTGCCCGCATTCGCCCTCCGCCCTGCTCGCCAGCCGGCCGCGCCGGACTGCCACCCAATGCCACCGGGCGTAGCCAACGCATGCAGGTCAGAAGCCATTTCAGACGAATTACCGGACGCGTGTTCCGCCCGGCGCGAACCACCAGGAAAGATTATGCAGACGAAAGTGCTAGCCGCGGCAGCGCGGCGTGAGCGTTAGCCGTTGTGCCTATGGAAAGCTCGTCTACGCCGATGCCGCGCAGTTGCGCGAGTCCCGCGCCGATGGCGGGAATCTGGTCCGGCGTATTGCGTTGGCGATAAAGCCATGAAGGAGCGATGTCCGGCGCGTCGGTTTCGACCACCAGCGCATCGAGCGGCAATTGCGCCGCGAGACGACGAATCTGCAGCGCGCGCTCGAACGTCAGATTGCCGCCGAAGCCAAGATGCATGCCGTGATCGATGAACGCCTGGGCCTGCTGAAAACTGCCGTTGAACGCATGGGCGATGCCGCGATGCACGCTATGCCGGCGCAAGCCTTTGAGCACCTGGTCCTGCGATTTGCGCACGTGGCAAATCACCGGCAAATCGAATTCGTGCGCGAGTTTCAGCTGCTCGTTGTAAAAGAACTGCTGACGCCCATCGTCGAGGCCCGCGACGAAATAATCGAGGCCGATTTCCCCAAGTCCGACAAACAGCGGATCGTCCAGACTTGCTTCGATCTCCATGCGGAGCACGTCGAGATCGGCGTCCTGCGCACCGGGCGTAAAGAGCGGATGAATCCCGAGCGCGTACGCACCGCCCTTCACGCGATGCGCGAGTTCACGCACCCGCGCGAAGTTCTCGCGCGCCACACCCGGAATCACGATGCGCGCTACGCCTGCCTCGCAAGCCGCAGAAGCGACCGCGTCACGATCCGCGTCGAATTCCGACGCGTCGAGATGGCAGTGCGTATCGATCCACATGCTGGCGCCCCGGCAGCAAAAGACGTTAGACCGGAACGTGCGGCTCTTCGTGCAGCACGCCGTCGCGCAGACGCATGATGCGATCGCAGCGCGCCGCCAGATCGGGATCGTGCGTGACGATCACGAAGCTGGTATCGAAGGTTTGCGACAGTTCGAGCATCAGGTTAAACACCGAATCCGCGGTGCCGCCATCGAGATTGCCGGTGGGCTCGTCAGCCAGCACGCAGGCCGGGTTCGTGACGAGCGCACGCGCGATCGCCACACGCTGACGCTCGCCGCCCGAGAGCTCGCCCGGGCGGTGTTTCGCGCGATGCGCGAGGCCCACGCGTTCCAGCGTCTGCAATGCCGTGCGACGCGCCTCGTCAGTTGGCATGCGGCGGATGCGCAGCGGCATCGCGACATTGTCGAGCGCAGTGAATTCCGCCAGCAGATGATGGAACTGATACACAAAACCGAGCGCGCGATTGCGTAGTTCGTTGCGCTCACGCTCCGAGAGTTTCGTGAACGGCTTACCCAGCACCGAGACTTCGCCCGTGCTCGGATCGTCGAGGCCGCCCAGCACGTGCAACAGTGTGCTCTTGCCGGAACCCGACGCGCCGACGATTGCCAGCTTCTCGCCGCGCCGCACTGACAGTTCTGTGTTGTTCAGCACCTGCACGTTCAGGCCGCCCTGCACGAACGACTTCGAGATGCCGGTCGCTTCGAGGACATACGGATGCAGCGCGCTGTCTGGGGTCATGGCCTGGCCAATGGAACGATCATTCATAACGCAGCGCCTCCGCCGGGCGAACCTTCGCACCGCGCCAGCTCGGATACAGCGTCGCCAGCGATGCCAGCACGAACGCGATCACGCCGATCCGGATCACATCTGCGGGCACCAGCTCGGACGGCAGCTCGCTGATGAAATACACCGACGGCGGCAGGAACTGCACGCCGAGCAGATGCTCGATCATGGGCACGAGCCACGGAATGCTCCACGCGATCAGACACCCGAGCGCCACACCGGTTGCGGTACCGATAAAGCCGATCGTCACGCCCTGCACCACGAAGATCTTCATGATCGAGCTGGGCTGCGCGCCAAGCGTGCGCAGGATCGCGATATCCGCCTGCTTGTTGGTCACCGTCATCACCAGCGACGACACCAGGTTGAACGCCGCCACCGCAATGATCAGCGTAAGGATGATGAACATCATGCGCTTTTCGATCTGCACGGCGGAAAACCAGGTCTTGTTCTGCTGGGTCCAGTCGCGGATGTAGAGGTCACCGGAAAGCGTGCGCGCCAACTGGTGCGCGACCTCCGGCGCGCGCTGCATGTCCTTCAGGCGTAAGCGCACGCCGGTGGGCGCAGCGAGCCGGAACAGCACCTGCGCGTCCTGAATGTTGATCAGCGCGAGCGTGCTGTCGTATTCGTAGTGGCCCGATTCGAAGACGCCGACCACGGTGAACTGCTTCAGGCGTGGCAGCATTCCTGCAGGGGTGATGGTGCCCTCGGGCGCCACCAGCGTGATCTTGTCGCCAACCATCACACCCAGGTTAGCGGCGAGATCCGCGCCCAGCACGATGCCGAAATCGCCCGGCTTCAGGTCGGACAGTTGGCCGCCTTTCATTTCCTTGTAGATATCGGACACCTGCGGCTCGAGCGCCGGGTCGACACCACGCAGCGCGACGCCGCTCACGGCGTCCTGACGGGTCAACAGCGCCTGGGCGTCGACATACGGCGCCGCGCCGATCACTTCCTTGTTCTGCTTCGCTTCCTTGGCGGTCAACTGCCAGTTCGGCATGGAGCCGGTCGGCGAAAAGATCTCGACGTGCGCAAGCACCGACAGCATGCGGTCGCGCACCTCTTTCTGGAAGCCGTTCATCACCGACAGCACGACGATCAGCGCCGCGACGCCGAGCGCAATGCCCGACATCGAGACGAGCGCGATGAAGGAGATAAAGCCGTTACCGGTCGTGCGTTTGCCGGCGCGGGTGTAGCGCCAGCCAATTGTCCATTCGTAGGGAAATTTCAAGCGAATCCTTTTCTGCGTTCTTCAGCCTCGTGCTGCGGCGTCGGTGTTCGACCGTTGGTGCAGCGCATGACGGTGGCAATCCCGCGCGCCATGCAGTTCGAGGGTCGTGACCATTGGTGCCGGATCGGGGCGGATGGTTCCGGTTCGATGCGCAAACCGCTGGGGCTGCCGGGCTGGTACCGCTTCCAGCGTCGGGGCGGTGCACCGAGCTGTCCATGCTGCACCGCACGGGTACATTACCAGAGCCTTAATACCGTCCCTTCGACGCCGCCCGTCCACTGCCGCTCATCTACCGTCGGTCAAGCGCGAAGTTTGCCATACAATGCCGAGCATCATGCACGCCAACCGTCTTCAACTCCTCCTGCCCTTCGCGCTGCCCGCTGCAGCCGACGCCTCCACCGCGCTGCATAACATCGAAAGTCCCGCCCTCGACAAGCTGGTCGCAAGAGCCACGCTGGTCGAACGGGTGATCGGCGAGGACTTCCAGCGCACGCTCCCGCACGAACGCTGGGTGGCCCGTCAGTTCGGCACGGTCGCGAGCGGCGAAGGGGCTGCGGACGAAGCGCCGCTCGCCCCCTACATGCTGCGCGCCGATGGCGGCGAACCCGGCACGTCGACCTGGGCGTGCGTGCAACCGGTGCACGTACGCATCGCGCACGACCATCTGGTCCTGATCGATCCGGCCTCGCTCGAACTGACGGACACCGAAGCCGCGACGCTGCTCGAGGTCGCGAGGCCGCTGATCGAAGAACTGGGCGTGCGCATCGAGGCGCCCCATCCATCGCGCTGGTATCTGGCGAGCGACGCCTTCGGCACGTTGGCCGGCGCGTCGCCGCTGCGTGCCAGCGGCCGCAACATCGAGATCTGGCTGCCGCACGAAGCCCACACCGGCCAGCGCTCGCGCGCCTGGATGAAACTGCAGAACGAAGTGCAGATGGCGTGGTTCGAGCATCCGGTCAACGAGGCGCGCGAAGCGCGCGGCCTGCCCGCGGTCAATTCCATCTGGTTCCATGCGCAAGGTGCCGCGCAACCGGTTAAAAGCCCGTTCACGCGAGTGCTGTCGGACGCAGCGGCGACGCGCGGCCTCGGGCTCACCGCTGGCGGGGTCGAGATCGGGCCGCCGCCGGCTTCGTTTGCAGCCCTCACGCCCAGCGCCGCCACGGCACCGCGCGCGAACGGCGCGAGCGGTGCTCAGCAAGCCGGCAACGGCGCCACAGCAACGGCATCAACAACGCTCGTCGAGCTCGACCCATTTTCCGCGCCCTATATCGAGCAGGACTGGGGCCGCTGGAATGCGGCCTTCGCCGCGCTCGAAACCGACTGGTTCGCCCCTGCTCTCGCTGCCTTGCAGTCGGGCCAACTCGGCGAACTGGGCCTCACACTATGCGGCGACACCGGCTCGGTGACGCTCAACATTACACGCGGCGATCTGCGCAAATTCTGGCGCCGCCGCGTGCTCGCATCGCTCTTTATCGAATGATGCACTTCATCACCCAGCTACCGTTCCACCGCATGTTTTCCGGCCTTTCCGCATGACTCGAATCGTTACGCGCGCCTGCTCCCCCGTCGATGCCGAAGTGTTGACCCGTCATGGCCTGCATCCGGTGCTGGCCCGTCTGTACGCGTCGCGCGGCGTCTGCCTGCCGGATGAACTCGAAACCGGCCTTGCGCGGCTGGTCGCGCCCACTCAACTGAAAGGCTGCGAAGAAGCGGCCGTGCTGCTCGCCGATTCGATCGAAGGCAAACGCCGCATGCTGGTGGTCGCCGACTACGACTGCGACGGCGCCACCGCTTGCGCCGTTGCCGTGCGCGGGCTGCGGATGTTCGGCGCGAACATCGACTATCTGGTGCCGAACCGCTTCGAATACGGCTACGGCCTGACGCCCGAAATCGTCGCGCTAGCAGCACGCAATTCGTCGGGCAAGCCGGACCTGCTGATCACCGTGGATAACGGCATCGCCAGCGTCGACGGTGTGGAAGCGGCCAACGCGCTCGGCATCGACGTACTCGTCACCGATCACCATTTGCCCGGCGACGAGCTGCCTGCCGCGCGCGCCATCGTCAATCCGAACCAGCCCGGTTGCAGCTTCCCGAGCAAATGCATCGCCGGCGTCGGCGTAATGTTCTATGTGCTGCTCGCGCTGCGCGCCGAACTGCGCAAACGCGGCGCCTTCGACGACGCGCGGCCCGAACCGCGTCTGGACGGCCTGCTCGATCTGGTCGCGCTCGGCACGGTGGCCGACGTCGTCAAGCTCGACGGCAACAATCGCGTGCTGGTGGCTCAAGGCCTGCAACGGATTCGCAAAGGCAAGATGCAGCCGGGTGTGGCGGCGCTGTTTCGCGCCGCTGCACGCGACGCCCGTAGCGCTTCCGGTTTCGATCTGGGCTTTGCGCTTGGCCCGCGGCTGAACGCGGCGGGACGGCTCTCGGATATGTCGCTCGGAATCGAATGCCTGACCACCGACGACATCGGCCGCGCATGGGAACTCGCGCAGCAACTCGATTCGATCAACCGCGAGCGGCGCGAGATCGAAGCCGGCATGCAACAGCAGGCACTCGAAGATCTGTCGTCGATCGATCCGGCCGGCTCGGCCACCATCGTGCTGTTCAACCCGAGCTGGCATCAGGGCGTCATCGGCATCGTCGCGGGGCGCATCAAGGAGAAGTTCCACCGGCCCGTCTTCACCTTCGCACCGGCTGACGAAAGCGGCGTGCTCGTCAAAGGCTCGGGCCGTTCGATCGGGGGCTTTCATCTGCGCGATGCGCTCGACCTGATCTCGAAACGCGAACCCGGTCTGATCGCCAAGTTCGGCGGCCACGCCATGGCTGCCGGCATGACGCTCGCCGCCGCCGATGTGCCGCGTTTCACGACTGCCTTCGAAGCAGTGGGCCGCGAGTGGCTCAGCGAAGACGCGCTCGCCCGTGTGGTCGAAACCGACGGCGATCTAGAAGAAGCCTATTTCACGCCGCAATTCGTCGAAATGCTCGACGCGGCGGTCTGGGGTCAGGGCTTTCCGGCACCGGTGTTTTCCGGCGAATTCGAGGTGGCGTCGCAAGCGCTGGTGAAGGACAAGCACCTGAAGCTGCAACTGCTGCGCGGCCGGCAGCGCTTCAACGCAATCTGGTTCAATCACACGGATTCGCTGCCCAACCGCACGACAATCGCCTACCGCCTCGCAAGCGATACGTGGAATGGCGTCTCGCGCGTGCAACTGATCGTCGAGCATGCAATAAGCTGAGCGGCAGTGCGTCCGCCTCGACCTCGCGTCATCCACGCCGGGGCGCCGAAATCGCGCGAAATCCCCCGCAAAACGGCCCCAACCACCCGCCGGATCGCGTATTCGCCTCCGGCGGGCAGCCTCGATCGGCTATAATTTCCCCTTTTTACGAAGCTATAAAAGATCGACATGGAAGCGGAACGTCTCAACGCGATCGAAGCCTCTCTGGCCGACCTGCGCCATCGCGCGGGCGAGCTACGGGGGTATCTTTGACTACGACGACAAAGCACTGCGTCTAATCGAAGTCAACCGGGAACTCGAAGACCCGAACGTCTGGAACGACTCGAAGCATGCCCAGGCCCTCGGCCGGGAAAAGAAGCTGCTTGACGACGTCGTCGGCAAACTCACAGCGCTCGACAACGACCTGCGCGACGCGCAGGACCTGTTCGGCATGGCGCGCGAAGAAAATGACGAGGAAACCCTGCTCGCCTGCGAAAGCGATGCAGCCGGCCTCGAACAGCGCGTCGCCGATATGGAATTCCGCCGCATGTTCTCGAACGCGGCCGACCCGAACAACGCCTTCCTCGACATTCAGGCCGGCGCCGGCGGCACCGAAGCATGCGACTGGGCCGCGATGCTGTTGCGCCAGTACCTGCGCTACTGCGAGCGCAAGGGCTTCAAGACCGAAGTGCTGGAACAGACCGACGGCGACGTCGCGGGCATCAAGAACGCCACCATCAAGATCGAAGGCGAGTACGCCTACGGGTTCCTGCGCACCGAAACCGGCGTGCACCGCCTCGTGCGCAAGTCGCCGTTCGACTCGTCGGGCGGCCGTCATACTTCGTTCTCGTCGGTGTTCGTGTACCCGGAAATCGACGATTCGATCGAAGTGGACATCAACCCGGCCGATCTGCGTATCGACACGTACCGCGCGTCCGGCGCGGGCGGTCAGCACATCAACAAGACCGACTCCGCGGTGCGGATCACGCACATGCCGTCGGGCATCGTCGTGCAGTGCCAGAACGACCGCTCGCAGCACCGTAACCGCGCCGAAGCGATGGCCATGTTGAAATCGCGTCTGTACGAAGCGGAAATCCGCAAACGTCAGGCCGAACAGGACAAGCTCGAGGCAGGCAAGACCGACGTGGGCTGGGGTCATCAGATCCGCTCGTACGTGCTGGACAACAGCCGCATCAAGGATCTGCGTACCAACGTCGAAATCAGCAATACCAAGAGCGTGCTCGATGGCGACCTCGATCCGTTCATTAGCGCCAGCCTGAAACAGGGCATCTAAAGTAAGCGCATCCGGCGCGGCGAGCTTTGCCGCGCCGCATCTTTTGACCGCCTGCTTTGGTCCGATTGCAGTCCGATTTCCGACCCGCAGGCAACCTCGTGCGGCCCACCCGCATGCAGGCCACCCCGAATACCGACCCATCATGACCGAACCGAACCAGACGAACGCTGCGCCCGAGGGGGACGAAAACAAGATCATCGCCGAGCGCCGCGAAAAGCTGCGCGAGCTGCGTGAACAGGGCGTCGCCTATCCGAACGATTTCCGCCCGACGCATCACGCGGAAGACCTGCAGACGCAATACGCCGAGACCGACAAGGAAACGCTCGAAGCGAATCCGCTTCAGGTTGCCGTGGCCGGCCGGATGATGCTGAAGCGCGTGATGGGCAAGGCGAGCTTCGCGACCGTGCGCGACGGTTCGGGTCAGATCCAGTTCTTCATCACGCCGGCTGACATCGGCCAGGAAACCTACGACGCATTCAAAAAGTGGGACATGGGCGATATCGTCGCCGCGCGTGGCGTGCTGTTCCGTACCAACAAGGGCGAGCTGTCGGTGCGTTGTACCGAACTGCGTCTGCTGTCGAAGTCGCTGCGTCCGCTGCCGGACAAGTTCCACGGCCTCGCCGATCAGGAGATGAAGTACCGTCAGCGCTATGTCGATCTGATCGTCACGCCGGAAACGCGCAAGACCTTCGTGGCGCGCACCAGGGCGATGTCGTCGATCCGCAAGTTCATGGCCGAGGCCGACTTCATGGAAGTCGAAACGCCGATGCTGCACCCGATCCCCGGCGGCGCCGCGGCCAAGCCGTTTGTGACGCACCACAACGCGCTCGATATGCAAATGTTCCTGCGCATCGCGCCGGAGCTGTATCTGAAGCGTCTGGTGGTGGGCGGCTTCGAGCGTGTGTTCGAGATCAACCGGAACTTCCGTAACGAGGGCGTCTCCGTGCGCCACAATCCGGAATTCACGATGATAGAGTTCTATGCCGCGTACACCGATTATCAGTGGCTGATGGACTTCACCGAACAGTTGATCCGCCAAGCGGCGATCGATGCGCTCGGTACGGCGACGATCAGCTATCAGGGTCGCGAACTCGATCTGTCCAAGCCGTTCCATCGGCTGACGATCACGCAGGCTATCCAGAAGTACGCGCCGCAGTACACCGACGAACAACTCGCTGACGCTGCGTTCCTACGCCCCGAACTGAAGAAGTTCGGCGTTGATGCGTCGCAGCCGCAGTTTTTGAACGCAGGCGTCGGCGCGCTGCAACTCGCGCTCTTCGAAGAGACCGCCGAATCGCAATTGTGGGAGCCGACGTACATCATCGACTACCCGATCGAAGTGTCGCCGCTCGCGCGCGCATCGGACAAGGTGGCGGGCATCACCGAGCGCTTCGAGCTGTTCATCACCGGGCGTGAAATCGCCAACGGTTTCTCCGAGCTGAACGATCCGGAAGACCAGGCCGCGCGCTTCAAGAAGCAGGTCGACCAGAAGGACGCCGGCGACGAGGAAGCGATGTTCTACGACGCCGACTACATCCGCGCGCTCGAATACGGTATGCCGCCGGCGGGCGGTTGCGGTATCGGCATCGACCGTCTGGTGATGCTGTTGACCGACAGCCCGAGCATCCGCGATGTGATCCTGTTCCCGCATCTGCGCCGCGAGGACTGATTGCGTGGATCGACTTGGTCCGACAGACAGCGGGTCCTGACTGACGCAACGCCCGGCTCGTCGCCGGGCGTTTTCATTTGAGCGGCCTGCAGGCCCGTCGGCCTATCTCCAACATCTCGGCGCGCCACCTGACAGTTTGTAACGATCGGTAAAAGGTTCCCGGCCGGAGGCGACTCTCGTCGGGATCGGAAGGCCGTGTCAGCGCTTGAAATCAGGCGCCAGGCCGCCGTCTCCGCGATGCGCTTCAAAACATCTCTGCGGACGCTACAGAACTGGTTACAAATTGAAACCCCGCGCGAGTCTGTCTGTCAGACACTTAAGTCTCGAAAAAACCAATCGGACTCTGCTCAAGACGGAGGTCATCATGGACAATCCTGGCAACACACAACCACGCCGAATTCACCCGCTTGTCGCGACCGCGGCAGGCGCTGTCATCATCGCGAGCCTCGCGGCCACAGCGGCTATCACGGGTCTGTTTCCCAAAGCGTCGAGCAACGGCGCGCAGACAGATCAAACCCAGGCGGCACAGGTGACTTCGCAGCCGTCGCAGCAGGTGGTCGATTCGGCGGCTCCGGCCAATCCGAACACCTACGCGCAGCAACAGCAGCCGCAGGCCCAGCCTACGCAGGCTCAGGCACCAGCCGATGCTCAGACCCAGCAGCCCCAACCGGCTCCGGTCGCAGCGGCTCCTACGCCCGCGCAAGCGCAGTACGCACAGCAGCAACAGCAATCGGGCCAGTACGCGCAGCAACCGCCACCCCAACCCGCCTATTGCGCTAGTTGCGGGACCGTCGTAGCGATCTCAGCAGTGCGTCAAGAAGGCCATGGCACCGGCGTCGGCGCTGTGGGCGGTGCGGTGGTCGGCGGTCTGGTGGGCAATCAGTTCGGCGGCGGCGTGGGCCGCGGCGCGATGACGGTGCTGGGCGCAGTCGGCGGCGGTTTCGCGGGTAACGCGGTCGAGAAAAATATCCGCAGCACGACCGCCTACTCGGTGCATGTGCGTCTGGAGAGCGGCAAGAACCGTTACTTCACGTATCACGAGGCGCCGCCGTTCCAGCAAGGCGAGCGCGTGCATATCGAGAACGGTGCGCTCGTAGCAGGCTAAACAGCGCATCAGGAAGCGCATCAAACAAAACGGCGATTCCAGTGAAATCTGGAATCGCCGTTTTTCCTTCAGAGCCGGTCGAGATCGAGAGTCAATCCTGAACCCACAGCCCGCTCAATAATCCGCATCTTCGATCCAGGCCGTCTGGATCGCTTCGAGAATCTTCTCGTTCGAACGGTTCGGATCGTCGTCGAAGCCGTCCAGTTCGGTGACCCAGCGGTGCAGATCGGTAAACCGGATCTGCTGCGGGTCCACTTCCGGGTGCTTGTCGGTGAGGGCCATCGCGATGTCTTGCGTGTCGGTCCACTTCATGGCTGCGCTCCTGTTAGTGATTTTCCTTCGCGTGGTTGATCGAGTAACGCGGGATTTCAACGACCAGATCCTGGTCGACCGGCACCATCGCCTGGCACGACAGACGCGACTCCGGCTCGAGGCCCCAGGCCTTGTCGAGCAGATCGTCCTCGTCTTCCTCCGACGGCGTGAGCGCATTGAAGCCTTCGCGCACGAGCACATGGCAAGTCGTGCAGGCACACGATTTCTCGCAGGCGTGCTCGATTTCAATGCCGTGTTCCAGCAGATTGTCGCAGATGCTCTTGCCCGGCACAGCATCGATCACCGCGCCTTCCGGACACAGTTCGACATGGGGCAGCACAACGATTTGAGGCATACGATTTCCGTTTAGTCTGGGGCACGGCAGCCGGCGAACCGGCTGCGTGCCATTTTACTGGTGACGCGCACCTTTGTTGACGCGCGTCACGTGATTCATTGAGCTCAGATGTCGTCGAGCTTGCGGCCCGCCAGCGCGCGACGAATGCCTTTGTTCATGCGGCGGGCGGCGAATTCGTCGGTGCCTTCGGCCACCGTTTTCGTCGCCGCTTCGATCGCGTCCACGTCATCGCTTTTCGCCACGTTGCGCAAAGCGGTGAGCAGGCCGTCGAGTTCGGCGCGCTCGGCTTCGTCGAGCAGGTCGGCATCAGCAGCCAGCGCCGCATCCGTCGCTTCGACCAGGCGTTGCGCTTCCACTTGCGCCTCACGCAGCGCGCGAGCTCGCATATCGACTTCGGCGGTACTGAAGCTGTCTTCAAGCATTTTGGCGATGTCGTCGTCGGCGAGGCCGTATGAAGGCTTCACCACCACCGACGCTTCCACGCCCGACAACTGCTCACGCGCAAACACCGACAGCAGGCCATCGGCATCGACCTGATAGGTCACACGAATGCGCGCCGCACCGGCCGCCATCGGCGGAATGCCGCGCAGTTCGAAGCGCGCGAGCGAGCGGCAATCCGCTACCAGTTCGCGTTCGCCCTGCACGACGTGGATCGCCATCGCCGTCTGGCCGTCCTTGAAGGTCGTGAAATCCTGCGCACGCGCGACCGGAATGGTCGAATTGCGCGGAATGATCTTCTCGGTCAGTCCGCCCATCGTCTCGACGCCAAGCGACAGCGGGATGACGTCGAGCAGCAGCCAATCGTCGCCGTCGGCGCTGCGGTTGCCGGCCAGCAAATCGGCCTGGATCGCCGCGCCGAGCGCGACCACTTCGTCCGGGTTGAGATTGGTCAGCGGCGGCTGGCCGAAGAAAGCTTCGACCGCGCGGCGGATCACCGGCATGCGGGTCGCGCCGCCCACCAGCACCACGCCCTTGATTTCCTTCGTGGTGACCTTGGCGTCGCGCAGTGCTTTCTTGGTCGGACCGAGCGTGCGCTGCACCAGCGCCTGCGTGATAGCTTCGAAAGCAGCCTCGTCGATCGTCAGATCGAGCTGGGTGCCGTTGGAAAGGGTCGCCTTCAGCGTTGATAGCGGTGCGTCCGACAACGCCTCCTTGGCCACACGTACGTTGTCGAGCAGCATACGCACGTCTTCAGCCGCGAGCGTCTGTGGCGCGATGCCGGCCTGCTCGAGCACATGACGGTAGAGCGCGTGATCGAAGTCGTCGCCGCCGAGCGCGGAGTCGCCGCCCGCTGCGAGCACTTCGAAAACGCCTTTGGTGAGCTTGAGGATCGACAGATCGAACGTGCCGCCGCCGAGGTCGTACACGGCGTAGAGGCCTTCGGAGCCGTTGTCGAGGCCGTAGGCAATCGCCGCTGCAGTCGGCTCGTTGAGCAGGCGCAGAACATTGAGGCCGGCCAGACGCGCGGCGTCCTTGGTGGCCTGGCGCTGCGCTTCGTCGAAATACGCCGGCACGGTGATTACGGCGCCGACCAGATCGTCGCCAAGCGAGTCTTCCGCACGCTGCCGCAGCGTCGCGAGAATTTCCGCCGACACTTCGACCGGGCTCTTCACGCCATCGACGGTGCGGATCTGCACCATGCCCGGTGCGTCCACAAAATCGTACGGCGCATTCTCGGCGCCTTCGACCTCGCTCTTGCCGCGGCCCATGAAGCGTTTGACCGAGACGATCGTGTTACGCGGATCGCTCGCTGCTTCCGCCTTGGCGGTACGGCCGATGCGGCGGCCGCCCTTCTCCAGATAACGCACCACAGACGGCAGCAGCACATGGCCGTCCTCGTCGGGCAGAACGTCGGGAACGCCACTACGCACTGCAGCGACAAGGGAGTTGGTGGTGCCAAGATCGATACCGACCGCGAGGCGCCGCTGATGCGGCGCGGGCGCCATGCCGGGTTCGGAGATTTGCAGTAAAGCCATCTGAGATCTTCTTCGGGGAACGTTAGGCCCCGTCCTGAATGGTTCGCGTTGCTGGGTTGAACGCCACGGCTGGTTGTCGTGGCGTCCCGTTTGCATCCGGCCTGTTTCCAATCGCGTCCGCTTACGTGCGTTTGCGCTGATCTGCTTCGTTTGCTTCAGTTGTCGAGCCGTTCGATCTGCGTGCCGATTTCCGCCGCCACGCGCTCGATGAACATCAACTGCCGCACCGCCTCGCCCGCCGCCTGATCCGCGCCGCTGTCGAGCAGTGCACCGAGCTTCGTGAAGCGCACCCGCTCTTCGTCGCGCAACTCGGTGAGCAAGGCGTCAAGTGCGTCGACATTCTTCGCCGCCGCAGCATCCTCGATACCTTCACGCCATTCCATCTGCTGCATCAGGAATGCCGGCTCCATCGCCGTATTGTTCTCCGCGCCGACATCGATGCCGCGCAGCGACAACAGATACGTGGCGCGCTTCAACGGATCGCGCAGGGTCTGATACGCCTCGTTCGTGCGCGTCGCCCATTGCATCGCGATGCGCTTTTGCGCGTCGCCCGCGGCGGCAAAACGGTCGGGGTGAACCTGCGACTGCACCGTACGGTACGCATGATCGAGCGCACTGGCGTCGAGCGCGTATTGGGCCGGCAGGTCGAACAGGTCGAAGTGGCTGTCGTTCAGCGAGGCCATCGAATGATGTGATCCGTTCAAAAAGCGCACCTGAGTTTCAGGCATCAAGTGCAACGTAAGGTGCCACGAGGCGCACAAAGCACAACGCAAGGTACAACGACGTGCGACAAATTAAAAAGGCGGCCCGCGCCGCCTTTTTTCCGCTTCACGCGGACTGAACCTGCTCAGACGCGGAACGATTCGCCGCAGCCGCACTCGTCCTTGACGTTCGGGTTGTTGAACTTGAAGCCTTCGTTCAGCCCTTCGCGTGCAAAATCGAGTTCCGTGCCGTCGATGTAAGCCAGGCTCTTCGGATCGACGATGATCTTCACGCCGTTGCACTCGAATACCTGATCCTCCGGCGCGAGTTCGTCCACATACTCAAGCTTGTACGCCAAGCCGGAGCATCCGGTCGTGCGCACGCCCAGCCGCAACCCGACACCCTTGCCACGCCGGGTCAGGAATTTCTGGACGTGATTTGCTGCCTTCTCGGTCAACGTAATTGCCATAGCGTTTCTCAACGGCCTTAAGCAGCCTGGTGCTTTTCGCCCGCTTCCGCGGTTTCGCCATGACGCTGCTTGTAGTCAGCCACGGCTGCCTTGATTGCGTCTTCCGCGAGGATCGAGCAGTGGATCTTGACCGGCGGCAACGCCAGTTCTTCGGCGATGTGGGTGTTCTTGATTTCCATGGCCTGATCGAGCGTCTTGCCCTTCACCCATTCGGTGACAAGCGAACTCGACGCAATAGCCGAACCGCAGCCATACGTCTTGAACTTCGCGTCTTCGATGATGCCGTCCGCGCCCACGCGGATCTGCAGCTTCATCACGTCGCCGCAGGCCGGCGCGCCGACCATGCCGGTGCCGACTGCATCGTCGTCCTTGGCGAAGGAACCGACGTTGCGCGGATTTTCGTAATGGTCCAGAACCTTGTCGCTATAAGCCATGATTACACTCCTTGATTCGTTTCAACCTGCATTCGGTGCGATGTTTCGTGCAGCGTAGCGTCGCAGTCAAACCTCAGTGCGCCGCCCACTGGATCGTCGAAATATCGATCCCGTCCTTGTACATTTCCCACAGCGGCGACAGATCGCGCAGCTTCGAAATCTTGGTCTTCAGCAGGTTGATGACGTAATCGACGTCCTGCTCCGTCGTGAAGCGGCCCACCGTAAAGCGGATCGAGCTGTGCGCCAGTTCGTCGTTGCGGCCAAGCGCGCGCAACACATACGACGGCTCGAGCGACGCCGACGTGCAGGCCGAACCCGACGACACCGCCACGTCCTTCACCGCCATGATCAGCGATTCACCTTCGACGAAGTTGAAGCTGATGTTCAGGTTGTGCGGCACACGCTTTTCCATGTCGCCGTTCACGTAGGTTTCTTCCATGTCTTGCAGACCGCGCAGCAGACGGTCGCGCAGCATGCGAATGCGCTCGTTTTCCGTTGCCATTTCTTCGCGGGCAAGACGGAACGCTTCGCCCATGCCGACGATCTGGTGCGTCGCCAGCGTGCCCGAACGCATACCGCGCTCGTGACCGCCGCCGTGCATCTGCGCTTCGATACGGATACGCGGCTTGCGGCGCACATACAGCGCGCCGATGCCCTTCGGACCATACGTCTTGTGTGCCGAGAACGACATCAGATCGACCTTCAGCTTTTGCAGGTCGATCGTGATCTTGCCGGTGGCCTGAGCAGCGTCGACGTGGAAAATGATGCCCTTTTCACGGGTGATCTCACCGATCGCCTCGATGTCCTGAATCACGCCGATCTCGTTGTTGACCGACATGACCGAGACCAGAATCGTGTCGGGGCGCAGCGCAGCTTTGAACACATCGAGGTCGATCAGACCGTCGTCCTTCACGTCCAGATACGTGACTTCGAAGCCTTCGCGCTCGAGCTCGCGGCAGGTGTCGAGCACGGCCTTGTGCTCGGTCTTCACCGTGATGATGTGCTTGCCCTTGCTCTTGTAGAAGTGCGCGGCACCCTTGATGGCCAGGTTGTCCGACTCCGTGGCGCCCGAGGTCCAGATAATTTCGCGCGGATCGGCATTCACCAGCGCTGCGACGTTCTCGCGCGCTTCCTCGACCGCACGTTCCGCGTCCCAGCCGTACGAGTGGCTACGCGATGCGGGGTTGCCGAACTGCTCACGCAGATACGGAATCATCTTGTCCACCACGCGCGGGTCGACCGGAGTCGTGGCGCTGTAGTCCATGTAAATGGGCAGGTGGGGAATGTCGTTGTTCATGAATCGCTCCGGGGACATCATTGCTCTGGCTTCTGGGTTCCGAGTTCGCTGGCTTCGCGGGGTCTAGGAACCGGCCATGTTAAAAACGGAATTCGGTCCGCGTGGCGCGACCCGGGCGGGTTCGACCGCCGGCGCCTCGCTGCGGCGGTCGCGCAGCACGGCGGGCGCGCCTTCGCGCGAGCGCTGCTGATCGACCAGATCCTTCAGCGATACCGAATCGAGGTACTCGACCATTTTCTGGTTCAGCGTGGACCACAGTTCGTGCGTCATGCAGTGGCCGTCGTGCTGCTTGGTGCCTTCGCAGGTGCCTTTGCCGCCGCATTGGGTGGCATCGAGCGGTTCGTCGACAGCAATGATGATGTCTGCGACGGTCACGTTCTCGGCGCGGCGGGCCAGATTGTAGCCACCGCCGGGGCCGCGCACCGACTCCACGATCTCGTGGCGGCGCAGCTTGCCGAACAACTGCTCAAGGTAAGACAGGGAAATATGCTGGCGCTGGCTGATACCCGCAAGCGTCACCGGGCCCTGCTCCTGGCGCAGTGCCAGGTCAATCATCGCCGTGACGGCGAAACGGCCTTTCGTGGTGAGTCTCATGATGTTGGGGATCGCAATTCTCGACAAGTTTGCTCAAGTATAAATACATGAGCAAATTAGTCAAGTATCCCTATCGCGATTTGGGTCATTTGCTTAATTGAGGCGGCGCGCCTGAAAAGCCTGTAGATAGGCCCTGAAGCCAGCCACCACGAACACCTTGAGCGCTAAAGCGCCACGCCCTCAAGGCACCAGTTGCGGATGCAATGCTGCGATCAGACCCCGGCAAGCCGCCTCGCACTGATCGAGGACCTGCTCGAAGCCTTCGTCGCCACCAAAATAGGGATCTGTCACTTCCCGCTCCCCCGCCCACCGGCTGTCGGCCTCGGGGACAAACTCCATCAGCAGACGGATCTTGTCGCGCTGGGCCGGCGGGCAGATCCGGCGCAACGCGGCGACGTTGGCGTCGTCCATCGCGACCAGCAGATCGAAACGCTCGAAATCCGCCGCACCGATCTGCCGGCCGCGCAGCCCGGACAGGTCGTAGCCGCGCTGGGCGGCGGCACGCTGCGCCCGCTCGTCAGGCGCCGCGCCGATGTGCCAGTCGCCGGTACCGGCCGAATCGATCGCAATGCGTTCTTGCAGCTTCGCTTCACCCACCTGATGCCGCATCACCCCTTCCGCGGTCGGAGAACGGCAGATGTTCCCGAGGCAGACAAAGCAGATGGAGATGGTTTTCATCAGGGCTCTGGATGCGGTGCATCCGGATAGGGTTAGCCAACAGTGCCGCGATTATACAAAGGTGCTGAAAATCTCGCCGCGCAGGCGCACCGGCGCGTTATCCGCGCCGCGCGCCTGGTGTTCAGGACGCTTCCGAAGCCTGCACCGAGGTGACCGCCCGCATGGGCTTGACCGGCGCGGCACTATCGTCGCCGACCAAACCATACGAAACGGTTCGCGCCAGCTCCGCCGTGAGCTGCGATGCGCCGAGCGGCGACTGCGAGACCGGGGAAGCGCTCTCGCTGCTGACATACATATAGGCTGCCGCTGCGAACGGCACAAACACGGCCAATGGCCAGTACATCGATATTGTCTTTTTCATGATGTCGTTCTCTTCCGATTGGGGCATCCGGAGCTTGTGACCCACTATGCCCAGTCGAAATCATATAGAACTAATCAATTGGTATAAACCCACCCTGGTGAGATAGAGCGTTGCTCTGGAGATAACAGTGCCAGTCCGCGACCCGGGCCGCGCCCTTCAGCCGAGGTGACTGCGCTGCGCGGCGTATAGCTCGCGGAACGTACGCCCGACCGGCGCCGGCATGTCTCGGGTGTTGGTCCAGCCGGCCGCGAGCGGCAGCCGGCTGATGGCGCGCCGACGCCCGCCCACCATCTCCAGAACGCGCACCGCCAGCTTGGTAAACAACGCATACGCATCCGGATGCAGAGCGAGGAAACCCCACACGGCCAGCCCCGCGCGCTCGCGCCACGGTCGCAGATGCCGCTCCACCTGCCTCTCGCGCAACTTGCGCAGCAGCCCCGAGAGGGGAATGCCGACCGGACAGACGCTATCGCATTCACCGCACAGCGTGGCGGCCTGTGGCAGATCGAGCGCGTTGTCGATACCGACGTAGCTCGGTGTCAGCACCGAGCCCATCGGCCCCGGATAGACCCAGCCGTAAGCGTGGCCACCGATCTTCTGATAAACCGGGCAGTGGTTCATACAAGCGCCGCAGCGGATACAGCGCAGCATCTCCTGGAAGTCGCCGCCGATCAGCCCGGTGCGCCCGCCATCGACCAGCACCACATACATATGCTCCGGCCCATCCTGATCGCCCGGCCCGCGCGGCCCGGTCAGCACCGAGAAGTAGTTCGAGGTCGACTGGCCGGTCGCCGAGCGCGGCAGCAGGCGCATCGCGGTCGCGAGATCTTCGAGCGTCGGCAGCACTTTCTCGATCCCCGTCACCGCCACGTGCACGCGCGGCATCACTGTGCACATGCCCTCGTTGCCTTCGTTCGTCACGAGCGCGACTGAACCGGTGTGCGCTACCAGAAAATTGCCGCCGGTCACGCCCATGTCAGCCGTCATGAAATGTGGGCGCAGCACCTCACGCGCCTCGCGGGTCATCTCGGTGATTTCGGTCAGGCGCGGCCGCTGGTGGGTTTTGGCAAACAGATCGGCGATCTCGTCCTTATCCTTATGGACGACCGGCGCGATGATATGGCTCGGCGCCTCGTTGTCGTTGATCTGCAGGATATATTCGCCGAGATCGGTCTCGATCGACTGCACGCCCATCTGGCCGAGCACTTCGTTCAGACGCATTTCCTCGGTAACCATCGACTTGGTCTTGATCACCTTCCTGACGTCGTGCCGACGCGCGATGTCCGCGACGAGCTGGGCCGCTTCCCGCGTGGTCTCCGCAAACAGCACCGTGACGCCGCGCCGGGTCGCCTCGCGCTCGAAGGTCTCGAGCCAGACGTCGAGGTTTTCCAGTGCGCGGTTGCGGCGCTCCTTGAGCGCGGCGCGCGTCGCCGCGAAGTCGATCGTCGTAATCGCGGCGGCCCGGGCCGAAACGAACTTCGTCGACAGCTTGGTGAGGTTCTGCTGCAGACGCTGATCGGCGAGCTTCTCGCCTGCGCGCGCCTTGAACTGCATCGTTTGAACTTGCATGGCGGCCTTGGGGATTGGCTTGAGGACTTAAGCGTCGCCGGCGAGCACCTGCGCGATATGCAGCACGCGCGTGGTGGTGTCGCCCTTGCGGCGCAAACGGCCTTCTATGTTGAGCATGCAGCCGAGGTCGCCCAGCACTACCGTGCCCGCGCCGCTCGCGCCGATATTCGCGCATTTCTCATCGACGATCGCCGTCGAGATATCGCCATACTTGACCGCGAACGTGCCACCGAAGCCGCAGCAGTGCTCGCAATCCTTCATCTCGGTGACCGTCACACCAGCCTGCGCCAGCAACGTGCGCGGCTGCGACTTGACGCCCAGTTCGCGTAAGCCCGAGCAGGAATCGTGATACGTCACCGGCCCCGCGAACTCGCCCGGCGGCAACTGCACCCTGGCGACGTTGACGAGGAAATCGGTCAGCTCATACACCTTTGGACGCAGGCGGCCGAAGCGGATCATCATTTCCGGATCGTCGCCGAACAGGTCGCCGTAGTGCACGCGAATCATGCCGCCGCACGAACCGGACGGCACCACGATGTAATCGAACTGCTCGAATTCCCGCAGCGTTTTTTGAGCCAGATCTCGCGCCAGACGGCGGTCGCCGGAATTGTAGGCGGGCTGCCCGCAGCAGGTTTGCGCCGGCGGCACCATCACCTCGAAGCCAGCGCCCTCGATCAGCTTGATCACCGAGAAACCGATCTCGGGACGCATCAGGTCAATCAGACAGGTGACGAACAAACCGACTCGCATAGGCGCTCCTTCGGGAAAACGTCCCTGATTATCCGCTGTTTATCGAGCAATACCAACGCCAAAACCGGTCAACGCGCCGGACGGCGAACAGTGGCCGCAGATTCGAAGGCGGCCTCGAACGGCGTTCGCTTTTTTCACAATACGATATACAATCAATTCTCCGCTGTTTGACGCGTCAACCGATTTCTCCCCATGAGCGATACGAACCCGGATCCCAAGACTTCGATCCAGGTGATCGAGCGCATGATGCGCCTGCTGGATGCCCTGGCTGCGCATACCGACCCGGTCAGCCTGAAGGAACTCGCGCTAGGCACTGAGCTGCACCCCTCCACGGCGCACCGCATCCTTAACGACATGGTGACGTGCCGTCTCGTCGACCGTTCGGATCCGGGCACCTACCGGCTCGGCATGCGCCTGCTGGAACTGGGCAATCTGGTGAAGGCGCGCCTGTCGGTGCGCGATGCTGCGTTGACGCCGATGCGCGAACTGCACCGCCTGACCGGCCAAACGGTGAATCTCTCGGTGCGTCAGGGCGATGAGATCGTCTATATCGAGCGCGCCTATTCCGAGCGTTCCGGCATGCAGGTCGTACGTGCCATTGGCGGGCGGGCGCCGCTGCATCTGACATCGGTCGGCAAGCTGTTCCTCGCCGCGGACGAATCCACACGTGTGCGCGCGTACGCGACACGCACGGGCCTTTCGGGGCACACCCAGAACAGCATTACCGACCTCGGCAAACTCGAACGCGAACTGTTGCACGTGCGCCAGCACGCCTGCGCGCGCGATAACGAGGAACTGGAACTCGGCGTGCGCTGCATCGCAGCGGGTATCTATGACGACACCGGCAAGCTGGTCGCCGGCCTGTCGCTGTCGGCACCGGCCGATCGCCTGCAAGACTCGTGGCTTGGGCAGTTGAGCAAGACTGCCCTGGTGATCTCCGCCTCGCTCGGCTATCAGCCCGAGACGCCGCCCGCTAGCGCGCATCATCAGCATGCCTGATTAAACAGAGCGTGTAGCCTGGTGGCTGCGAATGGATGCGCCATATGCAAAAAGCCCCGCAAATGCGGGGCTTTTTGTTTGCGCTGCTGATTGCCTTAGGCCGATACCGGGTGCCACGTCGAGGCGGCAACCCTCATACGCGGCTCCAGGCTTTCAGGTACCGGCGCCGCCAGCGTCGGCACTGGTGATGTGCTGCTCGCCACCGTTGTCGAGCCAGTTACGCAGACGCGTCGCATCGGCAAAGCGCGTGTACTTGCCCGACGAATCGAGCAGCACCACGATCATCGGACGGCCGTGAATGGTCGTCTGCATCACCATACACTCACCCGCTTCGTTGATGAAACCGGTCTTCTGCAGACCGATATCCCACGTCGGGTTGCGCACCAGCGCGTTCGTGCTGTTATAGGCGATCGAACGCTTGCCCGTGTAGACCTCGTAGCTACGATCCGTCGAGAACTCGCGGATCATCGGATACTGATAAGCCGCGTTGACCATCTTCACCAGGTCGCGCGCGCTCGACACGTTCTCGCTCGTCAGACCCGATGGGCTTTCGAAGTGCGTATCCGTCATGCCGAGTTGCTTGGCCTTCGCGTTCATTGCCGCGATAAAGGCCGGACGGCCGCCCGGGAAGTAACGCGACAGCGCTGCGGCCGCGCGGTTTTCCGAAGCCATCAGCGCAATGTGCAGCATGTCTTCACGCGAAAGCACCGAACCGACCGCGAGACGCGAACCGGTGTTCTTGATGTAGTCGCGGTCTTCGTCCGTGACTTCGATCTGCTCGGTCAGCGGTGCCTTCGAATCCAGCACCACCATGGACGTCATCAGCTTGGTGATCGAGGCGATTGGCACCACGGCGCGCGAGTTCTTGTCGAACAGCGACTCGCCGGTGTTTTGATCGACCACATACGCGACGCTCGAGCGCAAGGCCAGTGCATCAGGCGTGTCGTGCAGGCCGAACGCCTGGCCGACCGTCGGCTGACGCGGTTCGAACGCAACCTGGCGGACCACCGAGCGGCGGTGGCCGTTCATCGTGTACGAAACACGGTGGCGGCGGCTTTCGACGCGCGGTGCGTCGTCGTCCGCTGCCGCGACCTTCGCGGCTTTGGAAGACTTCGCGGCGACGGCGGAACCCTTGCGGGCCGATTTCGCGGTTTTGAGGGTTTTCTTGCCGGATTTGGCAGGGGCGGTAGCGGCCTTGGCCGCTGTAGCCGCGAAAGCGTCGACAGGCGCAGCAAACGCGGCTGCGATGACCACCGAGGCGGCCACCGACATAGCGGTGCTGATGGCCACGCCATGGATCACTTTTAGCGACGAAAACATGTCGGTTTTCATTGGTGTTCTGTCAGGGGCGGCTGGAGTTTTACGCAAGTGTAGTAAAACCACGAAAAATTAGCAATATTAAGCACTTATCGGCGCTCCTTAAACCGGCTTGTAAGATCCGATTGCAGAGAAGCTATAAGCTTTGCGCACTCAATCGAAAAAAACGATCAAATCCGCGGATGTTTGTCGGGGCTGTTACGTGCCCATTTCGGGCAACGCTCACAGCATAACGGCAATTTAAAGACAACCTTGATCAGGGGAACTACGGTCGCTTCGCGTGGCTGCAAAACGCCGCTGGCCAGTGCCCCGTGGGCGTTCCCCAAGGCACCCGCCAATGTGCCGACCAGCAGGAAGTTAAGCATCTGCTGCGTATCGATCCATCGCGCATTCGACCGGGATGGTGGATTAACGTTCCGTGACAGATTCCGGTTTACATCGAATGTTGTTTTCTCACCTCTTGCCCAAAAAAGTTTGCTCCGCCCTACCCTGCGAAGGATCGCCGCAAAAGTGTCCCTTTGGCCGTTCTGGCGGCAAAAACCGTCGTGCTAAAACGCACCAGCACTGTGCAGCAGCCAATCCCGCATGCTCCCGGCATATGTCATATGTGCTCCATAACGCATTGTTTTGTCGAGATATTCTCGATATTGTGCGACGCACAAAAAGAGCTTGACATTCGCTGCCACCATCCTAAAATGAGACCTATTGCTGCGATGCACCATGAATCGTGGCGTGATGTGTGATTCAGGTTTCGATGTACCGGATTTACCGTTAACCCAATACGGTCCGCATCAGACGGACCGTCATCCAGGAGCGTAAACATGTCTCTGCTGACCCCCGAGCAAATCGCCGCAGCCCAGAAAGCAAACCTTGAAACCCTCTTCGGCCTGACGACCAAGGCATTCGAAGGCGTGGAAAAGCTGGTTGAGCTGAACCTGCAAGTCGTGAAGTCGACGCTCGCGGAAAGCCAGGAAAATGCGCAACGCGCTCTGTCGGTGAAGGATGCGCAGGAATTTTTCGCGCTGCAGGCTGGCCTCACGCAGCCGCTGTCGGAAAAGGCGCTGTCGTATGGGCGTCACGTGTATGAAATCGTGTCGGCTACGCAAGCCGAGTTCGCCCGTGTTGCCGAAGCACAGTACGAAGAGCAAAACCGCAAGGTGCAATCGCTGGTCGAGAACGTGGCCAAGAACGCACCGGCCGGTTCGGAAACCGCTGTCGCCGTGATCAAGTCGGCTATTACCGCCGCCAACACGACGTACGAAACGGTTCACAAGGCAACCAAGCAAGCTGTGGAAATCGCCGAAAGCAACTTCAACGCAGCCGCTACGGCAGCGTCGAAGGCCGCTTCGCAAGCCGCCGCTCAAGCTTCGCGCTCGGCCAAGAAGGCTGTCTAAGCTTCAGCTTAGGCTTCACTCGGGTGAGACTGCGTTGTGTCGATCCGGCATCAACGGCATCACCTGACGTTTGATTCGCATTAGCTTCTCGCGCTTCAACATGCGCGGGCCGGTTCGAAAGCCGGCCCGCGCCTATCGTAGCAACAGCGTCGTGCGGCCTCGCATGCTATGCGTGTGCCGCGTGGGCCAACGCTCCGATACGTTGAACAGCGTATCGTTTGCCCGGCGAAGGCCGGGATTTTTTTGCCCTGGCTGTGGCTAGCCTCGTACACGGTGCGGACAAACGAAGCGCGTGACACACAAGCGTGGCGAATGCCCTGCCCCGCTGAAAACAGAACGGCGCGCCCTTTGCGGGGCGCGCCGTTCTGTTTGTGTCGCTGACTTTCGCGGCTGACGTTCGCGGTTCGTCGCTGAGGCCAACTACAGAAACCCGCCGCCACGCGAACCGTGCGTCAATCGGCGACGCCCGCGCTCGCCAGCGAGCGCAAGCGTCCCCTTACCGCCTTACTTCTTTTTCTGCGGCGGCAGATCGGTACAGACGCCTTCGTACAGCTCAGCGGCCATGCCAACCGATTCGCCAAGCGTCGGATGCGGATGGATGGTCTTGCCGATATCGGTTGCGTCGGCACCCATTTCGACGGCGAGACACACTTCGCTGATCAGGTCACCGGCATTCAGACCAACAATCCCACCACCGATGACCCGATGCGTGGTCTCGTCGAAGATGAGCTTGGTGAAGCCCTCATCGCGACCGTTGGCGATAGCGCGACCCGAAGCAGCCCACGGGAACACTGCCTTGCCGTACTTGATGCCTTCGGCCTTGCACTGATCTTCCGTCTTGCCGGCCCAGGCCACTTCCGGATCGGTGTAAGCCACCGACGGGATCTGCAGCGCGTCGAAGTACGCCTTCTCACCGTGCGCAACTTCAGCGGCGACGTGACCTTCGTGCACGGCCTTGTGCGCGAGCATCGGTTGACCGACGATATCGCCGATCGCGAAGATGTGCGGCACATTGGTGCGCATCTGCTTGTCGACGTCGATGAAACCGCGATCTGTCACAGCGACGCCGGCCTTGTCGGCACCGATCTTTTTGCCGTTCGGGCTACGGCCCACTGCGACCAGCACGAGATCGTAGCGCTGAGGTTCAGCCGGAGCCTTCTCGCCTTCGAAGGTGACGTAGATGCCATCGTCCTTGGCTTCAGCGGCGGTGGTCTTGGTCTTCAGCATGACGTTAGCGAAACGCTTGCTGTTGTACTTCTCCCAGACCTTGACGAGATCGCGGTCGGCGCCGGCCATGAGACCGTCGAGCATTTCGACGACATCGATTTTCGCGCCGAGCGTGGAGTACACCGTGGCCATTTCCAGACCGATGATGCCGCCACCGATGACGAGCATGCGCTGGGGAATCTGACGCAGCTCGAGCGCACCGGTCGAATCGACGACCCGCGGATCTTGCGGAATGAACGGCAGCTTGACCGCTTCCGAACCGGCAGCAATGATGGCCTGCTTGAACTTGACGACCTTCTTGCCGCTTTCGGTGACGACTTCCATGTGATGCGGATCGACGAACGTCCCGGTGCCCGTGACGACTTCGACCTTGCGCATCTTGGCCATCCCAGCGAGACCACCGGTGAGCTTCTTGACGACACCGGACTTGAAATCGCGGAGCTTGTCGAGATCGATCTGCGGCTTGCCGAACGTGATGCCGTGCGAGCCAAGCGCCTCAGCCTCGTCAATGACGAGGGCCGTATGCAGCAGCGCCTTGGACGGAATACAACCCACATTCAGACAGACGCCACCGAGCGTGGAATAACGTTCGACGAGCACGGTCTTCATGCCCAGATCGGCGGAGCGGAACGCAGCGGAATAGCCGCCAGGCCCCGAACCGAGCACGACCATATCGCATTCGATGTCCGCGTTACCGGAGTAGCTCCCCGCTTGAGGCGCGGCGGCCGGTTGCTTCGGAGCGGCAGCGGGCGCAGGAGCGGGCGCCGCTTGAGGTTTAGCTTCCGCTTGAGCGGGCGCCTTCTCGGGTTCTTTGGCAGCCTTGGCAGGTGCAGCTTCAGCGGACGATTCGACGACGGCGATGACGGTTCCCTGGGAGACCTTATCACCGGTTTTGACGCGCACTTCCTTAACGGTGCCGGCGGTATCGCTGGGCACTTCGATGGAAGCCTTATCGGACTCGAGCGTCAGGAGAGCTTGTTCGTTCTCGATGACATCGCCCGGCTTGATATTGACTTCGATGACATCGACATCCTTGAAATCACCGATGTCCGGCACTTTCACTTCGACGAGACTCATAGTGTCCCCTTCTCTTATTGATCATGTTGATGAGGGAGCGCGAACCAAAACTCAAAGCAGCCTAAAAGCTGGCAGCGCGCTGGACAGAAGCATCCTTTGCCGTCCGCCCAAGGACGCGCCTTTCTTTTGCCTACTTTTCTTTGGAAGACAAAGAAAAGTAGGTGCTGCCCCGCACAGGGGCGACGCTAATAGACCGACATGAAAGCAAGTTCAACGAGGAACGTGGATGACCGCAATGGACCCACGTTCCTCGGCGCAAGCGTCAAATCAACACATCAAAGAATCACACGCCGAAAATCGGCAAGAATCGCACCCAGATACGCATTGAACCGCGCAGCTTCAGCCCCATCGATAACCCGATGGTCATACGACAGCGAAAGCGGCATAGTCAACCGGGGCACAAACTGCTTCCCATCCCAGACGGGCTTCATAGCGCTGCGCGACAGCCCAAGAATGGCCACTTCAGGCGCATTGATAATCGGCGTGAAGTGCGTTCCACCGATCCCGCCAAGGGAAGAGATAGAGAAGCACCCGCCCTGCATCTGATCCGGCTTGAGCTTGCCCTCACGAGCCGCCTTGGACAGATCAGCCATCTCCCTGGCGATATCGACGAGCCCCTTCTTGTCCCCATCGCGAATCACGGGCACCACGAGACCATTAGGCGTATCCGCAGCAAACCCAACGTTGTAGTACTGCTTGAAAACGAGCGTATCGCCATCAAGGCTTGCATTAAACGTCGGGAACTTCTTCAACGCGGAAACGACTGCCTTGATCACAAAAGCCAGCATGGTGAACTTCACACCAGCCTTCTCGTGTTCCTTGTTCAACTGCACGCGCAGCGCTTCGAGTTCGGTGATATCCGCTTCGTCGTTATTGGTGACGTGCGGAATCATGACCCAGTTGCGATGCAGGTTCGCGCCGGAAATCTTCTTGATGCGCGAGAGCGGCTTCGGATCGACCGGACCGAACTTCGTGAAATCGACCTTCGGCCACGGCAGCAGATTCAGCTCGCCGCCACCGCCGGCAGCAGGCGCAGCAGCAGCCGGAGCCGCACGCTGACCGCTCATCACACCCTTGATGAATGCAGTGACGTCGTCCTGCGTAATGCGGCCCTTCGGCCCCGTACCCTGTACGCTTGCAACATCCACGCCCAGTTCGCGCGCGAACTTGCGCACGGACGGCGACGCATGACTCGCGTGACGGCCACCCTCGCCTGACGGAATCACCGGAGCCTGTGCAAGCGCGGACGGCGCTGCCGGTGCCGGACTCGGCGTAGCCGGTGCGTCCGACGGCTTCTCGACTGCCTGCTTCGGCGCCGCGGCCGGTGCGGGAGCGGGAGCAGCCGCGCCGCCTTCCGCTTCGATCACCACGATCACGGAGCCTTCCGACACCGTATCGCCGATCTTGACCTTCAGTTCCTTGACGACGCCCGTGGCCGTGCTCGGCACGTCCATGGTCGCCTTATCGGATTCCAGCGTAATGAGCGACTGTTCCTTCTCGACACGGTCGCCGACCTTCACCGCGATCTCGATCACGGGAATGTCCTTGTAGTCGCCGATATCCGGGACCTTCACTTCCTGCACGCCGCCACCGCTCGAGGCGGGCGCAGGCGCAGGTGCAGCAGCCGGTGCCGGAGCGGCAGCGGGTGCCGGCGCGGGAGCCGCAGCAGCACCATTCGCCTGCGCAGCGGCCGGCTTCTCAGCCGCACCACCATCAGCGCCTTCCAGCACGACGATCAACGAGCCTTCCGACACGTTATCGCCCACCTTGACCTTCACTTCCTTGACGGTACCGGCGGCCGAGCTCGGCACGTCCATGGTCGCCTTGTCGGATTCCAGCGTGACGAGCGACTGCTCTTTCTCGACGGTATCACCCGCCTTCACCAGCACCTCGATCACAGGGATGTCCTTGTAATCGCCGATGTCCGGCACCTTGACTTCGATCGCTTGACTCATTGTTGGTGTCTCCTGGGCCGCGCACGCAACCCGCCCCTGGCGATCAGGAGCAGACGCGCACGCATGGCACTCGGGGAATGATGCCTTAGACGGTCATCGGGTTGGGTTTGGCCGGATCAAGGTTGTACTTCTTGAGCGCCTCTGCGACGACCTTGCGTTCGATCGTGCCTTCATCTGCCAGTGCATTCAACGCGGCAACCGTGACCCAGTAGCGGTCCACTTCGAAGAAGTGACGCAGCTTTTCACGGGTATCCGAACGGCCGTAGCCATCCGTGCCCAGCACGACGAACTTCTGCGGCACGAACGCACGGATCTGCTCGGTCAGCGCGCGCACATAGTCGGTCGATGCGATGACCGGCCCTTGTGCGTCCTTCAGCAGCTTCTCGACGTGCGAGACCTTCTTCTCTTCGGTCGGATGCAGCAGGTTCCAGCGCTGCACTTCGTGGCCTTCGCGGGCCAGTTCCGTGAAGCTCGGCACGCTCCAGAGGTCGGCAGCGACGCCCCAGTCGTTCTTCAGCAGGTCGGCTGCAGCGATCACTTCATTGAAGATCGTGCCCGCGCCCATCAGTTGAACGCGCGGAGCCTTGGCGTCCGCCTCGGCCTTCCTGAACGCGTACATGCCCTTGATGATGTCAGACGCTACGCTGTCGCCCTGCGGAATCGCCGGGTGCTCGTAGTTCTCGTTCATCACGGTGATGTAGTAGTACACATCTTCCTGATCCGCGACCATGCGGCGCAGACCGTCCTGCATGATGACGGCGAGTTCGTAACCGAACGTCGGGTCATAGCTGATGCAGTTCGGCACCGAAGCCGCCCACAGCAGCGAGTGGCCGTCTTCGTGCTGCAGGCCTTCGCCGTTCAGCGTCGTACGGCCGGCGGTACCACCCAGCAGGAAGCCGCGCGAACGCATGTCGCCCGCGGCCCACGCCAGATCGCCGATACGCTGGAAGCCGAACATCGAATAGAAGATGTAGAACGGGATCATGATCTCGCCGTGCGTCGAGTACGACGTCGCGGCAGCGATCCAGTCCGCCATACCGCCGGCTTCGTTGATCCCTTCCTGCAGGATCTGGCCGGTTTCCGATTCGCGGTAGAACATCAGCTGGTCGGAGTCTTCCGGCACGTACTTCTGGCCGTCCTGATTCCAGATACCGATCTGGCGGAACAGGCCTTCCATACCGAACGTCCGCGACTCATCCGGCACGATCGGCACGACGCGCTTACCGAGCGCCTTGTCCTTCAGCAGGATGTTGAGAATCCGCACGAACGCCATCGTCGTGGAGATCTCGCGGCCTTCGCCTGTGCCCTTCAGCAGCGGCTCGAACACGTCGAGCGCCGGCACCGGCAGCGACTCCGCCTTCTGACGACGCGCCGGCAGATAGCCGCCGAGGTCCTGGCGGCGAGCGCGCATGTACTCGAGCTCCTTCGAACCTTCTTCGAACTTGAGATACGGCACGTTGACGATATCTTCGTCGGAGATCGGCAGGCGGAACTGGTCGCGGAATTTCTTCAGCTGATCCACGTGCAGTTTCTTCTGCTGGTGGGTGATGTTCATCGCCTGACCGGCTTCGCCCATGCCGTAGCCCTTGATCGTCTTGGCGAGGATCACGGTCGGCTGGCCCTGCGAATTCGATGCTTCCTGGAACGCCGCGTAAATCTTGTGCGGATCATGGCCGCCGCGGTTCAGGTTCCAGATGTCTTCATCGGACCATTCGGCAACCAGCGCCTTCAGTTCCGGCGTGTTGAAGAAGTGCTCGCGTACGAACGCGCCGGACTCCGACTTGTACGTCTGATACTCGCCGTCGACGACTTCCATCATCCGGCGCATCAGCGCACCCGACTTGTCGCGCTGGAACAGCGCATCCCAGCGGCTACCCCAGATCACCTTGATGACGTTCCAGCCCGCACCGCGGAATTCGCTTTCGAGTTCCTGGATGATCTTGCCGTTACCGCGCACCGGTCCATCCAGGCGCTGCAGGTTGCAGTTGATCACGAACACCAGGTTGTCGAGGCGTTCGCGGCCGGCCATGCCGATCGCGCCGAGCGATTCCGGCTCATCCGTTTCGCCGTCGCCGAGGAACGCCCAGACCTTGCGGCCTTCGGTCTTGACGATGCCGCGCGCCTGCAGGTACTTCATGAAGCGCGCCTGATAGATCGCCATGATCGGGCCAAGGCCCATCGAGACGGTCGGGAACTGCCAGAAGTCCGGCATCAGCCACGGGTGCGGATACGAGGAGATGCCCTCGCCGCCCACTTCCTGACGGAAGTTGTCGAGCTGGCCTTCGGTCAGACGGCCGAGCAGGAACGCGCGCGAGTACACACCCGGCGACGAATGGCCCTGCACGAACACGAGATCGCCACCGTGCTTGTCCGACGGTGCATGCCAGAAATGGTTGTAGCCGACGTCATACAGCGTGGCAGCCGAGGCGAACGAGGCAATGTGACCGCCGACGTTGGTGTCCTTGCCGGCACGCAGCACCATCGCAATGGCGTTCCAGCGCGTGTAAGAGCGAATCCGGTGTTCGAGGTCCTGGTCGCCGGGAATCGGCACCTGACGCGACACAGGAATCGTATTGATGTAGGGGGTATTGGCAGAGAACGGCAGGTGTTCGCCATGCACGCGCGCAAATTCGATCTGTTTCTCGATCAGGTAGTGGGCGCGGTCGGGACCTACAGCAGAAATCACGCCATCTAGCGCTTCCAGCCATTCGCCGGTTTCCTGCGGATCATCGTCTTTCTCGGCGGCGACATATTTCATGACTTCGTCGGGTACAGCGGACATGCTCGTCTCCTGGGGGATAAGGAACGCTCTTTGAACAGACGACGCGGACGAGGGCCGGCCGCGGCAGCTTCGGGCCGATTGTAATAAGGCGCTCGCCGTCTGCGCAACAAAATTTTCGAATTACGAGATCGTTTCTCATAATGCGGAATATTGTTGCGGCGCACCCTGGTTTGGCTGCCTTTCAACGGATACGTCGGCTAGTTTGCTCCGATTAGCGGCACTTTCAGCGTTTTTTTGCGCCATTTGCTAGCGACACGCTGCGCTACAATGCCAGCCATGTTGACCGAACGGCTTTTCGCACGCTCGGCGCGGCCGTCCGGTTCGCCGGCGGATTCGTCGCCGTCCCGCTGGCACCATGGACCATGGTGGTCGAACTCCTATTTGCTGACGCCGCTCCTGTCGATCCTGGTGTTCCTGGTCGTCATGAGCCTGATCCTGTGGAGCCTGAACCGGCGCGAGCAACAGCAGCAGGAAGACACGCTGTACCGCAACGTGGCGTGGGCCCAGCAGCAGATTCGCCTGTCCATGACGGGCGCGCAGGAACAGATCCAGGCACTCGCGCGTGACATCGCCGCCGGCCACGCCGACCAGCATTCGTTCCAGGTGTCTACCACGGACATCCTGCAGGGCCATCCCGAAATCCTCTACATGAACTGGTACACGGCGCAGCAACAGCCGCGCTGGCCCAATACCGCGCTGCCGGTGCTCGGCCAGCGGCTCGCCAGACCCAGTGACGAACAGATGGACGAAGCCGTAAAGGCCGCGTTCAACGATGCGCGCAACTCGCGCCGCCAGACCTACTCACCGCTCTTCTACGACGACCTCGGCAACGGCTATCTGACGTTGCAGACGCCGGTGTACCGCGACCGCGAGTTTCTCGGCTCGATCGCCGCGGTGTTCTCGATCGAAGGTGTGCTGAAGCACGACATCCCGCCTGAGCTGTCGGCCAAGTACAAGATCTCGATCATCGACCTGAACAATCGCGAGCTTGCCACCACCTCGACGCGCCCGCGTCTGCCGCGCGACGCGTTCTACGACCTGCCGCTCGACCCGCCCGGCCAGGGTGTCTCGGTGCGCGTCTATGCGTACCCGCAGATGACCAACTTCACGAACAACACGCTTGTGTGGCTGGTCGCAGGTCTGTCGTGCTTCGTGCTGTGGAGCTTGTGGAGCCTGTGGAAGCACACCCGGCAGCGCTTCGAAGCACAGCAGGCGCTGTACGCAGAAGCGTTCTTCCGTCGTGCGATGGAAAACTCCGTGCTGATCGGCATGCGCGTGCTCGACATGCATGGACGCATCACCCACGTCAATCCGGCCTTTTGCCGCATGACGGGCTGGGACGAAAGCGACCTCGTCGGCAAGCAGGCGCCCTTCCCCTACTGGCCGCGTGACGCCTACCCCGAAATGCAGCGCCAGCTCGACATGACGCTGCGTGGCAAGGCGCCCTCGTCCGGCTTCGAGCTGCGCGTGCGGCGTAAGGACGGATCGCTCTTCCACGCCCGGCTCTATGTCTCGCCGCTGATCGACAGCTCGGGCCGTCAGACTGGCTGGATGTCGTCGATGACCGACATCACCGAACCGAAACGCGCCCGCGAAGAACTCGCCGCCGCGCACGAGCGCTTCACCACCGTGCTCGAAAGTCTCGATGCCGCTGTGTCCGTGCTCGCCGCCGACGAAGCCGAGCTTCTGTTCGCTAACCGCTACTACCGCCATCTCTTTGGCATCCGCCCGGACGGCCACCTGGAATTAGCGGGCGGCGGGTTCGATAGCGCACAGGCGTCGTCCGATTCGATCGATATGGTCGATGCCTATGCGGGCTTGCCCGCCGCCGCACTGACCGAAAGCACCGCGGACGCCCAGGAAGTCTATGTACAGGGCATCCAGAAATGGTTCGAAGTGCGCCGCCAATACATCCAGTGGGTAGACGGCCATCTGGCGCAGATGCAGATTGCAACCGACATCACCACTCGTAAGCAGGCCCAGGAACTCGCGCGCCAGCAGGACGAGAAGCTGCAGTTCACCAGCCGTCTGATGACGATGGGCGAAATGGCTTCTTCGCTTGCTCACGAGCTGAACCAGCCGCTCGCGGCAATCAATAACTATTGCTCCGGAACGGTTGCACTGGTTAAATCAGGTCGGACAACGCCTGACAATCTGCTGCCCGTGCTCGAAAAGACCGCGCAGCAGGCGGTGCGGGCAGGCATGATCATCAAGCGGATCCGTGAATTCGTGAAGCGCAGCGAGCCGAAACGCCAGGCCACCCGTGTCGCCGATATCGTGGCGGACGCGGTCGGGCTTGCCGAAATCGAGGCACGCAAGCGCCGTATTCGCATCGTCACGGACCTGCGTTCGCGGCTGCCGGTGATCTATGTGGACCCGGTGCTGATCGAGCAGGTGCTCGTGAACCTGTTGAAGAATGCGGCTGAAGCCATGCACGATGCACGGCCTAATGCAGTCGATCCGGTGATCCGCGTGGTCGTGCGGCTCGATAGCGGGTTCGTCTGCATCAGCGTCGTCGACCAGGGGCCGGGCGTCGACGAAGCGACGGCCGAGCGTCTGTTTGAACCGTTTTACAGCACCAAGTCCGATGGCATGGGCATGGGGCTGAATATCTGCCGTTCGATTATCGAATCGCATCGCGGCCGTCTGTGGGTGGTCAACAACGTCGAATCTGACGGCCACATCACAGGCGCCACGTTCCATTGCAGTCTGCCTATTGGAGAGCCTGATACCCCGAGCAACGGCGGGGCACAGGCGCCGACACCACAAACCGTTACGGGAGAGCTATGAACAGCCCAGTCACCACACAGGAAACAGTCTTTGTCGTCGACGACGACGAGGCCGTGCGAGATTCGCTGCGCTGGCTGCTGGAGGCGAACGGCTACCGCGTGCAGTGCTTCTCCAGCGCCGAGCAGTTCATCGACGCCTGGCAGCCGCACACGCACCCGGGGCAGATCGCGTGTCTGATCCTCGACGTGCGGATGTCCGGCATGAGCGGTCTCGAGTTGCAGGAACGCCTGATCGCCGACAACGCCTCGCTGCCGATCATCTTCGTGACGGGCCACGGCGACGTGCCGATGGCCGTGTCGACGATGAAGAAAGGCGCGATGGACTTTATCGAAAAGCCGTTCGACGAAGCCGAACTGCGCAAGCTGGTCGAGCGCATGCTCGATAAGGCGCGCAGCGAAAGCACCAGCGTGCAGCAGCAACGTGCCGCTGCCGAGCGGCTGGGCAAGCTGACCGCGCGTGAGCATCAGGTGCTCGAGCGCATCATCGCCGGCCGTCTGAACAAGCAGATCGCCGACGACCTCGGCATCAGCATCAAGACGGTGGAAGCGCACCGCGCCAACATCATGGAAAAGCTCAACGTCAACACCGTCGCAGATCTGCTGCGACTGGCGCTGTCGAACAAGCCGCAACCGGCGCAGTAAGCCGGCGTCGTTGCAAAGGCAGTAGAGGTGCGCGGCTAGGGCTGGCTGCGCACCTTGCTTGCCGCAGTACTTCATCCTCTCCCCTCGCGCTTCTCGCGCCACTCCGCGATCGTTCCGTGCATCCTGGCTGAAAGAGCGCCGGGCCGCGCCGGTATAATCCTGTACTTCGTCGCCGCGCCCGATTTGCACATCCAGGCGCACCGCACGCCCCCGCATTCCGAACACCACCCTATCTCGACCTCGACCGACCATGACAGCCAAACTGATCGACGGCAACGCCCTCTCCAAGACCTTGCGCGGCGATGTCGCGACCCGCGCCGCCGCCCTCACGGCTCGCGGCCACCAGCCGGGCCTCGCGGTCGTGCTGGTGGGCGACAATCCGGCCAGCGAAGTGTATGTGCGCAACAAGATCAAGGCCTGTGAAGACAACGGCCTGCACTCTTCGTATGACCGCTATCCGGCTACGCTGTCGGAGGCCGATCTGCTCGCGCGCATCGACGCCTTGAACAACGACCCGAAGATTCACGGCATCCTCGTGCAACTGCCGTTGCCGAAGCATATCGATAGCCACAAGGTGATCGAAGCGATCGCACCCGAGAAAGACGTGGACGGCTTCCACGTCGCCAACGCAGGTGCGCTGATGACCGGCAAGCCGTTGTTCCGCCCCTGCACGCCGTACGGCGTGATGAAGATGTTCGAGGCCTACGGCATCGACCTGAAGGGCGCGAACGCGGTGGTGATCGGCCGCTCGAACATCGTCGGCAAGCCGATGGCGTTGCTGCTGCTCGAAGCGGGTGCGACGGTCACGATCTGCCACAGCAAGACGCGCGATCTGGCCGCGCATACGCGCAACGCCGACGTGGTGGTGGCCGCCACGGGTCTGCGCAATATCCTGACCGCGGAGATGGTGAAACCGGGCGCAGCGGTGATCGATGTGGGCATGAATCGCGACGAGGCCGGCAAGCTGTGCGGCGATGTCGATTTCGCCGGCGTGAAGGAAGTAGCCGGCTTTATCACTCCGGTGCCGGGCGGCGTCGGCCCGATGACGATCACGATGCTGCTCGTCAATACGATCGAAGCGGCTGAGCGCTCGGCTGGTCAGGCGTAAGGCGGTTCAAGCGTAACGAAGCCGGCGCATTCGCTGTGGCAAGCGCTGTGCTTGCGGCGCGGGCGCGAGCCGTATCATCAGCTCGCGCTCGCCCGCATTTGCCCGCACCCGTATCTAACGCGCGGCCGAATTGGCTGCCGCCGCCCCAACTGCGCCCGGTGTACGCGCCAGACGCCGGTGGCACCACACCAGTACCGGCCGCTCCACAAAGCGCCACGAGAGCACTGCGCAAAGCAGGATGAAGGGCGCGGCAACCAACGTTGCCGTCTGATGACTCAGACGTGGCGCGAGACTCGCCACACATTGCTGCATCATGAAGCCGTACAGATAGATGCCGTACGAGTAATCGTTGCGTGGCGTGAGGCGGCGCAGCAGCGGCGTCGTGCCGACCCACAGCACGCCGTACACGAAGGCCAGATAGAACAGCGGTTGCGCGGCAGCCGTGTCGCGGAACACCAGAAACACCATCACGAGACCAAGCGCAGCGAGGCCATGAAGCTCGATGTCCTCGCGCCAGCCGTACAGCAGCATGCCGATGAAAAAGAACGGCTCGGGCCAGAACGAATAGCCGGGCGTCTTTGCGGAGAAGTCGCGCAGCTCGAGGTGCAGATGCGGCACCAGATGCACGCGCAGCACGAATGCCGCCAACCCCAGCGCGGCGGCAAGCACCACACCCCAACGGTTCGACAGCAAGCCCACGAGCCCCGTGAACAGCACGATCAGATAGCAGCGCACCGCGAGCGGCAGCGTCCACAGCGGCGCGCTGACTTCGTTCAGCCAGCGGTTATGCTCGAACACGCCGGGCACGGCCCAGCTGCCGTTCAGCACGAGCGTCGAGAAATTGTCGAGGTTGGCCCATGTCACGCCGGAGGCGAAATATTCGCGCAGCGGCAGCGTGGTGAAGAGCGGCCCGATGACGAAGACCGTCACCAGCGAACCGGCAGCCACAGCCGGCCAGATACGTGCGATGCGCAGTACCGCGAAGCGCGGTGCCGAGCGCTGCCGGTCGAAACTGGCCGTCACCAGCATGCCGCTCAGCAGAAAAAATGCGTAGATCCCGAATGCGATCAAACCGTCGAAACCGAGCGCGTTCGGGACCCAGTCGGTGCTGCCGTCCGGCTGCTGAAGCAGGTACGAGTACCCGTAGACGACGGCAATGGCCGCAAGGAGACGCACGAGGCCGAAGTTGTTCTCGTTACGCGATAAGGCATGCGAAAGCGGATTCATCTGGCGTTCTCCTGTCGGCCACTTCATCGCACCATGCCGCAAAGCAACAAACCTGACCGTTCGCTTTCGTACAGACCGGTGGAGCGCACGAAAACCCACCAAGCCGCGCACGACAGCCACCTCCGTCCCAAACGCTCTGGCACAAATATCGCAACAGATACACGAAAGACGAACTTCTGATAATTTGTGCCGTAGCCAATTGGAATCGCAGCCCGCTGCCCCAATAATGTCGATATCGGGCGCCGCCACGAGCCGCGTCCGCATACTCGCGCCTAGCCTATTCACTCGCGTCAGACAGGAAGCCTTATGTCCACCAACCAACCCACACACGACAACCCGCTCCTCGATTTCTCCGACCTGCCGCGCTTTGGCGACATCCGCCCCGAACACGTCACCCCCGCTCTCGACGTCCTGCTTGCCAACGCGACTGCCGCCGTCGAGCGCGCCGCGGAACCGATCACGCCCGCTTCCTGGTCCGACGTGGTCGAGCCGGTAGAGCGCGTAACGGAGCCGCTGTCGCGCGCCTGGGGCGTCATCGGTCACCTGAACGCTGTCGCGGACACACCTGAGCTGCGCGCCGCCTATGGCGAGAATCTGCCGCGCGTCACAGAATTCTGGTCGAGCGTCGGGCAAAACCTTGCGCTATTCGAAAAGTACAAGACGCTCGCCGCCAGCAGCGACTTCGGCTCGCTCACCGGCGAACGCAAGAAGATCCTGCAGAACGCCCTGCGCGATTTCCGCCTGTCGGGTGCGGAACTGCCCGAAGACCAGAAACCGCACTTCGCTGAATTGCAGGAACGCCAGGCCAGTCTGTCGAAGTCGTTCTCCGATCACGTGCTGGACGCCACCAACGCCTACGCCTACCTCGTCGACGACAAGGCACAACTGGCAGGTCTGCCGGAAGATGTGATCGAAGGCGCAGAAGAAGCGGCCGAACGCGACGGCAAAAGCGGCTGGAAATTCACGTTGCATTTCCCGTCGTACTTCCCGGTCATGCAATACGCGGAAAACCGCGCGATGCGCGAGACGATGTACCGCGCCTACGTCACGCGCGCCTCGGAACTGGGCGGCACCTACGGCGGCGGCAAGGCCGAGTGGGACAACACGGCGAACATCGCCGAGCAACTGAAGCTGCGCGCCGAAGAAGCGCACATGCTTGGCTATCACAACTTCGCCGAGGTCTCGCTGGCGCCGAAGATGGCCGAGTCCCCCGCGCAAGTGATGGCCTTCCTCGAAGACCTCGCCACGCGTGCCCGTCCGCATGCCGAGCAGGACTGGAAAGAACTGCGCGAATTCGCCGCCAACGAGCTTGGTTTGACCGAACTGCAACCGTGGGACATGACCTTCGCCGCGGAACGTCTGCGTCAGAAGCGCTATTCGTTCTCGGAAAACGAGGTCAAACAGTATTTCCCGGAAGACACCGTGTTCAAGGGCCTGTTCAAGGTCACGGAGACGCTCTTCGGCGTGAAGATCCGTCGCGATGAAGCGGCCGTATGGCATCCGGATGTGCGCTTTTTCCGCGTCGAGAATCAGGACGGCGGTCTGGTCGCGCAGTTCTACCTCGATCTGTATGCGCGCGAAGGCAAGCGCGGCGGCGCGTGGATGGACGATGCGCGGGCCCGTCACAAGCATGCGCAGGGCGGCGTGCAAACGCCGGTCGCGTATCTGACCTGCAACTTCTCGGCACCGGTCGGCGGCAAGCCGGCCTGCTTCACGCATGACGAAGTGATCACGCTGTTCCACGAGTTCGGCCATGGTCTGCATCACATGCTCACGCAGGTCGATGAGCTAGCCGTGTCGGGCATCAACGGCGTTGAGTGGGACGCGGTCGAACTGCCGTCGCAGTTCATGGAAAACTTCTGCTGGGAGTGGGACGTGCTGAGCGATATGAGCTCGCATGTCGAGACCGCCAAGCCGCTGCCGCGCGATCTGTTCGACAAGATGCTGGCCGCGAAGAATTTCCAGAGCGGCCTCGGCACGCTGCGGCAAATCGTGTTCTCGATGTTCGACATGAAGCTGCATACGGATTTCGATGCGACCGGTTCGCTGAGCGCCAACGATCTCGCCCGTGAGATCAACGAGCGCTTCCACGTGGTGCCGCAAGCGGCGTTCTCGCGCTGGCCGAACACGTTCAGCCACATCTTCGCCGGCGGTTATGCGGCGGGCTACTACAGCTACAAGTGGGCCGAAGTGCTGTCGGCCGATGCCTATGCCGCGTTCGAAGAAGCGGCTCAGGCGGCGAGCGGCAGCGTGCTCGATGCGGCCACCGGCACGCGCTATCGCAAGGAGATTCTTGAGGTGGGCGGCAGCCGTCCTGCGATGGAATCGTTCAAGGCGTTCCGCGGCCGTGAGCCGAATATCGACGCGCTGTTGCGTCATAACGGTATGACGCCGGCTACGACGCATTGAGCTTTGCGCGCCTATTGGCGCGGCTTCTGGAAAAAACCGGTGCCCTGCTCACTCACGCAGGCACCGGTTTTTTATTGCGGGTATTGCCCGTATCGCCAGCGTTACCTGTTATGACCGTTACTCACGTTGACGTTACCCACGCTAACGTTACTCACGCCGCAGCTTGAAATCGACCTCCCCCGGTCGACCATCGAGCGCAAGCGTCGCCCGCGCAGCGGGCGAGCGGGCCACCACCTTGCCACGCCGCACCACCGCCAGCCGCGCCGCGCGCAGACGGATGGCTTCGACCGGATCGCGCGCATCGAGTAACACGAGATTCGCCTCGCATCCCGGCGCGATGCCATAACCTTCGAGCCCGAGAATCCGCGCTGCATTTACCGTCACCGCGTCGAAGCACGCATGCATCGCGTCAACGCCGGTCATCTGTGCGACGTGCAGCCCCATGTGGGCCACCTCGAGCATATCGCCCGAACCCAGGCTGTACCACGGGTCCATCACGCAGTCGTGGCCGAATGCCACCGTGATACCCGCAGCCATCATCTCCGGCACACGCGTCATGCCGCGGCGCTTCGGATAGGTATCGCTGCGGCCTTGCAAGGTGATGTTGATGAGCGGATTAGCGATCGCCGCCACGCCCGAATCGCGCATCAGCGGCAAGAGCTTGCTGACGTAGTAGTTGTCCATCGAATGCATCGAGGTCAGATGCGAACCCGTCACGCGTCCCTGCAAACCAAGCCTGTGCGTCTGCGCAGCCAACGTTTCGATGTGACGCGAAAGCGGGTCGTCCGATTCGTCGCAATGCATGTCCACGCGCAAGCCCTGCTCTGCCGCGTACTCGCACAGCATGCGCACCGACTCCGCGCCATCCGCCATGGTCCGCTCGAAGTGCGGGATGCCGCCGACCACATCGACACCGAGCGCAATTGCTCGCTTCAGATTGTCGAAGGCACCCGCGCTGCGCAAAACCCCGTCTTGCGGAAAGGCAACCAGTTGCAGGTCGAGGTACGGCGCGACGCGCCGCTTGACCTCGAGCAACGCTTCGACGGCCAGCAGGCTCGGATCGCACACGTCGACATGGCTGCGAATCGCCAGCAGACCGCGCGCCACCGCCCAGTCGCAGTACTGCAGCGCGCGCTCGATCAGAGCCTCCTGGGTCAACTGAGGTTTCAGTTCGCCCCACAGCGCAATGCCTTCGAGCAGCGTGCCGGACGCATTGACGCGCGGCAGACCGTAGGACAGCGTCGCGTCCATATGAAAATGCGGGTCGACGAACGGCGGCGTAACGAGCGAACCGGCGGCGTCGATTTCTTCTGGGGCGCTCGCCGCAAGATGCGGTTCGACCGCGATGATGCGCCCCGCCTCGATGCCGATATCGACCGGCTCTCTATATTCGGAGGCACTACGCGGCAGGCTGGCACGGCGGATGATCAGGTCCATGTCTCGCTCCTTTGACTGCCATCGATTCTATCGGCGTCAGAAAGGCCTTGGGGGGCGACTAAACGACAACTGGACGACTATTCGGCAGAATCGTGCGGAGGCGCTTGCTCCGGCGCTTCGATGAGCTCATCCGCCGGCTCTTCATCGAACAGCTCAAACTGCCCGTGCTGGGCAAGATGCTCTTCCTCGAGCCGCACGCCCACACCCAGCAGCCGCACCGCCTGGTTGCGGCGCGCAAAGCCCTTTTCCAGCAATGCGAGAAAGGTCGGCAGATGGGTAACCTCGCCGACACATTCGACCGTAGTGCGCTGAAAATCGGCGAAGCGGATCTTCACGAACAGCTTGCGCACGGCCGCTGCCGCCTCGGCGCGCGCAATCCGTACGTCCAGTTGTTCGGCCAGACGCCGCAGTTCCGCCGCGCACTCTTCGAGCGTGCGCAGATCCGTGACGTAAGTCGTCTCCACGCTCACCGATTTGCGCTCCCGGTCCGAGCGCACGGGCCGATCGTCGATGCCGCGCGACAACTCGTAGAGCCGCCTGCCGAACACGCCGAACTGACGATGCAAATCGACGAGCGGCCACTCGCGCAACTGGGCGCATGTCACGAGCCCGAGCTTTTCGAGCTTCGCCGCCGTCACCTTGCCCACGCCGAAAATCTTGCGCACCGGCAATGCGGCGACGAACGCGTCAACCTCGTGCGGCCGCACCACATAAAGACCGTCGGGCTTGTTCCAGTCGGAGGCGATCTTGGCGACGAACTTGTTGGGCGCCACGCCTGCCGACACCGTCACGCCGACCGTCTCGCGGACACGCTTGCGGATCTCGTTGGCCATCAGCGTGGCGCTGCCTTTACAGCTCTCGGTGTGGGTGACGTCCAGATAAGCTTCGTCGAGCGACAGCGGTTCGACCTCGACCGCGTAATCGCGGTAGATCGCCATGATCTGGCGCGAGGCGATGCGGTATTTCTCCATGGTGGGCGGGATGAGCAGCAAATCGGGACACTTGCGCAACGCCATTGCCGACGACATGGCCGAATGCACGCCGAAGCGCCGCGCCTCGTAGTTGCAGGTGGCCACCACGCCGCGATGATCGGGCCGCCCGCCCACAGCCAGCGGCCGGCCGCGCAAGGAGGGGTCGTCGCGCATTTCGACCGATGCGTAGAAACAGTCGCAGTCGCAATGGATGATCTTGCGCAAGGGCGAGGGCGGCGGCGAGGGCGAATCCGCCGGAGGAGTGTCGAGCTGGTTCAAGATGCATATACTGTACAAAAATACAGTAGTATTATCAAGAAGCTCACGGATTGTTACGCCCATGCCCTCTTCCATCCGCAACTCGCTACTCTGGATCTTCGACGCCTTCGAGCGCGATTCGACCTTTATCACCAAGCGGATGTTCGGCCTGGACGCCGCTTATATCGACGGCCTGTTGTGTCTGGTCGCGGGCGATCGCGACCGGCCGTGGAACGGCCTGCTGGTGTGCTCCTCGCAGGACAGGCACGCCGCGCTGATGCAGGAGCTGCCCGCCTTGCAGCCACACCCGGTGCTGGGAAAGTGGCTCTATGTCGCCCAGGATGATCCGGCGTTCGAAACCACCGTCGACGAGGTGACGGCGCTCGTGCTCGCCCGCGATCCGCGGATCGGCGTCGAACCGAAGCCACGCAAGTCGCGCGGCAAAAAATCCACCCTGCCGAAGGCTTAGGATCAGTCAGGCCAGAGGCACGAATCCGCCGCCGCAACTCCCACCGTACCGGCGCCAGCGCGCCGATCCGTACCGCTTTCCAGCGCCCCGCCCGGCCTATACTCGTCGCTCACCCATACGCATCGGCAGGACAGGGATATGAAAACGATCGGCATCATCGGCGGCATGAGCTGGGAGTCATCCAGCGAGTATTACCGGCTGCTCAACCGCCACGCAAAGGCGCGGCTCGGCGGCCACCACAATGCTCGCAGCGTCTTGCTGACCGTTGACTTCGCCGAAGTGGAAGCGCTCCAGCGCGCCGGCGACTGGGCCGCGCTCGGTACGCAGATGGCCGACGCCGCGCAGCAACTCGAACACGGCGGCGCGGACCTCGTGATCCTCGCCACCAATACGATGCATCGGGTGTACGAGTCGATCGAACAGGCCATCTTGATTCCCTTCTTGCATATCGCCGACCCGACCGGCAGCGCTTTGCGCGAGGCTGGCGTCGAGCGTGTGGGGTTGCTCGGCACGCGCTATACGATGGAGCAGACGTTTTACACGGGACGCCTGAACGACCGCTACGCACTCGAAATGCTGACGCCGAACGAAGCCGATCGCGCGGAAGTGCATCGCATCATTTACGACGAGTTATGCCATGGCGTGGTCCACGAGGAATCACGGCGCGTCTATCAGCGCGTGATCGAGGACCTGGCCACCCGCGGGGCGCAGGCGGTGATTCTCGGCTGCACGGAGATCACGCTCCTGATCAAGCCGGAGCATGCCGCGTTGCCGGTGTTCGATACCACAGCGCTGCATGCGCAGGCTGCGGTCGACTGGGCGATCGAGGCGGACGCTCGGCGCGCAGCGGCACGCTGATGCCGCTGCGTTCTTCAATAACCGGATAACCGCGCTCAGGCCTCCACGTCCTCCAGACTGAACAGTTCGGTCTGGTCGTTGTACGAGAAGATCTCGCCATAGCGGCCCCAGTTGATCACCGCGTCGAGCGTCTCTTCGGCCGCGCTGTCCGTCAGGAAGTCTTCCAGTTCCTGTTCGAAACGCACACGCGGCGCACGATGCCCCGGACGTTCGTTGAGCACCGTCTTGATCCGGCTCGCAAGTGGCACGTGGCGCAGCAGATGCTCGGCGAACATCAGCTTGCGCTCCTGCGTGCCGAGTTCAGCGAACACGCGTGCAGGCGGCGTCAACAGAATGTCGCCTTCGCGGACTTCGGCGAAGCCCAGGTGCTGCAGCATTTCGGCGACCGGGAACAGATCGTCCACTTCGAGATGCAGCGAACGGGCAATTTCCGGCATGTCCGCACGGCCGTGGTAAGGCGCCATGGCCAGCATTTCGATCAGACCCGCCATCAGGTTGGTCGACACATGCGGCAACAAGCTTCCCAGCTCCAGGCCCTTCCTGGTCGACTCACCAGCCTGACGCGCGGTCATCTTTGCGTAGATCTCGTCCACGAGTTTGCGGAACGCCGGATCGAGACGGTTACGCGGATGCGCAAACGGCACTTTGATCTCGGCCACCACTTTGCCCGGGTTCGACGACAGCACCAGAATCCGGTCGCACATGAACACCGCTTCTTCGATGTTGTGCGTGACGATCAGGACTGACTTGATCGGCATACGGCCCTGGGTCCACAAGTCCAGCAAGTCGGTACGCAGCGTTTCGGCGGTCAGCACGTCGAGCGCCGAGAACGGCTCATCCATCAGCAGCAGCGTCGGGTCGACCACCAGTGCGCGGGCGAAGCCCACGCGTTGCCGCATGCCGCCCGACAGTTCGCGCGGATAGGCGTTCTCAAAACCGTCCAGACCGATCAGATCGATCGCCGCCAGCGCGCGTTCGCGGCGCTCGCGAGCACCGACGCCCTGCGCTTCCAGACCCGCTTCCACGTTCTGCAGAACCGTGAGCCAGGGGAACAGCGCAAAGGTCTGGAACACCATCGCCACGCCCTTGGCGGGACCGCTAAGCGGCTTGCCGAGATAGTTCACATCGCCGCTGGTCGGTTCGATCAGACCGGCGATGATACGCAGCAGCGTCGACTTGCCCGAGCCCGAGCGGCCCAGCATGCCGACGATCTCGCCTTCGCGCAGCGACAGGTTCACCCCGTCGAGCACCAGCAATTCGTCCTGGTTCTTGTCGAAGCCGCGGCTCACGTCGGTGACGCGCAGCACTTCTGCGCCAAGGCGTGCAGGCGTGGCCGGGATCTGAGTCTGCGGCGGCGTCGGAAACAGATCGGCCGAGACGATTTTAGGATTTAGCATGGTGGTCACTCTCACAATAAAACACCGGGTCGCCCTGCTTTTTTAAGCCCCTTCAAAGGGCCGAGGCGAAACGTCAGTTATAGGGGCGCTCAGTCGAGCCGCAGTTTGGATTCGGCATAGGCGTACATCGGACGCCACAACGTGCGGTTGAACAACGTCACGAACAGCGACATCACCGCAATGCCGAGAATGATCTTCGGGAAGTCGCCCGCCGCCGTGGTCTGCGCGATATACGAGCCCAGCCCGTGGGCCACCACCTTGGTATCGCCCCACTGCACATACTCGGCCACGATGCTCGCATTCCACGCGCCACCCGAAGCGGTAATTGCGCCCGTCACGTAGTACGGGAAAATTCCAGGCAGCATCGCCTTGCGCCACCACTGCCAGCCGCGAATGCTGAAGTTCTTCGAGACTTCGCGATAGTCGTTCGGATAGGCGCTCGCCCCTGCAATCACGTTGAACAGGATGTACCACTGGGTACCCAGCACGATCAGCGGCGACAGCCAGATATCCGGGTTCAGATGGAAGCGCACGATCACGATCACGAACACCGGGAACAGCAGATTGGCCGGGAACGCGGCGAGGAACTGCGCGAGCGGCTGGATCTTCTCGGCCAGCGCCGGACGCAGCCCGATCAGCACGCCGATCGGCACCCAGATCGCCGACGAGATCGCGATCAGCAGCGCCACGCGCAGCAGCGTGATCAGGCCGAGCACGAAGACATGGCCCACTTCATCAAGCGTGACGCCGGTCCGCACATAGGCGACGACGCGATAGACGACGTAGAGCGTCAGGAGAATCACGAGGACGCCCCAGATGATGTCGCCCAGGCGCGACGACTTCTGGCGGCGCGGCATGCTGAACTTGAGTTGCCCCAAGCTTGGCAGACGCATTGGCATACGCGCCGTATTGGCGAACAGCTTGCCCATCGGCACGAGGCCGCGGTGAATCAGACGGGTGCGGCGCACGAGGTCGAGCAGCCAGGACTCCGGCGCGTTACCCGAACTGGTCGTTTCCATGCGGAACTTGTCGGCCCACGCGACGAGCGGACGGAACAGCAACTGGTCGTACGCGATGATCACGATCGTCATGGTCAGAATGACCCAACCGATCGCATGCATGTTCTTGTCCGCGATCGCCTGCGCCAGGTAGGCGCCGATCCCCGGCAGCGTGATCGTGTTGTTGCCCACCGTGATCGCTTCGGAGGCCACCACGAAGAACCAGCCGCCCGACATCGACATCATCATGTTCCAGATGAGGCCGGGCATCGAGAACGGTACTTCGAGCTTCCAGAAGCGCTGCCAGCCGGTCAGGTGAAAGCCGCGCGAGACCTCGTCCAGATCGCGCGGTACCGAGCGCAGCGACTGGTAGAAGCTGAACGTCATGTTCCAGGCCTGGCTCGTAAAGATCGCGAAGATCGCCGCGAGTTCGGCGCCCAGCACCCGCCCCGGAAAAAGCCCGATGAAGAACGTCACCGTGAACGAAATAAAGCCGAGCACCGGCACCGACTGCAGGATGTCGAGAATCGGCACCAGCACTTTTTCGGCGCGGCGGCTCTTGGAAGCAATCGTGCCGTAGATCAGCGTGAACGCCAGCGACGCCGCCATCGCCGCCAGCATGCGCAACGTGGTGCGCAACGCGTATTCGGGCAGGCTCGACGGGTCGAGCGAGATCACCTGGGTCTTGAGCGTCGACATCGGCGCGAGCGTCTGGTGAAAGCCAATCGCCGTGAAGGCGATCACGCAGATGATCAGCGGAAAGGCGACGAAGTCCCAGCCGTTGGGCAGCAAGCGCCAGGCGGACGCATTAGCGGTGCGGTTTAGATTGAAACTGAAATTCATCTGGCGTCTCGAACAAGGACAGCACACGTCAGCACCCTCCGCAGGGGCGTCTCATCGCGAACGACGAAACGCCCCTGCAGATGGCGCAGGAGCAAAAGAATCAGGAAAACAGGGACTTCAGGCTGTGCCAGAGCACGACTAACTTATGCGGTCCGCGGGCTTGCAGCGAAAGCATGGCGTCGTAGTGGACGCGCGCTTCCTGGACATGCGGGAGTTGCGACAGGAGGAGGCCGAAATTCATGGTATTGCTCCGAGCGTTGGCTTAACGCATTCAATGGAAGCCAGCAGACCCGGAGCGCCTGCGCATCAGCGGCGCGGCCCAGAAGTTCTACTCGCTTCCTTTAGACAAAGGGAAGTCATAGCGGCATAAGGGACAACTGTCAGGGTCTGGCACGGGGTGCTCCTTCAAAAACATGCGTAGCGGGAGCCCATAAGCAGGCGCGCGCAAACGCAGCCACGAGCGGCGCTCGCGACACGGTGCCATGCAAACGCGCGACAACGCTGCGTTCGTACGGCGCTATTTGAGGTGCACGGAGAGATTTACTACGGCGCGCACCGTCTGCCTGCTGGCATGACGGCGGCTAGAGAATTACAGCGCGGGCGTCCTGCCAATCAGGCGGCAAATCCGATCGAAGATCGACTACTGCTACTGTCCAAGGCGTTTGCCCCATTTGTGATAACGGCCGAATTCTAGACATTTTGAGACCTGGAAGTCAACTTGATTCGCCAGGCAATGCCAACTCAACAGGATTGTGTTGCGCAGTGGCTTCAGAAGACGCAACACTGCTCGTCGTCTGCCTTTCAGGCGCTCAAAAACAGAAAGGATTCCGCAAGAGCGAGGGGCGCCGGTTCGAAAGACCAACCGGCCTGCCCCGCCTTCGTCCCAACCTACAGATTGATCTGTCCGCCCAGTTCGACCACACGGTTCGCCGGCAAGCTGTAGTACTCGGCCGCCTGCGCCGCATTGCGGCCGAGGAACGCAAACAGCTTCTCGCGCCACAGCGCCATTTCCTTGCTCTCGCCGGTGGCAAGCACCGTATCGCGGGCAAGGAAGAACGAGGTGTCCGCCGGCTCGTATTCCCAGTCGGGGATCGCCTTGGCGACCAGCAACAAAACCGCCGGCACGTTCGGGATCTCCATGAAGCCATGGCGCACGTTGACCGCATAGCAGCCATAACCCATGTTCTCGACGGTGATTTTCTCCTCGTCGTGCACGTGCGGAACGTTCTCGGTCATGCCGGCCATGAAGATGTTGGTCCCGTGCATGACGCGGTTGTGCTTCAGGTTGTGCATGAACGCAGAGGGTGTCATGCCGGCCACGCCCCCCGGGAAGACCGCCGTGCCTTCAACGCGCGGCGGCGGATGCGAGCCGCCGCACAGCGACTGGATCAGACCGGCGAGCGGAATATTGTCGGTCTTCATGCGCTCGACCACCAGCTCGCGGCCGCGGTGCCAGGTGGTCATCACCGTGAACAGCACGCCACCCGCCAGCAGCGGGAACCAGCCGCCTTCAGCGACCTTGCTGACGTTACTCGAGACGAACACCGCATCGACCAGCGCCAGCGGTCCGATCACCACGAAGGTGGCGAGCGGACTCCACTTCCACAGGGAGTGGGTGATGAAATACATCAGCAGCGTAGTCAGCAGCATGGTCGAGGCAACGGCAATCCCGTACGCCGCAGCCAGGTTGTCCGAAGATTTGAAGAACACCACGAGGAACACCACCGCGGCGTACAGCGACACGTTGATGAACGGCACGTAGACCTGCCCGACTTCGTGCGTCGACGTATGGACGACGGGGATGCGCGGCAGGAAGCCGAGCTGAACCGCCTGCTTGGTCATCGAGAACGCGCCGGAAATCACCGCCTGGGAGGCGATGATGGTGGCGAACGTGGCCAGCACAACCAGCGGCACGAGCGCCCAGCCGGGCGCGGACTCGAAGAACGGCTGCTCGATGGTCGAGGGCCGCGCCAGTACCAGTGCACCCTGACCGAAGTAGTTGAGAATCAGGCTAGGCAGCACCAGCAACAGCCAGGCAAGGCGAATCGGCTTCTTGCCGAAGTGCCCCATGTCGGCATAGAGCGCCTCGCCCCCCGTCAGCGCAAGGAACACCGAACCCAGCACCACGAATGCCGTGCCGGGCGCGCGCGTCACGAACGTCACGGCGTACAGCGGCGAAACCGCCTTGATAATGCCCGGGCCGGTCACGATGTGCAGCAGCCCCAACGCGGCCAGCGTGACAAACCAGACGATCATGATTGGGCCGAACACCTTGCCGACCGTCCCCGTGCCGCGCTTTTGCAGCTTGAAGAGACCTGTCAGGATGACCAGTGAGATCGGCACGATCCACGCGGTCAGTTTGGGGTCGACCAGCGTGACGCCTTCCACCGCCGAGATCACCGAAATGGCCGGCGTGATCATCGAGTCGCCATAGAACATCGCGGCACCGAATACGCCGAGCGTCAGCAGCACCTGGGACAGCCGCGCCGGCGCGACACGCGAGGCCAACGCGGTCAGGGCGAGAATGCCGCCTTCGCCGTCGTTGTCGGCGCGCATCACGAAGCTCACGTACTTGAGCGTGACCACCATGATGATCGACCAGAGAATCAGCGAGACGATGCCGAACACATTCGTCTGGTTGATGCCGCCCGCAGCCTTCAGACATTCGCGCAATGTGTACAGCGGGCTTGTGCCGATGTCGCCGAACACGACGCCGATGGCGCCAAGCACGAGACTGGGCGCGGCGGCGGCTGTATGGGACGAGGGACTGGTGACAGATGAGGACATAGGGTGTCGTAAGTTAATTGAAATTAACGGCATGCCTGACCATATTGGCGACTGACGCAAATACGGCCCTCGCACCAGCGGAATATCTAGCTTCTAGCAGGTTCTTGATACAACGCGATGAAAATATTATGCGGCGATGATGGGATTGTGGGGAAACGGGTTCGAAAACCGCCCTACCGGAGCTTCCAGATGCCCCATATGGCAATTGCAAGAGCCAGCCCGAAACCACCGCCCAACAGGATATATGTCGCCATTTCAACTTCCTCGAAACCAGGGTTGCCTCGGGACCGTACACCCTGGCCGGACGCACAACCCGCAAGCGGCGAATAGTACCTTTGGTTCCTTTCAGAACCCATGACGGATTCGCCCCGGTCAGTTGGGCATGCGGGCAGCCCCTTGTCCGTTGTGAACCCGCGCGCCGAGCAAATAAAAAGTCCTAAGGATTCCGTAATGGTCTCAATCGCTGATCGAACATAACATCCAGCAGCTACCGCCGCCATCCAATGAAAAAAGCCCGCGTGGCTTACGCCAGCGGGCTTTCCATGATGCTTGGTTGCGGGGGTAGGATTTGAACCTACGACCTTCGGGTTATGAGCCCGACGAGCTGCCAGACTGCTCCACCCCGCGTCAGAGGAAACGGATTGTATAGAGATGTCGGCATATCGTCAAACAATCGGGTGGATTATTTTCTTGACGTCAAAGATCGGCGACTGACGCCCCTTCCACTTTGCCGTCAATGATGTCTGCGCCGTACTGGCTCGCGCTGCGCTTGGCGATGCCGAAATCGGAGAACGTGGCAGGCCGCACGAGACGAAACACGCGGCTCGCCTTCGAACCGCTGATTGCCCCTGGCCGACACACGCGCACCGCAACGTCGTAGCCCTCGGCGTGCCGCTTGTGGCCGTCGAACTTGTCGAACTCCCGCGAGAAAACCAGCGGGTGCACTTCGAAGTCCTTATAGAGCGCTGGGTACAGTTCAGCCATGGCAATTCCCCGGTTCATGAATATCGTCTCACTATACGCCCCGCCAGGGAGCGCCCCGGTATTTATTTTCCTGTCCGACCCCGCGGCGGCTTGACGCTGGCAGCGCGTCAGCGGGCTGCCATGCTCTTGCGGCACAATCCACTCACGGCGCGCGCGACCGGCCACGCAACAACGCATACAACCGGCACGCAACAGCGAGGAACGCGCGTTGCTCTGCCGAATTGATCTGGAGGAGGACACATGGACCCATTTGCACCGGCGCCGAAAGTCACGGTGTGGCGTATGCCGCGCCCCGCGTCTTTGCAGAACCATCTATTGATGATCGCCGACGACGACCAGCTCGCGTGCCAGTCCGCGGCGCAGGTTCTCCGGCTTGCCGGTTTCGAGGTATTGACGGCCTATAGCGGACAGGAAGCGCTGCGCCTGGCGCGGGCGGCCCAGCCGGCGGTGGCGATCCTCGACCTGTCGATGCGTATCGGCAATGGCTGGGACACCGCCACCACGTTGCGCGACGAGGCACAGGAGATGTTGCTGATCGCCCATACCGGATTCTCGACCCATTCCGAATGGCAGCGGGCCGAAAGCTGCGGCTTCGATGCGTACTTCGTGAAACCTTGCGACCACGATCGGCTGATCGGGTTAATCAGGGAGTTCCTCGGCTCGTGCCCGCGCGCCAATTCAGATTGAACGGCAACGCCTGATGTAGCGCTTCGTGCGCGGCGGTAGCGTAAGGTTTTCAATCGCACGTTCGTTGGCAGGCGCCACGAAAAATTCACGGGGTCAGGCTCGACGCTTGCTCGTCACGTCGGACAAAAGATGGCGACGATCCGATCAACTTTCGCTGTGGAGCAACACCTATGGAATGCGCGTACAAGTCATGCACGATCCACGTCTCAGCCGGCATTGAAAACGGCGAGATTGTCGGCAACGCGCGCATCGAGTTACCGCCCGGGCTCGAAGCCGGCGTCCCCGAAACACATGACATGATCTTCGCCCAGGGTTTCGTCGACGAGCACGAGGCCATCGAATTCGCCAGCGCGTGCGCTAAGGCGTGGGTGGACGAACACTGCGAAGAGCCGCCGGACAGCTAAAAAAAAAGCCGCGACCAGGTCGCGGCACAAACACACGTCGCGCGAAGATTGCTGCGCTTGATGCATCCTACCCAGGTCATCGCTGGGCGCAATCGGGTGTCTGGTCTGAGGGTTTGGCGACAGGCGCGAACCCCAGTCCTGGCGAGGGTTGCGGCCTCGTCAAGCGTGGCAGATCGATGTTGTGAAACTGCAACGGCGACGCGGTTCCGGCGGGCCGGAAAAAATGCCCGGCGGAAGAGAACGTCCCACGTTCCGTTTCGATCAATTGATTAGGATAACGACAGTATCAGCGAAGAGGCTGACTCAACGCTGCGACTGGGATTTTCCGATTGCGAATGAGACGGTTATCATCTCGGTCAACAGTACCGAAATGGCCCCAGTTGCCGCCCCACTCCTCTTTCGAGCATCGACATCGCCAATGAAAATCGCCACCTGGAACGTCAATTCACTGAAAGTCCGCCAGCAGCACGTGATGGACTGGCTCGAAACGAGTCAGGTCGACGTGCTCTGTCTGCAGGAACTCAAGCTGACCGACGACAAGTTCCCGCGCGCCGAATTCGAGGCAAAAGGCTACCGAAGCTGGTTCGCCGGCCAGAAGACTTATAACGGCGTGGGCATCCTCGTGCGCGACGGTTTGAACGTCGATGAAAGCACGATCGTGCGCAATATCCCGGGCCATGAGGACCCGCAGCAACGCGTGATCACCGCGACGATCGAAGGCGTGCGGATCATCTCCGCCTACTTCCCGAACGGGCAGGCGCCGGGCAGCGAGAAGTTCGCCTACAAGCTGGGCTGGCTCGCGGCGCTGCACGACTGGCTCATTGGCGAACTCGCGCAGCATCCGAAGCTCGCGCTGCTCGGCGACTACAACATCGCCCCGGAAGATCGCGACGTCCACGACCCGAAGGCCTGGGAAGGACAGAACCTCGTCTCGCCGGAAGAGCGCGCCGAATTCGTGCGCCTGATCGGACTGGGACTCGTCGATGCGTTCCGCCAGTTCGATCATCCGGAGAAAATCTTCTCGTGGTGGGACTACCGCATGATGGCGTTTCGCCGCAATGCGGGGCTGCGCATCGATCACATCCTGCTGTCACAGCCGCTTGCTGAAGTCTGCACGTCCTGCGATATCGACAAGGTACCGCGCAAGTGGGAACAACCGTCGGACCACGCACCCGTGGTTGCGCAGATTAACTGAGTCTAGGCGGCCTCTGTGCCGCCCAGACAGGTCCACAGGAAGTCATACTCCATCGCATCGTGGACGGCCTGCTCCAGTTCATCCGAGCCGCCGCCATGCCCGCCGTCCGTATCCTCCCGATACCACACGCGCTCTGCCCCCAGCGCCTGCATGCGTGCCACCATCTTGCGCGCGTGTCCCGGATGGACCCGATCGTCGCTCGTCGAGGTCGTGAACAGCACCGGCGGATACTGCACCCCGGCGCTCACGTGGTGATACGGCGAGTAGGCTGCGAGCACGCGGGCCTCGTCCGGCTCGTCGGGATCGCCATACTCGTCGATCCATGATGCGCCAGCATGCAGCAGGTGATAGCGGCTCATATCGAGCAGCGGCACTTCGCACACCACCGCACCGAAAAGATCGGGGCGCTGCACCATGCACGCCGCCACCAGCAAGCCGCCGTTGCTGCCGCCCCTGATGCCCAGTTGCGCGGCCGTGGTCACGCCATCGGCGATGAGCGCCTCGCCAACCGCGATGAAATCGTCGAAGGAGCGCTGCCGGTTTTCCGCTTGTGCCGCGCGATGCCATTCGGTGCCGAACTCGCCACCGCCGCGAATATGTGCGACTACAAACACGCCGCCCTGTGCGAGCCAGCCAATCCCAGGTCCGGTCAGATAGCTCGGCGTGAGCGGAATGGCGAAGCCTCCGTAGCCAGTCAACAGACACGGACGAGCCTGTGCTGAGCCGCCCGCATGCGATGCCGTTTCGAGCAGCGCGCGCGGACCGATCACCGTGTACGGCACACGTGTGCCGTCGGCGGATTGCGCGTGGCCTCGCTTGACCGTATAAGGCGTCGCGTCGAACTGGGTCGGCCACCGGTCGAGCAATTCCCATTCGGCGAGATCGTCGCGCGCCAGATCGGCAAGCCAGTATTCGGACGGCAGCAGGTAATCGTCGACATCGACATACACCTCGTCATTGAGCGTCGGTTCGATGGGCGACACGTCCACCTGCGAGCTCGCGCGCGCCGGAAACGCGCGCGAGTGCCACTCCCATGCACCGTCCTCGCTCTGCTGCGGTTGCCAGAGAACTGTCTTGCTCTGCACGTCATCCAGATACGAGACGATCAGATGATGTCGCGTGTGAGTCCAGTCGCACGCCGAGGTCTGTGTGTTCGGCGTAAAGAGCGGCACGAAGCGACGTTCGCCCGCCAGAAATTCGCGCTCGCGAATCGCCAGCAGCGCGCCGCCCGGATAGTGTGCGTCCTCCAGGGACCAGTCGAGGCGCGGCTCGAACAGCAACCAGCCTTCCCACGCGCCCACGCCCACATGCGTGGGGACGTCGTAGCGCTGCCACGCGCCGGCGGCATCGAGGTAGAAGGTTTCGGAATCGAAAAAGTCGACGCTGCGGGACGCCGTATGCCGCCGATCGATCGGATCGTAGTCCGCGTCGACACTGATGTCGTCGAACTCGCCGCGAAACACCACCGGTGCCTTGGCGAGCGAAGTGCCGCGCGACCAGCGCCGCACTTCGCGCGGATAGCCCGAGCGCGTCAACGACTTGCCGCCTTTGTCCCAGCGCAGGTACACGTGGTCGCGGTCGATCCACGAAACCGTGTGCTTGCCGGCCTTGGCAACGACAAAGCCATCGCTCAGAAAACGCTGCGCGTCGATATCGAATTCCCGCACCACCACGGCGTCCGAACCGCCCGGCGACAGCGTCACGAGCGCACGGTCACCATCGGGATAGAGAATGTCCAGTTCGACGCACACCCACGGCGTGCCTTCGGCCGCCCCAAGTGCATCGAAATCGAGCAGGTTTTGCCACGCCGGCGTACCCGCCCGCCAGTTCGCCCATGAGGTGCGCCGCCAGATGCCCTTGGGGTTGTGTTCGTCCTGCCAGAGGTCGTAGGCCCAGTCTTGCCAGCGATCCGGGATCACCGGCCGCTCGCGCGGCAAATAAGCCTCGGCCAGTTGCTGTCTGAGGGTCTCGAAGCGCGCGCTGCTGCACCATGCGGCACGCGTGCGGGCATTCTGCTGCTCGACCCAGGCCAGCACGGCAGTATCGTCGAGCGATTCGAGCGACAGGAAAGGATCGGGAGACTGAGGCCAGTGAACGGAAACCGGGGATGCAGCGGATGCCGGGGACGTTGGGGAACCCTGAGAAGTCGAAGCGAAAGCAGCAGGCATGGTAGACCGTCGTAACTGAACAACGACGATTATGCCTTGTGACGCGCTACACGCTATATGCCGAAAGGACGACGCCAACCGGCGCCATCCCTTCTCCAGTCAAACTCATCTCAAGGTTCGAGGTTGAGTTCCTGAATCTTGCGCGTAATGGTATTGCGACCAATGCCCAGCCGCTCGGCGGCTTCGACCTTGCGGCCACGGGTGAAATCGAGCGCTTCGCGGATCACTGCGGCCTCAAAGCGTCGTGCAAGCTCATCCATCACATCGGGCGCGTTCTCACGCAGCATCCGGGCGACTTCCGTGCGCAACCCGCTCTCCCACGCACTGACAGCGACCGCCACCGGCATCCCGGGCATCGAGGCTACATGCGACGGCAGCGCTGCGCCGTTCGCGGCCGTCTGCCCCGCGATGCCACTCGCCGGATCGCCGCCCAGCACGCCACCTGCTGCGATCTCCGAAGCGCCCGCCTGAGCCGGCACCAGATCCGGCGGCAAATCCTTGATCTCGATAGTCTGCGCCGGCGCCATCACGGTCAGCCAGTTGGCAAGATTCTCGAGTTGCCGCACATTGCCCTGGAAGGGCAGCGACGCAAGATACGTCAGCGCCTCCTCGGATACCCGCTTCGGCTCGACCCCGAGGTCGCGCGCGCTTTTCTGCAAGAAATGGCGCGTGAGGAGCGGAATGTCTTCGCTGCGCTCGCGCAACGCCGGCAGACGCAAGCGGATCACATTGAGCCGGTGATACAAGTCTTCGCGGAACAGACCCTGACGCACCCGCGATTCGAGATTCTGGTGCGTAGCCGCAATCACGCGCACATTCGCGCGCAATGGGCTGTGCCCCCCAACGCGATAGAACTGGCCATCGGACAGCACCCGCAGCAAACGTGTCTGCAGATCAAACGGCATGTCGCCGATTTCGTCGAGAAACAGCGTGCCATTCTCAGCCTGCTCGAAGCGTCCCTGACGCATCGCCTGCGCGCCGGTAAAGGCGCCGCGCTCATGGCCGAATAGTTCGGACTCCAGCAGATCCTTCGGAATCGCCGCCGTGTTCAATGCGATGAACGGACCGTTCGCGCGTGGGCTATGTCGGTGCAAGGCGCGCGCGACCAGTTCCTTACCGGTGCCTGATTCGCCGGTAATGAGCACGGTTGCCGCAGAATGGGACAGGCGGCCGATGGCACGAAACATATCCTGCATCGCCGGCGCCTGGCCGAGCATTTCCGGTGCATCGGCAACGCGTTCATCCCACGTCTGTTCGCCGCGCACGCTTTCGTCGACGGCGCGGCGAATCAGCTCGACCGCCTTGTCGACGTCGAACGGTTTGGCGAGGTATTCGAAGGCACCGCCCTGAAACGCGGCCACGGCGCTGTCGAGATCCGAGAACGCGGTCATGATGATGACGGGCAAGCCCGGCACCTTTTCGCGCACCGTCTGCAGCAATTCAAGGCCCGAACCGCCGGGCATGCGGATGTCGGAGACCAGCACTTGCGGGCTGTCGTGATCGAGCGCGGCTGCTGCGTCGCGCACGTTAGCAAAGCTGCGCGTCGCGAAGTTCTCGCGAGCGAGGGCCTTCTCGAGTACCCATCGTATCGATTGATCGTCGTCTACTATCCAGATCGGCTTCATATAGTCGGTCAGAAGTCTTTAGGTGCGCTTGTGACGCATGAGGTATTAGCAGTCGAGCGGCAGCAGAATCTGAAACTCGGTGTGGCCCGGACGGCTGTCCACTTCGATCAGTCCATCGTGCTGCTGCACGAAAGTCTGCGCGAGCGTGAGACCCAGACCGCTTCCATCGTCGCGCCCCGAAACGAGCGGATAAAAAATGCGGTCGCGGATGTCTTCTGGAATGCCTGGTCCGTTGTCGATGATATGCAAGTCCAATGCCAGCTTACATAGACGTTTCGCAATGGTGATCTTGCGTGCCACGCGCGTGCGCAATTCGATGCGCGCGTCGCCTTGCGAAATCCGTTCGCGCAACGCTTCAGCCGCGTTGCGCACGATGTTGAGCACAGCCTGGATCAGTTGTTCCTTGTCGCCGCGCAGATCGGGCACGCTCACGTCATAATCGCGCTCGATGGTGAGACCGCGCGGAAACTCCGCGAGAATCACCGCGCGCACGCGTTCGCATACTTCGTGAATATTCACGTCGCCTACGATGTGCGGATGACGGTGCGGCTCCAGCAGCCGATCGACCAGCGTTTGCAGCCGGTCCGATTCCTTGATGATGACCTGGGTGTACTCGCGCAACTCGTCGCGCTCGCGCACACCCAGTTCGAACTCGAGCAATTGCGCCGCACCGCGAATGCCGCCCAGCGGATTCTTGATCTCATGCGCGAGATTGCGGATCAGTTGCTTGTTGACCGCGGTCAGATCGTTGATACGCTCTTCGCGGTCGGTGCGCAGGTGGCGTTCGTTTTCGAACAGCTCGAGCAAGACAAAATCCGGCGCGCCGTCCAGGTAACCCACAATCGCATGCACATGCAGCGGCTCGTGGCCTTGACGCTCGAGCACCGCGTCGAGGTGCGTCGCGTGGAAACGGTGTTCCGCAATCGAAGCGACCGTGGCGATCAACTCGTCCGAGTTCGCGAAGATGTCCGGCCACGCCATCTGCGTCAATTGGCGGCGCGACAAATCGAGCATCGCTTCAGCGGATGGATTTGCATACGCAACCCGCAGCGTGCGTTTGTCGAGCACGAGCACGACCGTCGGCAACGCCTCAAACCCCGTCAGCAGCCCCGAATCCGCCAGTTGCGCGTTTTCGGACAACGGCTCGGCATGCCCTTTTCTAGCTTTGATCAGATTCTTCAGAACCATCTTGCAGTCTGGCCGATGAGAGATGGTGGTACAGCAAACCGCCCGCGCTTCGCAAACGTTTCCTGGTGCCTACAAAAAAAGGGACGGCGCCGCCGTCCCTTTGTGACCCGCATTCGATCAGTCACGAGCGTCGGGCGCGCGCTTCGCCACACACATGAGGCGAAGCGCCATCGCCACTTACAGCGAGTAGTACAGTTCGAACTCGACCGGGTGCGTGGTCATACGCACACGTTGCAGTTCGCCTTCCTTCAGTTCCAGGTAAGCGTCGATCATCGCGTCTGTGAACACGCCACCGCGCGTCAGGAACTCGCGATCGGCGTGCAGCGCTTCCAGCGCCTGATCGAGGCCGGCACACACGGTCGGGATCTTTGCATCCTCTTCCGGCGGCAGGTCGTACAGGTTCTTGTCGGCGGCTTCGCCCGGATGGATCTTGTTCTGCACGCCGTCCAGACCTGCCATCATCAGTGCCGAGAAGCACAGGTACGGGTTGGCCAGCGGATCCGGGAAGCGCGTTTCGATACGGCGTCCTTTCGGGTTCGACACGTGCGGAATACGGATCGAAGCCGAGCGGTTACGCGCCGAGTAAGCGAGCTTGACCGGTGCTTCGAAGTGCGGCACAAGACGCTTGTACGAGTTCGTGCCCGGGTTCGTGATGGCGTTCAGCGCGCGAGCGTGCTTGATGATGCCGCCGATGTAGAACAGTGCGAATTCCGACAGGCCAGCGTAACCGTTGCCTGCGAACAGGTTCTGACCGTCCTTCCAGATCGACTGGTGAACGTGCATACCCGAACCGTTGTCGCCGACTACCGGCTTCGGCATGAAGGTGGCCGTTTTGCCGTACGTGTGCGCGACGTTGTGGACGACATACTTCAGTTGCTGCGTCCAGTCAGCGCGCTGCACCAGCGTCGAGAACTTGGTGCCGATTTCGTTCTGGCCCATGCCGCCGACTTCGTGGTGGTGCACTTCGACCGGAATGCCGATCTGTTCGAGCAGCAGACACATTTCCGAGCGGATGTCCTGGAACGAATCGACCGGCGCAACCGGGAAATAGCCACCCTTCGTGCCCGGGCGGTGACCCGTGTTGCCGCCTTCGAATTCCTTGCCCGACGACCACGGTGCTTCTTCCGAACCGATCTTCACGAAGCAGCCCGACATGTCCGTGTTCCACTGGACCGAGTCGAAAATGAAGAATTCAGGTTCCGGACCGAAGTAAGCCGTGTCGCCCAGACCCGAGCTCTTCAGATAGGCTTCAGCGCGCTTTGCCAGCGAGCGCGGATCGCGTTCGTAGCCCTTGCCGTCAGCCGGTTCGACGACGTCGCAAGTCAGCACGAGGGTCGACTCTTCGTAGAACGGGTCGATGAAGGCCGTATCGGCATCCGGCACGAGCAGCATGTCCGACGCTTCGATACCCTTCCATCCGGCAATCGACGAACCGTCAAACGCATGGCCGCTCTCGAACTTGTCCTCGCTGAATGCCGACACCGGCACCGATACGTGCTGTTCTTTGCCGCGTGTGTCGGTAAAACGGAAGTCGACAAACTTGACGTCCTCGTCCTTGACGAGCTGAATGACGTCGGCCACGGATTTACTCATAACCTATCTCCTGATTAACGAATTCGGCGGATTTAGCCGCCGCCCAAATCTAGCTGACCCGTCCCGGCACGTCTACCTCGGATTGATCTCACGCGAAATCAGACGCCGAAAGCCGGTGATCGAATCGATCGGCCACCAATTAAGCAGCTTCTGTGCCATATATGCGCCAAGCCGGCGCAGAGGCCATCTTCACGCGCATTCGCGGGGAATCGTCGCACCCCGGAGAGGGTGAACGAGCCCCGAATCTTTAAACCTTCGCACCATCATGGGGCAATCCCGAAATGCCCTCAAGGCAGAATCCCCGTCTTGGGGCGTTCGCCGTATTTTGCACCACTTTGGAGCAATACATCTTCGACTGCGCGTTGCTCTGCAGCGAGGCCGCGCAGCAAGTACGATGAATCCGCCGAGCCGACCGCCGCGCTAGAATGGTCATTTGGTCCGAAGGAGACTTGCTGTCATGAGTACGCTCGAACAGTTGTATGCCCAGGCCGAAAAACGCCGCCTCGACAACCAGTTGCCCTACGCGGGCGCGCTGTCGCCCGCCGAGGCCTTCGAGCTTCTTCAACTCGATCCGCGCACCCGGCTCGTCGACGTGCGTACGCGCGCAGAACTGGACTGGGTCGGCCGGCCGGTGATCGGCGACGGCCAGTACGCACATGTCGAATGGACCCGTTATCCGGGCGCCGTGCCGAATCAGGAATTCCTCGAGCAACTGGGTCAGGTGGCCGCGAACGATACGCCGGTGTTGCTCCTGTGCCGTAGCGCCGCCCGTTCGAAGCTCGCTGCGATCGCCGCGACTCAGGCCGGTTTCACCAAGGCGTTCGATCTGCTGGAAGGCTTCGAAGGCGACAAGGACGGCCAGGGGCATCGGAAGACAGTCTCGGGATGGTGTTTTCGCGGCTTGCCGTGGATTGGCGCTTAAGGCGCACGTCCTGAAACAGAACGCGCCGGCGACGCATTGAGTGCATCGTCGGCGCGGGGTGTGACACTGCGATGTCGTGACAGCAGCCCTGCCCGGGTGGCGAATCAGGGCCGCTCGATCATTGGGCGCCGCCGGAGCAGCGTCCAATGATCTCAAAGCGCAAGTTCAGGGCGCGGCGGCAATACCGAAGACGTGCAACTTGCCCTCGCTCACCTGCCTCGGCAAGGTGACGCTCGCCACCTGCTTGCCCGGTGTCAGCGGCACCGTCTGCGCAAACAGATAGGTCTTGACAGCGTTGTTGGTGCCGTCGCCTGCATTGCGGTACGTCGTCGTCAACGCAATGGGGTCCACCGGTGCCGCGCCACCGCCATTGAGCGTCCAGTCGTCGAAGGCGAGCGTGAACGGCGTGGTCGTGCCGTCGGTGTAGGTCACGAGTGCGGCACCCGAGCCCGGTCCGTTGTTGGCCGATCCCAGCAGAACCAGCGTACGGCCTCGCGTGCCAGACGGCATGGCGATGGTCTGCCCAACCGCCACGGCGTTATCCAGCGGGCCGCCGGACAGGATGAAACTCGCGCCATCGAAGACAAACGGTTTGCCGGGCGCCGCGCCCGCCGTCGTCAACGCCTGCGACGAGTAGCTGTAGAGCGAGCCGTCGAAGTCCGCGCCGAGGCCATCCGTATCAGTGCTGCCGTCCGTGCTGATGCCGTGGTTGTTGAAAGCATCCGCCACGTTACGCGCGACCGGCACGCCATAAGACGGAGGCGTGTCGGCAGGGTCCGTGCCCCACTGCGAAGGCGACGAACCCATTGCGAAGTTCAGCGTCGCGCCGTTGGCCAGCGCGTCGACGTCGAGCCACGGACTCTTGTGGGCAGCGCCATTGACCGTCAGGCTTTGCACGTACTTCGCATCGGGTGCGCCAGGTGCATTGATGCGCAGCGTCTTGCCGTTGCCGAGGTGAACGGTAATCGACGAGAACTGCGGGCTGCCGATCGCAAAGCCGCCGACACCTGGAATCTCCGGATAGAGACCCAGTGCACCCCACACGTACCATCCCGACACGGCGCCCAGATCGTCATTGCCCGGCAAGCCGTTCGGGGCGGTGCTGAAAGCGCTCGCCATGATCTGCTGGACGACATTCTGTGTGCCCGACGGCGAACCCGCCCAGTTATACAGCCAGGGCACCTCGAAGGTCGGTTCGTTGCCCATATAGAAATTGGGCAGGCTCGTCCCCGCGTTCAAGACCGTGAAGAATGTGTTCAGCCGCGATACCACCGTCGCGTTTCCGCCCAGTTCGGCAAACAGTCCAGTCGGGTTGAACGGCACCATCCACGTGTACTGCTCCGCGTTGCCTTCCACGTAGTTGTCGGTGCTGCTCGGCGTCTCCGGAATCCAGCTGCCGTCCGAATTGCGTCCGGAATTCAGCGGCGGCGTCAATGACGTGTTGAGCACGTTCTGCCAGTAGGCCGAACGGCTGCGCAACATCTTCTGGACGTTGGTATTGCCCAGTTCGCCGGCGAACTGCGAAATGGCGAAATCGCTGCTGCCGTACTCCAGCGTCGACGATGCCTGCCCCCATTCGCCGCTTGTGATATAGCCGAACTGCAGATAACTGGCACGGCCGCCATTCGTCGTCACACCGTTGCACGCGGTGCCTGGGATGTTGGCCATCTGGATCATATGGCTCAGGGCGGACGAGGTATCGAACGAGCGCGCGCCGAAGGCGTACGCGCCCGCCACGATTATCGAACCGGCATCGCCCGGCATCACGCCGTCTTCGACGTTGTCGTTGACCCAGTGCGGGATCGCGCCGCACTGGTCGGCATCGTTGACGAGCGACTGCGCCATGTCGCTGGTCTCCTGCGGAAACAGCGTGGCTTTAAGCGGAATCAGCGAGCGGTAGATGTCCCAGCCCGAAAATGCGGTGTACTGCGCGGCATGGCCGGCGCTGACCGTGTGGACTTTCTGGTCGAAGCCGATGTATTGACCATTAATATCGCTGAATACGCTCGGCGCCCATGACGCGTGGTAGAACGCCGTATAAAACTTGGTCAGCGCGGTGGTATCGCGGCTACTCACCTGAATGGTATTGAGGCGCTGATTCCATATTGCATCGGCCACTGCCTTCACACCGTCAAAATCCCAGAGCGGATTTTCCTTCTCAAGATTGTTTCGGGCATTGGCGACGCTGACGTATGAAATACCGATTTTCATCAGAACAGTCCCGCCTTTACCGAAATTCATTGTAGCGACGCCATTGGTAAAGGAAGATGTGGTTGCAAAGGGGCGATTAAACTCCGCATAAAAGTACACCGGAACATTCGTTGCATTGCCGCAAAAATGGCCGCCGGTGGTGCTGCCGGAAATCGTCCTGGCGTCCACCTGGGTGACGGAGCCGGCCACGCTCGTTTCCGTATTCGTGTAGGTCGTGTTGAGCACGAGCGTCGACGGCTGCTGATCGGGATAGGTGAAGCGGCCGAAGCCCGTGCGCAGCGTCGCCGTCAACTCGACCTTGACCTGGTTGTCGAGCAGCACGGAATAAGCGCCTGCCACCGACTTCTCGTTGGCATGGCTAAAGGTCTGCGCGAGCGGTTTGGTGGCATCGAGCGTCGGCATGACTGGGAATTCGCCGTCGTTGCCGGAGCAACCCGCGCCGCTCATATGCGTGAGGCTGAAACTCTGGATCGAACCGATGTCGTAGTAGTAACCGGCCGGAGAGCCGGGCTCCGCGCTGTTCGACGGAGCGGAAGTGGTGTTCGTGTCAGGAGCCCATTGCACCATGCCGTTCGGCAGGCCCGCTGCGGGCACCACGCTGCCGGCCTGGCCTGCGGGCACCGGATTCGGAGAGTTACTGGCCAACGTGCCGATGAGCGGATTGACGTACTGGGTCAACCGCAGGGTGCTGTGATCGGCTACGGGTGTTTGCGCGGCATCGTTTGCAGCGGTTGGACTTGAATTGCTGGAACCGGCGTTTGCGTCAATCTGGGACGTCCCATGAAGCTGGTCCGCCGCCACGCCAGCAGACTGACTGCCCGGACTATCTCCTCCACAACCCGTCAAAGAACCAATGATGATCAAAGCGGCCGTTAGACGGCGTAAATCTATCATGGCTATCTCCTGAGTATTGTTGAGTATTTTCTACTTTTGTTTAGTTATCCGAATCGTACATTTGACAATGGACCGAATGACTGAAAGCCATGCTATCCGAGGGATTCGAATGGCGTCAACTGATTATCCATGGCTGGTTGATGTTTATTGGAATTTAGTAAACAAAATAAAAGGCTTACGAAATACTCATTAATCCGGTTAATTGAATACGCAGCATTGACAGGTACTAACGGAGTTTATGCAGAAAGCATTCTATTTAACGAGCACCTGGAAATGATGCAATGCGGCGAATAAATCGAATTGACGGAAATCCGTATTAAGCAGCGGCTATTCCCGTGGCGTTACTGGAGAGGCGGATCTGGGTTACGCGGCGGCGCGTAGTTTATCGGATAGGGATGCGGCGCACCCCGGCCAGGTGGGTCCGCACGGCGCGCACGATGTAGGCGCGGCGAAGCGGCATACGCACGGTAAGTGCCGTGCGTCGCGGACTGCGCGCTGTGCCCGGATCTGCTCACGCGGCGGTTGTGCAGCACAGCAGCCCGGACTGAGCCGCCCCTTAACTGCGCGACTTCCCCGCGGCAGCCGCTGCCGCCGCTTCCGGCTCGACGATATCTCCACCCAGCAGATGCACGCCTTCGCGCAGCTTCACGAACGCTGCGGCCACGGCCTCCGGCTCGCCCTTCACGCCGAGATCGATATGGCGCCGCGCATAGATGCCGCCGCGCTCGGCATCGCCGACGCTCGGCAGACTGAACACGCGCACGCCTGGGAAATCATGTTCGATCTTCTCCATCAGCGGCGTGAGCGTCGATTCCGGCAACTCGAACACCAGCAAGGACTTTTCCGCGTGCGGCATGGCGTGATGCAGATGCGCGTACTTCGTATCCAGCACCCATTCGATCATCGGCCACGCCATCACCGGGAAGCCCGGCACGAAGTGATGGTCGCCCACCGAAAAGCCAGGAATCTTGTTGTAGCCGTTCGGGATGATCGACGCGCCCTGCGGATACGTGCCCATGTTGAGGCGATGGCGGTTCTCCGGCGACTCGAGATCCACAGGATTAGGCGAATTGGCCGGATGGGTGTCGCGAATCCGCTCGCGGATCAGTTCGGCCGCCTCCGGATGCAGCGCGAGCGGCACACCTAGCGCAGCGGCCGCGCACTGACGTGTGTGATCGTCGGGCGTCGCGCCGATGCCGCCCGTCGAGAACACGATGTCGCCCGAGGCGAAACTGCGCCGCAGCGTGGCCGTGATCCGCTCAGGCTCGTCGCCGATGTACTCTGCCCAGCCAAGCGACAGACCGCGCGCGGTCAGCAGTTCGATGACCTTCGGCAGGTGTTTGTCGACCCGCCTGCCCGACAGGATTTCGTCGCCGATGATGATGACGCCAAATGCCATTGCGGCCTCTCAAATAGATTCAATAGGGAACCACCGGCGCCGCGTGACGCGCGCCCTGCTCTTCCGCGCGCATGCGCTGCAACGCACGCAGACAGTAATAACCGAACCATAGCGCCGAAAACACGAGGATGAACGCATAGATCCAGATCGTCACCGCCGTGATTACCGGGAACAGCACAATCAGCCAAACCGACGAAGCCCATATCAGCGTCGGCAGCGAGCCGAGCAGACCGCTCGCCACGCCAATCAGCAGCAACGGCAGACGGTAGCGTCGCACCAGCGCACGCCGTTCGTCGCGGCTCGCGTGCAAGGCCAACGCGTCGTAGGTCATGACGCGATAGGTAAGCCAACCCCACAGTAACGGCGGAATCAGCGCGAAAAACGGTGGAATCAGCCACAGCGGCAAGGTGATGACCAGCAACACGAGACAAACCAGCGTCGTCCATACCGCGTGCATGAGACTACCGTACCACGTTCCGCCGCGCCGCATTTCAAGGCCCGCAAACTGCCGTGCCGACAGATGGCGGATGACGCCGGGCATCGACAGCGTGGCGATCAGCAGCAGGATCGTCACGACGATCAGCGGAATCGCCATCGCCAGCACGATGAAAGGCGCGAGCGCTGCATGCAGCGCGGAAAAACCGACCCAGTCGAACATGCGGTAAAGGGTGGTCGTGAAAGACCAGCCCTCCAGCCAGACGCGTGTGGCGCCAGTCAGCGTCTGCCAGGAAAACCACAAAATCACGCCCCATACGACCGTCGCCGCAAAAAACGGCAGGAAGGTCAGCCAGAGCATGCGCGGGTGGAGCGCACTTGCGAGCGCGCGTCCGAACGAGCGCAACAGATCATTCATGCGAGTCTGTACGAGTGAGCGAAACGATGGGACAAGGGGTTGAGGCGAAAGATCCGGCGGACATTTCGCAGAATCTGGACAGGATAAACCACGGGAGGTGCCGCCGGTAGGTTCGGCGGCACGGATGGGGAGAAAGGATGGTGCTTGTATGGTCGCGGATTTGGTGGCGCTTATGTCGCGGCTTGTGTGCTGGCGCTTGTTTGCAGACGCTTGTGTGGTGGTGTATGCGGCTGCACGGTGTGGCCGCACGCGCGTCCGCTTGTATGCTCAATTAGGCGCCGTTGGGCGCCGTCACCGGCGCGCGGTCGTAGAAATAGATGCCGTGCGGTGAGCGGCCCACCGCGATCGTCTGGATCAGTTTGCGAGTGGTCAGATCGATGATGCCGACGTGCTTCGCAAAGCGAAACGTGACCCACAGATAGCGCTTGTCCGCCGATAACTCCATGTCGTCGGGTCCGGGCATCAGGCCTGTGATGTCGCCGACATTGGTGAGCGTATCCTCGTCGATGATGCTGATGGTGCTGGCGACGCGGTTCGACACCGCAACGTGCTTGCCGTCGGCGAGTGAGCGAAAGTTATGCGCGCCATTGCCAGTCTGGATCGTCTTGACGATCTTCTGGTTGCGCCAGTCGAGCACCGCGACATAATCCGCGCCGGTCATGCCGATCAGCAGATATTTGTCACCCGGCGTCATCCACAGGCCAGCCGGCACCTTGCCGACTTTCATCTTCCACTTGACCTGCTGGGTCGCAAGATCGACCGCGGCCAGCTCGCCCGAAACCTGCAACGTGACGAACACGGTTTTGCTGTCGTTCGAGAAGGCCATATGGCTCGGCATCACCGCAAGCGGCAGGCGCTTGGCGAGCGTCATGCCGTGACCGTCGTAGTGATAGATGTCGAGACGGTCGAGCCGCAGGCCCGTCGTCACCACCCACTTTTTGTCAGGCGAGAAGCCGATCTGATACGGATCTTCGATGTTCTCGACCCAGCGCTGCACCTTGCCGGTTTTCGGGTCGACGAGCATCAGGTTGTTGGAAACCGAATTGGCGACGATGAGCGAACCGTTGTCCGGCGTCGCCATCAGGTGATGCGGTTCCTTGCCGGTCGGCACCGTGCCGACCACCTGATGGGTGGCTTCGTCGATCAGGCTGAGGGTGGCCTCGCCGGAGTTGAGCACGATCACGTTGTTGGCGTGCGCGGCCGGCGAGAAGAGACCGGTCAACAGGCCGGTGGCCGCGGCCAGCGCCGTGCTGGTGGCGAACGCGGCGCGCAGGCCACGTAGAAGAAATTTACGCATGGGGACTCACTTCCGAGAACAACCGGCATTGTAAAGCGTTTGTCAGGGTGAGCGATTGATCTGGATGGGGTCTTGGCGATGAAATGCAAGCGCGGTGTCGCGGTAGTCCGCATTGCTCATTTGACACCGGGGCGATAAAAAAGGCTTCCCGAAGGAAGCCTGAAGCGCACTCTCAAATCACTTTGTTATGATTTCATTGGTGCATCTCAAAACTTATTGCGCGAGGACTCGTACCTCGACCCGGCGATTAAGCGCCCGGCCTGCGGCCGTAGCGTTCGACGCAACCGGATCCGCTGCGCCGCGGCCTTCGTACGCGAAGTTGTCGGCGCGCACGCCGCGCTGGCGCAGATAGTTCACCACCGCCGCTGCACGCTCACGCGACAACACGTCGTTGTGCGCAGCAGAGCCGGTCGAATCGGTATACCCCGTCGCAACGAGGCGCTTGAAATTCACGCCCTGGTTTGCACGAACGAAGCCGTCGAGCTGCTGCTTCGCGGCATCCTTCAGCTCCGCGCTGTCGTGATCAAAATTCGCGTCACCTTGCAACAGCACCTGACGCGGTGCCGCGGGAATGACTACAGGAGCGACGACCGGCTTGGCGACCGGCTCGGATTGCGCTTCAGGAACGGCTTGCCGGACAGGTGAACCACCACAGGCGAAGGTCATTTCGCGCGGATCGTTATCGTCGGCGCCGGAATGCAAGCCATCGACCAACTCGAGCTTTGTGACGCCCTTGTCGTGGCAGATTTCATTGGCGACCTTCATGCACGACTCGCCGCTTTCCAGCAGACCGTGACACGTCACACGATATGCCTGGGTTTGCAGGCCAGAGATGCGCACTGCGTTGACCGTATAGGTCGGTCCCGATTGCGTCGTGCATCCTGCGAGGCCGACCACGAGCGCGCCGAGGAAGGACGCGCCAAAATGTTTAATCAGAAATTGTTTCATGGAGTACAGGTCCGTCCGAGACGGATCAAAAAAAATGATGTTGGGTTAGCAAGAGAACATTGCGGGGGCGAAGCAAGGCGATCCAACCACCCCGCCTCGCCCCGCAATCAGGCGCTTACCATTGGTACGATGCACCTGCACCGACCGTGGTACCGCCTGAGCTGACGCTGCCGCCGATCTTCATCTTCAGGTTCTGCGTGATACGAACCGAAGCGCCGAGTGCCGTGGCTTGATAGCCCTTGTAGTTGCCCGTGCCAACACCAACCGCGATGGTCTTGTTCGGATCGACATCCGGAATCATCGACAGTGCCGTAGCTGCCGCAACACCGCTATATGCGTTGCGCGCCACACCCGCCATACCCGATTCGAACTGACGCATGTTCACTGCGTCCGTCGGACCTTGACCGTCGGCCACGTTCGTAATCCGACGCTCGTTGCCCTGCGAACCCATCGACACCGTGTTGTCCTGATCGGCAATCGAACCATCGCCGATCGCAACCGAGTTAGCACCGCTAGCCTGCGAACCACCGCCGATTGCTGCCGAGTTGGTACCCGTTGCCGAAGCCGGCCCACTCGTCGTGTTGATGGCGATGTTCGTGTTGCCGCTCGTCTGCTGGTTCTGGACTGCCTGGGACAGACTCGACACCTGCTGGTTCGTGTTCCACAACTGAGCACCGGTTACAGCGTCCGTGCTGGTCGCGGACAGATCCGCATCCTGCAGGTTGGTCAGCTTCACCTTGGCTGCGTTCGTCGAACCGCCCAACGTCACCTTGTCGTGTGCCGACGAATCGTACTGAACCGCGTTCGTCACCGAGCCGCTCATCGAGTTGATGGTCGTCTGGATGTTGCTGATGTCAGTCGTGTTCTGCGTCGTGCGGCCGTCGAGGTTGGTGATTGCATCACCGACGTTGTTCACGGTCGTGCCACCGACGTTGTACGTCGGAGCCGAGATCGTGCCGTCCGCATTGACGGTCGAACCACCGCCCAGTGCTGCTGCCGTGCTGGCTGCATTTGCGTACAACTGCGAGCCGTTCACTGCGTCCACGCTTTTCGCGTTGACTGCACCCGCTGCCACGCCCGTCACCACACGGTTGCCCGCTGTGCCGGCCATGTTGACGCGCAGACCGTCAGTTGCCGCGGCGACATTGATGTCACGCGAAACTGCATCTTGCGTCACAAGACCGATGCCGCTGTCGGCCATCTGGTTTTGCAGCGACGACAGGTTGGTATCGAGCGCGTCCAGTGCTCCGCCCACCGTGGTTTGCGTACCGCCTTGCACGTGGTATGTCGGGCCAGTGATCGAACCGTTGGCGTTGACCGTTGCACCGCCGCCGAGGGATGCCACCACCGGCTTGAGCTGGCTCAGGTTGACCGCCGAAGTGTCAGTCGTGCCGTTTGCGACGCCGATCAGTTCGCGTGCACCCGCCGTACCCGTAAAGTCAACGTGCGTGCCGTCCAGGTTCTTCGCGACGGTGATGTCATGCGAAGTCTGGTCCTGCTGCACGAGACCTAGTTCACCGTTGTTGATCTGGTTGGTGATGTTGGTCACCGAGCCTTCAACATTGGTTACGCGGGCATCGACGTTCGAGATGTCGCCGGTGTTTTGAGCGACCTGCTGGTTCGTCGCGAACAGTTGCGAACCGTTCACTGCGTCCGTGCTGTCAGCAGACAGGGTGCCGATCTTCACGTTGGTGATCGTCGTACCCAGGTTGCCGCCACCGAGCGTCACCTTGTCTTTCGTTGCGTCGTCATAGGCGACGAAGGCGTTGGTCACGTTGCCCGAGGCGTCCGTGTTCAGGCCCGCTGCTTTCAACTGTGCTACGTTCACTGCGTCCATGTCAGCAACACCTGCCTTCACGTTCGAGATCGTCGTGCCGTTTGCACCGTCCAGCGTGATCTGGGCGTGGCTCGCGTCGTCGTACTTCACGACGTTGGTCATGTCGGCGTTGAGGCCGTCGATGCCGTTCTGGACAGAAGCCATCTGGCCGTTCAGGCCGTTGATGCCGTCCTTGACCGAGGCCATGTCGCCGTTCAGGCCATTGATACCGTCCTGCACCGATGCCATCTGACCATTCAGGCCGTTGATGCCGTCCTGGGCACGCGTGTCCACGTCCTTCAGTTGGGCAACGTTCACTGCGTCCATGTCGGCAACGCCTGCCTTCACGTTTGCAATCGTCGTGCCGTTGGCACCGTCCAAGCTGATCTGGCCGTGGCTTGCGTCGTCGTACTTGACCGCGTTGGCGATGTCGGCGTTGATGCCGTTGATGCCATCCTTGACAGAGGCCATGTCAGCATTCAGACCGTTGATGCCGTCGGTGTTCTGAGCAACCTGGCCAGCCAGACCGTCGATGCCGTCCTTCACCGTTGCCATCTCACCGTTCAGGCCGTTGATACCGTCCTGGGCACGTGTGTCCACGTCCTTCAGTTGGGCAACGTTTACTGCGTCCATGTCGGCAACACCGGCCTTCACGTTCGAGATCGTCGTGCCCGTTGCACCACCCAGCGTGACCTGACCCTTCGTCGCGTCGTCGTAGGCAACAAACGCGTTCGTCACGTTGCCCGAGTCGTCCGTATTCAGGCCCGCTGCCTTCAACTGCGCCACGTTCACTGCGTCCATGTCGGCAACGCCCGCCTTCACGTTCGAGATCGTCGTGCCAGTTGCGCCGCCCAGCGTGACCTGGCCCTTCGTCGCGTCATCGTATGCAACAAACGCGTTCGTCACGTTGCCCGACGTGTCCACGTTCAGGCCTGCGGCCTTCAGCTGCGAAACGTTCACTGCGTCCGTGTCGGCCGTGCCTTCAGATACACCCTTCAGCTGACGCGTGCCTGCCGTGCCCGTGAAGTCCACCACTGTGCCGTCCGTGTTCGCTGCAACCGTGATGTTGCGGCTCGTCGCGTCCTGCTGCACCAGACCGATTTCACCATTGTTGATCTGGTTCGTGATGTTGGTAATGTCGCCAGTGTTCTTGCCGACTTCGCCATTCAGGCCGTCGATACCGTTCTGCACCGATGCCATCTGGCCGTTCAGGCCGTCGATACCGTCCTTCACCGTTGCCATCTCACCATTCAGGCCGTTGATACCGTCCTGGGCACGTGTGTCCACGTCCTTCAGCTGTGCCACGTTCACCGCGTCCATGTCGGCAACGCCGGCCTTCACGTTCGAGATCGTCGTGCCGTTTGCACCGTCCAGGCTGATCTGGCCGTGACTTGCGTCGTCGTACTTGACCACGTTGGTCATGTCGGCGTTGATGCCGTCGATGCCGTTCTGGACAGAAGCCATCTCGCCGTTCAGGCCGTTGATGCCGTCCTTGACCGAGGCCATGTCACCGTTCAGACCGTTGATGCCGTCCTTGACCGAAGCCATGTCACCGTTCAGGCCATTGATACCGTCCTGGACCGATGCCATCTGACCGTTCAGGCCGTTGATACCGTCCTGGGCACGCGTGTCCACGTCCTTCAGTTGCGAAACGTTCACCGCGTCCATGTCGGCAACACCTGCCTTCACGTTCGAGATCGTCGTACCCGTTGCACCACCCAGCGTGACCTGACCCTTCGTCGCGTCGTCGTAGGCAACAAACGCGTTCGTCACATTGCCCGACGTGTCCACGTTCAGGCCTGCGGCCTTCAGCTGCGAAACGTTCACTGCGTCCATGTCAGCAACACCGGCCTTCACGTTCGAGATCGTCGTGCCGTTCGCGCCGTCCAGGCTGATCTGGCCGTGACTTGCGTCGTCGTACTTGACCACATTGGTCATGTCGGCGTTGATGCCGTCGATGCCGTTCTGGACAGAAGCCATCTGGCCGTTCAGGCCGTTGATGCCGTCCTTCACCGAGGCCATGTCGCCGTTCAGGCCATTGATACCGTCCTGCACCGATGCCATCTGACCATTCAGGCCGTTGATGCCGTCCTGGGCACGCGTGTCCACGTCCTTCAGTTGGGCAACGTTCACTGCGTCCATGTCGGCAACGCCTGCCTTCACGTTTGCAATCGTCGTGCCGTTCGCACCGTCCAACGTGATCTGGCCGTGGCTTGCGTCGTCGTACTTGACCGCGTTGGCGATGTCGGCGTTGATGCCGTTGATGCCATCCTTGACAGAGGCCATGTCAGCATTCAGACCGTTAATGCCGTCGGTGTTCTGAGCAACCTGGCCAGCCAGACCGTCGATGCCGTCCTTCACCGTTGCCATCTCGCCGTTCAGGCCGTTGATACCGTCCTGGGCACGTGTGTCCACGTCCTTCAACTGCGAAACGTTCACCGCGTCCATGTCGGCAACACCTGCCTTCACGTTCGAGATCGTCGTACCCGTTGCACCGCCCAGCGTGACCTGACCCTTCGTCGCATCGTCGTAGGCAACAAACGCGTTCGTCACATTGCCCGACGTGTCCACGTTCAGGCCTGCGGCCTTCAGCTGCGAAACGTTCACTGCGTCCGTGTCGGCCGTGCCTTCAGACACACCCTTCAGCTGACGCGTGCCTGCCGTGCCCGTGAAGTCCACCACTGTGCCGTCCGTGTTCGCTGCAACCGTGATGTTGCGGCTCGTCGCGTCCTGCTGCACCAGACCGATCTCACCATTGTTGATCTGGTTGGTGATGTTGGTAATGTCGCCGGTGTTCTTGCCGACTTCACCATTCAGACCGTCGATACCATCCTTCACCGTTGCCATTTCACCATTCAGGCCGTTGATACCGTCCTGGGCACGTGTGTCCACGTCCTTCAGTTGGGCAACGTTCACTGCGTCCATGTCGGCAACACCGGCCTTCACGTTCGAGATCGTCGTACCCGTTGCGCCACCCAGCGTGACCTGAGCCTTCGTCGCGTCGTCGTAGGCAACAAACGCGTTCGTCACGTTGCCCGAGTCGTCCGTGTTCAGGCCCGCTGCCTTCAACTGCGCCACGTTCACTGCGTCCATGTCAGCAACACCGGCCTTCACGTTCGAGATCGTCGTGCCGTTCGCACCGTCCAGCATGATCTGGCCGTGGCTTGCGTCGTCGTACTTGACCACATTGGTCATGTCGGCGTTGATGCCGTCGATACCGTTCTGGACAGAAGCCATCTGGCCGTTCAGGCCGTTGATGCCGTCCTTGACCGAGGCCATATCGCCGTTCAGGCCGTTGATGCCGTCCTTGACCGAAGCCATGTCACCGTTCAGGCCATTGATACCGTCCTGGACCGATGCCATCTGACCGTTCAGGCCGTTGATACCGTCCTGGGCACGCGTGTCCACGTCCTTCAGTTGCGAAACGTTCACTGCGTCCATGTCGGCAACACCTGCCTTCACGTTCGAGATCGTCGTGCCAGTTGCACCGCCCAGCGTGACCTGACCCTTCGTCGCGTCGTCGTAGGCAACAAACGCGTTCGTCACGTTGCCCGACGTGTCCACGTTCAGGCCTGCGGCCTTCAGCTGCGCCACGTTCACTGCGTCCGTGTCGGCCGTGCCTTCAGACACACCCTTCAGCTGACGCGTGCCTGCCGTGCCCGTGAAGTCCACCACTGTGCCGTCCGTGTTCGCTGCAACCGTGATGTTGCGGCTCGTCGCGTCCTGCTGCACCAGACCGATTTCACCATTGTTGATCTGGTTCGTGATGTTGGTAATGTCGCCGGTGTTCTTGCCGACTTCACCATTCAGACCGTCGATACCGTTCTGCACCGATGCCATCTGGCCGTTCAGTCCGTCGATACCGTCCTTCACCGTTGCCATTTCACCATTCAGGCCGTTAATGCCGTCCTGGGCACGCGTGTCCACGTCCTTCAGTTGCGAAACGTTCACCGCGTCCATGTCGGCAACACCGGCTTTCACGTTTGCGATCGTCGTGCCGTTCACGCCGTCCAGCGCGATCTGGCCGTGGCTTGCGTCGTCGTACTTGACCACATTGGTCATGTCGGCGTTGATGCCGTCGATACCGTTCTGGACAGATGCCATCTGGCCATTCAGGCCATCGATACCGTCCTTCACCGTTGCCATATCACCGTTCAGACCGTTGATGCCGTCCTGGACCGATGCCATCTGACCATTAAGGCCGTTGATACCGTCCTGGGCACGCGTGTCCACGTCCTTCAGCTGCGAAACGTTCACCGCGTCCATGTCGGCAACACCCGCCTTCACGTTGGCAATCGTCGTGCCGTTCGCGCCGTCCAGGCTGATCTGGCCGTGGCTTGCGTCGTCGTACTTGACCACATTGGTCATGTCGGCATTGAGGCCATCGATACCGTTCTGGACAGATGCCATCTGGCCGTTCAGGCCATTGATACCGTCGGTGTTCTGAGCAACCTGACCAGCCAGACCGTCAATGCCGTCCTTCACCGTTGCCATCTCACCGTTCAGGCCGTTGATACCGTCCTGGGCACGCGTGTCCACGTCCTTCAGCTGCGAAACGTTCACCGCGTCCATGTCGGCAACACCGGCTTTCACGTTTGCGATCGTCGTGCCGTTCGCGCCGTCCAGGCTGATCTGGCCGTGGCTTGCGTCGTCGTACTTGACCACATTGGTCATGTCGGCGTTGATGCCGTCGATGCCATTCTGGACAGAAGCCATCTGGCCATTCAGACCGTCGATACCGTCCTTCACCGATGCCATCTCGCCGTTCAGGCCATTGATGCCATCCTGGGCACGTGTGTCCACGTCCTTCAGTTGGGCAACGTTCACTGCGTCCATGTCGGCAACGCCCGCCTTCACGTTCGAGATCGTCGTGCCAGTTGCGCCGCCCAGCGTGACCTGGCCCTTCGTCGCGTCATCGTATGCAACAAACGCGTTCGTCACGTTGCCCGACGTGTCCACGTTCAGGCCTGCGGCCTTCAGCTGCGAAACGTTCACTGCGTCCGTGTCGGCCGTGCCTTCAGATACACCCTTCAGCTGACGCGTGCCTGCCGTGCCCGTGAAGTCCACCACTGTGCCGTCCGTGTTCGCTGCAACCGTGATGTTGCGGCTCGTCGCGTCCTGCTGCACCAGACCGATTTCACCATTGTTGATCTGGTTCGTGATGTTGGTAATGTCGCCAGTGTTCTTGCCGACTTCGCCATTCAGGCCGTCGATACCGTTCTGCACCGATGCCATCTGGCCGTTCAGGCCGTCGATACCGTCCTTCACCGTTGCCATCTCACCATTCAGGCCGTTGATACCGTCCTGGGCACGTGTGTCCACGTCCTTCAGCTGTGCCACGTTCACCGCGTCCATGTCGGCAACGCCGGCCTTCACGTTCGAGATCGTCGTGCCGTTTGCACCGTCCAGGCTGATCTGGCCGTGACTTGCGTCGTCGTACTTGACCACGTTGGTCATGTCGGCGTTGATGCCGTCGATGCCGTTCTGGACAGAAGCCATCTCGCCGTTCAGGCCGTTGATGCCGTCCTTGACCGAGGCCATGTCGCCGTTCAGGCCGTTGATGCCGTCCTTGACCGAAGCCATGTCACCGTTCAGGCCATTGATACCGTCCTGGACCGATGCCATCTGACCGTTCAGGCCGTTGATACCGTCCTGGGCACGCGTGTCCACGTCCTTCAGTTGCGAAACGTTCACCGCGTCCATGTCGGCAACACCTGCCTTCACGTTCGAGATCGTCGTACCCGTTGCACCACCCAGCGTGACCTGACCCTTCGTCGCGTCGTCGTAGGCAACAAACGCGTTCGTCACATTGCCCGACGTGTCCACGTTCAGGCCTGCGGCCTTCAGCTGCGAAACGTTCACTGCGTCCGTGTCGGCCGTGCCTTCAGATACACCCTTCAGCTGACGCGTGCCTGCCGTGCCCGTGAAGTCCACCACTGTGCCGTCCGTGTTCGCTGCAACCGTGATGTTGCGGCTCGTCGCGTCCTGCTGCACCAGACCGATCTCACCATTGTTGATCTGGTTCGTGATGTTGGTAATGTCGCCAGTGTTCTTGCCGACTTCACCATTCAGACCGTCGATACCGTTCTGCACCGATGCCATCTGGCCGTTCAGTCCGTCGATACCATCCTTCACCGTTGCCATTTCACCATTCAGGCCGTTAATGCCGTCCTGGGCACGCGTGTCCACGTCCTTCAGTTGCGAAACGTTCACCGCGTCCATGTCGGCGACACCGGCTTTCACGTTTGCGATCGTCGTGCCGTTCACGCCGTCCAGCGTGATCTGGCCGTGGCTTGCGTCGTCGTACTTGACCACATTGGTCATGTCGGCGTTGAGGCCGTCGATGCCGTTCTGGACAGATGCCATCTGGCCATTCAGGCCATCGATACCGTCCTTCACCGTTGCCATATCACCGTTCAGACCGTTGATGCCGTCCTGGACCGATGCCATCTGACCATTAAGGCCGTTGATACCGTCCTGGGCACGCGTGTCCACGTCCTTCAGCTGCGAAACGTTCACCGCGTCCATGTCGGCAACACCCGCCTTCACGTTGGCAATCGTCGTGCCGTTCGCGCCGTCCAGGCTGATCTGGCCGTGGCTTGCGTCGTCGTACTTGACCACATTGGTCATGTCGGCATTGAGGCCGTCGATACCGTTCTGGACAGAAGCCATCTGGCCGTTCAGGCCGTTGATACCGTCGGTGTTCTGAGCAACCTGGCCAGCCAGACCGTCAATGCCGTCCTTCACCGTTGCCATCTCACCATTCAGGCCGTTGATACCGTCCTGGGCACGCGTGTCCACGTCCTTCAGCTGCGAAACGTTCACTGCGTCCATGTCGGCAACACCGGCCTTCACGTTTGCAATCGTCGTGCCGTTTGCACCGTCCAGGCTGATCTGGCCATGGCTTGCATCGTCGTACTTGACCACGTTGGTCATGTCGGCGTTGAGGCCGTCGATGCCGTTCTGGACAGAGGCCATCTGGCCATTCAGGCCGTTGATGCCGTCCTTCACCGTTGCCATGTCGCCGTTCAGGCCGTTGATACCGTCAGTGTTCTGAGCAACCTGGCCAGCCAGACCGTCGATACCGTCCTTCACCGTTGCCATCTCACCATTCAGGCCATTGATGCCGTCCTGAGCACGCGTGTCCACGTCCTTCAGCTGCGAAACGTTCACTGCGTCCATGTCGGCAACACCTGCCTTCACGTTCGAGATCGTCGTACCCGTTGCGCCACCCAGCGTGACCTGACCCTTCGTCGCGTCGTCGTAGGCAACAAACGCGTTCGTCACGTTGCCCGAGTCGTCCGTGTTCAGGCCCGCTGCCTTCAACTGACCCACGTTCACCGCGTCCATGTCGGCAACACCGGCCTTCACATTCGAGAGCGTTGTACCTTCTGCGCCCTTCAGCGTCACGACATCCTTCGAACCGTCGTTGTAGGCCACCGCGTTAGGATCCACACCCGCACCAACCGAAGCCGCCGCCGTCAGCGCGTCGCCGACATTGTTGTACGTCGAGCCATTGATCGAATACGTCGGGGCCTTCACCGAGCCATCGGCGTTGACCGCTGCGCCGCCGCCCAAGGCAGCAGCTTCGCTCTGCGAGGCTGCGAACAGTTGCGCACCGTTGATGGCGTCAACGCTCGAGGCATTAACGGCACCCTTCGACACGCCTGTCAATTGACGTGCGCCCTGCGTGCCGGTGAAGTCAACCAGTGCGCCGTCGGTTGCGCTCGCGACCGTGATTACCTTGGTCGTAGCGTTCTGCTGCACCAGACCAGCCGTGCCGTTGTTGATGTTGTTGACTGTATTCTGCAGGTTCGTCACGTTCGTGTTCGTCGCGTACAGCTGCGAGCCGTTCACCGCGTCCATGCTCGATGCGCTCAGCGCACCGGCCTTCACGTCCGTGATGGTCGTGCCGCTCGCACCACCACCCAGCGTCACCTTGCCTTTGCTCGTGTCGTCATACGCCACGAACGCGTTGGTCGCATTGCCCGACGTGTCCACGTTCAGGCCTGCGGCCTTCAGTTGCGCCACGTTCACTGCGTCCGTGTTCGCCGTACCGGCCGATACGCCTTTCAGCTGACGCGTGCCTGCCGTGCCGGTGAAGTCCACCGTCGTGCCTGCCGTTGCACTTGCCACCGTGATGGCATGGGTGGTCGCGTTCTGCTGCACCAGACCAGCCGTGCCGTTGGTGATGTTGTTCACCGTCGTGTTCAGCGTCGAGATGTCGCTGGTATTCTTGGTGGTCGCGCCGTCGAGCTTGGTGAGCGCCGAGCCCACGTCGCTGAACGTGCCGCTCTGCACCACGTACGTCGGTGCCTTGATCGTGCCCGTGCTTGCGTCGTAGCTCGCACCGCCGCCCAGCGCCGCTGCCGTTGCCGTACCGTCGGCATTGACCTTCGCGTCTTCCGACATCAGCTGGCTCACGTTTACTGCATCCGTGGCGGCCGAACCGGCTGCCACGTTCGTCACACGACGTTCCTTGCCTGCCGAACCGACCGACACTTCGCCGTTCGCTGTCGAAGCCGTACCCGACAGCGTGCTGTTGCCCGGGTTGTAACCCGCTGCCGTCAGATTGGCCGTGGTCGTCGAGCCCGAACCCAGCGCCACCGAGTTCGCCGCCGAGGCCGTCGCCTGCAGCCCCAGCGCCGTTGACTGGCTCCCGGAGGCAGTGGAGTTCGTACCGATGCTCACCGACTTGTCGCCCGATGCGGCCGCCGACGCACCCATCGCCGTGGCCCACAGGCCATTTGCCGACGAGTTGACACCGACCGCAACACCGTAGTCTGCGCCGGACGTATCCGCACCGTTGCCGATTGACACCGAGTGGTTACCCGCCTTCGAATCTCCGCCGATGGACGTCGAGTTATTTCCGCTCGTCGTCGCATTCATGCCTACTGCGATTGCCGCGGCACCCACCGACGTCGCCGCCTGGCCGATTGCGATCGAGTTCGTTCCCGACGCCGTCGAATCCGCTCCCGTCGAGTTCGCGTGGAAGTACTTGACGCCGGCGTTGCCGTTGGTGATGTTGTTCACCGTGGTCTGCAGGTTCGACACGTTCGTGTTCGTTGCGAACAGCTGCGAGCCGTTCACCGCGTCCATGCTCGATGCGCTCAGCGCACCGGCGGCGACGTTGACGATCTTGTTACTGTGCATATCGACCTGGTTCATCATATTGATGCCCATGGGCCCATACAGTGAAATCGTGCCCGCGCTGTTACTGCCCGTTGCGCCGACCAGCAGCGTTGCGTTGGTGCTGTCCGGATTAAAGTAGTTTCCGTTTTCTGCGAGTGCGATGCCAGTGCCGCCCGCGCCGCTGCCACCACAGGTAGCGGGCGTGGTGGGCAACGTTGCACTGCTTCCCCACACGCCGTTGCCCGCACTCGAACTTCCCGTGAAGCTGAAATATGAAGTCGACGCGGTACCCGAGCAGTTCACGATGGAACCGGCCATAGCAGACGGCGCGAATGCCAATGAGCCCAGTGCGGTCGCAAGCATCACGCCGCCTGTGCCCAGGACGTTGCTGGTGGAAACACCCCGTGCCTTCCGGCTGCTCTTTGAACGACCCTTCGCCAGTTCCGGCGCGGCGACATACGTCCCGGTCGTTTCATTCCATACGGTTTTATAAGACTTATTCACAATTCCATCCTATTTAAATTCGAATTTGTCTGCAGCGCGGAAGATCGATTTGACATATCGCGCAAATCAGGTGGAGATCGAAGGATTGAGAAATTGCCCGTGAAAACTGAAACCCAGCGCATCTCATTAACCCTTCAAGCGATGACCTAACTGTAAATTTCGAGCTTTTAACAGGTAATAGGACGACTCTCAAAACATATGGAAAACCCTCAGCTATTCTTAGATGAAGCGGTGAAATCTGGTATTCACTGCTGCAACCGTCAGCATCTCCCGTGGGGACGCGTTGCTTAGCGAACGAGATGTAATAGGCAACGACGCGCCAGAAAATTCGGGCATTCGGAATATTCCGAACAGGTAGCGCGTCCAATATGACAGTCAACGACGAAAGGGGACATTTCGCCCTCACTTCGCAGTGTCATCCCGCCTGTCCCATTCCACGCCATTCTCAGCAAGACTTTTGAGACTAGTCTGATATTCCACCTACACAGCTATGCCTACAATTTCCTTCATTGCGCCACCTGTCACGTATTAACGGCGATGCTTCGAGACAACGAAGATGTCGCCGGAATCGGTAGTGCACGTAGCGCGTTTTCCGTAACTACATCTTTGGGAATATCATGAATCACGCTTATCGCATCGTTAGAAACGTCATCACGGGTGGCTGGGCCGTCGCATCGGAACTGGCGAAGGGCCATTCAAAGAGCAGCCGGAAGGCACGGGGTGTTTCCGCCAGCAACGTCCTGGGCACAGGCGGCGTGATGCTTGCGACCGCACTGGGCTCATTGACATTCGCGCCGTCTGCTATGGCCGGTTCCATCGTGAACTGCTCGGGTACCGCGTCGACTTCATATTTCAGCTTCACGGGAAGTTCGAGTGCGGGCAACGGCGTGTGGGGAAGCAGTGCAACGTTGCCCACCGCGCCCGGTACCTGTGGTGGCAGCGGCGCGGGCGGCACTGGCATCGCACTCGCAGAAAACGGAAGCTACTTTAATCCGGACAGCACCAACGCAACGCTGCTGGTCGGCGCAACGGGCAGCAACAGCGCGGGCACGATTTCACTGTATGGGCCCATGGGCATCAATATGATGAACCAGGTCGATATGCACAGTAACAAGATCGTCAACGTCGCCGCCGGTGCGCTGAGCGCATCGAGCATGGACGCGGTGAACGGCTCGCAACTGTACGCAACGAACCAGAGCGTGTCGAACCTGCAAAATACAGTCAACAACATGAACAACGGCACAGCCGGTCTGGTCCAGCAGGCATCCGCAGGTGCAAACCTGACGGTAGGCAAGACCACCGACGGCGCAGCAGTAGACTTCGCCGGCACAGCAGGTACACGCCAGCTCAAAAGCGTATCGAACGGCACGGCCGATACAGACGCAGTCAACGTCTCGCAACTCAAGGGCGTAACCACAGCACTGGGCGGCGGCGCAGCAGTCGATCCGACCACCGGCGCAGTAATCGCCCCAAGCTACACCGTCACCAACGCAGACGGCACAACCAGCACGGTCAATACCGTCGGCGACGCAGTCAGCAATCTCGATGGCCGCGTAGCGGGCAACACGAAAGACATCGCCACGCTGAACACCAACGTAAGCAACATCACGAACCAGTTGAACAACGGCGAAGTCGGCCTCGTGCAACAAGATGCGTCGACTGGCAACATCACGGTGGCCAAGGGTCTGAACGGCGACACCGTCGACTTCACGAACGCGCAAGGTAGCTCGCGTGTTCTGACCGGTGTATCAGCAGGTGCGGTCAACGCAACGAGCGTCGACGCGGTCAACGGCTCGCAACTGTTCAACGCAAGCGCGTCAACAGCCAGCGCGATGGGCGGCGGCTCGACCGTCAACCCTGATGGCACGATCACCGCTCCGTCATACGTGGTCAACGGTCAAACCGTGCACAACGCCGGCGATGCGATCTCGAATCTCGACACCGAAGTGACGAACGTTGCTGGCCGCATGGACAGCATCACCAACGAGATCAACAACGGCACTCTCGGCCTGGTGCAGCAGGACAGCGCGACCGGCAACATTACGGTTGCAAGCGCAACCAACGGCCAGCTGGTGAACTTCACCGGCACCCAAGGCGCGCGAGTGCTGACCGGTGTGGCCAACGGCGCGGTCAACAGCACGAGCCTCGACGCGGTCAACGGTAGCCAGCTGTACGCGGTGCAGGATAACCTCCAGCAACAGATCAGCGGCATCACCACACAAATGACGAGCATCGATTCTCGCGTCACAGAGATTACCGTGAACAACGCAAGCAACGGCTCGGCGACAGGCGACAACAGCACGGCAACCGGTGCAAACTCGACGGCCTCCGGCAGCGACAGCACCGCAACCGGCGCGAACTCCACCGCCTCCGGCAACAACAGCACTGCCGACGGCGCAGGTTCCATCGCCTCGGGCGACAACAGCACGGCAATGGGTCATCACGCCAAGGCAACGGGCAACAACTCCGTAGCGATCGGCGCCGACTCAGTCGCAGACCGCGATAACACGGTGTCCATGGGCTCAGCAGGTCACGAGCGTCAGATCACCAACGTTGCAGCCGGCACGGAAGATACCGACGCCGTCAACCTTGGTCAGATGAACTCGGCGCTGCACGCTGCCGTTGGCGATCTGCCCGCAGGCATGTCGGCGAAGGACTATACCGACCAGCAAGTGAACGCGGTGCAAGACTCGGTGAATCAGGTCGCGAAGAACGCCTACGCCGGCATCGCCGCAGCAATGGCCATGCCGAACATGACGCCGTCGGGTCCGGGCAAGACGATTGTGGCTGGCGGAGCTGGTGCGTACAAGAACGGCTCGGCACTGGCTGTCGGTGTCACCCACCGTTCGATGAACGGCAAATGGCTCGTGAACGGCGCAGTGTCGGCCACCTCGACGGGTGATGCAGGTGTGCGCGCTCAAGTAGGCTACGAGTTCTAAATGTAGACGTTGGTAGGATGCAGGGAAAACGCCGGCAGTAATAGCGATTCCCCTGCATCGGACTACTAAATTTAAAAGGCGGGTTGCTGGATTCAGCAACCCGCCTTTTTTCATCCTGGAAGGCCAACGTTCGATCCATCAAACATTTTTTTAAGAATTTACTTATACCGACACTTCGCCGTCCCGCCGGACAATGACAACAGTCATCGCAGGTGCCCGGTAATACGAGCAGCGAGTGGATGCAGGTCTGGGCGATCTGCATCTTTTGCGCGACACCGATCCCCAAGGGATCGATGTCGCGCTTTTTTATACTCATAGCGAACGGCGCAACAGCACAACGGCATTCCGTGCGAGCGATTAAAGAATCGCCCCCAGGTCAAGCATCCGCAGCTCAAACCCCTCACCGCTGCATCGACTCCCACACCTTGTACAGCCGCTTCACCGACACCGGCATCGGTGTACGCAGCTCCTGCGCAAACAGCGAGATCCGCAACTCCTCCAGCAGCCAGCGAAACTCCAGCAATCGCGCGTCCATGACACCACCGCGCTGCGCGAGCGCGCGCTGATAGTTCTGCAGCAGCGGATGAAACTCGGCAAACTGCCGCGCGTCGCGGGCCGGGTCGGCTTTGAGCTTGTCGATACGCAGCACGATCCCCTTCAGGTAGCGCGGAAAGTGCGCAAGCTGCGCATATGGCGTGTCGATCACGAAGCGCTTGCCGATCAGCGCATCGAGTTGGCCTAGCATGTCCGCATGGGCCGCCGCAAACGGCTTCGCCTGCACCAGCTTCTTGGTAACGCTCGCGTATTCGCTGAGAATTTGCCCCACCAGCCGGGCAATTTCCTGCGCGAGCAGGGTCAGCCGGCTGCGTCCTTCATCGCGTCGCGTGTGGAATGCAACATCGTCGGCCGGCAATGGGTCCTGCAGACAGGCGCGATCGAGCGCGGTATCCACCAACTGGTCGCGCAACTCTTCCTGCGTGCCGCGCGGCATGAACTGCATCGCCATCTCACGCAGGCCCGGGAGGTTCTTCTCCAGATACTTGATCGGCTCCTTCAATTGCAGCGCGAACAATCGCCGCAATCCCGCGCGGTGAATTCGCGCGGCTTCGTCCGGCGAATCGAACACCTCGACATCGCAATGCGTCCCGCGATCGACAAGCGCCGGATAACCAAACAACGTCTGCCCGCCGCGGCGGATTTCCAGCAACTCGGGAAGCTTGCCGAAGTTCCAGGTCGTCAGGTTCTCGTAGAGCGCGGTCGTCGTCGGCGTTTCTGACGAAGCGGTCTGCGGCACCGGTACGCCACCTGGCCCGCGCGAAGCTCGACCCGCTCTCTCGCGTGACGTTGCACCCGCGACACCCGCGCCACCCACAATACCTGCCGCACCGCCCGGCCCGCGCGCATGACCGCCTTGCCCGAATCCCGGTCCTGCCTCTCGTCCCCGTCCATCACCGCTATCAGCGGCCGCTCCACCTCCCACGCCACTCGCCCCGGCCAGCGCCACACCCGCTGCCCCGGAAGCAATCTTCTGAAAATGCTGCTGCGCCTGACCACCGAGCTCCGCGCGCAGTTGCGCGAGATTGCGTCCCATCGCGAGCTGCCGCCCGTGCTCATCCACGACCTTGAAGTTCATGAACAGATGCGCAGCCAGAGTCTCGAGCTTGAAATCAGACTGCTTCATCGCGACCTGCGTCTGCTCGCGAACATCCGCAATCAGCGACTCCAACAAACCACCCGCTCCGAAACGCGGCCCACCGTTGCGATCCACAAACCCCGCGGCGTATTCCGGCAGCGGCACGCAATGCCGCCGCAACTTTTGCGGCAGCGACTTCAGCAGCAGTTGTGTCTTTTCCTTCAGCATGCCGGGCACGAGCCATTCGCAGCGCCGCGCATCCACCTGGTTCAGCGCGTAGAGCGGCACGGCAAGCGTCACGCCATCGCGTGGCGAACCGGGCTCGAAGTGATAGGTCAGCGCCATCTCGACACCCGACATCGTCATCCGCTTCGGAAACAGGTCCGTCGTCACTCCAGCCGCCTCGTGACGCATCAGATCGTCACGCGACAGATACAGCAGGCGCAGCTTGTCTTCCGGCTGCCCGCTCTTCTTCACTTCATCGCGATACCAGCGTTCGAATGACGCGCCCGTGTAGATCCCGCGCGGCAACGCCTGATCGTAGAACGCGTAAATCAGTTCATCGTCGACCAGCACATCCTGACGGCGCGATTTGTGTTCGAGCTGCTCGATATCGGCAAGCAGCTTGCGGTTGTGCGCGAAGAACGCGAGCTTGGTATCGAATTCGCCTTCCACCAGCGCGCCGCGGATAAACAATTCACGCGCCCGCGCCGGGTCCTGCTTGCCGAAACTCACCCGCCGCCGGTGATAAATCGGCAGACCGTACAGCACGGCCCGCTCAAAGGCCGACACCTGCGCCGCGCGCTTTTCCCAATGTGGCTCCGAGAGCGACTTCTTCAGCAAATGCGCACCGATCTGCTCGATCCACTCCGGCTCGATCTTCGCAATACAACGCGCGTAAAGCCGGCTTGTTTCGACCAGTTCTGCAGCCATCACCCAGCGCCCGGCTTTCTTCACCAGCGCCGAACCCGGCCACAGATAAAACTTGATGGTGCGTGCACCGAGGTAGTAAGGCTCATCATCCGCCTTCAGGCCGATATTGCCGAGCAGCCCCGTCAACAGCGCGAGGTGAATCTGCTCGAACGTGGCCTCGGCTTCATTGATGCGCCAGCCGTGCTCGCGCACCACCGTCAGCAATTGCGAATGAACGTCGCGCCATTCGCGCAAGCGCAGTTGCGACAAGAAATTGGCACGACACTCGTCATGCAACTGCCGGTTCGACTTCTTGTGCGCGATGGCCTCGTCGAACCAGTTCCAGATCTTGAGCCATTGCAGAAACTCAGAACGCTCGTCAGCAAAGCGACGGTGAGCCTGATCGGCCTGCTCCTGCGCTTCGATCGGCCGGTCGCGCGGATCCTGCACCGACAGTGCGCTCGCGATGATCAGCACTTCGCGCAGCGCCTGCTGGTCACGCGCAGCGAGAATCATGCGCCCGACGCGCGGATCGAGCGGCAAGCGCGCGAGTTCGCGGCCAAGCGGCGTGAGCTCGTTATCGTCGTCGACCGCGCCAAGCTCGTTCAGCAGTTGATACCCATCGGCAATTGCGCGGCCGGGCGGCGGTTCGATGAACGGGAAGGTTTCGATCGCGGTGAGGTGCAGCGACTTCATCCGCAGAATCACGGACGCCAGCGACGACCGCAAAATCTCCGGATCGGTGAAGCGCACGCGCGACTGGAAATCGGTCTCCTCGTACAGGCGGATGCACACGCCATCCGCGACCCGGCCGCAACGACCGGCCCGCTGATTGGCCGCCGCCTGCGAGATCGACTCCACCTGCAACTGCTCGACCTTGTTACGGTACGAGTAGCGCTTCACGCGAGCCAAACCCGTATCGACGACGTAGCGAATCCCCGGCACGGTCAGCGAAGTTTCCGCGACGTTGGTGGCCAGCACGATGCGCCGCGCGTTCGAGGGCCGGAACACGCGCTCCTGCTCCGCCGCCGACAACCGCGCGAACAGCGGCAAAATTTCCGTATGCGGCGGATGATGCTTGCGCAGCGCCTCGGCGGCGTCGCGAATTTCGCGCTCACCAGGCAGGAACACCAGCACGTCGCCGGGACCTTCGCGGCACAGTTCATCCACGGCGTCGATGATCGCGTCCATCAGATCGCGATCGGTCTCGCGCTGCGTTTTGGGCCGCTCGCGCGACGACGATGACGAAGACGACGAGGAACCTTCCGCGGACTTCACGGCCGGACTGTCTTCCGCCACCGCGCGATAACGCACCTCGACCGGATAGAGCCGCCCGCTCACCTCGATCACCGGCGCGGGCTTGTCATCCGTGCCGAAGTGGCGCGCAAAACGATCCGCATCGATGGTGGCCGAGGTGACGATCAGCTTCAGATCCGGCCGCTTCGGCAAAACTTCACGCAAATAGCCGAGCAGAAAATCGATGTTCAGGCTGCGCTCATGCGCTTCGTCAATGATCAGCGTGTCGTAGGCCTTCAACAGCGGATCGGTCTGCGTCTCCGCCAGCAGAATACCGTCCGTCATCAGCTTGACCGAAGCGCCCGGCGAGAGATTGTCGGTAAACCGCACCTTGTAGCCGACCACTTCGCCGAACGGCGTGCCGAGTTCCTCAGCGATGCGCCGCCCCGTCGCCGATGCCGCAATCCGGCGCGGCTGCGTGTGGCCGATCAGGCCCGAGCCGCCCGCACCGAGCCCACGCCCGAGTTCGAGACAGATTTTCGGCAACTGCGTGGTCTTGCCCGAGCCGGTCTCGCCGCAGACGATCACCACCTGGTTGTTGGCAATCGCCCGCGCGATTTCCTCGCGTCGGCCGGAAACCGGCAGCGCTTCGGGAAAGGTGATAGGCGGAATCGGATTGGGCTCGACTATCCGCGCGGCGCGCGGCGGACGTGGCGCCCGCGGTTCACGCTCGCCATCAGCGCCACGCGTAGGCCCGGCCGTGTTTTGCGCATCCCGAGGCGTATTGCGCCCCCGCTGATCCGGCCCCTGGCCTGCACCCGCTTGACGGCGAGCGTCATCACGCGGGCGTTGCCCTTGAGCCGGCTTCGATGACGCTTTCGGGTCAACGCCGTGCTCGCGACGCGGCTCACGTGACTGCTGCCCTGCCTGCGGCGACTTTTGCGTCGCCTGCGGTTGCTGCTTCACGCCACCAGCAGGCCGCGCGCGCGCGCCTCCCTCGCCGTGCGACTCGCGCGATGGGTCTGATCCGGCGCCCTGCGCCGTTTTCTCGTTCGCCGAAGCGGGACTTTTGGGTACATTCGACATGGGGGCGCATTATAATCCCGGGCATGAATTCCCAAACCGACCTCGTCCCCACGCCCGCGAGCGCTCCGGCCACGTCCGGCGCCACGGAATCCGACTCGCAACACGCGCAATTCGTCGACTGGATGCGTTCGGTTGCCCCGTACATTCACGCGTTCCGCAACAAGACGTTCGTCGTCGGGTTCGGCGGCGAAGTGGTGCATCAAGGGCTACTGAACGCGCTGGTGTCGGACATCGCGCTGCTGCAGGCCATGGGCATCCAGATCGTGCTCGTCCACGGCTCGCGACCGCAGGTCGAAGAGCAGATGAGCCTGCACGGCGTGGAGTCCGAGTTTTCGCACGGCATGCGCATCACGGACGCGCGCGCGCTCGAATCCGCGAAGGAAGCGGCCGGCGAAGTGCGTCTGGACATCGAGGCGGCGATCAGCCAGGGCTTGCCGAACACGCCGATGGCGCACGCGCACATCAGCGTGGTGTCCGGCAACTTCGTGACAGCGCGGCCGGTCGGCATTCTGGACGGGGTCGACTTCGCCCACACGGGTGTGGTGCGCAAGATCGACGCGGATTCGATTCGCCATTCTCTCGCCAGCCGCAAGCTCGTGCTGCTCTCGCCGCTCGGCTTCTCGCCCACTGGCGAGGCGTTCAATCTGGCCATGGAAGATGTGGCCTCGGCGGCCGCCATCGCGCTGCGCGCCGACAAGATCGTGTTCCTGACCGAGACGCCGGGCCTGATGCAGGATGGCGAAGACGGCACCGAACTGATGCGCGAACTGTCGCTCGACGACGCCTACAAGCTGCATGAAAGCGGCGAAGTCACCGGCGACGCCGGCTTCTATCTGAAGCACTGCATCCGCGCCTGCCGTGGCGGCGTGGCGCGGGCGCACATCATCCCCTACGCGCTCGACGGCAGTCTGCTGCTCGAACTGTTCCTGCACGATGGCGTGGGCACGATGATCTCGTACGAGAACCTCGAAAGCCTGCGCGAAGCGACGCCGGACGACGTCGGCGGCATTCTCGCGCTGATCGAACCGCTGGAGTCGGACGGCACGCTCGTGCGGCGCGACCGCCACCAGATCGAACGCGACATCGACCACTTCTCGGTGATCGAGCACGATGGCGTGCTGTTCGGCTGCGCGGCGCTTTATCCCTACACGCAGGAACGCATCGGCGAAATGGCGTGCCTCACAGTCGCACCGGAAGCGCAAGGCACCGGCGACGGCGAGCGGCTTCTGAAGCGCATCGAGCAGCGCGCTCGCGCACGCGGTCTCACGCGCATTTTCGTGCTGACGACGCGCACTGAACACTGGTTCCTGAAACGCGGCTTTGTGAAGGCAACGGTCGACGACCTGCCGGAAGATCGCCGCCGCCTTTATAACTGGCAGCGCAAGTCGCTCGTGCTGATGAAACAGCTCTGAGCGGCCCCATATAAAGCGACTGCCCAAAAACGCAACAGCGCGCAATAGCGTCCCCACCGATTAAAGGAGAAGCACAGCATGGCTCGTATGGTTCAATGCGCGAAGCTCGGCAAGGAAGCCGAAGGCCTCGATTTCCCGCCGCTGCCGGGCGAACTCGGCAAGCGGATCTACGAAAGCATTTCGAAAGAAGCCTGGCAGGCGTGGCTCAAGCAACAGACCATGCTGATCAACGAAAACCGCCTGAACATGGCCGATCCGCGTGCCCGCCAGTATCTGATGAAGCAGACCGAGAAGTTCTTCTTCGGCGAAGGCGCCGATCAGGCTACGGGTTACGTGCCGCCGTCGCAGAGCTGAGCTGATCCGATCTGACCTGTTCGGCGCTCGCAGGGTCGCGAATCGGCCGCCCTCGCTGACACCGTTTGAAGAAAAATCCGCGCCCCGTGCGCGGATTTTTTTCGCCCATTCGACTCGAAACCGGCCACTTATCGGGCCACGATCCGAGCCCTAAACCAGCTGCTTTTAAGCCCCCGTTTCAAATTCTCACACTCGCCCGAATCCCCCGTCCCGCAAGGGATTCGGCGCCCTCGGACACCCTCCCGCCGGCCGTACCGTTTGCACGATCCTCTGTCATCGTGCTATTATGTGCGTCGTTCCAACAGTAATTCGCCATCATTCGCATTCAATCTACCGTGCGGCGCCGTGCGCATCGCACTCCGGATTGAGCAGTTTTTATACAAGAAGGCTTGTCGGTCACGTCGCGGGATTTTCGCGGTCATCACCGGCCTTTTTCGTGCCAGGCCTTTCAGCGGCGCCCCGCCGGTTTCGAACCGCGCGAGCGTCCTCATGCATCTGCCCCCCTTCCACGGCCACGCAGATGCAAAACAATCAGCAGCACTAGAGCAGTGCAATTTCGCGACATGCGCGTAAGGGCCATGCGTGGCGCCGGCGTTTCCGCTTTCACGCCCTTGCCCACCCGTCAAGGCCGTCACCGGCGCCCTCGCCCAGCTCGTGAAACTGCACTTTCCCCAGCACCCGTGGCGGAACATTCATGCGCATTTTCATGAGTTTCGTCGCAGTCATTGGAGTTTTCACCTTGACCGCTTCCAGCAACGGCTTCTGGCGACACAAAAACCAGGAACAACGTCTCACCCTCGACGACATCACCGTCGTCGATAGGTCCCTACTCAAACGTGCCGTCGGCGCCATGGCGCTCGGCAACGCCATGGAGTGGTTCGACTTTGGCGTGTATAGCTACATCGCGGTCACGCTCGGCCAGGTGTTCTTCCCGTCGAGCAATCCGTCCGCGCAGTTGATCGCGACCTTCGGCACGTTCGCCGCAGCGTTCCTCGTGCGACCGATCGGCGGCATGGTATTCGGCCCGCTCGGCGACCGCATCGGCCGCCAGCGCGTGCTCGCCATGACGATGATCATGATGGCCGCCGGCACCTTCGCGATCGGTCTGATTCCGAGCTATTCGTCGATCGGCATCTTCGCCCCCGTGTTACTGCTCGTCGCGCGGCTGGTGCAGGGCTTCTCCACCGGCGGCGAATACGGCGGCGCGGCGACCTTCATCGCCGAGTTCTCCACCGACAAGCGCCGTGGCTTCATGGGCAGCTTCCTCGAGTTCGGCACGCTGATCGGCTACGTGCTCGGCGCAGGGACCGTCGCATTGCTCACCGCCACGCTGTCGCATGAAGCGCTGCTGTCATGGGGCTGGCGTGTGCCGTTCCTGATCGCAGGGCCGCTGGGACTGGTGGGTCTGTACATCCGGATGAAGCTCGAAGAAACGCCCGCATTCAAGAAGCAGGCCGAAGCACGCGAAGCGGAAGACAAGGCGCTGCCCAAACAGAGCCTGCGCGACCTGCTCGCCCGCCAATGGAAGGCGCTGTTGCTGTGCGTCGGCCTCGTGCTGATCTTCAACGTGACCGACTACATGGCGCTGTCGTATCTGCCGAGCTATCTGTCCTCGACGCTGCATTTCAACGAAACGCATGGCCTGTTTCTCGTGCTGCTCGTGATGGTGCTGATGATGCCGATGACGCTGTTCGCCGGCCGCCTGTCCGACACGATCGGCCGCAAGCCGGTGATGCTGTTCGGCTGCGTCGGTCTTTTCGCGCTGTCGATTCCCGCCCTCTTGTTGATCCGCATGGGCGCGGTGCTGCCGGTGTTTAGCGGCCTGCTGATTCTCGGTGTGCTGCTGTCGTGCTTCACGGGCGTGATGCCGTCGGCGCTGCCGGCGCTCTTCCCCACCCGCATCCGCTACGGTGCGCTCGCGATCGGCTTCAATATCTCGGTGTCGCTGTTCGGCGGCACGACGCCGCTCGTCGCCGCGTGGCTCGTCGACCGCACCGGCAATCTGATGATGCCCGCGTACTACCTGATGGCGGCATCGCTGATCGGGATCGTCTCGGTGCTCGCCTTGCGCGAAACCGCGCGCCGGCCGTTGCTTGGCTCGGGTCCGTGCGTCGGCACGCGTGCTGAAGCGCACGCCGTGCTGCGCGGCGAACGCGCGGCCGAGGAGATGGACGAAGAGAACTACGCGTCGGGAGCGACGGCGCGAGCCTAAAGCAACGAGTGCCACGTGGCGGTGGCACTCGCGCCCTCCACTAGCAGCAGACCCGCCGACACCGGTAGCTTGAAACGTCGCGGCCCGGCACTGCCCGGGTTCACGAACAGCACGCCGTCGCGCTCCTCGATCAGCGGTTTGTGTGAATGCCCGGTGACGACGACGCCAATTCCCTCGCTGCGCATATCCCCATCGAGATCGTCGATGTCGTGCACGATCCGGATTTTCACTTGCCGCACGGTGAGCGTAGCGTGCGTCGGCAACGCGCGAGCCCAGTCGCCGATGTCGTTGTTGCCGCGTACTGCCGTGACGGGAGCGACGCGTTCGAGTGCATCGAGAACCGCCTGCTCGCAGATATCACCGGCATGAATGATGGCGTCGCATCCGGCCAGATGCTGCAGGGCTTCCGGACGCACGAGATTATGCGTGTCGGAGATCAAGCCGATGCGAGTCGGCGTGGAGTACGCAGTCATATAGATGTCAGTCCTTCCCTGGCCACGGGTTGCTGGCCAGTCTCCGCGGCCCGCGTCTCTGATGCGAGGTAAGCGTCATTACTCAATCCGGTGACAGGCAAGTCCAATAGTCCGATGCGCACTACTTCACCGGCTTAAGCGGCTTCAGCCCATCGAGCAACGTCGGCACCAGTTCGCTGATGGTCGGATGAATATGCATCGCATATTGCAACGTCGGATACGGCGCGCCGGCCGTCATGATGTCGATGAATGTATGCAGCGCTTCATCGCCCTCAATGCCGAGAATCGCCGCGCCGATAATCTGTTTTGTCTGAGCATCCACCAGCACCTTCATGAAGCCGTCGGTCTCACCGCGTTCACGCGCGCGGCCGACCCGCGTCATCGGCATGGTCGCGATCAGGGCATCGCGGCCAGAAGCGCGCACTTCGGTTTCGGAAAGACCGACCCTCGCAAGCGGCGGATCGACAAACACCGCATACGTCATGATGCGGGTATCGGCCGTGCGCGAGCCGCCGTCGAACAGATTGGCCGCGACGATCTGATAGTCGTCATAGGACGTGTGCGTGAACGCGCCGCGGCCGTTGACGTCGCCGATGGCCCACACCCCCGGCACCTTGGTGCGCAACTCACCGTCCACGGGAATCATGCCGTGCCGGTCGGTTTCGAGGCCGGCGGTCGCGAGACCGAGGTCATCGGTATTCGGCCTGCGGCCGGTGGCGAACAGCAGATGCGACGCCTCCACGGCAGCCCCCGAACCCTCGAGGACCACGCGCACGCCGTCGCCGGCAAGCGGCTCGACGCGCTGCGGCTCACCGCCAAAGCGAAACTCGATGCCTTCGCGCGCCAGCACTTTCTGCACGTTGTTTGCAAGGTCAGCGTCCTCGCGAGCCAGCACGCGCTCGCCGCGCACGAGCACGGTCACGCGGCTGCCGAAACGGCGAAACACCTGGGCGAATTCGAGCGCGATATAACTGCCGCCGACAATCACCAGATGCTCCGGCAATTCGGTCAACTCGAGCAGCGTGGAGTTGGTGTAGTAGCGGATTCGATCAATGCCGTCGAGCGGCGGCACCACCGCGCGCGTGCCGGTGTTGATAAATATCTCGTCGGCCTGCAGTTCATCGACGATCTGCCCATCCGACCCACTGATGCTCAAGCTATGCGGCCCGGTAAACCGGGCATGCCCGTTGAACACGGTGACATTCTCCGCGCCGCGCAGCCATTTTTCGACGCCGTTGCGCGACTCGCCGATGATCCGGTCCTTGCGCGCTTTGACTTGCGCCAGATCGACCGTAACCGGTCCCGCGACATGCACGCCATACTCGCCGGCGTGACGCGCCACGTGGGCCGCGCGAGCACTCGCGACATAACTCTTGGTGGGTGTACATCCGACATTCACACAGGTGCCGCCGAACGCGCCGCGCTCGATCACGGCTGTCTTGCGGCCGCTTTTACCAAGACGCACTGCGAGCGGCGAACCGCCCTGTCCTGTACCGATCACGACTGCGTCGAAATGCTGAGGCATGGCATGTCTCCCGAGGGCTGATAGCAGGCTTGTGCCATCTTACGCCAAGGCTCGTGGGAAACTGTCGCTGAGGTCTTCGAGGTGCCGCAGGGGGCGAACTGCCGTCGGCTAACACCGGGCCGCGTGGGCCGTGACGAAGTGGGGGCGTGAAAACGAAGAAACGAGGTGCTGCGTGTGTAACTGCGCCGCCGGCGCAATAAATTGCGCTCAGCAGTGGCAGTGACCGTGATGCGCGCAGATCAGTTCACGCGAGCGTTGCAACGCCGCGCGGGCGCCCTTCGTGGCCATCAGCAGGCCCACCTGGCTCAGGTTGAAATCCTGCGCCACCATCATTTGCATTAACGCCACCATCGGCAGGATCACCGATGGGTGGTACAACTGTCTTTCGATCAAGGCTCGCATATCTGCTCCCACTGCGTCTCGCCGCTTCGGCGCGACGTTACTTTACGTTTCGATGGTGGGATTCTAAGGATCGGCGACCTGTGGATAAAGAGCCGGAAAGCGAAGTCACTTGTTGCGGAAACCGAACAATCTGCGCTACGGCCGGAAAGCGCCGCCAGTGGGGCTTGCAGCCGCTTTCCGACATGCCCGAAGTATGCTGCGAATGCGGGCTATCGGGCCGATAGCCCCACCAGCCTCCACGCGAGTCAAAAGGTTATTCGACCGGCGCGCGCGGATCGCGGCGCCGGTTCATTCCAGCGGCGCGCCGATAAACTCCGGCAACGCTTCCGCGCGTTCGGAGAACGCGGCCAGCGCCGGATAGCGCGCTGCATCCACAGCGCCCGGCAGCATGAACTGCGTGAACCGCCATGCGATCGCCACCGTGATATCCGGCTGCATCATACGGTCCCCCAGCAGCCAGCCTTCATGACCGGCCACGCGCGCCTCGAGCAGACCATATGCGGCGTGCATCTGCTTCTGCACCCGCTCGAGCCACGGCGCATGCTGCAATGCCTCGGGCCGCAGCTGGCGCTCGTAGACTTCCTGCATGGTCTTTTCGGTGGCAGCGAGCGCGAGCCCGATCACGCTCAGTGCGTGCAGCCGCGCGCCGGGCTCCTCCGGCATCAGACGGCACGCGGGAGCGACCTTGTGGTCGATGTGATCGAGGATCAACGTCGAATCGATCAGCATCGTGCCGTCGTCTTCGAAGAGGGTCGGTGCTTTGACAATCGGATTGAGCTGTGCAAACTCGTCGAAGTGACGAAACACCGACACGTGGCGGTGCTCGAAGGGCAAGCCAAGCACGGCCAGCGAAATCGCGACGCGACGCACATATGGGGAGTCCAGCACGCCAATCAATAGCATTCGTCGCCTCTTGGGAACAGATGGAAGGAATGCATGACTTTAGACGAACCCGGCAGGTGACAGGTAACCAAGCGAGGTAACCAAGCGGTAATCAGGCAACAACGAACGGCCAACGCATCGCCGCCGCGATGCTACGTGGTCCCCGGCAAGCGCTTATTCCGCCTGCTGCTGTGCGCTCGCCCCGCCGGCCAGCCTGCGCGTGTCCGTCAGGCTGCGTGCATAGGCGCCGGCCGCCATCGGCCGGCTGAACAGATAGCCTTGCTGCTTGTCGCAATCGATCGAGCGCAGGAACGACGACTGCGCCGTCGTCTCCACCCCTTCGGCCGTCACGTCCATGCCGAGAGAATGCGCCATCGCCACCACGGCCTGGGTAATCGCAATCGAATCGCGATGGTCCGGCAAGCCCGCGACAAACGAACGGTCGATCTTGAGGTTATGTAACGGGAAACGCTTCAGATACGACAGCGAGGAATAACCGGTGCCGAAGTCGTCGACGGAAATCTTCACGCCCATACTGCTGAGCGCGGTCAGAATCGGCAGCACGGTTTCGCTGTCGTTCATCAGCAGGCGCTCGGTAATCTCCAGCTCCAGCGCATCGGGCCCAAGGCCGCAACGCGCAAGACAGCGTTCGATGCGTTCCGCCAGGCCCTCGCTCACCTGACGCGGCGACAGGTTCACGGCAATCACGAGATCCGGCGCGAGGGTGCGCCGCCATTGCGCCACCTGCTCGCACGCATGTTCGAGCACCCAGTTGCCGATCGCGACAATCAGCCCGGTATCCTCCGCGACGGGAATGAACTCCACCGGCGACACATCGCCCAGTTCGCGGTTGTACCAGCGCAGCAGCGCTTCCGCGCCGACCGTGCGGCCGTTCCGGCTGTCGACGATCGGCTGGTACACGAGACTCAGCTCGCCCGCCGCGAGCGCGCGGCGCAGCAACTGCTCGATCGCAAAGCGCCGTTGCAGGTGCTTGTTCAGATCGGCGGTGAAGAACTGGAAGTTGTTGCGGCCGCGCTGCTTGGCCGAATACATCGCCGAGTCGGCATTTCGCATCAGCGTGGGCACATCCTGGCCGTCTTCGGGGAAGAGACTGATGCCGATCGACGCGCCCAGGTAGTATTCGTTGCCCGCCACCGCGAACGGCACGGCCACCGTTTCAAGTATGCGGCGCGCGAATGCGATCAGCGTCTCGGTGTTCTCATACGAGCTCACGACGATCACGAACTCGTCGCCGCCCACCCGCGCCAGCGTGTCCTGTTCCTTGACGCAGGACGCCAGACGATGCGCGACGCTGCACAACAGCGTGTCGCCCGCTTCGTGGCCCGCGGTGTCGTTGACCTTCTTGAAACCGTCGAGGTCGACAAACAGCACCGCGACGCGCGCCAGCTCGGTGTCCAGCCCCGCCGGCTCGAACAGGTCGCGCATCCGGTCGGCCAGATAGGCGCGGTTGTAGAGCCCCGTGAGCGAATCGCGCGTCGCCAGATATTTGAGTTGCTGCTGGGCCTTGCGCACCGGGCCGATATCGGTGAACGAGATCAGCATCGAACCCAGCTCGCGCTCGCCAGGCTTCACGATGGGCACCACGTTCACCGTGATCCAGATGATTTCGTCGTCCGCGAGCTCCACGCCGATCGTCTGGCCGAGCAGCGGTTTGCCGCTTGCCAGCACGCGCACCGTCGGGCGGTCGGTCTGGGCGATCGGCGTGCCGTCTTCATGGAAGCTGCGCCGCATGACAGTCTGGATGTCCTGGCCAATCAGCTCGCTTCCCGCGTGCAGCATACGCAGCGCGCTCGGGTTGCAGGCGAGCACCACTCCGTCGCGCGTCTGCACGACGATGCCTTCGTTCAGATGATTGACGACAAGGCGGTGGTGCTCCTCGCTTTGCGCCAGGCGCCGCGCCATCGCGTCCTGATGCACGGCGAGACCGACGCTGCGGCCGATATCGCGCAGCATGGCCTCCTCGTCGGCAACCGGCCGGCGCGGCGTGCGGTAGTAGACGGCAAACGCGCCCAGCACCTGGCCCGCGTCGTTTTCGAACGGAATCGACCAGCACGAACGCAAGCCATGCGGCAAGGCGAGCTGCTTGAAGTCCACCCACAGCGGATCGGTCTCGATGTCCTCGACCACTACCAGGCGCCGCAGAAACATGGCGGTGCCGCACGAGCCCACCTGCGGGCCGATGGCAACCCCGTTCAGCGCCTCGGTGTATTCCTTCGGCAGCGACGGCGCACCGCCGGAACGCGTGTGGATGCCGTCGGCATCGAGCAGCAGGATCGTGCAGGACGCGTCCTCGCCGAGCAAGGCTTCCGCGCGGCGGCACACCTCGTCGAGCAGTTCGGGTAGCGGCGTGTTGCGCGTGATCAGCCGCAATACGCTGCGCTCGGACGCGAGCAGGCGCTCCGCCAGCCCCGTCGAATAGCGGGCGCTGTCAGACTCTGCTCCAACCGTGTCACCTGGTGTCACCTGGCAAGTCATAATCGAGCCCCCTAACCCGACATCGGCAGGATGGGACCGCTAGCGCACTGGGGTTTACGCCAAGGACAGTGGCGTAAACCGTCGGCCGCGCCGTATCCGCTGCGCTCGCCTAGTTATGCGTGTGCAAGTCCGGATTCAGTTGTCCCCACGTCTTGGTGCGCGAGATGGCCTCCACCGCCCCGCTCTGCGAATTGCGGCGGAACAGCCACCCCGGCTGCCCCGACAGCTCGGCTGCCTTGACCACCGCGCCGTCCGGCAAGCTGACCCGGGTGCCCGCCGTGATGTAGCAGCCGGCTTCAACCACGCAGTCGTCGCCAAGCGAAATGCCGATCCCCGCGTTGGCGCCCAGCAGGCAGCGCTTGCCCACCGATACGACTTGCGTGCCGCCGCCCGAGAGCGTGCCCATGATCGACGCGCCGCCGCCGATATCGCTGTGATCGTCGACCACCACGCCTGAACTGATGCGGCCTTCGACCATAGACGCGCCAAGGGTGCCCGCATTGAAATTGCAGAAGCCTTCGTGCATGACCGTGGTGCCTGGGGCGAGATAGGCGCCGAGCCTGACCCGGTCCACGTTGGCGATACGCACGCCTGCGGGCACGACGTAGTCAGTCATGCGCGGGAATTTGTCGATGCCAGTGACTTCGAACGTGGTGCGCGCGGCGCGCGCCTTCAGGCGCACCTGCGCGACCGATTCCACGGTGCAGGGACCAAACGAGGTCCATGCGACATTGGCAAGCAATCCGAACAGACCGCTCAGATTGGCCTCATGCGGGCGGATCAGCCGGTGGCTGAGCAGATGCAGGCGCAGATAGACGTCGTGTGCATCGAGCGGCGGCTCGGCGAGCGAGGCAATCGCCGTGCGCACGCCGATCACCTCGACGCCGCGTCGCTCGTCGGGGCCGACGCAATTCGCGGCGGCGTCGCCGATCGCCCGCGACACTTCCTCGTGCGATAGCCGCGCCGTGCCGCCTGCGAGCGGCCCTTCCGCCAATTCGGGCTCGGGAAACCAGCTATCGAGGACGGTGCCGTCGGCGGCCACTGTCGCCAGGCCCACCGCCGATGCGCCACAAGTCTTGTGTTCAGCCACTGCCATCGCTCCCTGTCCTTGTTGAGATCTGTACGGGCTTTATGCCGCCTGAGCCTTGCGGCGCGGCGGGTTCGCCTTGCCCGCGGCCTGACGTGTTCACCTTAGGTGGTCACGCGGCGGCGTACTCCCTGGCTGCCCCGTCTAACCGCCGCCTGGCGGCCGTCCGCCTTGTCCGCCGCCACCTGGAGGGCGTGAACCCTGTCCACCGCCCCCACCACCCGGTGGCTTGCCGCCGCCGGGAGGTCGACCGCCGCCGCCCGGAGGCTGTCCACCTGGAGGCCGGCCGCCCGGGGGACGTCCACCCGCACCCGGCGGCGGACCGCCCGGCGGGCGGCCACCCACGTTGCCCGGCGGGCGACCGCCTGGCGGCCTGCCGCCGGGACCACCGGGGCCACCTGGAGGCCGGCCAGGCGGACGTCCCGCACCCGGGCGCGGCGGCCGTGGCGGAGGACGATGCGCCCAGCGCGACTGATCCCGGTACCACGGCCGGCCACGATAATAGTTACCCCAATACGTCCCGATCGAGAACGTCACGATCGGCAAGCCGATCGCGTTTCCATAGCCCAGCACGGGGACCGGGTTGCCTTGATAAGGATAGTTGAGCCGTCCCGCATAAACCCAGCCGCGCAGATTGGGCGTCGCGACATCGCACCAGCTGTAGCCGGCGACACACCCCATCACCGTGACCGGCAGGCCACCCGGCAATTGCGAGACCACCGGGTAGTCACGTGCGGGACCGGCCCGAAGGTTCACTGAGCTATTGGTGACGGCCTGCGCCTGCGCGAACGCAGCGGCGGGCACGAGCAACAGGGCGGTCAATCCTGCATAACAGCACTGCACCAACTGTCTTCGCATTGCGGCCTCCTCTGGCGGGGCGGTTTCGATTGTCGCTGCGTCTGGATGTCACTGTGTAAGCAAGCGTACCGCATCCCGATGAAGGTCGCAGGTCATTCGCGGGCTGATAGCAACATTTGGTAAGAAGTTTGCGAACTCGTCCTTTTTTTGAGGTCTGGCCGTTTCCAACTCAGCCGATCATTCATCGCATTACCGACCCTGCTCTGTCCGGACTGCCATGAAGATTTTCCGAACCACCGTTTTCGCGAGCCTGCTGCTCACCCACCTGCCGGCCCATGCGACCAGCTTCGATTGCAACAAGGGCCGTTCGATCACGGAACAACTGATCTGCCACCGAGCTGATCTATCGAAGCTCGACGACGTGCTTGGCAAGCTGTACTGGCAAGCGCGGCGCTCCGTCTCCAATCCCAAGGCGTTCCGCGCCGACAGCGACAGTAAATGGGCGTGGCGGGAAGCGAACTGCAGCGATGAGGAATGCCTGAAAACCTGGTACACCGGACGCATCCAGGAACTGCAGCTTTTGTTGACGAGCCTGCAGCAGGAACCGTCGGGCCAGCCGGATAAGTCCGCACAACCGGCCACGCCGACGCCGCGCCTGAACGAAGGGCCGCGCGATGCGGGACGGCGCGCGATCGCCCATGCTCAACCGGACGCGGAAACGGGTGGAACTGCGTTGGGCGGCACTGCGCCGGCCGGCGTTCCCGTGGCTGGCACGGCGGCGAGCGGCACCCCTGTTGCTGCCGCCGCGCCCAGCGACACTCCGCGGCACACCACGCAGCCGGGCAGTACCCCGCTGGCTGGCACTCCGATAGGCGGCGGCCAGCTCGCGCACGCACCTGCATACCCATTGGCGCTCCAATGCACCGCAGCCAATCCGGGCGTAACGTGGCACGACCAGTGTGCGACCGTCCTGAAGCAGGACACGCGCTGGCAATATCCGCCCCACAGCGGCGACTGGTTCTGCGGCGTGGCGACGGTCGAACAGTCTCCAGCAGAACCGGTGGCGCAGCAGTAAGTACGGGGGCGGTGTCGTTCGCGTCAGACTAGCCGGACCGCCCGTTCAACGCAGCCGGCGTGACTGTCCACGCGCCCCGTCACACCTCCGCCTCAACCGCGACCCGTTCGCACAGCGTCGCCAGGTCGATCAGCATCAAGGTGCCACGGCCTGGCAATTCGACCGCCTCGGTCATGCCGTTGCCCCAGCCGTTGGCTAGCTGGCGCGTCAGCATGGGCGGCACCGGAATCCGGCTGGCGGCTTCGATGGTGACGATGTTGTCGACCGCGTCGACCACGAGGCCGTACTTCTCGCCGCGATGCTCGACGATCAGGATCTTTGCCTGCGCGAGATCGTCGTACGGCGGCATGCCGTACATCGCGCGCACATCCACCACCGTCAACAGTTCGCGGCGCAGATGCAGCACGCCGCGCACGTACGGCGGCGCGCCAGGCGTCACCACGACCTCGCTGGAATAATCGATCACCTCGCGCAACTGGCCAATGCGCACGCCTAGCAGATGACCGAGCCGGAACGTCACGTAGGTCTCGCGCGGACCACGTCCGGCGTTTCCGCCTTTCCCATGGCCGCCACCTGAAGCGCCGCCCGCCTGGGTCCTGTCGCGATACAGATCGCGATGACCCCGGGCCACGGCGGTAATGCGCTCGTGGCTGCAGAGCGCTTCCGGATTCAACAGGATGATGCTGTCGCGCCCGTCGTTGCCAAGACAGCCCGCAAACAACGCCACATGGCGACGGCTATAAGCGGGCATCACGAGCAATTCGTCGTCGCGATAGCCGACGATGCTGCGCACCTCGTCGACCATCAGGCCGACGTGCAGCTCCTGATGATTCAGCACGACAATGCGCCGCTCGTCCGTGGATGCGGCGGTGGCAACGCCCGATGCCGCCGCGTCCTCACGCTCGAGTCCCATGAAGCGGGCAAAGTCGATCACCGGGACGGTCGTGCCGCGCAGGTTCAGCATGCCGATGCAGATCTCATCCGCGAGCGGCGACGGATGCATCGCGGGCACGCGGATAATCTCCTGAATCGCCGCCATCGGCAGCGCCAGATGCGCCTCGCCGACGCGAAACGATACGGTCTGTCGACGCTGCGCCTGCTGCGCGCGCCGCTCGGGCGCCGCGCTGCGGTGATGCAGATGCGGTACGTCCGGCAACCCGAGCAGCGCAGCAGCCGAGAGGATCTGCAAGATCCGCTCGCCGCCGTCGAGCTTCAGCGCACCGCAAATCACAGCCGGGCTCTGCTGCGCCGGATCCGCGCGGTCGAAGGCGATCTTCTGCGCCGCCGGCACGCGCAGGATTTCGCCGGTGGTGTCGAACCGCAGCCCCACCCGCACGTCGCCGAGTTCGACGATCGCGATCTTGCTGACGCTGCTTGCGGCTTCCTCGGGCAAATGCAGCAACTGACGCAGATCGACGATCGGAATCAGCGTGCCACGCAAGTTGAAAATACCGAGCAGATGACGTGGCGCCAGCGGCACCGGTGTGACAGCTGCCGGGTAGTTGACCACCTCCTGCAGGTCAGCAACCGGCAGCGCCAGTTCGGTCTCGCCGAGGTGAAAGGAGCCGAACAGTTCAACAGCGGAACTGCCGGCGGACGTTGCGTTGATATCCATGACGAGGACCCCGTTCAGAGAGTGCGGGTGATTTTTTTCACAACGAACGCATGCTGCCGGCAATCGATCAGCAGTTGCCGGCCGCATTCGCCGCCGACATCCTCGTGCACGACACGCACACCGAGTCCTTCGAGCAGGATCTGTGCAGTGCGCACGTTCTGCTCGCCGATCGGCGCGTGAGTGGGACGGCGCGCGTAATGCACCATGTTCGCGCCACCCGCCAACACGGCCTCCAGCGCGCCATGCGAGGCGCGCTGCACCTGCATCAGGCTCAGCAGCGACGGAATCGCCTGCGTGACGTATTTTGCGCCGATGCCCTCCGGCCGCACGGCCGCATCGGGCAGCAGGCAGTGCGCGAGTCCGTAGATGCCGCGCTCGCGCCACAACAGCCCAATGCCGACACACGAGCCGAGCGTCGCACGCAACACGTCATGTCCATTGCCGATGCCAATGGCGCACATATGCACCTGAATCTCGCGCGCATCGGTCACGGGCGGACCTCATTGCGATAGATAAGCGGCTGTTCGAAGGCGAATCCCATATCGAAGCGGCTCAACGATTCGGATTCCCCAACAATCAGCACACCATCCGGTGCCATCGCGCGTCGCACGTTTTCGAGCACCGCCTGTTGGCCAGCAGCGTCGAAATAGATCAGCACGTTGCGCAACAGCGTGACGTCCATCGTGCCGATGTCGCGTGCCGCCTCGTGCAGATTGTGTTTGCGGAACGTCACGTTCGCGCGCAACGCCGGGGCGGCCACGAAACCATCGTCCGTAGCGCTGAAGTACCTGGCCAGCAGGTCAGGATGGGTTTGCCTGAGCCCCTCGATGCTGCGGCCCTGGTAATGCGCCGCGGCAGCCTTGCGCAGAATCGCGTCACCGATATCGGTAGCGAGAATCCGGTAGCGAAACGCCGGATGCCGCTCACGAAACTCTTCGCACAGCATCGCCACCGTATAGGCTTCCTCGCCGCTCGAAGCTGCCGCCGACCACACCCGCAAAGGCGTGCCGCCGTGCGTCTCGAACCAGCGCGGCAGAAACTGCCCGGCGAAATATTCCCAGATGCGCGGCGTGCGAAAGAACGAGGTTTCGTTGGTCGTCACCAGGTCGATGAAATCGCGCACCTCTTCGGGCTTCGCCTCCAGCACATGCAGATAGTCCCGGTAACCGGGCAGTGCCAGCTCGCGCACCCGCCGGCGCAAGCGGCCCTCCAGCAGGGTCCACTTGCGCTCGCTCATGGCGATCCCGGTATGCCGCCGAACCTGATCGAAGAAGGCCCGGCGGGTCGCCTGATCGACCTCGCGCTCGTTATCCAAGGCGGCCCCCGCGTCAGACGACGAAGCGTGTGACGGTCTGATCGAGCGTTTCCGCGCCCTGCATCAGCGTGGCGCTGGCCCGCGCAATCGTGTCGCAGGCGCTGGCGGACTTCTCGGTTTCTTCGGCCACCTGCTGGATCGCGGCACTGACCTCGCGGGCGGCGATCAACTGCTCGTCCGCGCCGCAGGAAATCTCCGAGATCGCGTGTGTCGTCCGGCTCACGCCGTTGACGATCTTGTCGAAGGCTTCGCCGGCCTGCTTCGAGATTTCGCTGCCCTGAGCGACCCGTTTGACCGATTCGTTGATCAGCTTCGAGATTTCCTTGGTCGCCTGCGACGAGCGCTCGGCGAGCTTGCGCACCTCGTCGGCCACTACGGAAAAGCCGAGCCCATGTTCGCCCGCACGCGCTGCCTCGATGGCGGCGTTGAACGCGAGCAGATTGGTCTGGCTGGCAATCTCGCCGATCACCTTGATGATCTCGCTGATATCTTCGGATGACTTATTGATCAGCTCCATCGCTTCGATCGAGCGGGTAATCGCCTTCGCGCCGCGCTCCGCTTCCTGCTGGGTATCTTTAGCGAGGTTGTCGGCGCTGCGCGAGTTGTCGGCGATCGAATTGATCGATGCGGTCAGTTCTTCGATCGACGCGTTCATCTCCTCGACAGTCGCGCCAAGCAACTGCGCCCCGCTTGCCACCGTGTTGGCACGCCCCGCGATATCCTGCGACGAGGCGGTGAAGCCGCCGGCCGAGTCGACCACCTTGCCGATCACGCCGCGCAGATCGTCCATCATCCGCTTGATGCCGCTCGCAAGCTGGTCGATAGGCTCGGTGCCGGCCACTTCGACGCTGCCCGTCAGGTCCCCCGCGGCGGCCTTGCTGACCACCTGCAGGAGCGCCTCGACCTTGCGTTGATCGCTTTGCGCGCGGCGCCGGATCTGCTCTTCCAGCGCGACCTGGGCCGTCACGTCGGTCGCGAACTTGATCACCTTGCAGAGTCGCCCACCGACATCGAAAATCGGGTTGTAGGTAGCCTGAATCCACACTGCACGGCCGCCCTTGCCCACGCGCTTATAGCGGCCTGCATCGAATTCGCCGCGGTTCAGTTTCGCCCAGAAATCGCGGTATTCCGCGCTCGCGGTATACGCCTCTTCGCAGAACATGCGGTGGTGCTTGCCCTGGATCTCATCGAGCCGGTAGCCGAGCGTATCGAGGAAGTTCTGGTTGGCCGAGAGCACGTTGCCCGAGAGATCGAATTCGATCACAGCCTGGGCGCGATCGACCGCGCGCACCTTGCCTTCGTATTCGGCATTCTGCTGGCGCGCCGCGGTGATATCCGTGGCGAACTTGATGACCTTGTAGGGTTTGCCGGCGGCGTCGAATACCGGGTTATACGAGGCGTTGATCCAGATTTCGCGGCCGCCGCGGCCCACGCGCTGATACTCGCCCTGATCGAACTCGCCGCGGGCGAGCTTCTCCCAGAACAGACGATAGGCGGCACTGTCCGCGTAAGCGGCCTCGCAAAACATGCGGTGATGCTGGCCACGAATCTCGTCGAGCGTGTAGCCCACGGTCTTCAGGAAGTTGTCGTTGGCGTGCAGAACGATGCCGTGCAGGTCGAACTCGATGACGGCCTGAACACGATTTAGCGCGGCGCTGACCGCACTGAGTTCGTTCATTTCCAGGTGCCGCTCAGGCGTTGAATGTTCCACTTCGTTCTCCTCGTTGAACGGGCGAAAAAAACAAAACACGCCGACGCTCCTCTCGCGGGGAGGGAGTCCGGTCATGCTTTCTCTCAGGAATATATTTAGTGTGCCGTGCCAGAGAAGCGCCTCCCTGCAGGCGATCTTAAGGTCGCCGCCCATGCGCTTCACTAGCACCGCATCCGGTATATCGGCAGGAAAAGATGCCAGCTTTATATCGGATTAACCCTGAATTTGCGAAACGTGAAGTTTTTTTGCTTTTGTTCCGCTGCAATCGTTTGCGGGCACGTTTGAGGCAAACGACCAGGTCCGAAGAGTGGCTTTGAAAGCGGTGACGTGGTATTGCGCGGAAATTCCGGGTTGCGCGGTTTGGAAACGCGTTTACACGCCGTTCGCTCGCGCCTGGTCGTCGAGAGTTCCGGTGACATCGTCGTGACGCAACGCGCCGCTGTTGATATTCACTCCACGTTTGAAGACGACCTCTCGCCCCGAAAACTCGCAGACGACCGTATCGCGGAAGGCCGTTTCCGCAAAGATCCACGTCATCTGCAGGCGCGCCGGATCGAGCCAGCAGGCGCGTGCCACCACCGGGCTGCCCAGCAGGCGATACCCATGGTGCAGATCGCGGCCGGGCATCTCGTTGGGGCCTTCAATCCAGCGCCCGAAGCCGGCAACGATCGTATGTTCGCCATCCGCATCGGACAAGCGCAACGTGCATTCGCGCTCGCTGAACTCCAGTTGCAATGTCTGCATGCCCTGCGCATTCGGCTGCATCGTGAAGCGCATTTTCTCCGTACGAGCACGCGAAGTACCGCCTGAATGCGCATCCGGACCAGCGAGCAAGTACGGGGCTTTCCATGCTACCGGCGCATCTTCCCGTTGCCATTCGACAAGCCGTGCCTTGAGTCGCGCATCCGCGGCGTGACCCGCAACGGGACCATCGCGGAAGACTTCACGGAACGCGGCCGGAAAGTAACGATCCACATAAGGCATGAGCTTCCCGCTCCCCTTGATCGCACCGGTAACTGCGAGCGTGACACCGTGCGCGGGAAATACCAGGGCCATCTGCACAAATTTTCCGATCGCGCTGTACATACCGTCTGGGCGCGTCCACCAGTGGTATCCATACCGTCCTGATTCGACGTGTGAACGGGTCGCGTTCGCCACCCACTGCTCCGGAAGCAGCCGCTTGCCTTCCCAGATGCCGCCCTGTGCATGCAGGATGCCGAGTTTGAGCAGGTCGACGGTTTTGGCCGTGAGTCCGTTGCCGCCAGGATTGATGCCATCAGGGCCGATGTCCCACGTTTCACCCGTGATGCCCAAAGGTTCGAGCAGCCTCGGCTTAAGGTAATCGTGCAGCGTTTGTCCCGTTACGCGACTCAATACCGCCGACAACATATAACTGGCCGCGCTCGTGTACAGGAACGATCCGCCCGGCTGCTCAACGATAGGGATCCTGAAGAATGCTTCGATCCAGCTCGTTCCCAGCACGCGCCATTGTGCGCCCGAGGTCTCGCCGGCGTGACCCACACGCATGGTGAGCAGGTCTTCGAGCGTGAGGGCCGCGAGCCGGTCGCTCATGACCGCGGGAAGCGCGTCCGGGAAAAACGACACCACCTTGTCGTCAAGGCCGAAGCGTTTTTCTTCCAGCGCGAGGCCGATCGCGCAAGCGGTAAAGCTTTTGGCAACCGAATGCAGGTTACGCGGCCGGTCCGCGCGATACGGCCAGCGCCATGCCTCCACCACCACTTTGCCGTTACGGTGGATCATCAACGAATGCAAGTCGAGTTCCGCTGCTTCGACGGCGTCGAGAAATGCAATGACGGCGTCCGCGTCCACGCCCATCGTCGATGGCTCTGCGCGGCTCAAGCCATCCGCGTACGCGCCTTGCTGAGCGCCATGACGGGCATCGCCCGCGCCGGCTGAAGCCGCTACGCCCCGATCAAGAAGAGAGTCTGACATTTTGTCTACCGATTGCATTGGGCCGTTGAAACATCGCGAGGACACCGATGGGACATTTCGAGCGAACACTACGCGTTACGCGTGCAACACTTCGCGCTGCGTAGTGTACGACGCCGACACGGGAACGACGAACTGATACAGGTCCTTGGGATTCGCCGGCGCCGGAATCAGTTCGATCTGCTCACCGATATCGCGGGCATCGCTCACATCGCGCAGATAGCGCAGCGCCGAGAAATCCTCGAGCGCGAAACCGACCGAGTCGAACACCGTCACTTGCGCATCGCTTTCCCGCCCGGCAACCTCGCCCGACAGCACGCGCCAGAGTTCAACCACCGGAAAATCGGCAGGGAGCTGCTGGATATCGCCCTCGATTCGCGTCTGCGGCTCGAACTCCACGATCACCCGGGCGCCTCTCAACACGTCGGCGTGCAGTTCCGTCTTGCCGGGACAATCGCCGCCAACCGCATTGATATGCATACCCGGTTCGATCATGTCCGGTGTCAGGATCGTTGCGTTGGTCTTGTCCGCTGTTACCGTCGTGACGATATCCGCGCCGCGCACGGCCTCGGCCGCACTCGCCGCGCGGATGATCTTGAGGTCTTTCAGACCAGACAGGTTATGGATCAGTTTGTCGGTTGCCGCGGGGTCGATATCGAACGCGCGAACTTCGCTCACGCCAAGCATCGCCTTGAACGCCAGCACCTGGAATTCACTTTGCGCACCGTTGCCGATCAACGCCATCGATCTTGACGCAGGCCGCGCGAGTGCCTTGGCGACCAACGCGGACGTCGCGGCGGTGCGCAATGCGGTCATGATCGTGAATTCGCTCAATAGCACCGGAAAACCGGACTCGACCTCCGCCAGCACGCCGAATGCCATCACCGTCAGCATATTGACGTGGGTATTCTTCGGGTGCCCGTTGACATACTTGAATCCATAGAGCGTGCTGTCCGAAGTCGGCATCAGTTCAATCACTCCGCCCGGGACATGGTTAGCCACCCGCGCCGATTTCTCGAACTCGTTCCAGCGCAGATAATCCGCGCGGATATAGTCCGCCATCGTCGTGATGAACGCTTCCGCGCCGATCGACGTCACCAGCTTGCGAACATCGCTTACGTCAATATATCTCGTCATTTTGTGTTCACTCTCATCAACGTTCGAAGAACCTCATGCGCTCAGCAGATAGCCGGAGCGGATCACTTCCTCGCCCGACACGCGCCCGAGCGGATCGCCCTGCCGCACATAGCGGACGTCTCTTCGCATATAAAGGATGCCGGCGGTACGGCTGCAGATTGCGGTGCGCGTACCGTCCGTCGTATCGACGATCACGAACATCTGCTGACCGGCGCTGACGCGCGCACCGGGCTCCACGCAGTGCAGCAGGATGCCCGTGACCGGCGCATAAAACTGTTCGCTGCCGGCCAGCGGCGTTGCGGGGTAAGCAAGCGGCGGCAGCGGTTTGACTTGCGCTTCGATCGCGCCGTACCAGGTCAGGTAATCGAGAATCGCCGCCGCATCCTTCCGGGCCAGTTCGTCGTTGACGTCGCGCTGACCGCGATGCTCGACCGTAATCGCCGTGCTTCCATGCGCGATCGGAAAGCGTTCATTAAAACGTTGCTGCAGTTGCCACCATGTGAAGCTGTGCGCCTCATCGAACGATTGACCACCCGAGTCGACGGCCAGCAGCGAAGCGCTCGCGCCAAGATAGCGGGCCAGCGGCTCCGCCTGCTGCCAGAGGGCCTCACCCGTGTAGAGATGCAGCGCTGCTTCCCGCGAGCAATGCAGATCGAGAATGATGTCTGCATCCAGCGATAGCAGCATCAACGCGCGCTGCAGGTCGTCGAAGGTCTGGCGAGGCTGTTGCGCGAGCAACAGATCACGCCAGGCCCGGCGAATCGTCGCGACGTTTTTCTTTGCGTCGCCGCCCAGTTCTCCTTCGACCGCTTCAGCGATTTTCCCTGCGAGAAGCGGGAAACCCCGATTGAAGTTTCGGCCGCTCGCCAGATCGAACCGCCCGATCGGATAGCCGAGCACGACCTGCGCGAGGCCGATCGGATTGGCCGTGCTGACCAGCACGACTTCGCAGCGCAGGCGGCCCTCTTTCTCCAGTTGCTGAAGCTCCTCCTGGAGGGTCAGCGCGACCAGCATGCCCGGTATTTCATCGGCGTGCAGGCCAGCCTGGATATAGATCTTCTTGCCGTAAGTCTGGTCGCCGAAATGATGCGAAACCAGCTGATGCGCGGTGCCGTCCGAGGCAGCAAGCAGGCGGTGTTTAGCGCTGTGCATTTAGAAAATTGTCCTGTGGTTCATCGACAGGCTGCGACGCTCGTGACTCATACCGGCTGATGCCCCAAGTGCGGCGTTGCGGCAAAGACGCCTGATGAGCCGGAGAAGCCGGATAAACCGGACACGTCGAAGCATGGACATGATGCTACGCGTCGCAACAGGCCTGCAGAAGCCTGGTCGGGGTTATCGTGATCGATAGATCAGATCACCCCCGAAATCGCCCTGAATCCGTCTGCCAGGCGGTTCAGGACTCGCTGTTACGCGACACGCCGCGCTTTAGACGCGCATACGAAACCAGCATGCTCGATAACTCGTGCGCGATCCCCGTCAGCGGAGAATTGCTGCGCCGGATCAGGCTGATATCGCGCGGCTGGAAGGTCTCGCGAATCGGCACCCGGATGAGCGATCCCGAGAACAGCTTGTAGTCGGCGAGCACGCCCGGGTCCATGGTCAGATAGTCCGTTTCGCACACCAGGAACAGCGATTCGAGCAGGGTCTCCGCGGTAATGACGATCTTGGGCATGCCCAAGCCATTTGCCGCGAACATGCCCACCAGACGATTCGCCGCAATGCCGACAACGCCCTCGCGCTTGAAGCCCACCCATTCGCAATCGGTCAGTTCGGCAATCGACGTGGCGCGAGCCATTGGGTGACCGGCGCGCGCCAGGATCGCCGGCGCGGAGCGATAAAGCCGGTCGATATGCAGATCCACGTCGTCGAACTCCGGCGCAAGCGGACACAGCGCGAAATCGAGGCGTCCATCGCGAATCCGTTCAATCAGCATTTGCGACGACCCGCTCGACAGATGCACGAGCACACGCGGGAACGACGACATGAAGCGCGTGACCACCGGCACCAGCAACTCGGCAAGCGGTTCGGAGGTCAGGCCCACGGCGATGCGTCCCGACGGTTCGCCCTCCAGTTCACGCATGTCCTGATCGATGCGCTCGCAATCCTTGAGGATCGACGACGCACGGGCCAGCAACTTCTCCCCGAACGGTGTGAGGCTGATGCCTAGGTGCGAGCGCGTCAGCAGCGGCACGGCCAGTTCCGCTTCGAGACTCTGGATCGCGTGGGTCAATGCGCTCTGCGCGATATCGAGCGAGCGCGACGCGGCCCGGAAACTGCCCTGCTCGACCACTGCGCAAAACACTCTGAGCTGGCTCAACGTCATGTGATCACCTTATTCGATTGCATTTCTTAAAGGTCCTTAGCAACTCTTTGGCACGTGACTAGCACGTCTTCGACACGCTGCAAATGCGGGTCTCTCTTGTGATCTTCCGATTAGATCGCGATGCCAAGGATCGGTCTTCCGGGTCAAAAAATAGCCACATAGGATTTGCCGCAACCCGTGCTTAAGCGCAGGTCTCGCTGCACTGCTGTTTACCTGAGTTCACACCACTTGCATCCGGCTCCGCCGAGGACAAATACGATGAAAAAGACCATACCCATGATCGCCGCACTCGCCGCGTTCTCCAGCGTTGCGCATGCGCAAAGCAGCGTGACGCTTTACGGGCTGCTCGACACTGGTATCGCGTTCAACTCGAATGCCAAAGGCTCCCAGCAGTACTCGCTGGCCTCCGGCAACCTGCAGGGCGACCGTTGGGGCCTGCGCGGCACAGAAGATCTCGGCGGCGGCCTCGCCGCGATCTTCCGCCTCGAAGGCGGCTTCGCCATCAACAACGGCACGCTCGGCCAGGGCGGCGATCTGTTCGGACGCAAGGCCTACGTCGGCCTGTCGAGTCCCTATGGTACCGTCACCCTCGGCCGCCAGTACGACCCGCTCGGCGACTACGTCGGCAGCTTCGAATCGGGCAATGCCGAAGAGCTCGTGACCGCCACCGAATGGGGCAGCATCTACGGCGCACACCCGGGCGACATGGACAACTTCGACAACTCCTACCGCATCAACAACTCGATCAAGTTCGCGAGCCAGAACTATGGCGGTATCACCTTCGGCGGCATGTACAGCCTCGGCGGCAAGGCAGGCGATTTCACCGAGGACCAGCTCTTCGGCGTAGGCGCCGGATATCACAATGGCTCGCTCAGCCTTGGCCTCGTCTATGAAAAGGCCAAGGATCCGAACTACTCCGTGTTCGGCACCAACCCGAACGCCAACTCCTCGACTTCGACCAGCGCCCTCAATATGTCAAGCCCGGTGTACAGCGGCTTCGCCTCGGCCGGCGCGTGGCAGGTGATCGCAGCGGGCGCCGCATACCGCATCGGCAATGCGACGATCGGCGGGACCTACAGCAACGTGGCCTTCCAGAACCTCGGCAGCGAAGCGGGCGCTGGGCTGAACCCAGAACATCTGACCGGCACCGCAAGCTTCAATATCGGCGAACTGAACTTCGCCTATCTCGTGACCCCTGCCCTGCAGCTTGGCGTGGCCTACACCTATACCCGTGGCGATTCGGTCGGCAGCATCTCCGGTGCTACGTACAACCAGGTGAACCTCGGCGCGAACTACTTCCTGTCGAAACGCACCGACCTGTATGTGGTCGGGATCTACGAACACGCGAGTGGCGAAGATTCGACCGGCAAACAGGCGGTGGCGGCGATTACCAATCTGTCGAACTCGTCGACCGACAAGCAGGCGGCCGTCGTCGTCGGCATTCGACATCGCTTCTGACGCTTCATTCAAGCTACTTTCTCGAAAGAGGTGCCGCTGGGCACCTCTTTTTGTCGCGTTGGCTGGCACGTTGTTTTGTGCCGCTTTTGCTTCGTTGCTTTGCCTCGTTCATTTCGCAACGCCTAGCGCTGCGTTCAGGTGCCCGCGTATAGCGCGACTCGATGCCCTGCATTACCTTGCCCCACCTGAGTGAGAAGCGGCGCGCCTTTCTCCGGCCTGTCGGGATCGAAATAGCGATCGTCGGCAAGACGCGGCGCAGGCACCTCGCGCGACAGCACCTTGAAGCCATCCGTGCGGTTGCCGCGCAACTCAGGCACGGCTTGCAGCAGGCGGCGCGTGTACGGATGGCAGGGGTCGTCGAAGACCGCGTCACGCGTGCCTTCTTCGACCAGATGTCCGCGCAGCATCACCAGCACGCGGTCGGCGATCTGTTCGACCACACCGAGGTCATGCGAAATCAGCAAACAGGCGAAGCCGTACCGTGCCTGTAGCGCGACGAGCATATCGAGCACCTGCTTCTGCACGGTGACGTCGAGCGCCGAAACAGGTTCATCGGCAATGATGACTGCGGGACGGCTCGCAAGCGCCCGTGCAATCGCCACGCGCTGACGCTGTCCCCCGGACAACTCGTGCACGAAGCGCCGCGCATGATCGGAGAGACCCACATCCGCCAGCGCGGTGGCGACGCGCTCCGCACGTTGCGCTGCATCGAGACTATGGTCGGCCCTTAATCCTTCAGCCACCAGCGAGCCGACCCGCATGCGCGGATCGAGCGACGAATAGGGATCCTGAAAGACGATCTGGATCGCCCGACGGGCAGCCTGCAGACGCTTCGCACCGGCGTCGAGAAACTGCTCGCCGTTCAGCAGCACATCACCCTCTGCCGGTGTGACCAGGCCGAGCACGGCCTTGGTGAGACTCGTCTTGCCGCTGCCCGACTCGCCGACGATCGCCAGCGTCTCGCCGGGCCCAACGCTGAACGAGGTGCGATGGACAGCCCGTACGCTACGCTTGCCGCCAAACCAGGCCGCGAAGCCGCTGCGCGCGGTCGAATAGTCGATAGCGACGTCGCGCACTTCGAGGATGGGTGCAGGAGCCGCAGCAGCAGCCGGCGCGGTTTCAGCAAGCGCGGAATCGCGCAACGCCACGTCAACCGGAGGCAAACGTCGCGGCAACGCATCGAGCAAGGCCAGCGTGTAATCGTGCGACGGTCGCGATAATACCTGGTCGGCCGGCCCGGTTTCGACGGCGACACCCGCACGCATAACCAGCACCTGCTCCGTGTAAGCCGCCACCAGCGCGAGATTGTGGCTGATGAAGATCAGCGCGGTACCTTCCTCGCGGGTCAACTCCGTCATCAGATCGAGGACTTCCTTCTGGACCACGCAGTCGAGCGCGGTGGTCGGTTCGTCCGCGATCAGCAGTTTGGGGCGCAGCAACATCACGGCAGCCAGCATGATGCGCTGGCGCATCCCGCCTGAGAACTCATGCGGATAACGCTTCATGCAGCCTTGCGGATCGCGCACGCGCACGCGTTCGAGCATAGCGACGGCCTGTGTCCACGCTTGCGCGCGCGGCACGTTGCGGCGTCGCACGAGCGCCTCGGTCAACTGCTCGCCGATCCGGAACGCCGGATTCAGCGAGACCATCGGCTCCTGAAACACCATGCCGATACCGATACCGCGCGTGCTTCGCCACTGGGCCGGCGTCTGTTCAAGCAGCGGCTGACCCGCGAAACTCACGTGGCCCCCCATGATCTGCGCGGCATCCGGCAGCAGGCCGAGCAAGGTCTTGCCGATCAGCGTCTTGCCGCTGCCGGACTCCCCGACCACAGCCAGTGAACGGCCCGCATCGAGATCGAAGCTGACGCCGTGCACGACCGGCTTCGCCTTATCGTCAGGACCACGAAATCCCAGCGTCAGATCGCGCACGCTGAGGAGCGGTTGATGAGCCGATCCCGCGGCTGCTCGCACCGAACCGGAAGCCGCCAGGGACTCCATCGCAGAGGCAGAGTGGCGCGTCGTCATTTGGCTCCTCCGTTCATGCGCGGATCGAGCAGGTCGCGTACCGCGTCGCCCAGCATGTTGATGCCGAGCAGCGCGAGCGAAATCGACATGCCGGGGAAAATCGCCAGCCAGATTGCGCGGTCGATGGCGTTGCGGCTATCGGCGAGCATGCCGCCCCAGGTCGGCGCGGGCGGCGGTACGCCGAGTCCCAGAAAGCTCAGCGCGCTTTCGGCCAGCAACGCGGACCCGAATAGCGAAGTCGAGAAAATCAGCAAGGGGGCGACACAGTTCGGCAGCACATGACGGCAGAGTGTCCACACCCCGCCGTTGCCCATCGCTTGCGAAGCGACCACGAAATCGCGGCTGCGCAACGACAGCGTGCCACCGCGGGCGAGCCGTGTCACCGAGGGCGTGTACGCAAGGCCGAGCGCCAGCACCACCGACCATTTGGAGGGCCCAAGCACGGTCATGATGCCGAGCGCCAGCAGCAGGCCAGGAAACGCCATCAGCGCATCGACCAGCACGAGCACCAGACGATCCAGCCAGCCTCCTACATAACCGGACACGGTGCCCAGTGCGGTCCCGAGCGCGAGCGCGAACAGCACCGAGCCGATGCTGACGGTCAGGCTGACCGCTGCGCCGGCCATGATGCGCGAGAGCACATCGCGGCCGAACTCATCCGTACCGAGCCAATGGTGGATGCCGGGCGCCGCATAGCGCGTGACCAGATCGACATCCGTCGGATCATAGGGCGTGTAGACAAGACCCAGCAGAGCGGTCACGACCAGCAGCCCGACCAGCACTGCGCCGATCGCCAGATTGAAGCGTTTGAAGGAGCGCAGTTTCATTTAAAGCTTCATCCGCGGATCGAAAACCGGATACAGCAGATCGACAACCAGATTGACGAGCACATACAGCAACGCAATTACCAGCAGGCAGGCCTGCACTACCGGGTAATCGCGCGCATAGATGCTCTCGACCAGCAGACGTCCCATGCCCGGCAGCGTGAACACCGTCTCGATCACCGCCCCGCCCGCCAGCAGATGGCCGAGAATCAGCCCGACTACCGTCAGCGCGGGACCGAATGCATTCGGCAACGCATGCCGCAACAGCACGCGTGGCTCCGACAAGCCTTTCGCACGCGCATGCGAGATGTATTCGAGCCGCAGCACTTCGAGACTGCTCGCCCGCATCATCCGCGTCAGCACGGCGATTTCGCCGAGCGCGACCGCGATCACCGGCAGCACCAGATAGCGCACCGTACCCCACCCCACCTCGCTAAACGATTCGAAGCCAAACGTAGGCAGCCATTGCAGCTTCACACCGAACAGCCACATCAGCAGGATGCCCACCCAGAAGCTTGGCAGCGACACGAGCAGGATGCTGGTCAGCACAATCGCCGGATCGGCCCGGCGGTTTTGCGACCACGCAGCAAACAGTCCCGCGGGAATAGCAATCAGGCTGGCGAGGAGCGTGGCGGACAGCACGATCTCGGCGGTCACCGGGAAGGTGGTGCGGATCAGTTCAGCCACAGGTTGGTGCCGCACGATCGACATACCCAGGTCGCCATGCGCCAGATGCGTCACCCACAACACAAACTGTTCGGGAACCGAACGATCCAGCCCAAACTGATGACGCAATTGCGCGAGCAGCGCCGGATCGTTGACATCGCCGAGCATCAGCGAAGCCGGATCGCCGGGAATCGCCCTCATCATGCCGAACACGAGCAGCGTCACGATCAGCACGGTCGGCACCGCCATGGCGATGCGTTTGATCATGTAGGAGAGCATCGCGTTACCTAGTCCTTGCTCACATTGTAAAAGCGCATGCGCCGCATCGGCCACGACGTCAAACCGTGCAGACGGCTGCTGACCAGAATCAGATCGGGTGTGTTGTACATGCCAAGCAGCGGTACGTCGGCAATCATCATCTGGTGCAGACGGTCGAAGGCCTGCTTGCGCGCCGTTTCGTCGCTGACGCCTTGCAGGCTGTGCAGCAGCGCCAGAGCGGCGGGGTTCTCCCACTGCGCCATCGGCGTCTTCGACTTGTCGCCGAGCACGTCGCCGAACATCAGCGCGGGATCAATGCGTGCGGAATAGGCGAAGGACATCAGCTGAAACCGGCCCGCGCGGAAGTCGCTGACCTGCTTGCTCCATTCGACGACATCGAGCTCGGTGCGGATCCCCGCCTTCGTCAGCAGCGACTGCACGTAAACCGCCAGCGTGTACATATGTTCGAAGCGACGGCTCGTTTCCAGCTTCAGCGTCTGACCGTGGTAGCCCGCCTGCGCCAGCAGACGTTTGACCTCCGGCAGGTTCTTCGTATAACCGGTCGCGTCGATCGTCGAGTACAGTTTGTTGGCATCGGGAATCAGCGACGGGTTGTAGTGCCCGTGCCCATCCGTGACCGCATTGACGATGCCGGGCAGATCGAGCGCGAGGGCAATGGCGCGACGCATACGCACATCCGCGAGCAACGGGTCGCGGTTCTGCATCAGCAGCACGGCAGGATCGGCGCTCGGCCCTTCGACGAGATGCCAGCGCGGATCGGGCGGCAACAAATTGTTTTCGTCGATCGTCATGGCGTCGATCTGACCGGCGGCCAGCGCGGACTTCTGCGCGGCCTCATCGGGAATCACGACGAAACGCACGTCCGCGTACGCGATCTTGGTGCCCGCGCCTCCGCTGGATGGCTCGGTACGCGGGCGGTATTGCGGGAACCGCTTGAGCAGCACGTACTGGCCGTGCTTCCAGTCGGCGAAGACATAGGGACCGGTGGCAACCGGCTTCAACCATTTGCCGTCACTGTCGACGCTAGACGGATGCAGCACCGCCAACGGACAGCGCGGGTCGACCATCTGCTTCAGGAAGAGCGCGTAGGGGCGGTCCAGTTCGAACACGACGGTCTCGGGATCGGGAGTCGTTACCGCCACGACTTTCACGCCGCGGGCACCGTCGAACACGCTGCGGCACTCGAAGCCCGAACTGCGTTTCATCAGGAACCCGAAACTCCATTTGACCTCGGCGGAGGTCACCGGCGCGCCGTTATGAAACAGCACGCCATGCCGTAGATGAAACGTGTAGGTCTTGCCGTCTGGCGAAATGTCCCAGCTGTCCGCGAGCATCGGCGCCACGCTCAGATCGGCACGCAGTGCGACCAGCGATTCGACCACGTTGCCGAGAATATTGTCGGTGGCGGTGTTACGCGCCACGTTGCCGGGCATCGAGGTGGGTGTGTCCTCGCCCTCGGCAACCCTGATCTCGTGCGTGACCGTCTGGGCTGGCGGCTGGCCTGTCGCCTCGCTCGACACAGTCTCAGTAGACGAAGAAGACGCCGACGCAAATGAAGTTATGACACAGCTCGCCAGCAGCACGGCTGTCTGGAGCAAACAGCGGCAGAAACGCATCCCGCGATCGGTCACAAACGGCACTCCGCGAAGATCTGCCCACGGCAGGCAGGCGTGAGATCGGGGCTTGGCGACGCATCGGGCACGCACGCTTGCGGGAAGGGGTTGAGCCGGAACATCAGGTCTCCGCGTTTTGGGTATCGGTCTGGTTGAGTTGCGAAACATCGACCACTCGGAGCGATCCTAAGCACAGCGCGCGAGCCAAGGAAGTCACGACATAATATCGTGATCTGTTTTTTAGATCACCCGGCTCCAAGCGTGTTGCCCCCGCTCGAGGCCCCTCAGCCAGACGGAACGACGGTTCTCTCCCCCACGTAGAGGCGAATCACACAGCCGGCTGAGGCCGTGCTTTCGACATGCAGCTCGGCGTCGATCAGGCGGGCCCGTTCGGTCATGCCCAGCAACCCGTATGAATAACCTTCGCGAGCAGCCGCAACGTCGAAACCTTGCCCGTCGTCACGTATCGTCAGTTCGATCGCGCTGTCGACATTGCGCAACGTCACGTCGACGCGCGAGGCCTTCGCGTGACGGGCAACGTTGGTCAAGGACTCCTGCACGATGCGAAAGATGGCCGTCGCAGAGGGATCCGGAAGATGCGGTTCCGGGCCCTCGAGGTGGAAGTGGCAAGGAATCTGCGCATAGCGCGTGAAGTCGTGGGCCAGCCACTCCAGCGCCGAGGCGAGACCGAAATTGAGCGCGGCAGGACGCAGATGGCTTGCCACACTGCGCACAATGCCAATGGTTTTTTCGACCAGCTCGCGCATGCCATCAGCCTTGCGAAGGGCAGCTGAATCGTCCGCGAGATGCATTCGCAGCAGCGATACATCCATTTTCAAGGCCGTGAGCAACTGACCGAGATCGTCGTGAATCTCCATGGCAATACGCTTGCGCTCTTCCTCGCGGATCGCTTCCAGATGCGCGGAAAGCTGCCGCAAGCGCTCGCGCGACACCCGCAGTTCAGCCTCGGTCCGCTTGCGCTCGGCCACTTCGCGCTCAAGCTGGTCGCGATGCTGCTGCAGGTTTTCGACGACGTGCCTGCGGGCCGTCACATCGCTCATCAAGCCCTCCAGAACGGCCGGCTCGCTCCCCTCGACGCTGACACCGCGCGCGTTCAGTTCTACCCAGATCGGGACGCCATCCAGACGCATCAGGCGCAGTTCGAAGCCGACGATCTCGCCCTCGGCGCGCAGCACCTCGAACAGCGTGCGAGTTTGCGCTGCATCGAACGGCAGTCCGTACAAGGCAGCCGCGCCTGCCGCCATCAGTTCGTTCGGGCTGCGGTATCCGAGCAGCTGCGCCATGGCGGGGTTAGCTTCGGTGAGCCTGCCGCTGCGCTCGAGCAGGAAGATGCCCTCAAGCGCATTTTCGACAATGCTGCGGTACTTGCGCTCGTTTTCGCGCAGCAAGGTGGTGGACTGGCGCAGCCGTTCCGCCATCGAGTTCACCCGTGTGGCGAGCCGCCCCAGCTCGTCGCCGGATTCCACCACGCAGCGCGCCAGCAGGTCGCCGCCGGCGATGCGATCGACCATCTCTTCGAGACGATTGATCGGCCCGCGTACCATGCGCTTGAGCAGCACGAACGTGACGATATAGAGCGCGGCGACGATGGCCGCCACCGTCCAGAGGATCGACCGGCGCGCCGCGCCGATGGCCTGCTCGGCCAACGCTCGCGTGTAGACCAGCCGCACCTCGCCGATCTGCTCGCGCGGCGCATCGCCAGGCGGGGTGAATTCGATTGGCCGGACCCGTACCACGGTATCGGCGCGTTCGTTCGCCGACGGCCCCTTCACCGTGGACACGACACCGTAATTCGTCGCCGTGACGGTGTATTCGACGAGCTCGGGGTTGGGCGCAAGCGCCTGAAGCTGCTCGTCGATAGCCGCGCGGTCGACGTTCCACAACGGCTGCGCCAGCGAACGGCTAAGCAGATCCGCAACCCGCGAGGCACGTTGTTCCAGTGCGCTTTCGCGCCGGTCCCGTTCGTGCTGGGCCACGACATAAGCCGAGCTGCCCGCGACGATCGCGACGAGAACCGCAAGCGCGAGCATCAGCTTGGCGTGCAGGCCCAGCGAATGCAGCGCATGGCGCGGAGAAAGGTGCATCACGAGAGTGTCGGGACGGTAGTCAGGAGCCGTTGCAGGCCGAAGTCGTAAGGACCCGGGCTTGGGTAGAGGCACTTCGAGTACACGCCGAAGTTCAGCGACTGTCCATGAGCGAACACGGCGTCATAGTATTGCGCAGCGTTCGCGCGGTGGATCACGCGCAGGAAGTCGAGCTTCTGGCGCACGCCTCCGGACGCGGCAAAGTCCTTGCCGTGATGATAGTCGTAGAGCAACACCATCGCCCATGCCCCGATGAAATAGTCGCCTGCCACCATCGCGGCCAGCCCGCCGTCGACGATACTCTGCAAGGCTTCCTGCAACGCCCCCATGCCGCCCACCAGAACATGCGCATGCCGCTCTGTGACTGCGCTCATGGCGCCGAGCGCCATCGCGTCGTTGGCGGCCCAGATCAGGTTGGCCTGCGGATAGCGCGCCAGCAATACGCGGGCTTTTTGCGCGCTATCGGCATAGCTCCAGTCGCCGAACACCAGTTGGCAGGTGTGCGCGTCCTGCTCGCGGGACAGGAACGCATCGACGCCCTGGGCACGCTCGAGCGACACCGGCGTGTTGGGATCCCCCGTGATGCCGATCACCTGCGCGCCGGCCGGACTCACGCGCTGATAAAGGTATTGCATCAGGCGATAACCCGCTTGCGCTGCGTTCGCCGTCGCTGTGCCGATCCAGTTGGCGATGTCTTCCCGTTCATTGCCGATCGCCCGGCGCTGGCCCGGAGTGAGGTCATTGTGGATCAGCAGGACCTTGGCTCGCGAACCTGCCAGCGCGGTCAGCATCTGAGCGGCGGCCATCTTCTCGTTGACGATGACCACATAGTCGGGGGCGTCGGCGCGCGCTGCGACCTCTCTCGCCTGACGCACCATCAACAGGTGATCGCGTTCGGCGTACAGGACCTCCAGCTGCATACCGAAGGTTTTGGCGGCCACCCGCATGAAGCGGGAAACGAGTTGCCACTGCTGTCCGGTGCCGCGTTCGACGGCTTCGCCAGGATTGAGAAAGACCACGCGGGGCGCCGGGCCGGATGCGAAAGCGGGACCGGCCATGCATAGCAGGCTGGCGTTCGCCAACGCGAGTAGCGCTGCTCTACGTTTGACGGGTCGGTCCACGGCGTCTCACCTTTATAAGCCCCGTAATGTACTACGGACATGCTCCCCTTAAATATGACTCCACTCCGCCCATTTTACGGTTTGCCGGAATGCCGCCAATATTCGCGCCATAGTCCACGGGCCACGGCTGACGCCTTCGTCGTGCCTCGCCTGGTTTGCTGCTGGCACGACGGCACGGCTCGAAGCGTTATTGTCAGATCAATCGACAGTCGAATCCCCGGCTGGCGTGGACGCCATGGCCGCAGGCCGACTGCTCCGCAGACAGGCTGCATTAGGAATTTCCTGACATCAAAATCGGCATAAATGCCGGGAAATTCTTCGTATTGCCCGACTTGGACCAAAAAGGTCTGGCGCTTACGATCAGTGTGCAACCCTTGGACCCAGCACGAATCGTCGATCACGCATTCGTGACGCTCCAGCTGCAAAGCAGCTATGGCGACGTGGAGAAGCACATGTATTTCGATGAGCTAAGCAATGACGAGTGGGCACTCCTGCAGCCCATGATTTCCGACCAGAGTGCCGAGCACCCGCCCCGTCGCGGACGGCCTCGTGCAAAACTGCGCGTCGTGGTCAATGCTGTTCTGTGGGTAATGACTACCGGTGAGTCGTGGTCGCGCCTTCCCTGCGGTTATCCGTCCGGCCCGACATGCCGGTGCCGGTTCGAAGAGTGGCGTTTGAACGGCACGCTCCTCGCGATGGTAACTTTGCTGTCGAAACATGGGCGAACGTTCACCTATGTCCCCACGCCGTCGTCCAATGAGATTGTGCGCGCGTTACCGCACCCGCCGCGCTTTCTTCGCGAGGACGGCGGACCCCAGGTGCTATGGAAAAGCGCGGATGCCTGGCAAACTTCGTCTGGCGTCGTGGACAGGGCATGCGCGGCGACCCCGTTCTCCGAGATCACACGTCAGCTATCAGGACGCCAAAATGTTCCGGCGAACGAATCCAGCGTGGCTGCGCAACCGGCGCGCCAGAAGCCGCGACTGCCACGCACGGAATACTCGCAATGGATGGGCCTGCATTCACACGGCGCACAGGTCAGCGACCCACGAGGTTACGTCATCTATGCCGCTGTCGACCGGCTTGAGGAAGCCTCGTTTCGCGGCTGGGCGGAAATCGTGAAGAACGGGCGGCGCGTCGCGCGCTCGGGTCTGGTCGGCCCGCGCCTGGCCAACGCCGAGGACGCGCAGCACTACGCGATCGATTGGGCGCGCAAATGGATCGATCGGCATTGCCCCACACCGGCCATCATCGAGGTTGCAAACCCCGTGCGAACGTTGAACACAACATCGCTTCCTCAACCGGTCGCGCGAGACGAGGCCGTATCCGAACAGGACGAGTACTACCACGAGAGCGTGCGATGGTGATATGAGCTCTCCCCGTTTGCAAAGCTGACGGCGCCGCCATGTCGATGTCAGAGTATCGTCATTGACGACCCCATACAATCTGCCAGTTTGAAGAATAGTTGATGCGAGCCATGCCGCGCCGCGACGGTGCGGCTCATTTCGTTCGCCGGGTTTCGCCAGCGGTAGGAGTTGTCCTGTGGATCATCTGGATTCGATGCGAATCTTCGTCAAGGTGGCAGATCTTGGCGGCTTCGCCCGCGCCGCCAGCGCGTTGAGGATCTCCAATGCAGTAGCGACACGCCACGTCGCCGATCTCGAAGACCGTCTGGGGACGCGACTGCTCAATCGCACCACCCGCAGCCTGTCTCCAACCGAGTCCGGTCACGCCTATCTCCTGCGTGTACGGCAGATTCTCGAGGAACTCGACGATATCGAGCAGATGGTCGCATCGCGCAACCTCGAACCTGCTGGGACCCTGCGTATCGTGGCGCCGATGGTATTCGGCCTGCACAAGCTTGCGCCTGTGCTACAAGGCTATACGGCACGCTACCCACGGGTCACGCCGGATATCACGCTGGTGGACCGCCCCGTCGATCTGGTTGAACGCGGTTTCGATGCAGGCATCGTGGTCGCGCGGCAGACGGGTAACGCTGGCGTCGTCGTGCGGCCGTTGACGACCGCTTTCATGACCGTCTGCGCGCCGCCCGAGTATCTTCAAAGGCACGGCACGCCGACGCATCCCGAGCATCTGCTCGAGTATCCGTGCCTCTCGCTCTCTACCGATTATTGGGGCGAAGAGTGGGCGTTTACAGGCAGGGCCGGCGAGGTGAGAGTGAGCCCCACTAACGCGATTGTCGCGAACAACACCGAGATGTTGCGGCAGTTCGCGCTGGTCGGGATGGGCATCGCGGTGCTGCCCAGCTATCTGATCGAGCAGGACATCATGCGTGGCAGGCTCGTACCGCTACTCACCGATTACCATCTGCCACAGATCGAGGTCAGCGTCGCCTACCCAAGCCGCCGTTATTTCTCGGCCAGGACGCGCACGTTCATTCATCATCTGATCGGGCATTTCAATCCGATGCTCCACAGCATGCTCGGCGGCCCAGAACTTCTCGCGGCGTCGGAGTTCGGTTCGTCCATCCCGCAGCCATCGCGGACGTAAAACACGCTACACCGCCTCCTGTTATGTGCAGCGCGCAGTCGAGGCGCACGCACACACGCGCCTTCAGACTCCCGTTGTTGTCGTTGTATTTGCGCATCATTTTTGCTCTCGCTGCGACCACATACAACGGTCGAGCCACTCATCCGCTCACCCTCCGCAGATTTTTTGCAAAATGCCGAATCCCTTTGCCATCACGGCTTAGCGGCGCGCGCAGCTCGTATCGTTGCCGGCCGTCAAAATCAGAATTGCGCAAATTCGCGGATTCGCTCAACAAGCCCCTCTCTACACTTCACATGCCCCCAAACGAGCGCGCGCGTTGCACGAGTTGCACGTCGGTGGACTTGCTTTGCCTGCGAGTGCGCGAAGCCGTTGCTGGAAAGCGGGCTCTATATATAAACAATTCAGTATTCTGTTCCCGGAGCTAAGAAATGAGAAAGGCCGTAATGTTAGCTGCCCTGACGGGCGCTTTTGCGACTGCTGCACATGCTCAGACCAGCGTTACGCTGTATGGCCTGATTGACGCGGGTATCACCTACACGAACAATCAGGGTGGCCACAGCAACGTGCAGGAAACCGACGGTGCCATCAATACGAGCCGTTGGGGTCTGCGTGGGTCGGAGGACCTGGGCGGCGGTCTGAAGGCTATCTTCACGTTGGAAAACGGTTTCAATGTCTCCACCGGCGCGCTTCGCCAGAACGGCCGTCTGTTTGGCCGTCAGGCGTTCGTCGGCCTGTCCGATAACCAGTATGGCTCGGTCACCCTCGGCCGCCAGTACGACAGCGTGGTCGATTACCTCGGCCCGTTGGCGTTGACCGGCACGCAATACGGCGGCACGTACTTCGCGCACCCGTTCGACAACGATAACCTCGACAACGATTTCCGTATCGACAACTCGATCAAGTATCAGAGCGCCAATTACAACGGCCTCAAGTTCGAAGGTTTGTACGGCTTCTCGAACGAAGCGGGTGAGTTTTCGAATAACCGCGCGTACAGCTTTGGTGCGTCGTATAACTATCTCGGCCTGACAGTCGCAGCCGGCTACCTGCAGATCAACAACGACGTTACCTCGGCTGTCATTACGAACACCAACGGCGTGCTCGATGGCGACAATACCTTCTTCGCAGGCCGCCAGCGCACCTGGGGTGCCGGCGTCAAATACGTCTTCGGCCCGGCTACGGCAGGCTTCGTATTTACGCAGACCATGCTTAACCAGGCATTCGGCATTTCCGCGAGTCAGTCTGGCGTAACCGGCGGGTTGGCGTTGAACGGCGGCAGCGCCCGCTTCAACAACTATGAAATCAACGGCGTGTACTACATCACGCCGGCTATCACCCTCGCCGGCAACTACACGTACACCGACGGCAGCCTGAACGGCGCGGATCCGAAGTGGAATCAGGTCGATATTCAGGCCGCGTATCTGCTGTCCAAGCGCACTGAGCTGTACGTGCAAGGCGAATATCAGCACGTGATCGAATCGGGCCTGAATATCGGCGCGATGATCAACGGTCTGTCCGAAGCCTCGGCCAATAACAACCAGGTCGCGGTGACCGCAGGTATCCGTCACACGTTCTAAGCGGTATCGGCACTGCTGCATTATCGAAGCAGCAGCAGGACACTAACGAAGCGATGTCGAGGAAATGCCGTCCGGCCACAAGCTGGACGGCTTTTTTAAGCACGGTTGGCTTCGCAGTCGGCCCATAGCCGCAGCGGATCACGGTGCAGTGGATACTTGCTGTCAAGCCATGCCGACAGTTTGGCCCAATCCGGATGATTGGTGCCGGTCTGCGCCGACCAGACCGACGAGCGCTCGAGGATCTGACCGTTCTCACGATCACGGACAAACAGACTGCCGAGGCCGCTCGAGCTATTCGTCTGCGACTCCACCAGATAGCGCGGTAAAATCCTCAGCTCGGCATCCTCGGCCCATCCATACACGGCTCGGACTACGCCGGCCGGATCGCGCAACTCGATCGGTCCGCTTGCGGGGCGCACGGCCGACCACCCTTCTGGAAAGTCGGTCACCACCTCGTTCCTGCCCTCCCTCACCCACTTCAGCCGCCATGCCCGCTCCATGGCGGTACGCACGGCGGACACGGACGCATAGCCTGCAGGCAACTCGATCGCCAGCGGCAACGTAACCAGATTGTCTTTCCACAGTTTGGCTTCTTCGTCGACGCGTTCGACCTCATCGAACGCGCCTTCTTCGAATGGATTGGTGGGCCGGCTCGCCGATCTGACGCTTGCCTGGGGCAGTCCTTCGAACAGGCGCTCGGCATCTTGCCGGGTGCGCTTAGGTTTTCCATTTTTCATTTGTATCTCCGCTGAAAGACGCTCTCGCGAACGTCTAACTACGTCATAGGTATTCAGGGTTAGCTCTTTCAGCGCGTGTGCAGCGCAAGACGAGGGGTGTTCAGGCGGGTAATGGGGGCAGCCGCAGGGAAACTTGCCCGACCATCTTACCCTGAAACATTACTACAACATTGCCATACGTCTGTATACCAAAGTCCGGAACCGCGCTCCGGACGCCCTGCCCGGCATCCCCGGGAAGGATTGAATGCCATGCTGTGAATTCATACGCCCGGAGAAAAAATGGCATCATTTGCCCACTGACGTCCCGCCCGCATTCGCGGAGCCTGCATTTATCACTTTGGAGGTAGAGAGCAATGGCACATGGCCTCACTTCAGTACCCGCCTCGGCGCGTGCAAAAATCGAACCCGACGAACTCGACACGGCGGCGATCCGCGAAGCGCGCATCGATCTCGCGGCGTGTTTCCGGATGGCGGCAAAACTCGGCATGCACGAAGGCGTGTGCAATCATCTGTCTGCCGTACTGCCGGGCCGCGACGACCTGTTCTTCGTCAATCCGTACGGTTACGCGTTCGACGAAATCACCGCGTCGAAACTGCTGGTCTGCGATATGCATGGCAATGTCGTGCAAGGCGACGGCGTACCCGAGATCACCGCTTTCTATATTCACGCGCGCGTGCATCTGCGGCAGCCACGCATCAAGGTCGCCTTTCATACGCATATGCCGAATGCGACCGCGCTGGCAATGCTCGAAGGACCGCCGCTGCTGTGGGCAGGACAAACGGCGTTGAAGTTTTATGGCCGCACAGCTGTCGACGAAAACTTCAACGGGTTGGCGCTGAACAGTTCGGAAGGCGATCGTATCGCCGATGCAATCGGCGACGCAGACATCGCATTCCTGAAGAACCACGGCGTGATGGTGGTGGGCGCAACGATCGCCGAAGCGTGGGACGACCTCTACTATCTCGAACGCGCATGCGAAGTGCAACGGCTCGCACTCTCGACGGGCAGGCCGCTGAAAATCGTCGATCCCGGCATCGCAGCAAAAACCTACCGGCAGATGCGGGGCGGCGAGCAGGATAGCGCGCGCCAGCACCTCGCGAGCGTTCGCCGATTACTCGATCGGGATGCGCCCGACTACGCGCTTTGATCGTGATGCAACTCGGACGCGCCAGCGATGAGAAGTCTCGCCACTAAAACCGCAAGTCTACTTTGACGTCGTTTGGTACGTTCGTTGAGGGCCTTTCTGGCGTAAGCCGATCAACAAAATCCTGGAGGGAGACTGCGATCGACGTTAAGCCGTCGCTTCCTGGAGATAGCCCTGGCGCCACCTCACTTTCATGGTCCCAGAAACTCACGCGCGCGCTTGCTTGGTCCCGGATGTACAAACATATCTGATTCCCTCCAGGTGCCGCGCCGATCGGAATCCAGCCAGTCGGAATACGCGTGCTGTACCTGTTGTACATTTCCAGGACCGACAGGCCATATTTGCTTCCTAAGCCATACAGCATTTCCAGAGTGTCCCTTCCGTCGCCCGAAGTCCATGGAGACGGCACGTCCGGGCGGAACGCAACTATCGCGCTGAACTCGATGTCCCCACCAAAATGAAGCAATAGGTTTGCATAGTCTTCCGGGAGCACTCCGGTTACGGTTTCGAAGGATTTCAGCCGGGCGGCGGTGACCTCTGCCGAAACATTGGCGGGCGTAGCCCCAAGCCTCGAAAGTTTGTCTAGCATCGCGTCTTCCTCATATCGGCAGCCGACCCAGTGTGGGGAACATTCCCGTGTAGATCGGACGGAATTAGCTGTATCTGGGTCTGGCTCAAATGGTGCGGAGTTAGGCCATTCTCTCTCAAAAGCTTCTGCGCAGCGCTTGGACTTATATCCTTGGCACGCCCAATCTGTTCGTAGACCTTGGTGAAGTCTTGCCGGCTGCCATCGAGCGCACCTTCTGGGAAGGTCAACTCGCCCTTGGACCATGCCGAAAAATCGGGTCGTCCACCTTGGAATGGAACTGGATCACCACCGGTAACGGCATTTACACTTGGGTTGTCGGAGTACCAGTTGCTATTTCCTGGCTCGCCGTCCCAGTAGCCATTAGACCTTGGCAATCTATCGGCCGCCCAGCCCCAAGGATCGATCCAGACCAAGGGATTGGCCGCATACTGATACAAATTCACCCCACCCCGCAACCCGATCGGATCCTGGTTGATGAACCTCCCCACATCCGGATCATAAAACCGAAACGTGTTGTAGTGCAGCCCCGTCTCACGATCCAGATACTGTCCCTGGAACCGTAAATTCTGCGGTCTCGGAACATGTCCTGGCGCAGCCGCAGCCGCCTGAACCTCATCCCACACCACCACTGCCCGCGCCGGAGCACGCTGGATCCACTCCTCCTGTACCGCATTACCCCAGACCTTATAGCGCGCCTGCCAAATCAAATCACCGCCCGAGTCAGTCAACTCCTCCGGCATTCCAGAAACATCGTTATGAAAATAGTAAACCGCATCCGTCGTGCCGCTATCATTCGCAGCCGGCGCATGATGATCGATCCGAGCAAGCGGCACATAGCTGCCATCTTCATACAGATACGTCAGCGCCTCTTCACCCTGCCGGTCGTGATATGTCTCCTGAATGAGCCGCATCCCGTCCCACAGAAAATCCGTGCTCGCGTACCCGCCGTTCAGCTTTCGAACACGCCGCCCAAGTGCATCGTATTCGAAGTGCGTCGTCGCGATACCGATCCGGTCCTTCGTCACCACCGTCTTCAACTGATGCCAGTCGTCGTACTCGAATGTCTGGTCCTTCGTCGGACCACGCCCACTCAGCTTGCGCGACAGACGCCCGAAGCGGTCGTATTCGAAGCGCTTGTCCTCGAACATCCGCAGCCGGTTGTGCTCGACGTAGCCGCCGGGGTGATCCCCCGACACAAGGTTCGCCGCCGCATCCCAACGGAACACTTCCGACGGCAGCCCCGGCCCGACCGCCTGCTCGATACGCCCGGTTGGATCGTAGCGATAGCTTGTGACGCCGTGCCGCATATCCCGCTTCTGCATCACGTCGCCCACTGCATCGTATTGCCACTGCTTGCCGAGTAACGCTTCGGTCGACGCGCCACGCAGCGCCGCGTGCTGGGCACGGCGCCCAACACTGTCATAGCCGAATTCGCTGGTCAGTCTGCCCTGGGTGCGCAGCACCTCGCGATGCAGATCGTCGCGTTCGATATCGGTGATCGTCGTGTCATCGACGCGCACCTGGTGGACATGTCCCGAGCCGTAGTGCAGCCAGTCAATCGTACGTTCGCCCGATATCGTCGTGTTGACCCGGTTGCCCAACTCGTCATAGCTATGTACGAGCCATCCGGTCGGCGTGTACTCCTCGAGCAACTCGCCGCGCGGTCCGTATTTCAGGTTCACCCGATTCTTCAGCGACAACCCCCTTGCCGTGACACTGTAGAGCTCCGCCGACGCAATCCGGCCCGCCTTGTCGTACAAGTAAGCGCAGGCCTCGCGCAGGGCCACCTTGCGCACGAGCCGCCCAAGCGCGTCGCGCTCGTACGTCGTCTCGAGGACGTCCTCCCGCGCAGCGACACCGAATCCGCATACATCGTAAGCGTACGAGCGTCTGGTGCCGTCCAACCCCACCTCCTCGACGAGCTGGTCGCGGCGGTCATAACGGAACCGGTAGCTTTCGCGGTTCTCGTTGGTCAGCGACGCTAGCCGGAACGCTTCGTCGTAGCCAAACCCCACCACCCGTCCCGCCGCATCCGTGCGCGACAACAGCAGACCGCGTGCGTTGATGTCGTAGCGGGTGCTGCGCTGGTTCGGATCGGTGACTTCAATCAACCGTCCACCCGAGTCGTACCGGAACGTTTGACGGGCACCATCGGCCGTCACGATCGACGTGACGCGCCCCATCGGGTCGGCCTCGTAGACCGTTTCGTGGCCGGCGGCATCGATCACACGCGCAAGCATCCCCCGCGCGTCGTACACGAAGCGCGTCGTCTTGCCGGAGCAGTCTGTATAAGCGGTCAGCTGTGCACGAGCGCTCCACTCGAGATGCTTGTAGCCGCCACGTGCATCACGGATCGTGTGCACGAGTCCCCTCTCGTCGCGGTGATATTCCGTCGCGAACCCGGCCGGGTCGCGCGTCATCGTCAGGTTGCCGCGCTCGTCGTAGCGGTAGATCCATCGCGCGTTCGCCGGATCGATCTCCGAGACTGGCAGATCGTAAAAGCCATTCCATTCGGTTCGCTCGACGCGTCCAAGCGCATCGACTCGGGCCGTCTGGCGCCCGCGCTCATCGTATTCGAAGCGCGTCGTGTGACCGGCAGGGTCAGTCGTGCTGACCAGTTGCCGCTGAGCATTCCATTCGAACTGCCATTTGTGGCCTTCCGCGTCCTTATAATGGGTCGGCTGCCGGTCCGCGTTCCAGGTCCAGCGAGTCACGCGTCCGAGCTGATCGGTGATCGTGACTTCACGGTGTTCGGGCTCCGCATCAAATACGTATTCCTCACCATCATCGGTCCAGTGGCGCACGACCCTGGCGTCTCGTCCCGTCCCTTGCCATGCATAGAAGGATTGCAGTCCGCCCGGCAGGGTCTGCCGGACCATCAGACCATTGTCGTAAGCGAAGCGGCGCACGATCTGTCCACTGCGATCCGTCACCGTCTCCAGTTCGCCCGCGTCGGAATAGGTGTAACGCACCAACGTTTCGGGGGGCTCACCCTCGACACCGTGGCTTAGATCTATCGATGCGAGACGCTGAGGGTGCGCCTGCGCATACGTCAACCTCAGGGTTCGACCGGCACTGTCGAGTACGCGAGCCGGCCGGCTGACATGCTCCACCGCTTCCCGCTGAACCTCGATCCAGTTGCCATTGCGATCCTCGAGTCGCCAGAGCTTCAGCGAATCGCCGCTGGTGGTGTCAGCTCGTCCAAAATCGCGGTATAGCCCGTCCACCGTCTCGACGACGTAATGGCCGCCGGCCGTGCAGATCAGGTAGATGCCTTCTGGCACGCTGAAATGGCTCTCTCCGGGAGGCACCGCCGGAAATACCATGTCGCGCCCCTGTTCGTCCCAGTAGGTAATCGATTCGATGCGGCCCGTTTCGTCGCGGCCGAGCTTCAGTTCGACACTGACTGGCACGCTCCAACCCAGTCCGAACAGACCGTCGGCCCGGTCATCGTGGCTGCTGTAGAAACGACGCCAGACGATCGGTAGCGCCCCGGGCAAAACAAAATCCGTGTCGTGCGTGCCGTCCAGGATCTTGCCGCCGGTGATCACGTTGACAGGGTGACCAGCAGAGGTCCGCATCAAATGACCCAGCGCGGTGCCGACCAGCGCCGCGCCCATATTGAGTGCGAGACAAGGCAGCTTGCTCTTGAGGAAGTCGTCCCAATTCATCTTGCCGCGCCCGCACAGGGCAAGCGCGATCCCGATTGCCGCCCCCAGCCATGCCACCCATTTGCGCGCCGCGGTGATATCGCGCACCGTTTGCGTACCGCCGCCAATGAATACGTTGTCCGAACCTTCCGCAATGCTGGCGTCACACGTGGTTTTATCCCCCACGCGCGACGCGGGATGATCGTTGATATAGACGTTGCCCGAGCCCTGGGCAATCATCTGCGGCCCGGAGTGATTCTGGCATTCAATCGTGTCCATGTCGCCCGGCTTTGCCGCGCGGGCAGCCGGCAGATTATTGACGTAGACATTGAGCGAGCCGCTCGTGATCTTGCCTTTGATCTCCGGCGGAGCGATCGCGTTACCCAGCGCATGTGCCGCGTTGTCGATCTTCTCGTTCAGACCGCTTCCTTCCATGACGGCGGCCACGCCAATCCCGATCCCAATCACGAGCGGCGTTGCGAGGCCACCCGAGCCGATTTCCAGTGCGGCCAGTCCCGCCACCACGGCACCTTCCGCCAACGTCGAAAGCGCCCACCCGATGGCCGCACCGCCCAGCAGCGAGCCACCCATGCCAAGCAGATCGCCCAGCAGCGACGTATGCTGGATCGGATCGTGATAGCGCGCGGCGGCGTACTGTTCGTCACTCACTTCGCGTCCTCCGGCGGCTCGCCCAGCGTTGGCCGCGCCACGCGCGGCTCGAAACTGTCGAGCATCCGGTCGGCCGTCGCGCGCTGCTCTTCGCTCAACGGGGACGCGCAGGTGAGCGTCATCACCAGCACGCTGCCGTTGTCATCGGCCGGAAATACGCTCTGCAACTGATGCCTGAGCTTGCCGTCCTGCTCCTGGGTCGCCTCGATCTGGATACCAGGGCGGCCGCCCACGGTCACAGCTTCGCGCGAACGCTCGGTGAGCTTCGGTGCCTCGCGTGTCGCAAGCCCCCACTCCCGCGCGATGAACGCGTCGAGATCCTCGCCCTCGCGCAGGCGGCCGCGCGAGATCACGAGGTTGAAGCCGCCGGGCCCCTGGTTCAACATCAGCATATTGACCGTGCGGTCCAGCGCTGCATCGGGCAGTACGAACGTTCCTTCGTGGATCGCGTAGTACATGATGAGGAACCCTATCAATATTTATTTGTTGAGATCGATACGCTGACCGTTGACCGACACACCGGCATCACTAAGCATAATGGTGGAGCTGCCGTGCTTCAGGAGAATGCCGTCAGGCGTGAGAACGAGCGTGCTGTCGCCGACCGCAAGCGTAATGCTCTTGTCCGCGCCATATACCTGGGTTCCTCCGCCTGCGTCGCCTGCGGGTGTGAAGACCTGAACATCGGCCGCGGTCGTGCTGCGCTTTTGCGCGATCGTTTCGGTCAGATTGCCTTTACCGATCTGCTTCGTCTCGTCTCCCGCCGCAACGGTCACAGTGCGAGATCCAGCGACCACCTGGTGCGTCTCGCTGTCTTCGATGACGGTGTTCATGTCTTTCTGGGCGTGCATGTACAGCAGTTGCGAACCGTTCACGTCACTCATCGACAGTTCGTTCGAACCCGCGCCCTTGTGCGTCTGGCTTTTGATCCCCATCGTCTGGCCAGCGGCGCCGTGGTAGGGGTTGCCCTGATCGCCGTTGTATACCCGCCCCACGATCACGGGGTTATCCGCATCACCCTGATTGAAGGCAACGAGGACTTCCTGGCCGATCCGGGGAATCGCCGCCGCGCCCCAGCCATCGCCCGCCCACGGCTGCGAGATGCGGATCCACATCGAATCCGTACCATCGAGCTTGCCGCGCCGGTCCCACAGGAAGTGCAGTTTCACGCAACTGCCGTTGGTATAAATCTGCTCGCCCTTCGGGCCCACGACGATCGCCGACTGAGTGCCCTGAATCAGCGGCTTGGGCGTGATCCGTTGCGGGCGATAGGCTATCTTCTGCGGCAGCAGAGAGAAGCTGTTTCGGTACGGCGTTTTGGCAGCGTGTTGCGTGTAGTCGTTGACCGCCTGGTGACGCACACGAAGGATCACGTACTCCTGATTATTTGTCTGCACCGGGTGATTCGTCACCGTCACGTTGCCCGCGGCCGTCATACGCCATGCATAGCCACCGCCGGTATAGCGATAGGCGTTCGCCTCTTCCGCCTGCATGGCGTAGCGGGCATAGCGATTACCGTCGTCGCTATGGTCGTACAGCGACTGGTGTTCGAAGCGCTCGGTGGAATCGAGCCGTGCGTGTTTGAGCGTTTGCGGCTCGGCCTCAACCAGCATCAGCGGGGACGAGGGAGTCTGATGATTGAAATCGCGGAACGTCACCTTGCCCACTCCAAAGCGCCGCCCTTCGTGCAACTGGTCGATGCCGTTGAACTCGCTCGACGTGCTATCGGCGTACTGCACCGTCGTCAGTCCATCAATTGGCTGGAACACGAGATTCGTGTCGCCAATCGCAAGCAGATGCTTGTCCTTCTGATAACGATGAGTCCAGATCAGTCCTTCCTGCTCCATCAGCCGCGCGCAGAAATTGAAATACGACTCCTGGTACATCACCACGTACTCGAGCGGATTCTGGCTCGTCTGGATATCGAAAACGAAGTCGGAGAAACCATGTTCCTGGAAAATCCCGGAGAGGATCTCCTGCGCGGTCTCGTTCTGGAAGATGCGGCAGTCGGTCGAGCGCGTCAGAAACCAGAACCACGGCACCACCGTCATGTGGTACTGCGTGACCCGGCCCGGGTTGCCCGCTCGATCGAACGAGGCGACATAGCCGTCGAAGTAGCGGAACTCGTCTGCACTATCGGATGCGACGATCCGCTCAACGGTCGATTGCCGCGCCTGTTGATCGAACTTGAGATGCACCTGCTGGCCGATCAGGTCCTCGGGCTTCAGATCCTGAGTATGGGACAGCAGATCGAGGTGAATTTCCGGCAGCTGGTTCACGTGTTCGTCCACGATCGCCGCAGTCACCAGCAGAACATCGGTTCCGAGGGGTGTGTCGAGCGTGACGTATCGGTTCTGCTGGGTCAGCGGCGCGGCACCCGCGGTGCCGGTATTGTTGATCGTGTCAGCCACCGCCGAGGGCGGCTTGTTCATCAGCGAGAAACCCGTCTGCGCAAGCTGCGCCGCCCGCTGCACGGTGTCGACATGACCCGCGAGGCCAGCAAGCGGCCCTAGCTGATTGGCGACGCCGGAAGTCATTGATCCGGCAAGGCCTCCTAGCGCGCTCATCGAACCTGACGGACTGCCACCTGAACCGTTTGAAATAAGACTGTCTGGAGCGAAGCTCATATCCGTTCCTTTCTTGTTTTCTCAGGCTTTTCCCCCACCGCCGGTTGACCCGAGGCCCTGCTACCGCACGATAATTTCTCACACCCTGAAACGTTACAGACGAACATTTGCATTTCGTGACAACTGATCGTTTTTTCGTACTTCGCGCAAAGACCTCGTCATCCGGATCTATTCAAAATGCATATTGAAGATTTCGATGCGCAGCGATTCTGGGTACACGAGTTTCGTCATCCTAAAGGTTTCGGTTCACGCGCTCCAGCGGACGGCACTCGCCCCATTGCCACGATTTATTTTCCGTGAAACACTTCAACTCATCTGCCGAGTCGGACTCATGTCCGATATATCAGACAGCCGTGGGCAGACTACCAGTATCAAATACCGATGAAGCGTCGAGCGAATGTCGGTTATTACTTTGGAGACAAACAATGAGCAATGTCGGGAATCTCGAGGTACCTCGTTCGCAGGCGCGACGCGTTTGGCTCAGAAGCGTAAGTGCGCTGGCGGCCGCTTCCGCGATCGGCTCGATCGCGGCGACTCGTCCGGCACAGGCCGCGAGCAAAAGTGCCACAGCCACCGCCGATAGCGGCAAGCCGTTGTTTGCGTACGTCGGTACTTACACGCCCAATGGCCTCGGTATCCATCGCTTCCAGGTGGACCGGAGTAGCGGCAAGCTCGATGCACTCGAGCCCCTGCGTGGCGTCGAGAATCCAAGCAGTCTCCTCGTCGACCCGCAACAACGCTTCCTGTTCGCTGGTAGCGAGGTGAAGAACTTCAACGGCACGACCGACGGCTCGGTCAGCGCCTATGCGATCGAAAGCGGCACGGGCACGTTGAAACTGATCAACACGGTCGACTCGCACGGCGCCGGTCCGGTCTATCTGAGCTTGCATCCAGGCGGCCGCTTTTTGATGGTCGCGAACTACAACAGCGGCAGCGTCGCGGTCTTTCCGGTTTCGAACGACGGCACGCTGGGCGAGGCGAGCTCTGTTCAGCAGCCGAAGGCGCCAGCCGGTGCGCAGCACGCGGCGGAAGGTGTGCCTGGCAGCTTTGCCATCAGCGATCACGACGGCCCGCACGCGCATACGATTGTGCCTTCGCCGGATGGTCGATTCGCGATCTCAACCGATCTTGGTGTCGATCGAACGTATATCTGGAAGTTCGACGAAGCGACCGGCGCGCTGTCACCGAACGATCCGCCGTTCGTCGCCGCGTCGGCAGGCGCCGGGCCACGGCACCTCGCGTTTCATCCCAATGGCCGCTATCTGTATGAGGTCACAGAGGAAGCGTCGACGCTGGTCTGCTATGCCTACGACAGTGCGCATGGAACGTTGACGCAGTTGCAGTCGGTCTCGACGCTGCCGGACGCGTATCAGGGCACGAGCTTCGCGTCGGAACTTGTGTTTTCACATGATGGCCGGTTCATCTATGTGGCGAATCGACTGCACGACACGATCGTGCAGTTCAGCGTCGCCGGAAACGGACATCTGCAGCGCGTCGGGGAAGTGCCTACCGGTGGGGACTATCCGCGTGTGATCAAATTCGATCCGTCGGGGCGTTTCATGTATTCGCTGAATCAGCGCAGTGACCATATCACGATCTTTTCGGTCGATAAGGCGAGTGGCAAGCTGCGGTTTACCGGGACGTATGTTGCGGTTGGGAGCCCGTCCGATATCGCCTTTGCGAGTGCATAGCGTTGCGGATGGGATCCCTGCTCGTTTAGCCCGCGACTTCGCCTTCCGGTGGTCGTCGCGTTATGAACCGGGTCCGATGTGGGATATCAAGCCGCGAAACCTTGTGGCTCTGACGTTGATAGCCACCAGTCGGTTCCCACAAACCACGCCGACGAATCAGCGGGCGTCTTCAATCTTAGCGACCTGACTGCCGCCATATCACCCGATTCGAAGGCGGCAACCAGAGACTCTCCGGTCGCGTCATCGCGCGCCCCAATACACTCGATGAACATCGCACCGCAGATGAACTTTGCCGCGTATGAGTTGGCGGCCGCGCGCGTCACGAGCAGCATGCCGCCGAGACCGCGGTTAGGTGTTAGTGGGAAGATGAGACGGCCACCCACGTTGAGCGATTCGAGCCAGCTGTTCAATGGATGCGTCGCACCGGCGCTGACGTAAATCAGATCCGATAGCGGCAACACCGCTTGCGTTCCGCTTTCCTTGACGACCCGAACCTGCGCCAGGTGTGCAAGGTTCGAAGCTGCTTTCGCACTGAGTTCCGGGTCGATCTCATACGCGGCCACGCTCCCGGCGTGACCGGTGAGGTACGCGAGCAACGCTGTGTAGTAGCCAGTTCCCGAGCCGATATGGGTGATGGTCTCGCCCGGCGAGATGGCCGCTGCGTCCAGACAACGTGCGTGGAGACTCGGTTCCCCGTTGTTGAGGCCCCGCTCGGTCTTGAGCCCGATCACAATGTCCTGGTAGAGAACGGCCGGGTCCGACGTTTCGGTCGAGACGTAACCCGACAGCGTCAATACATTCCACGGCCCAGGGCCCAGATGCCTCTCTCTTTCAATCGCAGCAAATGCCTCGCAGATTCTTGCGTCTTTGCACCCAGCCTTGGCTGTTACGTATCGCGCATAGAAGTCGCGAAGCGCTGCGATGTTTGTCATTGGACGGCTCTCCAGGCAGGGACCGCCATATCGTATCGCGGTATGGTCTGGCGGTCACGAAACACTTGCGGGTCTCGCCGTTGCAGTACCGGTAAGCTTGCGTGCCCGCTTTCGCACGTATAAAACGCCTTTGCCCAACTACAGATCAAAGCCAAGTTGCGCCTTGCCTCGCGGTGTCAGGTCGTCAGCCGTGGCGCGTCCGTTGAAATCAACCTCGAAATGGTCAGCGGGGAAATCCGGCGGACTTTCTCCCTTCATGAAGCTCGGCAACTGGCGCTTAAGGTATGCATCGTTTTTGGCGCATGCGGGTGCCGAGGGAATGTACATTACATTGCTATAGCCCGCGCCTTTATGCTCGTCTTCGACCGCATGGATGACGTCGCTATGCCAGAACACGGTATCGCCCGCTTCCATTTTAGGAATCGACGACAGCGCCTCGAACAATGGCGCGTGAAATTCCGGCTTGATCGACAGCGCCCTCCCGGGCATGGCACCGCACAGGTCGTCCTCCGCGATATCGTCCTGAAGCGCCCGCAACAGGATGTACGCCATTGCGTTGGCGATGGGTACGAGTTGCAAGGTGCCATCGCCCGGACCTTGCGGCGTCAACGCAGTCCAGCCCTGGAACGTGCGAAACATCGAACAAACGGCGGGCGAAGCGATCTCTTGCACATCGGGCCGGAACGCCGCGTCGAACGGATCGTAGTCGCGCCAGCTCCCGTCAAACACGTGGCGGTAGACCTTGCGAAAATTGCTTTCGATCCAACGTTCGACCGAGCCGCCATCGCAATGCGCCGACAAGCCAAGCGACGCGGAGCCTGGTGGCCTGCGACGCAGACGGTCGGCGTAGACGGGCACGCGCTCCGGATCGAAGTGCACGCGGCCTTCGCTCTCGTTGCGCCACAGCCGGTTCAGGAACACGCGCGCCGCAGTCAACGAATCCGACTGCCGGGCGAGTACCTGCGGCTTCGACCAGTACACGCCATAGATCTGCGGCTTGCTGGAAGCGAGCTGTCCGAAGTATTTGTCCTCCGCGCGGTTTTCCAGGCGCTTGTCGAGATGATTGCGCTCGACATACTGGGCAACCTCCTGGTCCCAGCTTTGCACCAGCGCACGGGGAAACACGTTGCGAATCACGCACGCGCCGCGTGCCTTGACGATCGCGATCTGGTCGGCGGTGACGCGTTGTTCGGTAATGTCGGAAAACTGAATCTCGGGGATAACGTCCTCTCCCCGATCGCGCCGCCCGGCGATTCGTTTCGCCTCGGCGCCGATCGCTTCTTCGACCTCGGCGAACACCTCGCCATAGTTCGGCAACGCCGCGCGCAATTCTCTTTTTGCTTGTCGAATTGCACCTGGCAAATCTTCGATTTTCAACGCCATGACTGTCTCCATACGGATCTGGTATGTCGAGAGCATATGACGGGGATGCGCGCCATGGTGATACTATTCAGGCAATTCATTTGCGCTTTCGGCCATGAAACCAGCCTATGAGCACGTCGAGTTCGGCGAGAACTGTTCACTGCGGGTTTACCATCGGCGTCTGCCACGTATTCCATTCGAATGGCATCATCATCCGGAGTACGAACTCACGCTGACGATGAACAGTCACGGCAAGCGCTACATCGGCGACTCCGTTAGCGATTATGAGGCTGAGGATCTCGTCCTCGTGCCGCCGGATCTTCCGCACACCTGGTCGTCGAACCGTTCGATCGACGCTTCTTCGCCCCAAGTCGCTATCGTCATCTGGTTCGACGGCGATTGGGCGCGGCGCATGGCCGATTGTTGCCGCGAATATGAACCGCTACGCAAGCTGTTGCGCAGAGCCGCGTGTGGGCTCGCCTTCGATCCACCTGCTGGAAAAGCGATGCGTGAGCGCCTCGCACAATTGCTGTCGAGCGAGGCGCGCGAGCGCCTTGGCGCCGCCCTCGATATCTTGTGCACACTCGCCGACGCGCCGGGACAGCCGCTCGCCTCGCCGAGTGCTTTCAATGAGGCCAACGCCGGCCCATCTGGCCACGAGCCCGAACGGATTAACCGGGTTCTTTCGGTAATCGACGCGCGGTTTGCCGAACCGCTGCGACTCTCGGAACTCTGTGAGGCCGCTAACCTGTCGGAACGCACGCTTACGCGTTACTTCGTTCAACATATCGGTGAGAGCGTCGGACGGTATATCGCCCGGGTTCGTATCGGGCACGCGTGCCGGATGCTGGTTGACACTTCCCTGCCCGTTGCTGTCATCGCCGCCCGTTCGGGCTTCGCGAACGTCGCCAATTTCAATCGGCAGTTCAGGGCTGCAAAACAAACGACGCCAGCCGAGTATCGACGGCGGTTCGCGGCCGCCGGCTCTGCGGATAAAGATGCGGCGGCTCGCTTGACCGAACGGTCTCCTTCGCTTCAAAGGAAGCGCAAATCAAACGCGGCGCGCAACGACAAAGAGACTGCTTAGCAGTACTTCACCTGGTGCCGGCGATCACTAGCGCGAGATTTTTTGATCAGGGCGAGCGAACCAGGCTCGCCATGCTTATAGCATCGATTTTCCCTGGTCGAGAATCTTGTCGCAGATCTGCTTGGTGAGTTGCTGCTTGACGCCGTCGCCACCCAGGCTCAGCTTCTGGCCGCTACCTGTATCCAGAATGCCGTTGGCGCCGTCGGTGTAGCCGCCATTGGAACTCGACGCGCCGCCTGGCAGCTTGCTCATCAGCGAATCTTTCACCGACGACGCGCTGCTGCCGCCCAGATAGTTATTCTTGATGCAGAACTGCAGCACGCCTGCGACATTGCTGCTGTTGCCGGATGTCACCGAACCGCCCGACAGCGCGCTACCAAGATCGCCGAGGCCTCCAGACGACGAGCCGCCGGTCAAACCACCCAGACTCGGCGACGAACCGTTGTTCCCTTGATTTAGCAGGTTGCCGAGTTGGGCGTGAACTGTGGACATTGGGATCGTCACGCCGATGAGCGCTGCCGCAACTACAACGTGGTGCGTGCGTACTTTCATGGTTCCTCCAGAAGGTTCTATTTCCCGGCGTCAGCATCGCCGATGCTCCTTTGAGAATGCTATGTCGGTTTGGAAATTTCGGGAAGTTTTTCAGGGCAGTTGTTGACGTGTGTGGCCGCGCTCCACTCCCTCAACCAACCCTCCCGATCTCAGCCAATTCACGTCCTTGTCATCCAGCACTGTTCGAATACCCCGACACCAATGAGGGGCGGCCACGATGGCACGCGCGTTGCCATGACCAACAAGGCCCAAACGCTCAATGCCGACGTGCTGGTGGGTTAGCCGTTCACGTTCGCATCGTTAAAGATCGGCCAGTACACGACGTATGCCGGAGTGCAGCGTCTCCAACGAGATTTTCGCAAACCACGTACACTCTTTCGCGGCCGCGGTGGCGCATCGATCCAGGTCGGGCAGCACGTGCTGCCCTGCTTTCGACGTCACCGTGCGGGATCTCCTTCTTACGAAACTTAAAGCATGGGAAACAATCAGCTTTCCAGCATCACTCTTCAAGGCAGCCGCATCGTCATAGCCGGCGGTACATCAGGAATTGGCTTTGCCGTGGCCGAAGCTGCGGCGAAGTCCGGAGCCGAGGTCATCATCGCATCGAGCAGGCCGGAACGCGTTGCGGCTGCACTGGAGCGACTACCTCAAGGCACACGTGGCGAGCCGCTCGACTTTTCCGATGAGGCTCAAGTAAGGGCTTCTTTTGCGCGCGTCGGCGCATTCGACCATCTCGTCTACACTGCCGGCGAGACACTGCTCCTGCAAAACCTTGCTGAGCTCAGCATTGAAGCCGCGCAGCGAGCTTTCGAAGTGCGTTACTGGGGCGCACTCAAAGCGGTCAAGTATGGGGCTCCCCTCATTCGAGCGGGCGGCTCCATTACGTTGACAAGCGGAGTGGCGTCGTCGCGTCCGCTGCCTGCCTGGACCATCCCGTCGAGCATCCTGGGTGCGATCGAATCGCTGACCCGTACCCTGGCCGTCGAGCTGGCACCGCTGCGTGTCAACGCCGTGGCGCCCGGTGTCTTGCGTACGGCGTTGTGGGACAACATGAGCGAAGCCGATCGCGAAGGTCTGTATGACTATATCGCCGAAAAGATGCCGGTACGAAGGGTCGGAGAAGCAAGCGACGTTGCCCAAACGTATCTTTATCTGATGCAACAGGGTTTTAGCACGGGACAGGTCATCGTTGTCGATGGTGGCCACGTGCTGGTTTAACGGTCGGGGCGAACGCTTCGACGATCTCGGGCGGCGGACTCGTCCAGGCCGCCCGTTAAGGCATCTCCCGTAGCACGTCCGGTTGCTGCACATTCAAATCCCCCCGAACCCTATCTGGTTCCCCGCGACGTCGCCCTCGACGTCGCCCTCGACGTCGCCGAAGATATGCCACGTCCGTCTAGAACGCACTTCCAGAAAATGCATTTCCGAAAGAGTGGAATGCTCGAGAAATGTTGTTTAGCGACCCTTCATGTATTTCTTTTAATCCATGGAATAATCTGGATCGAGTTTCGTTGCGGCCCTTCGTAACTTGCTCCCACTCCATAGGAACGGCCCAGCGAAGCTGGCTTGGCGCCGAAACCGTCGACTCCGCGATGCGCTCCCGGTCGAATCACATCAACCAACGCCCGTGCGAATTGCTTGCACGCGACAAACAAACGTCGACAAAAAATTATTGTGACTTGGTAAGGTCACGCAACTCATTTACGTGAAGCCTTCCAGCGAGACGCGACAGATGTAAGGCCGCCGGCACGCGCCGTTGGATAGCCGTTGCGATGTCCTCGAAATCCGAGGCCAATCGTCGATACGACAATGACTACGATTAGTAGTCCGATTCAGATATGACTTTCAAATTCGAACTTATTGTGTCCGAAGCGCCGCATGTGTAGATGGCTCGTTGGCACACGCGCAGCGCAGGCAGGGATTCGGCGTATCCACGCCGTGGATCGCGAGGAGGAATCCATAAGACTTCTCCTCGCCAAACAATGTAGGCCATCACTGACAACTATGAGGGGTGAGATGAAACAACGGGCAATGGCGTTAGCCATTCGAAGAATCGTCTGGGCTGAGCTCGCACTGACGACCGCAATCGCCGCTCCAGCGTTTGCGCAAAGCCAGCCGGCAGCCACCGCGGCGGCTTCAGGTACGGCGGCGGCTGCCGCTCCCGCAGCGGCATCGGGCACGGCAGCAACGGCGACCAGCAAGAACGTCAAGCAATTACAGACGTTTCAGGTCACGGGCTCGCTGATCCGCCAGGCGGACAAAGTGGGCTTCCAGCAGGTTCAGGTGATCACCACGAAAGACATTCAGAACTCGGGGGAAAAGAGTGTCTCCGACTACGTACGCTCCATTTCCGCGAACTCGGCCAACAGTTGGGGAGAGTCCACGTCTGACAGCTTTGCTGCCGGCGGCGCCGGTATCGCACTGCGCGGCCTGAGCGAAAAATACACGCTGGTGCTCGTCGACGGTCAACGTGTTGCGCCGTTTGCATTCGCTGTCAACGGCACCGATCAGTTCTTCGACCTGAACACGCTTCCCATAGATGCAATCGACCGCATCGAAGTGGTGAAGACGGGCGCCGTGTCGCAGTACGGTTCCGACGCGATCGGCGGCGTGGTCAACATCATCACCAAACATGATTTCCAGGGCCTGCAGCTCGACGGAAGCTATGGTGGCGCGACACAAGGCGGCGGAGGCACGACCAAGTTCGGCATTCTTGGCGGCTTCGGCAATCTGACCTCCGACGGCTATAACATCACGGCGACCGCGAGCTACTACAAGTCGAACGGTTACACGCTGGCCGATCGCGACACGACAGAGAATCAGGACTTCAGCAACCAGATGTTTGGCGGCTCGGTCCAGCAACCGTCGTACTTCCTGAATCCCACTACCGGTGTTGCGACGCCGTTCGGCTGCGCCGGCGGCAAGATTGCGCCCGCTTCCTCCAGCATCATTGCGTCGCAAACCGGCGCGATCAATAGCGGCAATGTGTGCCTGAGGAATACGGCTGAAGACACGTCGATCGAGCCGATGACGGAGCGTTTCAGCGCCAAGGTTCACGGCGACTTCAAGATCAACGATACAACGACCGCGTACGCCGATCTGTGGGAAAGCAACAATACGACGACGACGAACGACGGCCCCGTTGTCCTTGGCAACAGCCTGCAGTTCAACCCGGTCACCAAGACCGTGACTCCGTTCACGGCAGTGGTACCGGCCAACAATCCGTTCAACACGACCGGCGTGGCTCAGGAACTGTTTGGCACCCTGCCGGGTACGTTCGGTTCGACCACGGATGCAAACTACTGGCGTGCGGCAACCGGCGTGAAAGGAAGCTTCACGACCGGCCAGGAAGACTGGGACTGGAATGCCGGGTACACGCATTCGATGAGCACAGTGAGCAACACGCTCGGAAACTATGTCAATCCGATCGCGTTGACCTCGGCGCTGAACAACGGCACGCTTAATTTCGTGAATCCGTCGGCGACGCCGGGCGCCGTGAACAGCATCCTGACGACGGCGAACAACCTGGGCATTTCCAAGCTCGACGCGCTCGACGCAACTCTCGCGACACCGAACCTGTTCCATCTGCCGACCGGTGACGTCGGCCTGGGTCTGGGTGCGCAGTTCCTGCACGAAAGCGAACTGATCGAGGAAGGCGCCAACTACCTGAACGGCACCACGCTGGGACCGAACCTCCAGACGGTGGACGGTGAGCGCAACGTGGCCGCGGTGTACTACCAGGTCGACGTTCCGCTGATCAACAAGATGCTGACGTTCAGCCAGTCGGGCCGCTATGACCACTACAGCGACTTCGGCGGCGCGTTCTCGCCGCGTTTCGCCCTGCGCTTCCAGCCGATCCAGCAGTTCACTACGTACGCCTCGTACAACCGCGGCTTCCGCGCACCGGAGTTCCTCGAAAACACGAATTCGTCGAACATCGGCATCCAGCCGATCGGGCCGAATGGGCAGGACGAAAACGTCATCACCAAGGGCAATCCGAACCTGCAGCCGGAACGTACGAAGAACTACAACATCGGCTTCGAACTGTCGCCCACACGCACGACCGACATCGGCTTCGACTGGTACAAGATTCACGTCGACAAGGCGATCGGCACGCAGCTCGATCCAAGCGGCACGGTCCTGAACGCGGACGGTTCGATTGCGTTCGAGACCAACGAATACGAGAACCTCGGTTCGTTCGATACGGACGGCTTTGAAATGACGTTCGCGCAATCGCTGCCCACCTCGATTGGTACGTTCAAGCTATCGGGCGATTGGGGTTATGTGTGGCACTTCAAGATGAGCGGCATCGGCGGCCTCGCTTCGACGGTCGACGGCGCGGGTAACGACCTGACGCTTGCGCAGCCGTTCGGCGGTTCGTTCCCGCGCTGGAAGGGCAACACGGATCTCTCGTGGAATTTCCACCAGTGGAATGCAGATCTCGCATGGCAGTACACCGGTCCGTACTCCAACGCGCTGGGTCTGAACTTCTCGACCGCGTCGTATAGCGTGTTCAACCTTAACGTGGCGTACACGGGCTTCAAGCACTGGACGGTCTACGGCGGCATGAACAACATCTTCAACCGTGCACCTCCGTTCGATCCGGAGTGGCTGAGCCAGATCGACCAGACCGGCTACGACCAGTCGCTCTATACGTATATGGGCCGTTTCCTGCAGATCGGTGCGACCTACAAGTTTTAACGCGCATCGAATGTTTGAGTAGCCTTTCAAGGCCGTTCCGGTTTTCGGATTCCCCTCCCTTGTCACCGGAGCGGCCTGTTTTTTTATTATTGATGACCGTCCAGGCAGGATCCACCGCAACTCTGCACGAAAGCCGCAGCACGAAAACGCAGCTACCGGCAATACTCTCGCGAACATGGGAGCTCGACGAGGTCTAGCGAGTCCTTCCAGTATTCTTGCGGATTCATCCGGTCATTCTCGCTCGGCCGCCCCGCTGATTGATGCTCGATCATCTCGCAGTTCCCAATCAGATCGGAGAGCATATCCACCAGTAGCTCTCTGTTGGTCTCATCGAATGTCGATAACGCCAGGTCGGCGACATCCCGGAGGATCATCGGCAGTCGACTGGCCAGAGAAGACCCGGCATCCGTCAACTGCAACTCGGTAACCCGGCGATCCGAGCCGGAGCGAATGCGCACCACCAGGCCCCGCTCCTCCAGCAAGGTGAGAAGCCGTGATGTTCTCGCCATCTCGGTGCCGCTGCTCTGCGCAAGCGTTTTCAACGACGCCGATTCGCCCGTCGAAATGAGAAACAAAAGAGTCGCCTGAACATTCGTAATGCCCAATTGTTTAAGCAGCTGCTTGTCCATCAGATTCGCTAACCTGAGTCGCGCGAGTCGTAGCAGGTGGCCAATATTTCTGGTCATCATGGCGACGTTAGGCTTCGCCGTGTCCTCCTGAGCGGATACCGCGCCAGACCTGCTTTCGTTTTCGACGTTCACTCACCCTCTCCTGCGCTCGACCACGGTAAATTCCCAACGGACACGCAAGTGCCGAACCGCCTCGCAATGATGAGGTGAGGTGTTAGCCTTCCTTGACCGGACGACCCAGCGTTGTCCACCTTGGCCCAGATTCCTTTCTGGGCCTCGTGGTAAACGGAGCGGCCACCGGCGCTATTCCCACCATATTTCGCAGTACTGTATTGCTCGGATATCTTCGCTTCGCTGCCGCACGAGGTGAGGTGGGTAGAAGTAGCGCCAGACATTACGCAAGCCTTTCGCCATTGACGTCCTTGATCGGCCGTTTTCTTGGCCATGTGGCATGGCAGGCGAGCGGAGATGGCGGGAGGCGTAGCGCTGATCGGAACAGGTAGCGCGATACTTGCCGAGCACCTGCAGGTATTCGGCTAACCACGGTTGCCGGGCACAGAATGGAATTAGCGGTGTTCGGCGGCTGTACGGAAGCCACTGACGCAGAGCGCGCCAGTCAAAAACTTCTTTGGTGCCGGGGACCGGACTCGAACCGGCAAGCTGTTAAGCGGCGGATTTTCGTCACACCACGTCTTTCGACGCCGACGATACCGGGCGGCATCCTCGTTCGTGCGCTGGACTATGCCTTCACCATCGCGGCTGAACTGTGCGGCAAAACCGCCAGCCCTCGCCGCCTAAGGCGCCCCCCGTCTAGTCTCTACACCTTCCGCACCCTCGCACTCATGCGACGGCGGGCTTGGCTCGGCGTTGCCTCGGTTGCGCGCGCAGCGCAAAACCAGGGGGTTCACCGAATTTGAGGGGTTCTGCACCGGCCGTTTCCGGTCGGGCACTCAATAATTTAAGTCCGCTATGTTTACCAATTTCATCACCCCGGCAGGGCGGACGCGATTCTACCATTGGGTCGCCGCCGCACCAAACCCGCGCCTTCCCATGCCTCCCGAGTCATCGGCGAGTCACAATGCTTGCCGATAATCCGCTCGACGAAAACGTTTACAACCCGAGCCAAAACCATAGCGATGACCCCTACCATCAAGGATGTCGCGGCACACGCAGGCTTCTCGATTGCCACGGTTTCGCGCGCCATCAACGCGCCGCACACCGTGAATCCCGTCACGCTCGACAAGGTGCGCCAGTCGATCGACGCGCTCAATTTTCGCCCCAGCCCGCTAGGCCGCCAGCTGCGCGGCGAGCGCACCCGCCTGATCGGCGTCATCCTCCCCACGATCGCTAATCCGGTGTTCGCGGAGTGCCTGCAGGGCATTGACGACCTGGCCAGCGCTCAGGGTTACCGGCTGATGCTGATGACCACCCAGTACGACGCCGAGCGCGAGCGCCACGCCATCGAGACGCTGCGCGAACACCGCGTCGAAGGCTTGGCGCTGACCGTCGCGGACGCCGATACCCACCCGCTGCTCGACGACCTCGATCGCGCCGGCCTCCTCTACGTGCTGATGCACAACGATACGGTACGCCGTCCTTCGGTGTCGGTCGACAACCGGCTCGCCGCCTACGACGGCGTGCGCATGCTGATCGCCCACGGCCATCGCCGCATCCTCATGCTGGCAGGCACGCTCGCCGCCTCGGATCGTGCGCGCCTGCGCCACCTGGGCTACGCGCAAGCCATGCAGCAGGCCGGGCTGACGCCGGCCCCGGCGCTTGAAATCGATTTCAACGCAGAAGAGCTCGCTCCTTCCGTGCTGGCCCATCTGACCAGCGGTCCGAACCGTCCGACCGCCCTCTTCTGCAGCAACGACCTGCTGGCGATGGTCGTCATCCGCGGTCTGCGCCGCGCGCGCCTGCAGATCCCGCACGACATGTCGATCCTCGGTTTCGACGGGCTTTCCATGGGCGAGTTGCTGCAGCCGCCGCTCGCCACCATCTGCGCGCCGAACCGTGAAATCGGCTGCTCCGCCTGGCGACGGCTGATGGCACGCATCGACGGCACCTACAGCGACACGTCCATATCGCTCACGCTGCCCCACACGTTGCGCGAAGGCGCCACGATCGCCGCGATCTCGAACACCAGCGAAACCTCGCGCGCGCGCTCGATACAACCGCTGGCGTAACGCACCCGCATCATTGATTTACCAGCACTGCGCATAGAAACAACACGCAGCGCAGGCGCCTCGCAGGCCCCGCTGCTGAAGCACGATTTAACACACTTCTCGCTACCTTCCTTCCAAGGAGACCCGCTGTGACTCGCCGTTCCTCCTGTTTTGGTGCCGTCCTGCGTCAGTTGACCGGCAAGCTGACGCGCACCACCGCCACCGCCGTGCTAACCGCCTCTGCCCTGTTCGCCTCGGCCGCGACTATCCTCGCCGCACCCGCCGCGGCCTATGCCGACGAAACCGCGATCTGCTACAACTGCCCGCCCGAATGGGCCGACTGGGCGAGCCAGATCAAGGCGATCCAGGCCAGGACGGGCATTCGCGTGCCGTTCGACAACAAGAACTCCGGCCAGTCCATCGCCCAGTTGATGGCCGAAGAAAAGAGCCCGGTGGCGGACGTCGTCTACCTCGGCGTATCGTCAGCCTTCCAGGCAAAAGACAAAGGCGTGATCCAGCCATACAAGCCGGCTCACTGGGACGACATCCCCGCCAACATGAAGGATCCGCAAGGCTACTGGTTCGCGATCCACTCGGGCACGCTAGGCTTTTTCGTCAACAAGGATGCGCTCGAAGGCAAGCCGGTGCCGCGTTCGTGGGCCGACCTGCTCAAGCCCGAGTACAAAGGCATGATCGGCTACCTCGATCCGTCGAGTGCGTTCGTGGGCTATGCCGGCGCGGTGGCCGTGAACCAGGCGCTCGGCGGCAGCTTCGACAACTTCCAGCCGGGTCTGGACTGGTTCCGCAAGCTCAAGGCCAACGCGCCGATCGTGCCGAAGCAGACCGCCTATGCGCGTGTGCTCTCCGGCGAAATTCCGATCCTGCTCGATTACGACTTCGACGCCTACCGTGCGAAATACAAGGATCAGGCCAATGTCGAATTCGTGATTCCGAAGGAAGGCACGATCTCGGTGCCGTATGTGATGAGCCTCGTGAAAGGCGCGCCGCATGAAGCCAACGGCAAGAAGGTGCTGGATTTCGTGCTCTCCGACGAAGGCCAGAAGCTGTGGGCCAATGCCTACCTGCGTCCGGTACGCGCCAATGCGATGAGCCCGGAAGCTGCCGCCAAATTCCTGCCGTCAAGCGAATACGCCCGCGCCAAAGCGGTCGATTTCGGCAAGATGGCGGAGAAGCAGCAAAGCTTCGGCGAACAGTATCTTCAGGTGATGCATTGAACGACGTCACGTTTCCGCTGCGCTGGCGCATTGCGTTGATCGCGCCGGCGCTCGCAGTTTTCATTGCGTTCTGGCTGCTGCCGATGGGCGCGCTCGCGCAGCTGAGCGGCAACGGCCACGCCTTCGATACGTACCGCGCGATGCTGACCAACGCGCGCTACATGACGAGCCTCGGCGCGACCGTGCTGCTCTCGGCGGCGGTCACAGCGGCGACGTTGGTGCTGTCCGTGATCTCGGGCCTGTTGCTGGCGCGGCGCGAATTCCCAGGCAAACGCACACTGCTCGCACTACTGAACTTTCCGCTGGCGTTCCCTGGTGTAGTGGTCGGCTTCATGGTGATCATGCTGGCGGGACGTCAGGGGTTGATCGGCGCGCTGTCGCTGAAGCTGACTGGCGACCGCTGGGTTTTCGCGTATTCGATGAGCGGCCTCTTTCTCGGCTACCTGTACTTCTCGATTCCGCGCGTGATCGTGACGGTGATGGCGTCGGCGACCAAGCTCGATGCCTCGCTCGAAGAAGCGGCACGTTCGCTTGGCGCGTCGCCGTGGCAGATCATGCGCGACATCGTGCTGCCCGCCCTCTCGCCGGGACTGATCGCGGCAGGCGCGGTGTGCTTCGCCACCGCGATGGGCGCGTTCGGCACGGCCTTTACGCTCGCCACCGATATCGACGTCCTGCCGATGACCATCTACACCGAGTTCACGCTGAACGCGAACATGGTAACGGCCGCAGGGCTGTCGATTGTGCTTGGCCTCGTGACGTGGCTCGTGCTGGCGTTGGCACGTAGCGCTACCGGCTCGGCTGTCGCAGCGAGTGCATAGCGCAGGTGCCTACGTGACGATGTGTACCCGCAAGCCGCATTGAACAAGTACCCCTTAGCTCTGCTATCAATCTGTATGAAGATACACCGATGAACTCCGTAACCGACACCGCCAGACCACCATCCGCGCCACCGTCTGCGCCGTCGACCCGGCGCCGCACGCAGCCGCGCCTGTCGTCGCGCACGCTGCTCTCAGCCGGCCAGTGGCTCGTAACGCTGCTGCTGTGCGCGTTTCTGATCGTGCCGGTCGTGATGTCGATCATGGCCGGCCTCACCGTCAATTACTTCAAGGGTGTGTCGAGCGGCCTAACACTGCGCTGGCTGATCGAAGTGTGGACGCAGTATCACGCATCGGTGTTTCTGTCGCTCGAAGTCGCGGCGGCGACGCTCGTCATCACGCTGCTCACCGGCGTGCCGGCGGGCTACGTGCTGGCACGCAGCAAGACGCGGCTCTCGCGCATCATCGAAGAGTTTCTGGTGCTGCCCATCGCTCTGCCCGGTCTCGCGTCCGCACTCGCACTGCTGGTGGTGTACGGCGGCATCACGGTGTTCCGCATGAGCGTCTGGTTCATCGTCGTCGGTCACGTCGTGTTCACGCTGCCGTTCATGGTGCGCGCGGTTGCCGCCGTCGCTGCGAGCGCCGATCTGCGGACACTCGAGGAAGGCGCCGCGAGCCTCGGCGCGAGTTTTACGCAGCGCTTTCTGACCATCGTATTGCCGAACGTACGGCCGGGCATCGTCGCCGGTGCGCTGGCGGTGGTGACGCTCTCGATCGGCGAATTCAACCTCACGTGGATGCTGCACACCCCTGACACGAAGACACTGCCAGTGGGCCTCGCCGATACCTACGCGTCGCTGCGCATCGAGATCGGCAGCGCCTACACGATCCTGTTCTTCATCATGACGATGCCGCTGCTGGTCGCCATGCAATGGCTCGGCGTCGACGCCACTGGCCAGCGCAGCAGCAAGCCGAAACGCCTTAAGGCAGCTTCGCCACGTTCAACCCGCACCATCGACACGCCATGAAACTCGCTCCCGTTCCCATCACGCTGACGCAATGTGCCAAGACGTTTCGCGGCACGCGTGTGCTCGAACCGCTCGACCTGCAGATCGGCGCCGGCGAAACCCTCGTGCTGCTCGGGCCGTCCGGTTGCGGCAAGACCACGACGTTGCGCATGATCGCCGGTCTGGAGACGCCTGACGCCGGTGGCCAGATTGCCTTTGGCGACGAAGACGTCACCGCGCTGCCGATCGAGAAGCGCCAGGTCGGCATGGTGTTCCAGAGCTACGCGCTGTTTCCGAACCTCACCGTGCGCGGCAACATCGGCTATGGGCTGAAGATCAAACGCGTGGCAGCAGACATCGCGCGTCAACGCGTGGATGAACTGCTCGCGATGATGCGGCTCACCGCCCACGCCGACAAACCGATCGATCAGCTCTCCGGCGGCCAGCGTCAGCGCGTCGCGCTCGCCCGGGCGCTGGCGATGCAGCCGCGCGTGCTGCTGCTCGACGAGCCGCTCACTGCGCTCGACGCCCGCCTGCGCGACGCCTTGCGCGGCGAGATGAATACGCTGCTGCGCGAACTCGGCATCACCACCGTGTATGTGACCCACGATCAGGCCGAAGCGATGGAACTGGGCGACCGGATCGTCGTGATGAGCGCCGGCCGCATCGAGCAGATCGGCACGCCGCGCGACATCTACTACCGTCCGGCGAATCGCGCGGTGGCGCAGTTCGTCGGCACGATCAACCGCCTCGCCGGCGAGCGGCGTGAAGGCGTGCTGAGCACCACAGGCGGGGCGGTGCCGCTGCCATTGCGCAGCACACCTGGCTCGGCGGCAGCCGGAGAGAACGAGCTGTTTTTCCGGCCCGAAGACGCCTACCTGGCCGATCCGGCCAGCGCGCATCTGCGCGGCACCGTCGAAAGCGCGGCCTTTCTCGGCGAGCGCACCCGTCTGACGATTGGCGGCGCGGCGCCCGATGCCCTGATCGTCGACGTGGCTGGCCGTGTCGAACTCGCGCGCGGCACGCCGGTCGGCATTTCGATCGCCCCGGAAGCGCTGATTGCGCTATCTTGAACAAAGCGAACCTACGAGGACATTCCCATGTTGCTAGCCCAGATCAGCGACCTGCATATCAAACGGCCCGGCGCGCTCGCTTACCGCCGCGTCGATACCGGCGCCGCACTCGCCCGTTGCGTTGCGGCGCTCAATGCACTCGAGCCGCGTCCCGATGTCGTCGTCATGACTGGCGACCTCGTCGACCAGGGTGACCCGGAGCAATACGAACATCTGAAGAAACTGCTCGCGCCACTCGAGATTCCGTACTACCTGCTGGTCGGCAATCACGACGACCGTGCAGCCCTGCGCGACGCCTTCAGCGACCGTCCCGAGTTAAGCGCGGGCGGCGACTTCGTGCAGTACGCGGTTGATATCGGCCCGCTGCGCCTGCTGGCGCTCGATTCCATCGTGCCCGGCGAAAGCGGCGGCGATCTGTGCGAGGCGCGTCTCGAATGGCTCGCCGGTCAACTGGAGGCCGCGCAAGGCAAACCGCTGATCGTCGCCTTGCATCATCCGCCGTTCGATTGCGGCATTGGTCATATGGATGAGATCCGGCTCGAGCCGCAGGCGGCGCAGAAGCTGGCGACGCTGATTGCGCGCTATCCGAATGTCGAGCGGGTAATCTGCGGGCATGTGCATCGCCCGATGTTCGTGCGCTTCGGCGGCACGATCGCCTCAGCGGTGCCGGCGCCTGCGCACCAGGTGGCGCTGGATCTGCGTGAGGATGCGCCGTCCGCGTTCATGCTGGAGCCAGCCGCCTTTGCCCTGCACCACTACGACGCGGCCACGGGACTGGTGACGCACCACGCGTATGTGGATCGCTCAGAGGGGCCGTATCCGTTCTACGAGCCCGAAGGCGCGTTGATCGACTAGGCGCCATGCGGTTTGACATACCAGTAGTCGATCACCCAATCCACGTCGCGATAGGACTTCGGCAAGGGCGCCGGCCAGCCGAACGTCCTCTTGTAGGCGATGCGCGCGTTCGGCGCATAGAATTCCGGCACCACGTAATATGAATTGATCAAAACGCGGTCGAGCGCGCGGGTGGCCGCCTGCAGATCGTCGAGCGTCTGCGCGGACAACGCGCTCTGAATCAGCGCGTCGACGACCTTGGAGCGCACGCCCACGGTGTTTTCCGATCCTTCCTCCGCGGCCGCCGCACTGCTGAAGCGACGCAGCAATTCGACGCCAGGAACGCTGACTGGCAGATAGCCGCCAGTGGTCATATCAAAGTCGAAGCTGTCGAGCCGCTGCTGGTACAGGGCGCTATCCACCTCGCGCCATTGAGTCTGGATGCCCAGCGTATTCAACGCCTGCATGTAGGGCAGCAGTAGACGGTCCATGCCGGGTTCGTCGTCGAGTACCTCGATCGTCATGGCGGTGCCATTGGCGTCGCGCAACGCGCCGTCGCGGTAGTGCCAGCCGGCCTCGCCCAGCAGGTCGCGCGCCTCACGCAGATTGGCCCGCAGCGAGCTGGGCGGCAGCGTCGACGGCTGCTTCAGCATCGGCCCGAACACGGCCGGAGGCAAACTGGCGCGATACGGCTCGAGCAGCGCCAGCTCCTTCGGACCGGGCATGCCCGTGGCGCCGAACGAATCCGGGTCAAAGTAGCTGGTCGAGCGCCGGTACTGGTCGTAGAACATCATCCGGTTCATCCACTCGTAATCAAACGCGAGTGTCAGCGCCCGACGCACTCTCACGTCCTGAAACATCGGCCGCCGCACATTGATCAGGATGCCTTGCATATACGCAGGCCCGTTGGGAAACGTGCCTTGCTTCAGTTCGCCAGTGCGAAACTTCTCTCCCACATAGCGGCGCGCCCAGATGGTAGCGCTGCCTTCGACGTTGACGTCGATGCTGCCGGCCTTGAAGGCTTCGAGCGGACCGAAGTTGTCCAGAAAGAGCTGGAACGTCACGCGTTCGAAACGGAACATGCCGCGCCGCGACGGCAGATTCGCGGCCCAATAAGCGGGATTGCGCCGGTAAATGATCGTCTTGTCGTTGATACGGCGCTCGATCAGATAGGGGCCGCTCGCGATCGGCGGCACGTTGGCGGTCTGTTCGAAAGTCACGTGTGTGCCATCGGGCCGCATGCCCCACTTCGGCGAAAACACCGGCAGGTCACCTGCGATCAACGGCGCGTCCCGTTCAGGACGTGTGAAATCGAAGCGGATCGTCGACGGGTCGAGCACGGTCGCGCTTTTGATCACCGCAAACTGGGAATTGAACAGCGGCGAAGCTTGTGGACTCGTTAGTATGTCGAATGAATACTTGACGTCGGCTGCGGTGATGCGGTCGCCATTGGAAAAGCGCGCCGCGGGATTGATATGGAAAGTCGCCGAAGTAAAGTCCGGTTGTACTTCGACGTCGTCCGCAATCAGCGGATATTCCGATGCCACTTCGTCCCAGCTGCGCTGCATCAGCGTATCGAACATCAGCTCGCGAATGTCCGGAGCGGGCGCCCCGCGCAACAGGAACGGATTGAGCGAATCGTAGCTCTGCAGCTCGTTGTAGTTGCCGAACTTCAGCGTGCCGTCAGCGGGCGCATCGGGGTTGGCGTAGTCGAAGTGGCTGAAATTAGCCGGGTAGCGCGGCTCGCCGAACTGGGCGATCGATGGAGCGGCGTGAACGGGCAGCGTGACCAGAGCCATTGCCGCCAACGCGGCCAGTATCGCCGGCGTGCTGCGCGGTACGGCTCGCCACACCTGAAACAACCAGGGGAACCACGCACGACGGCATGCTACCGCGGCGTCAGGATGCTTCGGGATGGCATGTGGCAACTTCAACGGCACGGGCTTCATCAACGGTCCACGTAGAACGGTGGACGCTATTGTACGAGAGGCCCGTCTGGAAAATATTAGCTTCGCGGATGCGCCTCAACCCCAGAGGTCAGCGCGCGATAAAGGTGTTGCGTACCCGCCGGCTTCGCCTGACGTACGGAATCCCGAGCGCCGCTGCTACAACGGCGATTTCGAAGCCGTCGAACGGAATCGCGACGTCGATCGCAATCGCGTGGGTCATGTGGTCGCCCACCAGGTACGCGATGGTGCGCATCACGACGATGGCGAGAAGCCATGCCTGCAGGTGCACGGGAAAGCGTACCGAGCGCCGCCACGCAAGCAAAAGCAGCCAGCCCATACCGGCCACGATGAACACGCCGGTCGCCACGTCCATGCCGACCATTGCGATCACGGCGCGATACCAGCCGTGCGTTTCCGGCCGCACGAACACCGCGAGCAATTCCCACTCGAGCATCATCTTGAGCGGATCGTGCAACTCCACGATCGTGGCGGCCGTCATGGCCACGAGTCCGAGCATCGCCAGCAGCAGCCAGCCGCCGAAGCCCTTCGGTTCAAGTCCTGCAAATCGCTGCGTTTTCATGGTCTGTTGCGTCGAAGATTGCCGATTGCCCCGTCGCGGGGCCGGGGGATTGTACGGATCGAAAGCGAACGGGCATCTCATTTTCATGGGATCAGCACGATCCGCCTCGCTCCGGTATGATCGGCGGGCTTGAGGAGCGTCTATCCTGACGCTCCGTCGAAGGCCCCCGCTCATGTCCACGACCGATTCCGCCTCACCCGCCGCCACTGAACGCTCGCTGCGTGGCCTGCTGCTTCTGCTTGCCGTCATCGCGGGCGTCTCCGTCGCGAATATCTATTACAACCAGCCGCTGCTCGACAGCTTGCGCGAGTCGTTTCCGCGTAGCGCGTCGTGGGTCGGCGTGGTGCCGGCCGCCACCCAGCTCGGCTACGCGGCCGGCATGCTGCTGCTTGCGCCGCTCGGCGACCGCTTCGACCGGCGTCTGCTGATCCTGCTGCAGATCGCCGGCCTGTGTGTCGCGCTGGTGGTCGCCACCACGGCGCCGACTCTCGCGGTATTGATCGGCGCCAGCCTCGCGATCGGCGTGCTCTCCACCATCGCGCAGCAGGCCGTGCCGTTCGCCGCCGAACTCGCGCCGCCCTCCGGGCGTGGTCAGGCAGTCGGCACGGTGATGAGCGGGCTGCTGCTGGGGATCCTGCTGGCGCGGACCGCTGCCGGCCTCGTGGCCGAATATTTCGGCTGGCGCGCAGTCTTCGGCGTTTCCGTGGTGGCGCTGCTGGTGCTGGCCGTGGTGATCCTGCTGCGTCTGCCGAAGAGTCAACCGACTTCAGCGCTGCCCTACGGCAAACTGATGGTGTCGATGTGGCATCTGATCGTCGAACACCCAGGTCTGCGCGAGGCTTCGCTTACCGGCGCATTCATGTTCGCGGCGTTCAGCATTTTCTGGTCGGTGCTGGCGCTGCTGCTGGCAGGCGCGCCGTTCCATCTCGGGCCGCAGGCTGCTGGCCTGTTCGGGATTGTCGGCGCAGCGGGGGCCATGGCCGCGCCGCTGGCGGGCAAGTTCGCCGACCGACGCGGGCCGCGCACGATCATCACGCTGTCGATCGGACTCGTCGCCGTATCGTTCGTCGTGTTCGGCTTGTCCAGCGCGAGCATCGCCGGGCTGGTGGTCGGCGTGATCATTCTCGATGTGGGCGTGCAGGCTGCGCAGATCTCCAACCAGTCGCGCATTTACGCGCTCTCACCCGACGCCCGCAGCCGCGTGAATACGGTCTACATGGTGGCGTACTTCATCGGCGGCGCGGCGGGCTCGGCGGTCGGTGCCGCGGTCTGGCCGGTATTCGGATGGGTGGGCGTGAGCATCGCCGGAGTGGTGTTCGCCGGGCTCGCGGCGTGGAATCATCTGCGCCAGCCGCAGCGCCCGGTTGCGGACGCCTGATACGGGCTCGAACGAGCTTGACGCACACTACCGTCAGCCATCCCTGCGGGTCTGCGCATAGTCGTGCAGCGCATCGATCACCCGGTCGAACTCGAACGACTTGTCGAAGAAGTGACGCACGCCGTATTGCAGGCAGCGCTCGCGGTAGGCCGGCAACGCATGATTGGTCAGGACCGCCGCAAAGGTGCGATCGATCAAACCCTCGCGCTGCAGATACGCCAGCACCGGCACGCCCGAACCGTGCTTCAGTTGCAGGTCGATGATGACCGCGTCGAAGGACTCGCCGGTCAACAACGCGATGGCCTCGTCCGAGGTATCGGCGAAGGCCGCGACATGCAACATCCCCGACGCGTCGATAGCCTCGACGATGCTGCGGCGGATCAATGCCGAATCCTCGATCAGCAGCACCCGCAAGGGCGGCTGGCCGGCGCTGTCAGGAGAGATCGAATCGCTGCTCATTGCCTTGCTCCGCGCGATGTCCGCGCATGGCTCCTTGCGTGACGCTACTCATTGACTACTCGATCAAGCCGTTCTTGATCGCGTAGTAGGTCAGATCCGCATTGTTGGTCAGGCGCATTTTCTCCAGTACCCGCGCCCGGTAGGTGCTCACGGTCTTCACCGATAAATGCAGTTCTTCTGCGATGTCAGTCGGAATCTGCCCGGCGGCAAGCTTGCAGAAGATCTGGAATTCGCGCTCGGACAGCCCTTCGTGTGGACGGCCGGCGGCCGGCTTGTCGAGATTGTCCGCCAGTGTATCGGCCACCGCCTCCGACAGATAGCGGTGCCCGCGTGCCACCGCGCGAATTGCCCGCACGATTTCGTCGGGCTCGCAGTCCTTGTTCAGATACCCATTCGCGCCGGCCCGCAGCAGATTGATAGCGTACTGGCTCTCCGGATAGCCGGAGAGGATCAGCACGCCCTGCTTCGGGCGCACCTGCTTGATGACCCGCAAGGTGTCGATACCGTTTTTGTCCGGCATGGCGATATCGAGCAGCACCACGTCGAAGGCCTGCTCGCGCACGAGGGTGATCGTTTCGTCACCGGTCGCGGCTTCCGCGGCCACGCACATATCCGGCTCGTCGGCGACGAACTGTCTGAAACCGCCCCGGACGATGGCGTGATCGTCGGCTATCAACACTCGAATCATTGGCTTCCCGTCTGTGCAGCGAAGATCGATCCCAAGCGGACATTGTAATGACGTCTCGCCTCGACGTGAGGCGAAACGTCCCTGCCGTACCCGGTCGAGCGCGCTGCGACGCTCATTTGCACGCGCTTAATACTCTCACTCGCGGCCTTCGAGCAGGTCCGCCATGTCGTCGGCGTGCTCCTCTTCGACCGCCAGCACTTCCTCGAAGATGCGCCGGGTGGTCACGTCGCTATCGCCAAGGTAACGAACGATCTCGCGATACGTATCGATCGCGATGCGCTCGGCGATCAGGTTCTCGCGAATCATCTCGGTCAGGTTCTTGCCCTCCTGATACTCCGAATGCGAGCGGCTCTTCAGGCTGTCCGGAGCGAAGTCCGGCTCGCCGCCAAGCTGCACGATACGTTCCGCGAAACGGTCGGCGTGTCCCTGCTCCTCGGCGGCGTGCTGGGCAAATTCGGCGGCGACCGCCTCCGAGTTGATGCCCTTGGCCATGAAATGATGGCGCTTATAGCGCAGCACGCAGACGATTTCCGTCGCGAGCGAATCGTTCAACAGCTTGAGCACCACCTCGCGGTCGGCGCCGTAACTTTGCGTGACGGCACCATCGGACATGTGCTTGCGAGCGTCCTCGCGAATTTTCTGCAGGTCCATCACGAACGGACCGTGGCTCTGGGTGGGTGCGCTGGATGACTTCGACATTGAGCTTCTCCTTTAACCGGTATTGGGGGGAACTGCACAACACGCACGAACCGCGCCTGATGTGCCAGTGGCGGGAGCTGGGCAATATCTACGTTCGGAACACGCCAAGCAGCAGTGTCACGACGAATACGACCAGGAAAATGTAGAACAGGATCTTGGCGATTTCGGCGGCGCCTGCCGCGATGCCGGTAAACCCGAAGACCGCGGCAATGATCGCGATGATAAAAAATACGACTGCGTAGTGAAGCATGGCGGTTCTCCCTTCCTGAGTTAAGTGTTGTTGGTCGATGAGGCGCCGGGCAGTGCGACATCCGTGTGCCCGGCTAGATGCCCCCGCCGCTAATCAACTATTTTTTTGGTGACCACAAAACCAAGTACGAGGAACACCACGCAGAGAATCAGGAACACTACGAACAGGAACTTCGCAATTGCGGCGGCGCCTGCTGCAATGCCGGTAAAGCCGAACAGCCCGGCAATGATGGCGATCACAGCGAAGATCAAGGCCCATTTCAGCATGATGGATTTCTCCCACAACAAGGATTGGACTAGTAGAACCATCGTAATGACCGCTCTGGCGTACCGCATTCCGGCTCACGCCGTTTTTCGTGTGAGAATCCGCCGACATTGCATTACAGGTACTTTACGATGACGCGGCATGAGCCGTGCATGTGCGTGAAGCCGCCCCGCATGCGCGGCGCCCGCTACACTAAGAAGGTCATCAAGGAACCGAGGCGTGAAGAACGTGCAAAACCCGCTGGATAGCTCGGTGCAAACCCCAATGCGAAATCCGGCGCAAACGCCGCTCGCGGCGACGCGGCTCAACGCGTGGATGCGCAACCGGAGCTGGGCGATTGCGATGACGGTGGCGATCGTCATCACGGTGGGCGGCCTCGTGATTCTCGAGACGGCCCGCGAACGCATCGCGGCCGAGTACGAGAGCGCCCTCGAAGCACGCGACGTCACCGTGCAACTGAGCACGCTCCAAAGCCAGCTGGCGCAACTCAGCGCCTATCAAAGCAGCTTTCTTCTGACGAAGCAGACGGCCAACGTACAGGCCTATTGCTCGACCGCGGGCCGGGTGCGTCAGATCGCGCAGCAACTGAGCGTCTACTATCATCGCCGCGAGGCGGGCAGCGCGGAGCTGGCGAGCTTCACACAGATCGCATCGTTAATCGACGCGCGCATCGGCGCGGGCGCCGCTGCGTTGCAGCAAGCCGAGCCGCAACCGCTCGCGCTCTCGGCCTGCGGTACCGCCAGCGGCGCGGCGCCGGCCGATGCGGGCCTCGTCGACAACACCCTGTCGCTGCTGCGCGATAACGAAGCGAGCCGCGCGCAGCATGCGCTCGATGCGAGCCGGGCCGATCAGCGCGTGTCGACGCTGGTGGCGGCCGGGTTATCGGCATTGAATATCGTGCTGTTCATCCTGCTGTTTCGCAATCTCGGCATCCAGATCGATCGCCAGGCGCGCGTGCAGCGGCAACTGATCACGCAGCAGGAAGAGCTCGACCAGCTGGTCACCGAGCGCACCCGCCAGCTCGAAGCGCTGGGGTGGCACTTGCAGGCCGTCAGCGAAAACGAAAAAAACCCAGCTTGCGCGCGAACTGCACGACGAGCTGGGCGCCATTCTCACTGCGAGCAAGATGGACGTGGCCTGGGCCAACCGCAAACTGAAGGACAGCGAACCAGCGATCTCCGAAAAACTCACGCGCGCGCTCGCCAACCTCGATCAGGGCATCGCGCTCAAACGCCGCATCATCGAAGACATGCGCCCGACCGTGCTGACCAATTTCGGCCTGGTGACCGCGTTGCGCACGCTTGCCGACGAGTCGGCGCAGCGCAACAACTGGGTGCTGGAACTGAATCTGCCCAAGGACGACATCCAGCTCGACGAGCAGACCGAAATCGCGCTGTTCCGCGTCGCGCAGGAGTCCCTCACGAATGCGGCGAAGTACGCGCGCGCCTCGCGAGTATCGATTGGGCTCGAGATCGCGGACGGCCAGGTCGCGCTGTCCATCGCCGATAACGGTGTGGGCATCACGCCCGCCGACCTGAAGCGCACTCACACGCATGGCCTGCTCGGCATGCGCCAGCGCGTGGCGGCGCACGGCGGCCGCTTCGATATCCGCCGCGGCGTGCCGAACGGCACCGATATTCACGTGGTGATGCCTTGCGTCAGCACGACCGCGTCGGCGCTCGACGCTCCGTCTGCTTCGATGTAGCCGCGCAGGTGGTACTGCGCGGATGCACAGGCGCCTGTAGGACAGCGCCGACGCAAACAACGGATCGCGCCTACAACAAAATCGCGGCGTGACCGACATCGCCGCGACGCCCCATTTTTTAAGATGCAATCAGACCAGATCGGCTGGCGCGATGCCCGGTTGGTCGACAGGGAGCGCGCGCCGCTCATCAGGCGCGTCAATCGATGCATTCTTCAGAAGGGGAAAACTCATGACTCGACTCATCGCCATCGCTTTGCTTCTGATTACCGGCACTGCGGCCCTCGCCGGCTGCAACACCGTGGCTGGCGCCGGCCAGGATATCTCCAGCGGCGGCCACGCCATCACGAACAGCGCGGAAGAAGCCAAGTAACGCGGCTTGCTGGCGCCGTGGCGGCGTCAGCAAGATCGCTTTCGATGTGATCTGCAAGTTGAGCCCGATGCGTTTGCGCGTCGGGCTTTTTTATGTGCTGCGGGGTGGCAAGGACACGCCATCGCATCGCATGCCAATCGCACCGCACACGATGTTGGCCGACACATAGCAACGCGGCGACCCACCATTGGTGGATCGCCGCCCTGCTCCTCCCTGCCATGCCGAACTACGTCGGTCTTATAGTTGCCTGTTAATCGCTAATGGACTCGCTTTTGAGCGCCTGTTGAGGGCCGCTTGACCGCTTATTGGCCCGTCAGCGTGTTGGCCAATTCAATCGCCGGCGTGCCGGTGTTACCGCCCTGTGCAACCAGCAAGTGAATCTGGCCTGGCAGCAACTGGCTCAACGTGCCGGCGATCGGCACCGTGGTGACCAGCCAGTCCGCGTTGTTAGCAAGACTAAACGACGCCGACTGGAAGATCGCCGTCTTGCTGCCTGCTACCGTGGCGATCGCGATATAGGTGCCACCCGACAGATACAGCGAGTCCTGACCGCTGGCCGGTACGGCATTGCTGAACGAGACACCCGCCATCGTCGGACTGACAGTGTTGATGTTGGTCCCGGCCGGCACGATATAGAGGTCGAGATTGGTCGCGTTCGCCGAGGCATTGAACGCCCGCACGCGTGCGTCGTTCGACAGCAGGCCCTTGTCGAACGGGTCGTCGATCAGGCCGATACCGGGGCTCGTGAGGCCCGGCAAGGCGATCACGGTGTATTCATGACCGTTGGCCACGTCCGGGAAACTGCCGCTGGCAAGCGCCGTCTTCGTGCCCGTGGCGGCATACGCGACCGTGGTCGCGCCCGTGCCGATGTTGGTGAAGTTCGTCACACCCAGGTAGGCGACATTGGTTTGTCCACCTGGCGCCGAGCCGTTGACGAGGAAGTCATAGGGCGAACTGCCGGGCACGGCATTTTCGAAGTGGATTTCCGGATCGGTGATCCCCAGCGTTTTCGCGGCGTCGCTGCCGCTGCCACCGCAAGCTGTCAGGACGGCCGCAACGCCAATCATGGCCGCCATGGTTCGGATTAGCTTCATATGTGCACCTATATCGATGTCGGGTCTCGACCCATTAGTTGTACGAACGCCGTACCCGCCGGATGGCGCGTTCGTTTTTCAGGCGAACGGCCCCGATGAGCTGTCTCAGCGGCGCTCTCTCTTATCCCTGTTGCGCATCGGTTCAGTGTGACGCGCGTGATATGGACGCTCGCATTCAGCAATCGATGTGCCGCATGCACCAGACTGGATCAGATACCGTCGGTACAGGCCTGGTGGCCAACGAGTTCGCAGGATTAGAATTTTTCCTCGGAAGGTTCGGCCGATCGGCGGTGTATTGTTCGGGCGCACCCCACTTTTACAAGGTCCGTTGCATGCCTTACCGATTCTTGCTCGCCGAACTCAACCTCGGCTTCACGACTCTGCGCAATCGGGTCGTCATGGGTTCGATGCATACGGGCATGGAAGACCGCTTCTGGAACTACCCGAAACTCGCCGCGTATTTCCGCGAGCGCGCTAAAGGCGGCGCCGGTCTGATCATCACGGGTGGCATCTCGCCGAACCGGCAAGGCTGGCTGCTGCCGTTCGGCGGCACGCTAAACTCAGTGTTCGACCTGCGCAATCACCGCCTCGTTACCGAGGCCGTGCATGCCGAAGGCGGCAAGATCGCGCTCCAGATCCTGCATGCGGGACGCTATGGGTATCAACCGTTCGTGGTGTCCGCTTCGGCACTGAAGTCGCCGATTTCGAAGTTCAAGCCGCGCGCACTGACGCTGGCCGGCGTGGCGAAGACCGTGCGCGACTATGCGCGCTGCGCGCGGCTCGCCCAGCGCGCCGGTTACGACGGCGTCGAGATCATGGGCAGCGAGGGATATCTGCTCAACCAGTTCCTCTGCCCGCGCACCAACCAGCGTACCGACCGTTACGGCGGCAGTCTCGAGAACCGCATGCGGCTTGCGCGCGAGATCGTCGAAGCCGTCAGGACCGCGTGCGGCGAGCGCTTTATCGTGGTGTACCGGTTGTCGCTGATCGATCTCGTCGAAGGCGGCAATACGTGGGAGGAGACCGTGCAGGTCGCGCAGGCTCTGGAAGCGGCCGGCGTCACGATGTTCAATACCGGGATCGGCTGGCACGAGGCGCGCGTGCCGACCATCGTCACCTCGGTGCCGCGAGCGGCCTTTGCGCCGCTCAGCGCGCGCCTGAAGGCAGCAGTCAAGGTGCCGGTGATCGTCTCGAACCGTATCAATACACCGGACGTCGCCGAAGATCTGCTCGCCCAGGGCGCAGGCGATCTGGTGTCGCTCGCGCGGCCGCTGCTCGCCGACCCGGACTTCGTCATAAAGACCGCCGAGGGGCGCACGCACGAGATCAACACCTGCATCGCGTGCAACCAGGCCTGTCTCGATCACACGTTCCAGAACCGGCGCGCCACCTGTCTCGTCAATCCGCGCGCGGGACGCGAAACTGAACTGGTGTACCGGCCGCTCGCCAGTCAGGAGACGCCGCGGACGATTGCCGTGGTGGGTGCCGGGCCGGCCGGGCTATCGGCGGCGACGGTGGCCGCCTCGCGTGGCCACCGTGTGACGCTGTTCGATGCGAGCACAACCATCGGCGGACAGTTCAATCTCGCGATGCGTGTGCCGGGCAAGGAAGAGTTCAGCGAGACGATCCGCTATTTTCAGAGCCAGTTGCAGCGGTATAGCGTCGACGTGCGGCTCGCCACTCGCGTCGATGCCGCGCTGCTCGGCGCGGGCGGCTACCACGACGTGATCCTCGCCACAGGCATCGCTCCGCGCCGTCCGGCGATTCCCGGCATCGACGGGCCAAACGTCTTGACCTACGTCGAGGTGCTGCGCGGCGCGCCGGTAGGCCGCAGCGTCGCGGTAATCGGCGCCGGTGGGATTGGCTTCGACGTCAGCGAGTTCCTGCTGCATCATCCCGGCGAGCCGCTGCCGCAGCCGCGCGACGCGTGGCTCGAAGAATGGGGCGTCGATCTGGCCGTGCGCGAGCGCGGCGGTCTGAAAGCGCCGCTGCCTGCGCAACCGGTACGCGACATCTGGCTGTTGCAGCGCAAAGCCGGCAAGCTCGGTGCGGGGCTCGGCAAGACCTCGGGCTGGGTGCACCGGGCCACGCTAATGCGCAACGGTGTGCGGATGCTCGACGGCGTGTCGTATCTGGAGATCAGCGAACGCGGGTTGAAGATCGCTCGCGAAGGCACCGAGCAGTGGCTCGAGGTCGAGACGATCGTGATCTGCGCGGGGCAGGAATCCTTGCGCGATCTGCAGCCGGCCACGCCGCCTGCGGACGGCCCGCGGTATCACGTGATCGGCGGCGCGGCGCTGGCGAGCGAACTCGATGCCAAGCGGGCAATCCGCGAAGGGGCGGAGCTGGCGGCGCGTTTATAGTCAGGCAACGCGGGGGCGCGTTGCGGGCCTCTGCCTCTCACGCCAGACCGCGGCGCCGGTAATCGAACCAGAACGACAGACCGACACTCGCCAGGATCACCACCGTCGCAATCACCGTTGCGCCGGTCACCGGTTCGCCGAGCAGCAGCGCGCCAAGCGCGACCGCCACCACCGGGTTCACGTACATGCAACTGCTGGCGATGATCGGACTGGTATGCCGGATCAGATAGCCGTACGCGACATACGCGGCCATGGTGCCGACCAGCATCAGGTAGAAGAACGCCAGCAGCGGCAGGATGTGCAGTTCGGCCATGCGCTCGCCGGAGACCCACGCGACGATCGTCGACATCGCGCCACCCAGGCCGATCTGCAACGCGGTAGACATAAACAGGTCCGACGGCAGTTTCAGCCGTCCAGCCAGATGCGCGCCGCCTGCCCAGAAGAGCGCGCCACACAGAATTGCGAGACTCCCGCCGGCCGAGCCCGACGCGCCACCGCCCTGACTCAGGATCGCAATCCCCACGAGTCCGAGGCCCACGGCAAACCATTCGCCCCGCCCGATCTTGCGTCCCGCCACAGCGGCGATGACGGTAGCGAACAGCGGCACGGTAGCGACCATGACCGCGGCAGTGCCGGTGCCGACCGTGCGCATGCCGAAAGCCAGCATCCCGCTCGAGAGACCCACCAGCATCGTACCGACCAGCCCGGCGTTGCGAATCTCAGCGGTGTTTGGCCAGACCGGGTCACGACGCGCGGCGAAGACGAACAGGCCGATACCCGCAAACAGGTTGCGCAGGCCGGACAGAAGGAGCGGTGGGAATGATCCGAGCGCCACGTGCACGGCCAGATACGTGGAGCCCCACACGAGGTAGACGACGCTCAGCGCGAGCGCAATCCGGCCAGCATGAGACTGAGGCAGGCGAACGGCAAAACGGAGGGGAAAACGGCCAGGAGGTTGCAGCGACATGCGTTCAATCCACCCATGTCGTTCGAGGCGTTGTGCCCCCGCTGGGGACGCTGGGTCCAGATGGCGGGCGCCGCATCGTGGATGCGGCCTGGCAGGCAAGGCTCAAAGACATGGTGGTAGAACGGGCAGAAGTACTTGGGGACGGCAACGGCGGACAACCGCGGCACGCACCGCAGCATTATGCAGGAACGCGGTTGGGCGTCCATGAAAGAATCGTAAATTCTGTATCCGGAAAGCGGCTGGGCGTTCGTGCGAGCGACTGCCTGCCGAACAGACGCCGCGACGGCTAGAGCATGCGAGGTTTCAAGTCTCCGAAAATCAGGTGCGAGGTTCAGATCGAGGGTTACTCATGGCGAAGGCGTCGACCTCAATCGATCGCCGGCGGCCTCACTGACAGGCGGCCAGTTCCGTCACCTGCAACACCTCGCCGGTGGATGCGTTTTCGACGAAGGCCACGACGCCGAACCTGTCCGGCTGCGCCTGGCGGTCGGCGGCATCGGTGGCATCGAGCGCGATCTCACGGCGAATCTGCGCGCTGCCGCCCGCAAGCGGCACCGGACCGATCCATTGCCGCACGACGCGTTCGTGATGCAGCGTCGCGCCACTGTTTTCGCCGGCGCGCACTTGCGACGTCAGCGCGTTTTCATAGACGGCGACGTACGCGTTCAATGGATCGTGGACCGTGGCTTTGGACGTGAAGCGCGCGTCGACGCCGAAACCGTTCGTGCCCTGAGCAGGCGGCGCGAGTTCAAGCGCAACGTCTGCCTGCGCCGGCTCGGCGGTCACCTCGTGAACACGCTCATCGAAGCTCTCGGGCCGGGACCAGCTACGCAACTCACGCCCCGACACGAAGATTTCAGGCGTGTAAATCGTGTGGCCGCCGGCGAGATCGGTCAGCGTCTGCTGCCGTTCAGTGAAACGATGCTGGGAGAAGCGGTCGTTCCAGCCAAGGCTGTTCCAGTAGTCGACATGCAAGGCAAGCGGCACGACGCCTCGAGCGGCACCGCTGTCCTTCCACTGACCCAGCCAGTGATCCGCCGGCGGGCAGCTATTGCAACCCTCGCTGCTGTACAACTCGACCAGCGCGACACGGTGGGCCGGGCTGTGCGCCTTGCACATCGCATCGGCGGCCTGAGCGGCACCGCTCGTGGCTAGCGCGGCAAACAGCGCGATGGCACGCACCACCGGCGAGTCGGCAAAGCGGCGCGTGAGTGAACGCACGCGTACAGGCATAAGCGGATACGCGTGGGAACGCATAAGGGGATTCATGGCAGGCTCCATCTGGAAATCTGCACGTTAGTCGGCGAGCGTCGCCCGTTATGACAGCGCCTCTGAAATTTTATTGCGGGACTGGAGGACATGGCGTGGCTGACGATAAAGATCGGGCAACGCCACCTTTCATGCTGCGGCGCATCACCCCGCGCAGCCCAATAGAGATAAGCACGACAGGCTGTAAGCCGGCCACCATTCGGGCCACACCGATTTCGAGACCGGTTGCCAAGCACTGCGCCGGCGGTGTATCGTGTGCGCTGCTAACGCGGGGGTCCTGCGTCGCACGGAGGTTGGAGGTCCGTGTTGCGTGGGTGAGAAATACCCTTTGAACCTGATCTGGATAATGCCAGCGCAGGGAAGCGTACGGAATTCGTAGCGCAGCACCGCCTCATCCTCTGGCGAATTCCGACAACTTCCATCTCGTCTCCTGCTTAGCGGCCCCACATAGAGCTTTGCATGGAGAAATGCATGAACGCCAATCCGAAGTTCCTTTCCGCCGACGCTCACGTCGATGCGGCCGCTGTCGCCCCGCTGCCGAATTCCCGCAAGATCTACGTCACTGGCTCACGCGACGATATCCGCGTGCCGATGCGCGAAATCAGCCAGTCGGATACACCGGACAGCTTCGGCGGCGAGAAGAATCCCCCGGTCTTCGTCTACGACACGTCGGGCCCCTACTCCGATCCGGATGCCACGATCGATATCCGCGCGGGTCTGCCGGCTTTGCGTCAACGCTGGATCGAAGAACGCGGCGACACCGAAGCGCTAAGCGGTCTGTCGAGCGACTTCAGCCGCGAACGCGCCGCCGATACGGCCACCGCCGATCTGCGCTTCCAGGGCCTGCATCGCACGCCGCGCCGCGCCAAAGCCGGCGCCAACGTTTCGCAGATGCACTACGCGCGCAAAGGCATCATCACGCCGGAAATGGAGTACATCGCGATCCGCGAAAACCAGCAGCGCGCGGCGTATCTTGAGTCGCTCAAGACGAGCGGTCCGAACGGCGAAAAGCTCGCGGCGATGATGGGCCGTCAGCATCCGGGCCAGGCATTCGGCGCGAGTGCCTTCGGTCCGAACGGTCTCACCGAAATCACGCCGGAATTCGTGCGCGACGAAGTGGCCCGCGGCCGCGCGATCATCCCGAACAACATCAATCACCCCGAAAGCGAGCCGATGATCATCGGCCGTAACTTCCTCGTGAAGGTCAACGCGAACATCGGCAACTCGGCGGTGACCTCGTCGATCGGCGAAGAAGTCGACAAGATGACGTGGGCGATCCGCTGGGGCGGCGACACGGTGATGGATCTCTCCACCGGCAAGCACATCCACGAAACGCGCGAGTGGATCATCCGCAATTCGCCGGTGCCGATCGGCACGGTGCCGATCTACCAGGCGCTGGAAAAGGTCAACGGCAAGGCCGAAGACCTGACGTGGGAAATCTTCCGCGACACGCTGATCGAACAGGCGGAGCAAGGCGTCGATTACTTCACGATCCACGCCGGCGTGCGTCTTCAATACGTGCCGCTCACGGCGAAGCGCATGACGGGTATCGTCTCGCGCGGCGGCTCGATCATGGCGAAGTGGTGTCTCGCGCATCACAAGGAAAGCTTCCTGTACGAGCACTTCGAAGACATCTGCGAAATCATGAAGGCCTATGACGTGGCCTTCTCGCTCGGCGACGGCCTGCGTCCCGGCTCGATCTACGACGCCAACGACGAAGCGCAACTTGGCGAACTGAAGACGCTCGGCGAGCTCACGCAGATCGCGTGGAAGCACGACGTGCAGACGATGATCGAAGGCCCGGGCCACGTGCCGATGCAACTGATCAAGGAGAACATGGACCTGCAACTGGAATGGTGTGACGAAGCGCCGTTCTACACGCTGGGACCGTTGACCACCGACATCGCCCCGGGCTACGACCACATCACGTCAGGCATCGGTGCTGCGATGATCGGCTGGTTCGGCACGGCGATGCTCTGCTACGTAACGCCGAAGGAACACCTGGGTCTGCCGAACAAGGACGACGTCAAGACCGGCATCATCACGTACAAGCTCGCGGCCCATGCGGCGGATCTGGCGAAGGGTCACCCGGGCGCGCAGGTGCGTGACAACGCGCTGTCGAAAGCGCGCTTCGAATTCCGTTGGGAAGACCAGTTCAACCTCGGTCTCGATCCGGACAAGGCGCGTGAATTCCACGACGAAACGCTGCCGAAGGACTCGGCCAAGGTCGCGCACTTCTGCTCGATGTGTGGCCCGCACTTCTGCTCGATGAAGATCACGCAGGACGTGCGCGAGTTCGCCGCGCAGCAAGGTGTGACCGACGACGAAGCCTTGAAGAAAGGCATGGAAGTGAAGTCGATCGAGTTCATGAAAAAGGGCGCCGAGATTTATCAGCGGCAGTGAGGCCGGTGGGTGGCGCCGGCAGGATGCGCCACCTCGCTTCTCGTGCAACTCAAGGGCTCGCCGCTGGCGGGCCCTTTTCTTTTGCGGGCACGGTTCGAAGCGACCCGAATGCGCGCCAATCCCGACAAGCCCTTACCCAGGACACATCCGGCACGGCACTGAAATAAGCGGTAACCTGTTTGCAACCTGACCCGAATCGCTCAGGGGTATTCTGAGTGGAAGATGCCGGTTTGCAACCTCTCGAACATTAACCATCGCGGCATCGAGCTGCATCAGGAGCATGCCATGAGTCCACTTTCGGCTATCACCCGTCTTGGCGCCGCGGCTGCCGCGCTCGCCCTCGCGGGCTGTTACTACCCCTACGGCTACTATCCCTACGGCGCGAACGGCTACTACCCAACCACGGGTTCCTCGCAGACGTCCGTGGCGGTGAATGCGAACGGCGAGCCCGTTGGCGCGCTGAACCAGCACAACCCGATCCCCGCGCCGCCACCGCCGTCGGTGACGGCTTCGGGTAGCTATGTAGTGCCGTCACCGGCGGCGACCGCGGCTAGCCAGCAGATCTATACGCCGGCTCCGGATGTCGGGCCGGCCTATTCCGCGTATCCCTATGCGGCTTATCCGTATGCGGCCCCGGCCTATCCGTACTACGGATATGGCTACGGTTATGGTTACCCGTATTGGGGACCATCGGTATCGGTCGGTTTTGCCGGCTTCTGGGGCGGCGGCTGTTGCTGGGGTGGCGGCTGGCACGGCGGTGGCTGGCACGGCGGCGGTTGGCATGGCGGTGGCGGAGGCCATTGGCACTGAGCCGATGAACCAATGAGCCACGTCGGAATACACACCCAGCATCACCTCTTTTCCCGGCCTGTGACAGACCCAATCTGACCGCCAGGTCAGGCCCGCGCCAGGTGCCAGCCACCTGCGCGCCATCTATGCCCACTGCCGTCCATACGCCGCTGGTTTCCCCGTCTTGACTGCGCCAGCGCGCGCTCTATCCTGATGCTGCCGCATGCATTATCTGTTTAAATAGAGAACACGGTGCTGTCCCACACGCAGCCATACCGTCATCCGTTCTGCCACATTCGACGCGTCACATAACATGCAGCGGGTCGCGTCGACTCGAACAACAACGAAGGAGACGTGATGTTTCACCAACTGTTGACCCCGATTGGCAATTCGCTATTCCCGTCGTTCATCGTCGCTGCACTACCTATCCTCGTGGTCCTCGTGCTGCTTGGCTGGGCCCGGCGCCCGGCATGGCAGGCGTCGCTCGCCGGACTGATCGTCGGGCTGCTGGTGGCGATCTTCGGCTGGCAATTTCCGGTCGGGCTTGCCATCAACACGGTCGTCGCCGGCGCGGTCTTCGCGCTCTGGCCGATCATGTGGATCGTCGTCGCGGCGATCCTGCTCTACAACATCGCGCAACGCTCGGGACGCTTCGCCGCGTTCCGCATGTGGATGATCGACAATCTGCCGAACGACCGCCGTATCGTGCTCGTCGTGATCGGCTTCTCGTTCGGCGCGCTGCTCGAAGGCATCTCCGGCTTCGGCACACCGGTCGCGATCACCAGCTCACTGCTGATCCTGCTCGGCTTCCCGACACTCGAAGCCCTGACCTTCACGCTGATCTTCGATACCGCGCCGGTCGCCTTCGGCGCGCTCGGCGTGCCGGTCACCGTGCTCGCCGCGGTCACGCACCTGCCGGCCAACAGCCTCGCCCAGATGATCGGCCGCCAGTTGCCGTTCTTCGCGTTCCTGCTGCCGTTCTATGTGATCGCCGTGTATGCGGGCTTTCGTAACATGCTGCGCATCTGGCCGGTGCTGCTGGTGGCCGGCGGCAGCTTCGCCGTCACCCAGTTCATCTCCTCGAACTACGTCAACTACAGCCTGACCGACGTGCTCTCCTCGCTGGTTTCGCTGATCGTGACGGTGTCGTTCCTGAAGTTCTGGAAGCCTGCCCCGGATCCGAAGTTCGCCGTCAACGTCGATCGCATCAACGAAGTGCGCGACAGCAAGATCAGCGGCGCGCAGGGCTGGTATCCGTGGATCATTGTGTCAGTGGTCGTGATCGTCTGGACGATCGCCAAGGTCTTCACGATCGGCGACGTCAAGGTGCCGTGGCCCGGTCTCGACAAGGCGGTCTACATCACGCTGTATCACACGGCGTATGGGGCCATCTGGGACTTCCAGCCGCTCGCCACCGGCACGGCCATCCTGGTTGCCGCGATCATCACGGCGTTGCTGGTGAAGCTCTCGCTGGCCGAGTTCGGCCGCGCCATCGTCGACACCTGGGTGCAGACGCGCATCGCCATTCTGACGGTAGCGACCATCGTCGGGCTCGCCTATCTGATGAACTACTCGGGGCTCACCTACACGCTCGGTCTCGGTGTCGCGTCGGTGGGGGCATTCTTCCCGCTGGTGTCGGCGTTCCTCGGTTGGGTTGCCGTCTTCCTCTCGGGCAGCGACACGTCAGGCAATGCGCTGTTCGGTAATCTCCAGGTGGTGGCTGCCAACCAGCTCAACCTGAACCCGATCCTGATGGCAGCGACGAACTCGTCGGGCGGTGTGATGGGCAAGATGATCTCGCCGCAAAACATCTCCACCGGCGTTGCCACCACCGAACTCAAAGGCAAGGAAGGTGTGGTGTTCGCCAAGACGTTCAAGCACTCGCTGATTCTCACGATCGTGCTTGGCATCATCGTGTGGCTGCAGCAGAACTATCTGCAGTGGATGATCCCGCACTGAGCGAGCGCACAGCCGGAGGCATGACGGCGGGCACGCTTGGAGGGCGTGCCCGTTTTTTTTGCCTCGGCTTTCCGTCAATTTTCCTCACATAGCCGTGAGAATTGCTCGTTTTACGCAAACGAGCGCGCCGCCTACCCTATCCCCGTCGAAGAAGCCGGTCGGCAAGAAGATCTTGCTGTTTCATTCCAGCGTGAAATATCCGCGCGTTCACGCGGGTACCATCACTTCGCGTCTCGACTCAACCGCGCGAGACGCGCCTCAAATGAACTCCAGAAATCTGCTCCAGCTCATCATCCTCGCCGCTCTATGGGGAGCGTCGTTCCTTTTCATCCGGGTCGGCGTGACCGACTTCGGGGTCGCCCCGCTGATGGCCCTGCGGGTCGGCATCGGCGCACTGTCTCTCGCGATCGTGCTAATCGTGCGACGTCCACTGCGCGAGTCGCTCGCCACGCTGCGCAGCCGGGCCGTGCCGCTGGTGATAGTCGGCATTCTCAATTCGGCGGCGCCTTTCTGCCTGTTCGCGTATGCGGAGTTGACGCTGTCGGCGGGCGTCACCTCGGTGATCAACGCCAGCACGCCGCTATGGGGCGCGCTCGTGGCCTTCCTCTGGTTAAAGGACCGCCTGAGCGCGTTGCGCAGCCTCGGTCTCGTAGTCGGTTTCCTCGGCGTGTTGATGCTGGTGTGGGATCAGATTGTCTCGCCCCACGGCGGCAGCGCGACGCCATTGACAACCGCGCTCGCTGCGGCCGCCGCACTCGGCGCGACGCTGCTGTACGGCATTGCCGCCAACTATGCCAAACGGCACCTGAGCGGCGTCGACGCGCTCACCGTCGCCACCGGCACGATGACCGGCGCCACCGTGGTTTTGCTGCCGCTGGCGATGATCTACTGGCCCGCCGCGCCGATCTCGCTGAACGCGTGGGGAGCGGTTATCGCACTGGGCGTCGCCTGCACGGGTGTCGCGTACATGCTGTACTTTCATCTGCTCGCCGCCATCGGTCCTGCAAAAACCATCACCGTCACCTTTGTGATCCCGATCTTCGGCATCCTGTGGGGCGCACTGTTTCTCGGCGAAAGCGTCTCGCCGGGGATGCTCGAAGGATGTGTGGTGATTCTGATCGGCACCGCGCTCGCCACGGGTGTGGTCAAACGGATTCCGTGGGTGAAGCCGCGCCGTCCCAGCAGCGCGGACACCTAAAAACGCCAGCGCAAAAAAAATAGCCCGCGCTTCATGGAAGCGCGGGCGAAACCGTCGCCCTACGAGGATAGGCGACGGGGCCACCAGGGCCGCGCGCGCCGCGCGCAGGCCGTCATCGGGCAAAGCACCGGGTCGTTAGCCCGGCGCTGAATCGTGCTGTAGTGAGGCAAACCGACGTCGCGCGCCAGCACCGCGTGAGCGGCTTGCGTGCGGCCAGTCAGGCCTCATGAGGTAGATAAAGCAGCTTGTGTGCCAATCTGAAATACCTTTGACACGAAAACGCAGGTCATTGATTTTTATATTTATTTTTCGCGTCGTCGGCAAAAGAGGCGGGCTTTTGCGGCGCGTTACGCCGTAACGTCACGTTACGCGCGCTCGGCACACGAGCCCGCCCGGGCGGTGCGCCGTTCAGCGCACGCGCCATTTGGCGCGTGCCGCCACGCCCCGGACTCGCGTCGGCGCATGCCTCGACTCATGCGCCGAGAGGGCCGCGCCGCACACCAGCGCGAGAATGAGCAGGCTGGCTGCCCACATCCAGTAGGGAATCACGTCGAACATGGCAGGTCTCCTTGGTCTTGGTTCAGGCAGACAAGCAAACTCCATGCGAGGCGCACATCCGTTGCTGGGCCAGCCATAAGGCGCCGGCCACGGGCATAAAAAAGCCCGCCTGGAAGCCATACCAGGCGGGCTTTTGACGAAGCAGCGAGGGCTCAGTGCAACTGATCGACCACGAGGGCCATGATCTCTTTGGCCGGTTGCGACGAGTCGATATTGCCCTTGTCGTCAACCACGGCTACACGGGTCTGATCCGGCGTAACGGCCCGTACGTTCACCAGATACGTCTTGGCGACCTTCTCGGTATGGCCGTGCATGACCTGGCTCCAGAAGCCCTGCTCTTCCGAGCGCATGTCCTTCGGATCGACATAGCGGATCGAATACAGCCCGCGGGTACGGTCGCGGGTATCGACCGTGAAGTTGCTGCGGTCGAGCGCAAGACCCACGCGCGCCCATGCGCGATCGTACGGCTCGCCCAGCGTGAGTTCGGTGGAGGTGAACTGAGCCGAAGTGTTCGACGTCTGGTTCTGGTCCGGGAAGGGTTGCTGGGCTGCCAGCGCGACGTTTTGCGCAGCCGTCTTCGCAATAGCGGAACTCGACCCGGCGGTTGCTGCGCCCGGCGCCGTCTGCGTGCCGGCCGGCGAGAGAGCCGTGCTTTGCGTATCGCCCGAAGCGCCGCGCGCATCGGCCAGCGCCAGCGACGCCATCAGGCGCTTCAGGTATTCGGTTTCGAGGCCGGGATCGTTCGGCTTGGGCTGCCACGTGGTCGACTCGTTGTTCGCGCCGCTCAGAGCTTCCTGCATGCCCTTCTGGCTGATGAACACGTAGGTGCCGCCGTTCGGCGCCGTTTCGAGGCGGGTGCGGTACTTGTTACGCTCGGAAGCCACGTACGAGTTGCCCATCGCCTTCGACAGCGTGTCGCGGATCAGGCCGTCGTTGATCTGCGCGTGGGTCTCGTTCCAGTCGGTTTCCATCACGCCCTTGTCGCGCTGGTCGACCACCAGCAGGAAGCCCTGTTCCTGCCAGAAACGGCGGATTTGCGCCCAGGCCTGGTCGGGCGTCTTGTTGTCGATGACGAGCCAGCTTTCGGTGCCGTCACGCTGGATATGCATGCCTTTGACCGGCGGCAGCACGCCCAGGCTGGTAACCGGCGCCTGCGCCTGCACCTGGTTGAGGGCGGACAGCGAGGTTTGACCGCCCTGCGGCGGAAGCGAGCGCTGATCGGACGTCTCATCGATCAAGTTCGGCGGCACTGCCAGCGACACCTGCTTCGATTTGGAGTCGCTCTTGTAGTCAATCTGGGTCGGCGACGAGGTACCGCAACCGGCGACGCCGGCAACCAGCCCGCCTGCCACCAGCAATACTGCATACCGCTTGGTAAGACGAAGATCAGTCATGTTCAGGGAATCCTTCCGCTACGCCACGGCAAGTTTCCGTGGATCAACCCGTTATTTTACCGATCCCGGACCGACCTGTGCAAAAAGCCGGTTTGGCCCCTGCTGGACGACACCGAAAACACGGTTTTGAGGGCTTGCATCCACCCCTCGCCGAAGCGGTTGATAACACCTCGAAAAACGCGCCGAGCGCGCGCCAAAATCTGACACGAGAGGCAGATTTAGCTCCCACTCCGTCAGTGCGATTTAACAATTCACAACACTCCCGACAGCAACGTCAGAGAGTCCTGTCAGAAGCAATATCTCCTTGTTTTAACGGACCATTCCCGACTTCCGCGCCCGCTTCCTTTTGAGATTTGTAGCCAGTCCGCCAGGCCCCACCCACATTGATCAGGAAACCTCAGTGATATCTTGAATTCGTCATATTAAAAAACAATGAGAGGGCCGCCATGCAAGTGTCGAGGAACATCCTAATGCCTTTCTACAGAGGCGTCGTGCTATCGGCGGCGATCTCCGTATTACTTCCCGTGACAACCGCTCACGCGGCGCTCGGCGGCACTCTGGCCGGCATCGCGGGAACCCCGCCGGTGCCAATCCTCAACGGCGCCGTGGAGCGCCTCACGAGCGTGGACGCGGGCGGCACGACGATCAACGCCTACGCATCGAACACCGGTCAGATCTTCGCCTACACCTGGCAGGGCCCGACCGTGCCCGACCTGCCGGCGCTGCTCGGCCCCTACTACGCCTCCTATCGGGCCGGGGCGGCCGCTGCGCTCGCGGCGAGCCATGACCTGCACGACTCGCGCGTGGTCCAGCCCGACGTGATCGTCGAATCGGGCGGTCAGATGCGCAGCTACGTGGGCCGCACGTGGCTGCCGGGCGCGCTGCCTGCCGGCGTCACCCCTGACGATCTGCCATGAAGGAGCCCGCCATGAGGACCCACCTCGTCTTCTTTCTTTTCCTTTCCAGCGTGCTTTGCAGCGTACTCGCCGCCTGCGGCGGCGGAGGCGGGAGCGACTTGAGCGCCGCCAGCGGTGCCGCCGCGCCGGCGGCGGCGTCTGGCTCCACGAAAACGCCGACCACCCCAGCCAGCGCTCCGGCGGCGGTCGGGCAGTCCACCACGCCGAATGTGCAGCCGATCGCAGTCACCGCGGCGCCCGGACTCACCCGCAATATGCTCACCACCAGCGTCACGATCTGCGCGCCCGGCACCAGCAACTGCGCCACCATCGACAACATTCAGGTCGACACCGGCTCGCAGGGCTTGCGCATCCTCGCCTCGGCGCTGCCGGCCAGCCTGCAACTGGCGGCCCTGCCATCGGGCAGCGGCAGCGCCGGCGAATGCGCGGTGTTCGGCGGCGGCTACACGTGGGGAGCGGTGCGCAGCGCGGATGTCAGGATGGCCGGCCAGCTCGCCGCGTCGCTGCCGATCCAGCTGATCGCCGATCCCGTCGTGCCCACCGTACCGTCGGACTGCGCCGGTACAGGCCTCGCCATGCAGACAGTCGCCACGCTGCGCGGCAACGGCATTCTCGGCGTTGGCCTGTTTGCGGCGGATTGCGGCGGCACCTGCAACAGTTCCGCGGCGCCGCGCTGGTACTACAGCTGCACCGCGAGCGGCGCCTGTCAGGCGAGTGCCCAGCCGCTCGCCCAGCAGGTCACCAACCCCGTGAGCGCGTTCCCCCTCGACAACAACGGCGTCGTGATCGACCTGCCGGCGGTGGCGGCGGGCGGCGCGCCGTCGGTGGCGGGATCGCTTATTTTCGGGATCGGCACCCAGGCCAATAACGTGCTCGGCGGCGCCACCGTGCTGCGGGCGAATTCACAGAGCGGCTACGTGACCACGGTCAGCGGCGCGCAAACGTACTCGCAAAGCTACCTGGACAGCGGCTCGAACGCGCTCTTTATCGCCAACGCGGGGTTGCCTGAATGCGGCCTGTGGTATTGCCCGGCTGCGACGGTATCGGCCAGCGCGAGCATCAGGGGCACGGACGGCACCAGTTCGACGGTGGCCTATTCGGTGGGCAATTCGAGGACGCTGTTCAACAGCACCAACAACGCCTTCGACAACCTTGCCGGCATCACCAGCAACAGCTTCGGCTGGGGCCTGCCATTCTTCTACGGACGGCGCATCTACACGGCCATCGAGTCGCGCCTTACCTCGGCGGGCAGCGGTCCTTACTACGCCTTCTGAGACATGACGATGGGGTCCCGGCCTGCGTGCAGAGAAAATTCCCAAAGTCCCAGGCCGGGCTTATTTGATACAGGCCAACTGCGATAATCCGATTCTTGGCGGACAACATGTCTACATTGTTAGTCATGCCTATCTTTAAAGAATCGAAACCATGGCGTTCACGCTTTCGCTTGCAGATCTTCATGGCTGCTCGCGCGACGAAGATCCCGTTGTCTGTATAGAAGATTGAAGCAATGGAAGACTCATTTTTGCTCGACGAATTCGAGCAACTCGTATATAGCCAGGCGCACGACCAGGCTTCGGTCAAGTTCGTCGCGGCGCTGGCGCTCCTGCAAATGAAGCGTGGCCAGCTGGATGAGAGCTTTCGTGCTTCGGGCATGGAGGGATTATCAACTGCCGAGCAGCATGAGCGCTTTTGTACGCGTCTGACGAGTGCAGCATCCACGCTGTTCGCCAGCCCGGAGTATCGCCCTCACGCGGTATGCTTGCAGCTGATGCTGACGCTGCACGAGTGGATCAGCGTGCTGTTTTCATCCACGGCGTTCGGCAACGCGGATCACGTGGTACGCCACCTGAATCCGCGCGGGCCCGCCGACCGGCAATTCATGCCCGGCGACCGTTTCATCGAAAAGCTATGCGTGCTCTATTCGAGCGAGTCGGACCTTGAGCTCGACTTTGCCGCCCTGTGGGTGCACGACAAAACCATGGCCGCCTGCCTCGCACTGGTCCTGATGGCGCCGCTCTTTCACGGCTCGGCCAATGCACACGGCAAGCGCGAGGCGCTGCTGGAATGGCTGCCCGGCAGGCTGCGGCAGATCGACGATCTCGACGACCTGCCCTCGGCCGTATTGCACAACGCGTATATGTTCTGCAGCTACGCCGACACGCCGCGGCGTCACGCGGTGAAGCGCGACATCAACGTGCTGGTACGCCGCAAGCTCGACCAGCTTGGCCTGACCGATCTGCCTCCGCCTGTACAGCCGCACCCCACCGGCGGCGCGCAGCGCGGCAAGAAACCGTTGATGCTGGTGGTGGTCGAGTGGTTCGGCGGCGCGCATTCAATCTACCGCACGCATTCGCGGACCATCGAAGCCGCGCGCGAACATTTCGAAGTGGTCGGCTTCGGTTTCGGCTACGCGATCGACGACGCGGGCCGCGCCGTCTTCGACCGCTTTATCGAACTCGAGCAGCCGGACTACATCGGCGAATGCCTGAAAACGATCCGCGATTTCGCCGTGGCCGAGCAACCGGACGTGCTCTATATGCCGAGCGTCGGCATGTTCGTCCTGACGGTGTTCATGTCGAACCTGCGGATCGCGCCGCTGCAGATAGCAGCCCTGGGCCATCCGGCCACCACCCACTCGGACAAGATCGATTACATCAGCGTCGAAGAAGATTACGTCGGCGATGCGGCCTGTTTCAGCGAACGCCTGCTAAGACTGCCCAAGGACGGCCAGCCGTACCGGGCATCGCTCGCGCTGCCCGAGATCGCTCCACGCGTGCCGCAGCGGCGCGAGACTGTCCAGATCGTCATCACCGCGAGTCCGATGAAGCTCAATCCGGCCTTTCTCGATGCCTGCAGGCAGATTCAGGAGCGCGCGGGGCTTCCGGTGCAATTCCACTTCATGACCGGCAATAGCTACGGCTTGCCGCTCCAGCACATGCGCCGCGTCATCGGCGCGGCCGTGCCGGGCGCCGTGACGCATGGCTTTCACCAATACGCCGACTACCTGGCGCGCGTCGACGATTCGGATCTGTTCCTGAGCCCCTTCCCGTTCGGCAACACCAACGGGATCGTCGACGCGTTCACGCTTGGCCTGCCGGGGGTGTGCAAGACCGGTCCGGAGGTGTTCGAGCGTATCGACGGCGCGCTGTTCGCACGCGCTGGCATGCCAACCTGGACCACGGCGCAGACAGTCGAGGCTTATGTCGAAGCGGCGGTGCGAATGGTGACCCGGCACGACGAACGCGAGGCCTTGCGCCGCCAGTTGATCGAGACCAAGGCGGTGGAGCGGTTCTTCGAGGGATGTCCGGAGGTATTCGGCGAGCGCGTGCTGCGTCTCGTGCGCGAGGAGCGCAGGCGTAATGCGCGAGCGGCGGTGGCTGGTGCTGCCGGTGCTAACACCGTCGCTCACGCTTGAGGGTTGGAGAACGCGCGCCCGGGTCACGGGCCGCCGGCCTGCACGCCCCGCCACAAGGTCAGACGGGGCTTGGCGGCTCAGCTCACGGCAACGCGGTTATTCCTGGGTATCGCTCGCGGCGGTGTCGTTGGTCTTCACGAGTTCCGGGGGCGCCAGCCAACGGAACGACGCCAGATTCAGGCCGTCGAACCTGCATTCGACAGCGGCAGACTTGACCACCTTCTTGGGCTTGACCGGTTTGGCATTTGCCGCCGCCGCAGAGGCGCCCGACGCAGCTGCGACGACCGTGGCTGGCTTGGCCGTCGTGCTCACCCCGTCCGACGCCGCGTCCGACGAGTCCACCGCAGCAGCGGCCGCCGCCGAAGCCATCTGTCCGTGCGACGCCCGCGGACTAGCGGAGGCCACTGAAACAGCCGAAGCCGCCGCAGCCCCCGAGGCCCCCTTGGGCGCCGACGCCGCCGCGACTTCCGAAGCCGTCTGCATATGCGACAGCGACGCCTCGACCACCACCCGCGAACCGTGGATGCCGGTACCCGTGTGATCGACGGACAGCTTGTCGATCGACGCCTCGGGCATCTGCTCAGGCGACACGTCAGCCAGCTTGCTGCGCATCGCCTGTTCACACGCGTCGGTGTTCTTATAGACGGCCGTGCACCCCGCGAGCACCACGGCGGCGGTCGTTACGCATGCGATAGATAGAGTGCGGATCTTCATTGATATTCCGGTTTTCAGGCTGTCGGCATTGTAGCGTACGGGCCGCGCTGCGCGCCTGAAAGCCGGACGCATGATCCGCACCTGTGGATCATGCGCACATACGCTCAGTTCGACGGGGCCACAGCGGTGCGCACACCGGCGAGCGGCGCGCCGTACCCGCCCGCCTCCGCATTGTTCGGCAGTCCATTGGCCAGTTGCGCGCGCGGATCCACCGGGTTGAGGTTCATTTCACCGGCCTGCTGATTGCCGTGCGACGGATATTCGCTGCCCAGCGCCGCGTTCGGCATCAACTGCTTGCCGTTCTGAGGGGCATTCACATCGTCCTGCGGAGAAAGCCCCTGCGCGCCTGCTTGAGCCGCGACGCCCAACGCTGCCGCACACAATACGGCCTGCCAAAACTTCTTCGATGTTAGTTCCATGTTGCCTCCGACAAAGTGAAGTGGGTCGCGTACGCCGCATTGCCCGCAAGATTGCGCGCAAACATATCTGCAAACTCATCTGCCAAATTAGCTGCAGTAATTCGACCGGACCTTGTACCAGCATAGACGAGTCGCGATGCTCTTGCATGGCAGGACTGCCATGTACGCATCCTTTATACGTGGGCCGCACACGGCTGGTTTCAGCCTTCGTGTTTCGCCCCTTCACTTCGCCTGAAAAGCCGTATGCAATTTACGTTTCACCTCCGTTTCAGGGGTGCCATCGGCAACCCGTCGTCACGTGCGGAAAAACCGGTTCTCCGGCCGCGGCAGTCCAAGATTTTCGCGTAACGTTGCGCCTTCGTATTCACGCCGGAAGATGCCTCTGCGCTGCAACTCGGGAATCACCTTGTCGACGAAATCGTCGAGGCCGCCAGGCAGGTACGGGAACATCACGTTGAAACCATCCGAGCCTTCGCCGACCAGCCACGCCTCCATCTGATCGGCGATCATCGCGGGCGTGCCGACCATTTCCAGTCCTGAATAACCGCCGATGCGCTGCGCCAGTTGACGGATGGTGAGCTTGTCGCGCTCGGCCCATTCAACGACGCGCAATCGGCTCGTGCGGCTCGCATTGCTCTCGGGAATTTCCGGCAGCGGACCATCTGGATCGAAGCCCGACACATCGTGTCCGAGTGCGATGGAAAGCGACGCGATCCCACTGTCGTAATGCACGAATGTGTCCAGACGTGCGCGCTTTTCCAGCGCTTCATCGAGCGTGTCGCCTACCACCACGAAAGCGGCCGGCAGAATCTTCATATGGTCACGCGAGCGCCCGAGTTTCTCCATGCGGCCTTTGACATCTGCGTAAAAGCGTTGACCGTCCGCAAGCGTGGTCTGCGCAGTGAAAACCGCCTCTGCAGTTTCGGCGGCGATCTGCCGCCCCGCTTCGGACGAACCGGCCTGGACGATCACAGGCCAGCCCTGCACCGGACGTGCAATGTTGAGCGGCCCGCGCACCGAATAGTATTCGCCCTTGTGATCGAGCACATGCAGCTTGTCCGGATCGAAGAAGATGCCGGACTCGACGTCGCGAATCAGCGCATCGTCGGCCCAGCTGTCCCATAGTCCGGTGACGACATCGAAGAACTCGCGCGCGCGGCGATATCGTTCGTCATGCTCAACATGTTCTTCGAGACCAAAGTTGAGCGCGGCGTCCGGGTTCGAGGTGGTGACGAGATTCCAGCCCGCGCGGCCGCCGCTGATGTGATCGAGCGAGGCAAAGCGGCGCGCGACGTGATAAGGCGCGTCGAACGTCGTAGACCCCGTGGCGATCAGGCCGAGACGCTCGGTCACGGCGGCGAGCGCCGGCAACAAGGTCATCGGTTCGAACGAGGTGACCGTGTGACTGCGTTTGAGCGCCTCCACCGGCATGTTGAGCACGGCCAGATGATCGGCCATGAAAAACGCGTCGAAACGTCCACGCTCGAGTGTCTGTGCGAAGCGCTTCATGTGCGAGAAGTTGAAGTTGGCGTCGGGGTAGGCGCCCGGATAGCGCCATGCGCCGGTATGGATCGTCACAGGGCGCATGAAGGCGCCGAGGCGCAACTGGCGTGGCGGGCGTGGCTGGCTAGACATGCAGGACTCTCCGGTTGATCGGCTAACTGGCGAGTTACGATACGCCGAATCCACGGAACCTGCTGAAACCGCGCCCGCGTGCAAAGCGCGCCACAAACGCTTATCTTTACGCCTGTTGCCGTTTGCATTGCGGCCCACCCGAACCCATCACAGGCGCCATGACTCACCACTCCCATCCGATGCTTCGCACGCTGCGCAACACCCTCGCCGGACTGACCGCCACGCTACTCGTTGCGGCCTGCGCGTGCGTCCCATCGAACGATAGCTCGCTAGCCTCGGCCGTCGCCGGCCCGCAGCGCAGCGACGCCGCGAAGGCGCGCGACGTCTATCGCCATCCGCAAGGCACGCTGCAGTTCTTCGAGATCGCGCCGACGCAAACGGTCCTCGAAATTGCGCCGGGTTGCGGCTGGTACACGGACATTCTCGCGCCCTACCTGCACGATCACGGCACGCTCTACGAGGCCGAATACGAAAGCCCGTCGCCGGCCGCCGCGGCAGAAGAGAAGGCAGGTGACGCCGCATTTGCCCGCAAGCTGGCGGCGACACCGGCCCTCTACGGCAAGGTCGTCGTCGGCACGCTGCAGGCGGGACAGTTCAATGGCTTCGAGGCGAACGGCAACGTCGACCGCGTTCTCACGTTCCGCAATATCCACAACTGGATCAAGGACGGCCAGATCGACGCCAACCTGCAAGCGTTCTACCGCGCGCTGAAGCCGGGTGGCATCCTCGGCGTCGAAGAGCATCGCGCGGCGCCGGGCACGTCGCTGCAACAGATGATCGACAGCGGCTATGTCACCGAAGCCTACGTGATTGAACATGCGCAGGCCGCCGGGTTCAAGCTGGCCGGCAGCAGCGAGATCAACAGCAATCCGCGCGACACCAAGGACTATCCGCACGGCGTCTGGTCGCTGCCGCCGACCTACGAGGGCGGCAGTGTCGATAAGGCGCGCTTTGCCGCGATTGGGGAATCGGATCGCATGACGTTGAGGTTCGTCAAGCCGAATTGATGACGCGCAGCAGGCCGGGCGGTGCGTGGTGGCAAAGACGGAAAGGCACGCGCGCCCGACGAACAGAGGTGCTCGCCTCGGATCTCACCCAACCAACGCAACGCCAGTTCCGACGCTTTAACGCCGGCAAACGCCGCCCCCACTCCGCCACGCATGCGATATCGCTGCCGCTGGTTTCCTTGTGATCTTTCGTTAGTTCGTAAAAGCAGCGTCTTTCATTACATTGATCGGTCTGTTCACACCGATCTCTGGAAACTGGGAGACCTAAATGAAGCGGTTCTTCAATCGTTCGTCGGCCCGGCTGGCCATGCTGCTGGCTGTGCTGGCCTCAGGCCTCGTGACGATGGCGACGGCCTATGCCGCGACCCCGCCGGAGATCCGCGTCGACTATGCGTACTACTCGCCGGAAAGTCTCGTCATCAAACGATATGGCTGGCTTGAAGACGAGTTCAAACCCGACCATGCGCAGATCAAATGGGTGTTGAGTCTCGGCAGCAACCGCGCGCTTGAATACCTGAACAGCGGTGCAATCGACATTGGCTCGACAGCAGGCCTTGCGGCCGTGCTTGGCAAGGCGAACGGCAATCCGATCCGGGCCGTTTATATCTTCTCGCGACCCGAATGGACCGCCCTGGTGGTGCGCAAGGACTCGCCGATCAAGACGCTCGCCGACCTGAAGGGTAAAAAGATCGCCGCCACCAAGGGCACCGATCCGTTCCTGTTCACGCTGCGTGCGCTCCATACGGTGGGGCTGACGCGCGACGACGTCGAGCTCGTGAACCTGCAGCATCCGGATGGGCGCACCGCGCTCGCGAACGGCCAGGTGGATGCATGGGCGGGTCTCGATCCGCATATGGCCGCCGCACAGATCGACGACGGTGACCGCCTGCTGTATCGCAACGTCGACTTCAACACGTACGGCTTTCTGGACGCGCGCGAAGCGTTTCTTCAGCAATATCCCGAGACGGTTGCGCGCGTGCTGAAGGTCTACGAAAAGGCACGCGTGTGGATCATCGCGCATCCGGACGACGCCGCGCAAATCGTTGCAGACGAATCGAAGGTCTCGCTGCCGGTCGCAAAGCTGCAGTTGCAGCGCAACGATTTCAGCTACCCTGTTCCGGGCGCACAGCAGATTGAAGCGCTCAAGGCTGCAGCGCCGATTCTCGTTCAGGAGGACCTGGTAAAGCCCGGTACCGATTTGCCGCAGGTGATCGATGCACTGGTCGATTCGCAGGTCGCGCAGCCGGTGGTGACAGCGGCACGGGCCCAGTGAGTTTGACGATGGCGTCTGCTTCCAACGAATCGGTACCGTTCGACGTCGCTGCGGCGCAGAGGCTCACGGAGCCTGCGCTACCGTTGGCCGATGGGAATAGCGCGGACGCCGGCAACGACAACGCAAAGTCACGCGTGCCGCCGTTCCATGGCAGCCTGCGCCACTGGCATATCGCAGGTCTCGCACTACCCGTTGCGTTGCTCGTGCTGATCGAAATACTGGTGCGCACGAACGTCGTGCCGGATCATCTCCTACCCGCGCCGAGCACGATTGCGCAGACGTTGTGGCAAATGGGTGCTACGCGCCTCACGCGTCATATTGCGGCCAGTACGCTGCGCGTGCTGGCGGGCTTCGCTATCGGCGCCACGCTAGCTTTAGTCCTCGGTGCCGCGATGGGCCTCAGCCGCCGCCTCGAAGCCCTGCTCGAGCCATGCTTTCAGGCACTGCGCTCGATTCCATCGCTGGCATGGGTGCCCGTGTTGCTGCTGTGGATGGGCATCGACGAGGCTCCCAAGATCACCTTGATTGCAATTGGCGCGTTTTTCCCCGTGCATCTGAGCGTGGTGGCGGGCATTCGCGGCGTCGATCGCAAGCTCGTCGAACTCGGCGCGATCTACCGGCTCACACCCGCCTCACTGTTCAGACGGATTCTCCTGCCCGCCGCGCTGCCGCAAATTTTTACGGGCTTGCGCACAGGCTTGAGCCTCGCATGGATGTTCATGGTCGCCGCCGAACTGATCGCGGCCACCCGCGGCCTCGGCTACATGTTGAGCGATGGCCGTGAAACCGGTCGCCCCGATCTGGTATTCGGCGCAATCATCCTGCTCGCCATACTCGGGAAGCTGAGCGACGGCGCCATGCGCTGGCTGGAAAACAGCGTGCTTGGCTGGCGCGATGCTTTCGACGCGTACAGCGATCAGGCACACGCGCGAGGGAAACGATGAGTAAATCCAGTCAATCGCCCCTGCTGGACGTGCATGTCGAAGCCAAGCACTACACCGCCCGGACGGTGCTCGATCATCTGTCGTTGCGCATCGGACATGGCGAGATTGTGAGCCTGGTCGGTCCCAGCGGCTGCGGCAAAAGTACGTTGCTGCGTATCGTCGCCGGACTGGACCGTCAGTATCACGGCGAAGTGCGTTTGAACGGTGTGCCATTGAGCGGACCTTCGTCGCAGATTGGCGTGATCTTCCAGGAGCCGCGTTTACTGCCGTGGCTGACGGTGGCCGATAACGTCGGCTTCGAGGCAGGTTCTGGCGGCGGACGCGAGCCGCGGGTGGGACAGTTGCTCGTCGAAGTGGGACTGGCAGGTCAAGGGGGCACGTTGCCGAAGGCGCTCTCGGGTGGCATGGCGCAGCGCGTCGCAATCGCTCGCGGATTGTTTTCGCAGCCCGATCTGCTGTTGCTCGACGAACCGTTTAGCGCGGTCGACGCGATGACGCGCATGCGCCTGCAGGCCTTGCTGTTGTCCGTAGTGCGAGCGCACGGCACAGCCGCCCTGCTGGTCACGCACGATCTGGACGAAGCCCTGTATCTAAGCGACCGCGTGCTGCTGATGGCGGCGGCGCCTGGGCGCATCGACCGCGAATATCGCGTCACAAGACCGCGGCCGCGCGACCGGCGCGATCCTGTGCTTACGGATCTGCGTGCGCAGTTGCTCGAACGGCTCGACGCCTTCGAAGCGGTCTAAAGCAATCCAAAGCGATTTGAAACAGGAAGCGGCAAGGCACGCCGCCATTCACAAGACCAACTCCTATGTCTAACCGTCTGACTTGCCACGCAATGAAACAACCTTCCTATCGGCTCTGGCTTCGCACCTTCGCACGGGGCACCGTAATCCGCACCACCCTTCTGCTTGCCGTCGCCCTCGGCGCGAGCGCCGCTCACGCCGACAGCACGCTAGACCGCATTCACGAACGCCACAAAATCGTGGTCGGCGTGATCCTGTCCGGACCGCCGTTCGGCTCGCTCGACCCAGCCACGCAAAAGCCGCTCGGCTTTAACGTCGATCTCGCGGAGAACCTCGCAAAACGCCTTGGCGTGGACATCGAAATGATCCCTGTCCAACCATCCAATCGTGTGCAGTTCCTGCAGCAGGGCAAGGTCGACGCGCTGATCGCCAACATGGAAGTGACTGAGGAGCGCGCGCAGATTCTCGCGTATCCGCCCACACCGTTCGAGGAAATCGGCGGCGCGCTGATCACTCGCAAAGACAGCGGCATCAAGTCATGGAACGACCTGCGCGGCAAGGCCGTGTGCGTTTCGCAAGGCAGCAACTACACGAAACCGCTCGCCGAGCAGTACGGCGCACAGGTGAAGGCGTTCCGCGGCCAGCCCGAATCGCTGCTCGCATTGCGCGGCAACAACTGCGTAGCCGCAGTGCATGTCGCGCCGACCCTGCGCCTGCTGGTCGCACGCAATCCGGACTGGAAGGACTACACGATCCCCGTGTCGAGCGATCTGATCCCCTCGCCCTCGGTAATCTGGGTCCGCAAGGGTGAAACCGATACGCAGAACGCCTTCGAGAAAGTGGTCGAGGACTGGCATCGTTCGGGATGGCTGATCGATACCGAACGTAAAAACGGCATGCAGCCGTCGCAAGCAGTACTCGACCTGCACGCGAAATTCAAGGCACAACCGGCATGAGCCAGGGGCTGCCCGAACAGGCCGTAGCCGCACTCAACAAGTTTGGGCTCGACTACAGTTTCCTGCTCGCCGCCGACGAACGCGCGTCGTTCCTCCACGGCATGCTGGTAACGCTCGAACTTTCCTTGGTGACCGCCTTTTTCAGCCTGATAGCAGGCGTGCTGCTGGCTGCCATGCTGATCTCGCCACGCGCGGCGCTGGCGCGACCCGCGCGCATCTTCGTCGAGGTCACCCGCAACACGCCGACGCTAGTGCAACTCTTTTGCGCGTTTCTCGTGCTAAACATGTTGCTGAGTCAGGCGCTGCGTGAACTAGGTGGCAATCCGTTGACGCCGTTCATCTGGAGCGTCATTGTGATCGCACTGCATAAAGGTGCATTTCACGCGGAAGCGCTACGCGCCGGCATCGAAGCGGTGCCGCGCGCAACGCTCGAAGCCGCGCAATCGCTCGGCTACAGTCGCAGGCAACGGCTATGGAACGTGCAGTTGCCGCTCGCCGTGCGCTTCGCATTGCCGGCTCTCGTCAACAACATGGTCGATCTGGTGAAGATGACCACCATCGCCTCGGCCATCGCAGTCGGTGACGTGACATATGCGTCTATCATGATCTGGACGCAGCGCGACAACGTGCTTGAACTCATGATCCTGATCCTGCTGTTTTTCGGCGCGCTGACGCACGTGGTCAACCGTGCGGGACGCTGGCTCGAAACCCGTCTGAGGATGCCCGGCTATGGCCACTGAGCCGTTCGCTCTCGATGCCGGAGGTGAACGCGGGCGCCGGCCGCGCGCGGTGGTCGCCGTTATCGTGGTGGGCGTGCTCCTCGCGCTGCTCGAACGCGAGCTTGCCGGCCACACTCACAACGTGACGCTGGCTGCGCTCGTCACGTGGGCCCCTGCACTCATCAAGTCCTTGTGGGTCAACGTCGAAATCAGTCTGCTGGCTGTCGCGCTCGGCACCCTGACGGGACTTGCGCTCGGGCCACTGCTGCTGTCGCCGCTGCGTATCGTGCGCGTGCCGGCCCGCATCTACGTGCAGGTGTTTCGCAACGCGCCGCTGCTGGTGCTGATCTACTTCTCGACCTATGTGTTTCCGTTCGAGATTGCGCTCGGCCATCACACGCTGCCATTTCCCGACTGGTTCAAGGTGACGCTCGGCCTCGCCTTGCCGGCGAGCGCCAACGTGGCCGAGATTTTCCGCGGCGCGATCCAGTCGATTCCGCACGCTCAGTGGGACGCCGCGCGTTCGCTCGCCTTCAGCCGCGCCCAGGTGTTCCGCTGGATCATTCTGCCGCAGTGCGTCAAACGCATGCTGCCGCCGTGGATGAACCTGTACGCAAGCATCACGATGGGCACTGCCCTCGCCTCGCTGGTCGGCGTGCACGATCTGCTCGATACCGCTCAGGTCGCGAGCAATACGGTTGCGCGCGCCGACTTCACGGTGCTGGTCTACTTCACCGTACTGGGACTCTTCTTTGTCTACTGCTACCCGATTGCGCGCTTCACGCGACGCCTCGAAAAACGCTATGCCTTTCGTTGATCCCTCCTCCACAGCGAGCGCCGCGGCGCGCCCACTCGTCAGCCTGCGCAACGTACACCTCGCGTTCGGCGCAAATCCGGTGCTTAACGGTATCGATCTTGACGTATTCCGAGGCCAGGCCGTTTCGATCATCGGCCCGTCGGGCTCCGGCAAGTCCACTATCCTGCGCTGTATTACCGGCCTGCTCAAACCGCAAAGCGGCAGCATCGAGGTAGACGGTACGTGCGTCGATCAACTCAATTCGGAGCGCGACGAAATCGAACTGCGCAAGCGCGTGGGTTTTGTGTTTCAGCAGTACAACCTGTTTCCGCATCTGAGCGTGCTGGACAATCTGGTGATGGCACCCGTGCGCATCCTGCGCCGCGACAAGGCGAACGCAACCCGCACGGCCTACGATCTGCTCGAGAAGGTGCGGCTAGCCGACAAGGCCCACGCCTATCCGGGCGAACTGTCGGGCGGCCAGCAACAGCGGGTGGCCATCGCGCGGGCACTCGCCATGCAACCGGATCTGATCCTGTTCGACGAAGTCACGTCGGCGCTCGATCCCGAGACGGTAGGCGAAGTGCTGACCGTGATCCGCGATCTGGTGAGGGACGGCATGACCTGCGTGCTGGTGACGCATGAAATGCGCTTTGCGGAGGAAGTCAGCGATGCGGTGTACTTCACGGAGGCCGGCGTAATCGTCGAACATGGTCCCGCGCAGCGCCTGTTCCGTGAGCCGGCAAGTCCGCGCACCCGGGCGTTCCTGACGCGTTCGCTGACGGCCGCAAACGACCAGCGCAACGCAGCGCGCTACGACGCGGCGCGTGAGACGATCCCGCTCGATCTGCGTAAGTTCGCTATCTGATGTGATGAAGGCCGCGCAGGGGACGCGGCGTATCTGGCAACTCATGCGCACACGCATGTGGCCACATTCCTCGTTACTCGAACTAACGATCAGCGCGCCGCGTAACGACTCGCCGGCCGCGTCAGTCCCAGATGGTCCCGCAGCGTCGTGCCTGAATACTCCGTGCGGAACAGGCCACGCCGCTGCAACTCCGGCACCACCAGTTCGACAAAGTCATCGAGGCCACCCGGGAAATACGGCGGCATGATGTTGAAACCATCCGCACCTTCGCCGACGAACCATTCTTCCAGCGCATCCGCGACCTGGGTCGGCGTGCCCCATACGATACGATGTCCGCGCGCGCCCGCCACCAGGTGATACAACTCACGTAGCGTCAGGTTTTCGCGGCGTGCGAGGTCGGTTAGCAACTTCGCACGGCTTTTCAGTTGCTCCGACTCCGGCAGCTCCGGCAATAGACCGTCGAGCGGAAACTTCGAGACATCGTGACCGAGACGATCGGACAGCAGCGTCAAGGCACCCGACGTATCGGTCCACTGCTGCAACTGGGCATACTTGTCCTTCGCTTCCTGCTCGGTTCTGCCGATCACCGGGAACACGCCTGGCATCACATGCAGTTGCTCACCTTCGCGGCCGAACTTCGCCAGCCTGCCCTTGAGGTCGCGATAGAAGATGCGTGCTTCGTCGAGGGTCTGCTGCGCGGTGAACACTACCTCCGCGGTGCGCGCGGCCAGATCCTGCCCTGGACCCGAGGAGCCCGCCTGAATCACCACGGGGTGACCTTGCGGAGGACGCGATGCGTTCAACGGGCCTTTCACCGAGAAGAAGCGGCCCTCGTGAGCGAGCGTATGCACCTTGGTGGGATCGAAGTAGACGCCGCTTGCCTTGTCGCGCACGAGCGCATCGTCGTCCCAGCTATCCCACAGACCCTTGACCACGTCGACGAATTCACCGGCCATCTCGTACCGCAACGCGTGATCCGGATGATTGCCGCGCGTGAAGTTCGCGGCGGTCCGGTCGTACGAGGTGGTCACGACATTCCATGCGGCACGGCCCTGGCTCAGATGATCGAGCGAGGCAAAGGCACGCGCCACGTGATATGGCTCGCTATACGTCGTCGACGCGGTGGCGGCGAGGCCGATGTGCCGCGTGCCCATCGCAAGCGCCGACAGCAGACACAGCGGCTCGATGCGCATCGCCATCGACGGATGCGCATCCGGCCCGCTCGTCAGGCCGTCGGCGAGAAACACCATATCGAACTTCGCGCGTTCCGCGGTCTGGGTGATCCGCTGCATCAACGCGAGGTTTTCGCTACCGGCCTGCGCGTCGGGATGACGCCAGCCCGCGACGTGGTGACCTGCGCCCTGGATGAAGAGTCCAAGGCGCATCTGGCGCTTTGCGGCTGTGGTGTGAAGGGTACTCATGCTTTGATCTTTGCAAACGTTTCGAAAATGAAGGCGAGTTCGTCCGCGCTCTGCATCGTGTCTACCACGGCTGGCAGCGTGGCGAATCCGGCGTGCTGGTCGACCGCATCCGCGAATTTGGCGGGGAGGTCTGCGGCGCTATAGAGCCGGTCGGTTTTATGGCTGAGCACGGTGCCGTTCTTCAATGTGATCGCGACGGTCGAGAAACGCGTCGACGGATCGGTCGAGGCGCGTGGCGCAGTCTCGTCGTGGGTACGCGACACGCGTGCTGCCAGCGCCGTCAATTCGGCGCGTACCGGCACGTCAGCGAAGGTGGCGACACCCGCCCCGCCATCCGTCAACACAGCGGCCACCGCGTATTCGACGCTGAAGCGCGCTTCGAGACCGGTCGACGGTAGCTCGCCTGATAGTGGCGTATCGCCGCCGGGCGGGAAGGTCACGACCACGCGCTCGATATCCCGCGGTGTCAGTCGATGCGCGGCGCGCAGCGTCAAGGCTGCATGCACGGCATAGTGCGTGGCCGTGCAGCAAGGCCACGGCTTGAAGTAGAGCCCCGGCGCGACAATCTGCCAGGGCGGACCCCAGCCTTCCAGCACCCTCGCAGGCTGCGCTGCGCCGGCTCCGAACACGGAGAAGAAGCCGGTTGGGCCATCCAGAGCACCGGGCGAGCCGTGCAAACCGGCGGCGGCGAGTTGCGCTGCCAGCAGCCCGGCGCGGGCGGCCTGTCCCGCGTGCAGGGGTTTCGCTTCACTGCCGAATTGCAGACGCAGGCCAGCCGATTGCGTCGCGGCAAGCCCCAATGCGTTTTCGATCGCCTCGGCATCCAGCCGCAGCAGGAACGACGCAGCCGCCGCGGCGCCTAGCGTGCCAAGCGTCGCGGTGTTGTGAAAGCCCTGCTCGTAGTGGCGGCTGCCGAGCGCCAGACCGAGCCGCGCCATCGTCTCGACGCCTACCACGTAGGCGGCCAGCACCTCGTTTGCGCTGCTGCGCTGCGTCTGCGCCAGCGCAAACAGCGCCGGTAGCAGGACCGTGCTGGGATGGCCACGCACGCTGCTGTGCACGTCGTCGTAGTCGAGCGCGTGGCCCGCATAGCCGTTGAGCAAGGCTGCATCGAGTGTGCTGACGCTTGCCGGGTAGCCGATCACAGCGGCCTCGCCGCGACTGCCGGCACCGATCACCGCCAGCAGCTTGCGATAACCGGCATCGTCCGCGCCCGCGAAGGCGGCAGCAAGAAAGTCGAGCACACCGAGCCGCGCGGCAGCGATTGCTTCGGTGGAATCAGCGGGTGAGGTACTGGTAATGGCCAGTGCGAGGCGGCGGGTTACGTTGCCGTCAGATTCAGGAGGGGTCAATGTGGATAGGCTGGACATATCGGACAGTGGAGACCTGCAGAGCGCACGCCGGACCCGGCGGAGTTTCCGTTGCCAGAAGACCAACCGGATTCAAGCAGCACGACGAGAAGCATGCGGCATGAGCGTTCAAACGCGCATCGCCAGCATACGGCTATGAGTCGGATGCTAGCGAACGGCGCCGCCTGTCACAAACAAGATTTCCCGCTTTCGATATCGCGTTTACAGCGATGCTGCAACGGAGGCGTCCGCAGCGCCGTTCGGCCAATCCTTGTGCCGTTGTCGGAGGGGCAGGTCACGCCGGCCAGGTGGAGCAGTACGCGCGCTTCACTCCACCCAGGCATCCGGCAAATGCTGCGTCAGCGTCGACACAAAGCGTGCCGTCTCCGCCTCGCGAGGCTGCGTAAAGATCTGCCGCGATGCGCCCGCCTCCACCACGACGCCGTTATTCAGAAACACCACGTCCCGTGCTATGGATGCCGCCAGACGCAGATCATGCGTCGCCATCAGCATCGTCATGCCTTCGCTGGCGAGCTGCCTCAGCACCTCGACCACTTCGGCGGCCAGGCCCGGATCGAGTGCGGAGGTCGGCTCGTCGCACAACAACACCTCCGGCGACGGCGCCAGCGCCCGCGCAATCGCGACACGCTGCTGCTGCCCGCCCGACAGCGTGGCGGGCCACGCATCCGCCTTATGCGCAATGCCGACCTTCGTCAATAGTTCATGCGCCCGCTCGCGCGCCCGTGCCTTGTCCCACTTCTGCACCGTCAGCAGTCCTTCCATCACGTTCTGGATGACCGTCAAATGCGGGAACAACTGGAAGTTCTGAAACACCATGCCCGTGCGGCGCCGGATCGCCAGCACGGCGTCGCGCGCGGGCTTTTGTTCGCGGCTAAATTCGAGCCGCTGGTTACCGAGTTCGAGTGCACCACCCTCGGGGATCTCCAGCAGGTTCACGCAGCGCAATAGCGTGCTCTTGCCGCTGCCCGACGGGCCGATCAAGGCGGTGACGTTGCCGGAGGCAAGCGTCAGATCGACCTTGCTCAACACGCGGTGTTCGCCAAAGAACTTCTCGATCTGTTCGAGCTTGATCATCCGTTACCTGCCTGGAACAATGCATGCCGGCCGAACCGCTGCTCGAGTTTCACTTGCGCCGACGACAACACCGAACTGATCACCAGATAAACGAGTGCCGCCTCCGAGTACAGAATCAGCGGCTCATAGGTAACCGCCGCGATGCGTTGCGCGGCCTGAAACACCTCGGGCACGGTCAGCACGGCCGCAAGCGAAGTGTCCTTAACGAGCGAGATAAACGAATTGGACAACGGCGGCAGCGCAACCCGCGCCGCCTGCGGCAGGATCGCGCGGCGCAGCGCTTCGCCGCGCGTCATCCCCATCGAATAGGCGGCTTCCCACTGCCCTTTCGGAATCGATTCGATCACTCCGCGAATCACTTCGGAGTTATACGCACCCACATTCAACGAGAAACCGATGATGGCCGCCGTCAACGGGTCAAGCACGATCCCGACATTCGGCAGTCCGTAAAAGATCACGAACAGTTGCACCAGCAACGGCGAGCCGCGAATCAGCCAGACATAGAAACGCACGATCGACACTGCCCAGCGTGGCCCGAACAGGCGGATCAGGGCGGCGGCAAACGCCAGCAGCAATCCGAGCGCGAACGAAGCGAGCGTGAGCGGCACAGTAAACACGAGCCCCGCGTAGACGAGGGGCCACAGCGACTGCGCCATCAGATGCAACCAGGCTGGCATGATTCAGACCGTCCCGGCGCTTACTGGGAGACGCCCTTGCCGAAATACTTCGCCGAGATCTTCGCGTACGTGCCGTCCGCCTTGATGTCGGCCAGCGCCTTGTCGATGGCGGCCACCAGTGCCGGGTCGCCCTTGCGCAGCAGCACGGCCGACTGGTCCGCGTCGCTCGAGTTGTCCGTGGCAACGACCTTCACCTGCGCATCCGGCTTGTGCTTCTTGAAGTCGAGGAACGACAGCGAATCGTTGACGGTCGCGTCGACGCGGCCGGAGGTCAGCAGATCGATCGATTCGTTAAAGCCCTGCACGGGCACCACATCGGCGCCATGATCCTTGGCGATCTTGCCGAAATTACTGGTTAATGTGTTGGCCGATTTTTTACCCTTCAGGTCATCGAATGTCTTGATCGTCGTATTGTCCGTGCGCACGATCAGCACCGCGCGGGTCGTAATGTACGGCGTCGAGAAATCGTATTTGGCCTTGCGTGCATCCGTCACCGAGACTTCGTTGATCACCGCGTCGTAGCGGTTCACGTCGAGGCCGGCAATCAGACCGTCCCACTTGCCTTCGACAAACTCCGGCTTGACGCCGAGACGTTGTGCGATTGCAGTCGCGATATCCACGTCGAAGCCCGTCAGCTTGCCCGATTCGTCGTGGTACGTGAAGGGCGCGTAGGTGCCTTCCGTGCCGACCTTGAATACACCGGCCGACTTGATCTGGGCGAGTTCGTCCGCAGCGAACGCAGACGTGACGCTCACGGCCTGCAGCAGTGCAATCAGCAGAATGGAACGAATCGATTTCATGAGAAGGTGCTCCGTAGGTATTGGTATGGAGATTCAGTGCTGCCCGGCTAGCCGCCCCGGCAGAGTGGGCGGACTGTAGCAAAGCGTCTCCATTTCTACAAAGCATCAAGTTTCCGAAGAATATGCGCCATGGTGATAAGCCGCACAGCCGCGCGCTGCGGGGGTTTGGCGCATGTCAGAAGCGCAGCACCTCATCGGCCTTGATGATCGCTTCGGCGATCGTTTCGATGTGCTCGCGCTTGACCATGGCTTGCGAGCGCAACAGGTCGTAGGCCTCCTGCTCGGAGAGATTACGGGTTTCCATCAGGATGGTCTTGGCGCGCTGGATCTGCCGTTGCTCGGCAAGCTTGTCCTCGACGCGCTGTATATAGCGCTCCATTTGCAGGCGATTGCGGTGCTGGTTCAGCGTGACGGCAATCGCCGTCAGCAGGCCGAACGAACGCACCGGCGACGGCACCACGCAATACGCGCCCAATTGCATGACCGCCTCGATGATGATCGGATTCTCGTAACTGACGACGGGAATCACCGGCGGCGCGTTCTTCGCGTTCATCCACGGCAGGCTGACCGAGAGTGTCTCCGGACGGACGGCGAGAAACACGACGTCGGTAGCATCGGGCAACGTGTCGACCGCGGGCCAGATCATCTGAACCTTGCAGCCGATGCGGCACAGTTGTCCAAGCAGCTCTTCGCCGTCCTGATCCTGAGGATGAATGGCCAGCACGCTGAGCGAGCGGATATCGCGAAGCGCCTGAGGGGTACGGGAAGACGAGCGCTGCTTCATGACCGCACCTCGTCGGGGCCACCATGTGGGGCTGCCTCATCGACCAGCGAGTGCGAAATGACAAACGGGTCCGCGCGCGTCCACCCCGGCGAATCGCTCAGGATATCGAACTGGCCATGCCAGTTCAGGCGCCCGATTCGAGGATGCAGATAGGTGTGGTGATTGTGTTCGTCGATCCGGATACGCCCCTGCGGCGCATTCAGCTCGAGCCCCGGCAACGTCTTGAGCAAGGCGTTGGTGTCGTCGCCACCGGTAATGCGCATCGCGTTGGCGAGCACGTGCATCTGAAAGTAAGCGGCCTCCCAGCACATGTCGGTGACGACGCCATCGCCGAAGCGCCGGTGATAGTTGGCGAGGCAACGCTGATTGACCGGATCGCTCACCGATTGAAAGTAGGTCGCCGCAGTGATGTGCCCTTCGCCAAGCGCGGCGCCCATCGCCGCCACTTCCGTTTCACTGGTTGTCAGGCTCGCAATCGGGGTCTTGTAAGGATCGAGACCCGCCTCCGCAAACGCGCGATACATGTGCGAGATCCCGCTGCCCACCACGGTCGAAAAGACGAAGTCGGGCGCCTGCGCCGCGATCTTCTTCGCTACGCTCAGATAGCTGGACCAGCCGGCATCGAGAGGCAGATAGATTTCTTCGAGCTTCTCGCCGCCGCGCTCGAACACGAGATCGCTCATGATGCGATTCGACTCGTAAGGGTAAATGTAATCCGAGCCGACCATGAACACACGAGATCCGAATTGCCCGAGCATATAGTCCGCGAGCGGCAGACTGTTCTGGTTCGGTGCGGCGCCGGTGTAAATCACATTGCGGCTGTACTCGAATCCTTCATAGAGTGTCGGGTAGAACAGCAAGGCATTGTGCCGCTCGACGATTGGAATCACCGCCTTGCGCGTGCTCGACATATAGCAACCCACCACGACGCGAATCTGTTCCTCGACGATCAACTGCTGGATAAGCGCGGCATAACGGGCCGGCGTCGAAGCGGGATCGCGAAACACCAGTTGCAACTCACGGCCATTGATGCCGCCGGCAAGGTTGATTTCCTCGGCCGCCAGAATCGTTGCGCGCTGCTGCGACAACTCGATCGGAGCGGTCACGCCGGACGAGGAGAACAGCACGCCGACCTTGATCGGCCCATTGGATGATGAGGTCATATTTCAGCCAGAAAGTGACGGCAGGTTGAGCGGCCCACCAGCGCGCAGCGTTGTGCACGACTCCGGTTCCATGCACGGGCATTGTGCGCGTTCACACCAGCTTGGGGAACACGCGGCACGGCAAAACGATGAAGCCGGAAAGACGATCGCTGCCTGCGAGCTGACGGTAATGTACCGAACCAAAAGGCGTTGCGCGTGAATTGCGTGCTTGAGGACGCCTGCAAATTTGCGCACACAACACCGATGGCACAGCTTTTGCGTTATCGCTGCTCGTGATCGAGTGTGGAGCCGAGACCTGCACCCTCGATCCTAACGAGTTTCGTTGTGCGAGACAAAGGCGTCTTGCATGACACCGGCCAAAAAAGCCCGAAAACCAGCTAACCGCTGGTTTCGGGCTTTTTTTTGTCTTCAACTTTTGTGAAGGGCGCCATGAAGAACAATAGACGTGACTTTTTGAAGACCGCGATCGCCACTGCCGCTGCCGGCGCCATCCCGGGTTCGCTGATGCTGGCCTCGCGTGCTGCCTCGGCGGCAGACCCGGTGAAGGTCGGCATCCTGCATTCGTTGACGGGGACAGTCGCGATTGCCGAAGCACACGTGGTCGATGCCGAGAAACTCGCGATCGACGAAATCAACGCCGCGGGCGGCGTGCTAGGCCGCCCGATCCAGCCCATCGTCGAAGACGGCGCCAGCGATTGGCCGACCTTCGCCGAGAAGGCTCAAAAGCTGGTGGAAAGCGACAAGGTCGCCGCCGTGTTCGGCTGCTACACATCGGCCTCGCGCAAGGCCGTGTTGCCCGTGTTCGAACGCTATAACGGTCTGCTCTACTATCCGACGTACTACGAAGGACTCGAGATGTCGAAGAACATCATGTACACGGGTCAGGAGGCCACGCAATCGGTGATACCGGCCGTCAACTGGCTCGCCAAAAACAAGGGCAAAAAGTTTTACCTGATCGGTTCGGACTACATCTGGCCGCGCACCACCAACCGTATCGCGCATCCGACCATTGCGAAGGCAGGCGGCACCGTCGTGGGCGAAGACTACTTCCCCCTCGGCACGGTCGAGTTCTCGTCGGTTATCAACAAGATCAAGGCCGCCAAGCCCGACGTGATTCTCTCGACGATCGTCGGCGGCTCGAATGTGGCGTTCTACAAGCAGCTGAACTCGGTCGGCATCACCGGCCAGAACCAGCCGATCATGGCGCTCGCCGTGACCGAAGAAGAAGCCATCGGTATCGGCCGCGACAACCTGACCGGCGTGCTCTCGTGCATGGGCTACTTCCAGAGCGTGCAGAACCCGGTGAACGCGAAGTTCGTCCCGGCGTTCAAGGCGAAGTACGGCGCGGACCGCGTGATCGGCGACACGATGGAAGCCGCCTATACCTCCGTGTACCTGTGGAAGCTCGCGGCGGAAAAGGCCAAAAGCTTCGACGTGGAAAAGGTGGTCGCGGCGTCGTCGAATCTCGGCTGGGATGCACCGGAAGGACAGATCCATTTCCACGTCAGCAATCATCACCTGTGGAAGCACGCACGAATCGGCGCCTTCAAACCCGACGGACAGGTCGACATTCTGTACGAGTCGCCGCTGATCGAGCCGAACCCATTCCCGAAACTGGGCTAAGGAAAGGCTCGTGCGTTACCCGGGCGACGATGGGCATGCTAACCCATCGCGCCTTGTCTTCCAGGCATCCTTTCCGGCAAAAGAACTGCGATGACTCTCGATACTTTTCTAACCCAGGTCTTCAACGGCCTGTCGCTCTTCACCGTGCTGGCACTGATGGCAATCGGTCTTGCGATCGTGTTCGGCCTGATGGGCGTCATCAACATGGCGCACGGCGAGCTGATGGCGCTCGGTGCGTACATGACCTATCTGACTTCGATCGTGTTCGCCCGCTATCTGCCTTCGCTGATGGGCGCTTATTTTCTGGTCGGGATCGTGGTGGCGTTCGTGGTGACGGGCGCGGTCGGCTTTGTGCTGGAACGCGCGATGATCCGCTTTCTCTACCACCGGCCGCTCGACACCATGCTGGCCACCTGGGGCTTGTCGCTGGTACTGCAGCAACTCTACCGGCAGGTATTCGGCCCCATCGATGTGAGCGTGCCCACCGTGACGTGGCTGCAGGGCGCATGGAATCCGACACCCGGTATGGCGATTCCGCTCTCGCGCATCTTTATCATCGGTCTCACGCTGGCGGTGGCGCTCGCGGTGTACCTGTTTCTGTTTCGCAGCCGCTGGGGCCTGCGGATCCGCTCCGTGATGCAGAACCGCGCGATGGCAGGCGCCGCCGGCATCAACACCGAACGCGTGGACGCCGTCACCTTCGCGGTGGGCTGCGGCCTCGCTGGCATTGCTGGCAGCGCCCTCACGATGCTCGCCTCGACCGGTCCGGTCACCGGGCAGCAATACATTGTGGACACCTTCATCGTGGTGGTGTTCGGCGGCGTCGAGAGCCTTGTCGGCACCTTCCTCTCGGCGTTCTCGATCGGACAGTTGCAATCGATGTTCGAACTGGTCCTGAGCGGTTCGATGGCGAAAGCGGCCATTCTGCTGCTGGTGATCGTCGCACTGTATTTCCGGCCCAACGGGCTCTTCGCACTCAAGGTTCGCCGCTAACATGAAAGACCTTCCGATTTCATCGCCGCGCACATCGAATCCGCCGGCAGCGGCACTCAGCCCCGGTTTGCGTGCGACGCTGCTGCTCGAACGCTATTCCGTCGTGATTCTCGCGCTGCTCCTGCTGGTTGCCATTCCTGCGGTGTCCGGCTCCTTCCGCCTCGGCCTGTTCGCGAAGTATCTGAGCTTCGCGTTCTGCGCAGCCGGGCTCGTGCTCACCTGGGGTTACGGCGGCATTCTGAGTCTGGGACAAGGCATTTTCTTCGGTCTCGGCAGCTACATGATGGCGATGTACATGAAGCTCGAGGCAACCTCAGCCGATCCTGCCGCCGCAGTCTTCGGCAACGGTGGACCGCCCGTGCCTGACTTCATGACGTGGAACAGCATCGACAAGCTGCCCTGGTGGTGGGCGCCCTTTGAGCACGCGTGGTTTGCCCTGCCCGCCATCGTGATCCTGCCGACGCTGCTCGCCTTTATCCTCGCATACGCGAACTTCCGCAAGCGAGTGGGCGGCGTGTACTTTTCGATCGTGACGCTCGCGCTGGCGTCGATCATGTCGATCGTGATCATCGGTCAACAGGGTTACACCGGCGGCATCAACGGCATCACGAATCTGCCCACCTTCATGGGTTACAGCGTGCAAAGCGACACTGCTGTCTACCTGCTCTACTACGTGAGCGCATGCCTGTTGCTGGCGGCGATCCTCGCCGGCCGCTTTATTCTGAAGAGCCGTCTCGGCAAGGTACTGATCGCAATTCGCGACCGTGAGGACCGCATCCGTTTCTCGGGCTACGACCCCGCCCTATTCAAGGGCTTCATCTTCGCCGTGGCAGCGTTGTTCTCGGCCATCGGCGGCGCGATGTTCACGCTGCAGGTCGGCTTCGCCTCACCGTCGGTGTGCGGCATCGTGCCTTCGATCGAGATGGTGATCTACGCGGCGGTGGGCGGACGATTGTCGCTGGTGGGCGCAGTATATGGCGCGATCCTGGTCGGCGCGGCCAAGAGCTTTCTCTCCGAAAACTTTGTTGGCTTCTGGCTGTACCTGATCGGCGGCCTCTTTATCTTCGTGCCGATGTTCCTGCCCAAGGGGCTCGCCGGTGTCATCGAATGGCTGCGCGAACGTCAGGGAGCCGCCCAATGACCCAGATGATTCTTTCGGTCGAGAACCTGACGGTGTCGTTCGACGGCTTCAAGGCGGTCGACGATCTCAACTTCTACGTCGAAGAAAACGAACTGCACGTCGTGATCGGCCCCAACGGCGCCGGCAAGACCACGCTGCTCGACATGATCTGCGGCAAGACGAAACCGACCTACGGAACGATCGCCTTCAAAGGTTTGAACCTCGAGCGCATGCTCGAATATCAAATCACCCGTGCGGGTGTAGGTCGCAAATTCCAGAATCCGCTCGTCTACGAAGATCTGACCGTGGCCGAGAATCTGGAAATCTCTTACCCGAAGAAGCGCGACGTGATCGGCTGTCTGTTCTTTCACCGTGATGAGACCGTGCGCGATGAAATCGACCGCATCGCGCACATGATCTTCCTCGCCGACCAGCTCGACCGCAAGGCCGCGCAGTTATCCCACGGCCAGAAGCAATGGCTCGAAATCGGCATGCTGCTGATGCAGAACCCAGAACTGCTGCTGCTCGACGAGCCCGTTGCCGGCATGAGCGCGAAGGAGCGCGAGCAAACGGGCGCGCTGCTGCGCGAGATTGCCAAGGGACGCTCGGTGGTGGTTATCGAACACGACATGGAATTCGTGAAATCGGTCGCTCACAAGGTGACGGTTCTGCACCAGGGCAAGAAGCTTGCCGAAGGCACGATGGACCAGGTGCAAAACGACCCCCGTGTGATTGAAGTCTATCTGGGACATTGAATATGCTCGCGATCCAGAATCTCAACGTGTTCTACGGCGAAAGCCATATTCTTCACGACCTCAGTTTCGAGCTGATGTCCGGCGAAACCATTGCTGTGATGGGCCGCAACGGCATGGGCAAGACCACCCTGCTGAAGTCGCTGATCGGTATGATCCCTTCGCGCAGCGGCGAAATCAACCTGGGCGGACGCAATCTGGCAGGAACGAAAAGTTACGAGCGGGTTGCCGCGGGCTTCGGGTATGTGCCGCAAGGCCGGATGATCTTTCCGTACCTAAGCGTGGAAGAAAATATCCTCACCGGCATGGACCGGGTCCGTAAGCCGAAGATTCCAGAGTACATCTATGAGTCGTTCCCCGTGCTTTGGGAAATGCGCGCCCGGCGCGGCGGCAATCTCTCCGGCGGCCAGCAACAGCAGCTTGCGATCGCCCGCGCCCTCGTTTCCGAGCCCAAAGTGCTGATTCTCGACGAGCCCACAGAAGGCATCCAGCCGTCGATCATCAAGGACATCGCCCGCGCGCTCAATCGCCTGAAGAAGGAACGCAATTTCGCCTTGATCGTCTCCGAGCAGGTGCTGAACTTCACGCTCGAGATTGCTGATCGCTTTCTCATCATCGAGAAGGGTCGCTTCGTGCACAGCGACCGGCGTGAGAACGTCGACGCAGAACGGATCATGCGCTATCTGACCATCTGAATTCACGACACTCCCCTGCGGGAGTGCACCCTTACCAAAAAGGAGTCCTTATGTTACACGGTGACATTTCAAGCAGTCTCGACACGGTTGGTGTGGCAGTGGTCAACTACAAGATGCCGCGTCTTCACACCAAGGCCGAAGTGCTCGCCAACGCGCGCAAGATCGCCGAGATGCTCAAGGGTATGAAAATCGGCCTGCCCGGCATGGACCTCGTGATTTTTCCGGAGTACAGCACGCACGGCATCATGTACGACCAGCAGGAGATGTACGACACCGCAGCCGCGGTGCCCGGCGAGGAGACCGAAATCTTCGCTGAAGCGTGCCGCAGCGCCAAGGTGTGGGGCGTGTTCTCGCTCACCGGAGAGCGTCACGAGGAGCATCCGAACAAGGCGCCGTATAACACGCTGATCCTGATGAACGACAAGGGCGAGATCGTGCAGAAGTACCGCAAGATCATGCCATGGGTGCCGATCGAAGGCTGGTATCCCGGGAACTGCACGTATGTGTCGGAAGGCCCGAAGGGACTGAAAATCAGCCTGATCATCTGCGACGACGGCAACTATCCGGAAATCTGGCGTGACTGCGCGATGAAAGGCGCGGAGCTGATCGTACGCTGCCAGGGCTACATGTACCCCGCCAAGGAGCAGCAGGTGCTGATGGCCAAGTCGATGGCGTGGGCGAACAACGTCTACGTAGCAGTCGCCAATGCCGCCGGCTTCGACGGCGTCTACTCGTACTTCGGCCACTCGGCGATCATCGGTTTCGACGGGCGCACGCTCGGCGAATGCGGCGAGGAAGAATTCGGCATCCAGTACGGCGCGCTATCCAAGAGCCTGATCCGCGATGCCCGCAAGAACATGCAGTCGGAAAACCACCTGTACAAGCTGCTGCATCGCGGCTACACCGGCAAGATCAACTCCCGCGAGGAAGCCGACGGCGTGGCCGACTGCCCGTACGACTTCTACTCGAAGTGGATCACCGATCCGGAAGGCACCCGCAAGATGGTCGAGGCGCTCACGCGCAGCACGCCAGGCACCGACGAATGCCCGATCCCAGGGATTCCGAATCCGTCCGATCTGGCACATCGCTAAACGGCCCGGCGGGAGCGACACGCGATGATTACCTACACGTCGATCATAGGCAGTGCGTCCGAACCGCGCATTGCCGATCTGCTGCACTCGCTCGAGCATCAGGGGCTAGTCGATTATGTGACGCTCGCCGCCGACGATATCCGGCGGCACCGCCTGCGCACGCGTACTCAGCGCGGCGACGAATGCGGCATCGCACTCGACCGCGATGCCCATCTCTTCGACGGCGCGGTGCTGCGGCTCGACCGCGATGCGGCGCTGGTCGTGCGTACTGAAGACACCCGTTGGCTGCGACTCGAACCACGCGATGCGGCCGCGGCGCTCGAGCTAGGCTACTTCGCCGGCAACATGCACTGGAAGGTGCGCTTCGATCGGAACGCACTGGAAATCGCGGTCAAGGGCGCGCTTGACGATTATCTGCAACGGCTCACCCCGATGCTCGCGGATCAACGCATTCGCCTCGCAACCGAAGGACTCGCGGGGGGAAAGCATCACCATGCCTGAGACGTCCCCCACTCGCCCACCTGAGGCAATCGCAAACGGGCCCATTAGCCTGCTTGCCAGCCTGCAGCAGTCGGACAGCTTTTTCCCCGGCGGCGCGATGGCGTTCTCGTGGGGTCTCGAAGGCCTCATGCGTGATGCGCTCGTGACTGACGCGACAACGCTGTTTGCGTTCGTCGAATCGCAGGCCTTATCACGCTGGGCGAGTCTGGATCAAGGGCTGATGTGTGGCGCGTGGCGCGCCGGGGACGCATTTGACGTGTGGCATGAAGTTGATGCGCTGGCCGAGGCCATGAGCTTGCCCCCGGCTCTGCGCAACGGCTCGCGCCGTCTCGGCCGCACGTTGGCCGATGTGCATGCGCGGCTCGGTTCGGAAACGGCGAACCGGATTCGCAACGCCATCGCGGCTGGCCGCACACCGGGCCATCTCGTCACCGTCCAAGGCGCGGTGTGGCGCAGCCTTGGTATCGCGGAGGAAGAGGCGCGTGCCATCTCCGCGCACATGACCTGCACGGGCTCAGTGAGTTCGGCCGTGCGTCTGGGCATCGTCGGTCATCTCGACGCGCAGCGCGTTCTAACGCTGCTGCGCGCGCCGCTCGCACGTGTCCTCGCACAGCCGGCGCCACCGCTCGACGACCTGCACGCCGCCACCTTCGCAGCCGACATTGCCGCGCTGCGCAGCCAGACGCACGACGCGCGGCTCTTTGCCAACTAACAGGAAGGAAGACCGCGATGCTGCTGACCCCGACCGAATACGAGCGCCTGACGCTTTTCACCGCCGCACAACTGGCCCGCCGTCATCGCGACAAGGGTCTAAAACTCAATCATCCGGAAGCCGTCGCACTGATTGCGGACGAAATTCTCGAGGGCGCGCGCGAAGGCCGCAGCGTGGCGGACCTGATCGCCTACGGGTCGACGCTGCTATCCGAGGACGACGTGCTGCCCGGCGTCGCCGACCTCGTGCCGATGCTGCAGGTCGAAGGCTCGTTTCCCGATGGCACCAAGCTCGTGACCGTGCATCAGCCGATCCGGCCCGGCACGCAGACACCCGCTGCCGACACCGTAGTACCCGGTGAAATTCTGGCAATGGAAGGGGACATTGAACTGAACGCCGGCCGCGTTCGCACCACCGTGCGTGCCGTCAACACGGGCGACCGGCCGATTCAGGTGGGCAGCCATTTCCATTTCTTCGAAGTCAATCGCGCACTGCGCTTCGACCGCGCCGCCGCGTTCGGCATGCGGCTCGACATCCCGGCAGGCACGGCCGTGCGGTTCGAACCCGGCGACGCCAAGGACGTGACGCTGGTCGCCTTCGGCGGCACGCAGGAAATTTTCGGCCTCAACGGTCTGACGGACGGCGCGCTCGCCGACACCGGCCTACGCGAGGCCGCCCTCGCACGCGCCGCCCAGCGCGGCTTCGAAGGAGCCTGAATGGTTACGATGACACGCCAGGCCTACGCCGAGATGTTCGGGCCGACCACGGGCGACGCAGTACGCCTAGGAGACACGTCGCTCTTCGCCGAGATCGAACATGACTATGCGGTGCCGGGCGACGAATGCCTGCACGGCGGCGGCAAGACACTGCGCGACGGCATGGGCCTGAAAGCCGGGCATGATAGCGCAGACGGTGCACTCGACATGCTGATCTGCAACGCGACGATCATCGATCCGGTGCTTGGCATCGTGAAAGGCGATATCGGTATCAAGGACGGCAGGATCGTGGCGATCGGCAAGGCTGGCAATCCGCAAGTGATGGATGGTGTCGACCCGCGCCTCGTATGCGGCGTCTCGACGACTGTCAAGGATGCCGAAGGACTTATCGCCACCCCAGGCGGTATCGACGTCCACGTGCATTTCGACTCGGCGCAACTCTGCGAACACGCGCTTGCCTCCGGCCTCACCACGCTGATTGGCGGCTCGCTCGGGCCGATCACGGTGGGCATCGATTGCGGCGGCGAGTGGAACGTGGGACGCATGATGCAGGCCTCCGAGCAGTGGCCGCTCAACTTCGGCTTTCTCGGGCGCGGCAACTCGAGCAAACCGGGTTCGTTGCTCGGTCAGCTACGTGGCGGCTGCCTCGGGCTGAAGATCCACGAGGACTGGGGCGCGATGCCCGCGGTAATCAACACATGTCTGACGGTCGCCGACGAATACGACTTTCAGGTGCAGTTGCATAGCGACACACTAAACGAGTCCGGCTTTCTCGAAGACACAGTAGCTGCAATGAAGGACCGCACGATCCATATGTACCACACCGAAGGAGCGGGCGGCGGCCACGCGCCCGACATCATCGCGGTGGCGGGACGGTTGAACTGCCTGCCCTCGTCGACCAATCCGACCAATCCATACACCGTGAACACCTTCGATGAGCACCTCGACATGATCATGGTGTGTCATCACCTGAACCCAGCGGTACCGGAAGATGTCGCGTTCGCCGAATCGCGCATCCGCGCGCAGACGATTTCGGCCGAGGACGTCCTGCACGATCTCGGCGCGATCTCGATGCTCGGTTCGGACAGCCAGGGAATGGGGCGTATCAACGAAGTGATCTGCCGGACGTGGCAACTGGCCTCGAAAATGAAGGACCAGCGCGGACGTCTTTCCAGCGAACGCACTGCACGCGGCGACAACGAGCGGATCAAACGGTACATCGCCAAGTACACGATCAACGCGGCGCGCACTTTCGGCATTGCCGACACGGTCGGCTCGCTCGAGGACGGCAAGCTCGCCGATATTGTGCTGTGGCGGCCCGCATTCTTTGGCATCAAGCCTGAGGTCGTCATCAAGGGCGGCTTTATTGCGTGGGGAGCGATGGGTGATTCCGCCGCTTCGCTGATGACCTGCGAGCCGCTCGCCATGCGGCCGCAATGGGGAGCGTTCGGACGCGCACCCGCCTCGCTTGCTGTCAACTTCGTGAACCGGCTGGCGCTCGAGGCGGATCTGCACGGCCACTTAGGCATCACGCGCAAGCTGGTCGGTGCGCACGGCACACGAAACCTGAGCAAGCGCGACATGCTGCACAACGACGCGTGCCCTTCCATCTCCGTCAATGCGCAGACGTTCGAAGTGTCCGTGGACGGCCAGGTGATCCGCTGCGACCCGGCGCGCGAAGTCCCGCTTAGCCGACGGTACATGTTGCGTTAGACGCATCGCAGGGCATACAGGAGTGTTTCGATGAGCACCGAGTTTAATTTCTCCAGCGGCGAGCCGTTTGCAACAACGCCGTTTGATAACGCCGCGCAGTCCACTGGCCATGCTGCACGCGCGGCCCGCGTCGGCATAGGCGGCCCTGTGGGATCGGGTAAAACGCGCCTGCTCGAACGGTTGATTCCGCGCTTCGCGGCACGCGGTGTCGACCTCGCGATCATCACCAACGATCTCGTCACGCGCGAAGACGCCGACCGGGTACGCCGTAGCGGTCTGATCGATCCGGCACGCGTGCTCGCTGTCGAAACGGGTGCGTGCCCCCATACTGCGATCCGCGAAGACCCAACCCTCAACCTGCAGGCCGCGGACGAACTCGACGCACGTTATGCCGGCTTGCGGCTGGTTCTGATCGAATCGGGCGGCGACAATCTCGCGTCATCGTTCTCGCTCGATCTGGTGGACTACTGGATCTTCGTCATCGACGTCGCAGCCGGTGACGATATCCCGCGCAAACGCGGACTCGGCGTGCTGTCCTGCGATCTGCTGGTGATCAACAAGTTCGACCTCGCGCCGTACGTGGGCGTGGATCTGGAACGGATGGTCGGCGAGGCGCGCGAGGTGCGCAGCGGACGGCCCGTGCTGTTGACTAACTGTGCGACAGGCGCTGGAGTGGATGCGGTCGCCGATGCCATCGTCGAAAACGTGCTCTTCGATGCGCTCTGAGACGCTACCGGGGTACGTCGACGCGGAACCAGCGCAACTCGATCTGTGTTTCGAGCGTGCGGCGTCCGGCAAGACCTGGCTATCACGGCAGCGCGGCGGTTATCCGTTTCATGTCGGGCGTGTCTTGCCGCTAACCCGGCGAATCGCCTCTTCTTCATGTCGCTCCCATGCCAACGCGGAAGTAATCGTGCAATCCTCGTCGGGAGGCCTGTTCGAAAACGACCGCGTGTTCCAGCGCTTCGTAGCAATGCCGCGCGCGCGGGCCACCGTTCGCACAGCAGCGGCAACCATCGTCCACACGATGACACACGGCATCGCACATTCGCGGGTCGCCATCGAAGCCCATCCGGAATCGCGTTTCGACTATCTGCCGCAACCGACCATCCTGTTTCCCGCTGCCTGCCTTCTGAGCACCATCGACGTCGTGTTGCACCGGGCTGCAACGGTTCTCATCGCCGATACGTGGCTCACGCACGACCCCACGCACCAGGCTGCGCGCTTCGGTGTCCTGGATGCAACCCTCAACGTCCGCGACGCCGACTCGCAACTGCTGGCGCGCGACCGCTTTCGCCTCGAACCTGGCGCTGCGCGCGGCTCGCTTACCGGGGTGCGGCAGACGTATGGTGCGCACGGTGGCCTGCTCGTGCTCAGACTCGACGACGGCGATGCAGGCAACGAAGCACTGACGCGCGCCATCAATGCAGCACTCCAGAAGCTCGACATGCCACTCACGACCGCTTATGCCGCAGCGGGTGTGCTGCCAGGCGCATGCGGCACGTTCGTCAGGATGCTGGCCGCCGACAGCATCGCCTTGCGCGCGATCTTTTCCACCGCTGTCGAGGCCGTCCATCTGACGCTCGACAGTTTCCACGAAGGGGCGCCGCGCGCGTCCCACGCGTCCCAGAACCGCTACTGAGAGGTATGCCGTGACACTTCGCCGTCCGTCCAGGGCCGATCTGATCGATATCAGCCAGGCCCGTCATCTGTCTCTGACCGAAGTCGAACTCGACCGGTATCCCGAACCCGTCCTGCGAGCCGCGCACGCGTACGAGCAGGGAGGCGCATGACGAGAGCGCCACTTACGCCGGCCGGCGCGCCGTTGGACGCGTGGCGTGTCGCGCAGGAGCCCTGGTATCAGCCGGTCGATCACGAACTGGCATGGTTCGAAGCCGCTTACCATGCGCGATTGCCGATCATGCTCAAAGGTCCGACCGGCTGCGGCAAGACGCGGCTGGTCGAACACATGGCGTGGCGGCTCAAGCGCCCGCTCGTGACGATTGCCTGTCACGAAGACATGAATGCCGGCGATCTTGTTGGCCGCTACCTGCTCGACGGCAACGGCACTTACTGGCAAGACGGACCGCTTACTCAAGCCGTCAGGCATGGGGCGATCTGTTACCTCGATGAAGTGGTCGAAGCGCGGCAGGACACGACTGTGGTCATTCATCCGCTGACCGATTCGCGTCGAATTCTGCCGATCGACAAGTGCGGCGAGCTGATCACCGCGCATCCGGATTTCACCCTGGTGATCTCGTTCAATCCGCACTATCAGCATGTGTCGAAGAACCTGAAGCCGTCGACGCGTCAGCGCTTTGTTGCGCTCGACCTCAGCTGGCCGGATGCGCAGACCGAAGCCGCGATCGTTGCGCATGAGGGCGGTGTGCCCCACGCAGTGGCCGAAAAGCTCGTGACGATTGCAACGCGCACCCGCATGCTTGACGATCCCGCGTTGCCCGAAGGCGCTTCGACACGCATGCTGATCTACGCGGCGACGTTGATCGCGCATGGCATGGATGCGTTGGCCGCGTGCCGGATCGGCATCATCCAGCCACTTGGCGACGACGCCGATCTGTGTGCCGCGCTGATGGCCACAGCCAGTGGCGTGTTCGGATGAACGCCGGCGCGGCAATGGCGACGGCGACGGCGACGCGCCAGGGCATCGCCAAGACACCTAGCCCGATCACTACGCGTGAGGCCATTTCGCTCAACCGCTTCGAGCGGACGCTCGGTTTGTATCTGCGCGCCGCATGGCAGCTGAACGCTCCTGTGCAGGCACTCGTGCGCAATGAAGAGGCAGTTGCACAACCCTGCCCGATTGTCACCGACACCGCACTGATGTTGCCGCGTGAACATGAGGCCGAGAGTCTGGACGACGCGCGCCATTTCTACCTGGCATGTGCCGCCCATGCAGCAGCCCATCTCACCTATTCGACCGTGCGCTTCGATCCCGCCAAACTGCGGCCGTTGCAGTTGACGCTGGTTGGCGTGATCGAAGACGCACGGGTCGAGCGGCTCGCAATGGCGCGCTATCCAGGCTTGCAGCGCTGGTGGCTGCCATTTCATAGAACGGGTCCGGAGAGCGCGGGCACCGCGGCTGCTCTGATCGCAAGACTTGCGCGCGCTCTGCTGGACCCGGGATACGTCGATCGAGACGGCTGGGTCACGAAGGGCCGCGCCTTGTTCGAAGAGGCGTTCAGGAGAACAGATGGAACGGACCCCACCATCTCGCGCCATCTCGGCAACCTGCTGGGCAACGATCTCGGCCAGATGCGCATCCAGTTCAACGCGAAGACGTATGCCCCGGAAGCCGTCTATCGCGATGACAACAGCCTGCTATGGGACTTACCGCCGACACCCATCGCGCCGGCATCCGGCGATGCAACACCCGAGCGCAATGTCGCGCCACAGGAAAGCGAAGGAACCGGCGAAGTTCCACCCAAAGAGCCAACGCCGCCCAAACGGATTGCGAATACCCCCGGCGACACACCAACAGCCGCTGCTACACACGATGAGGAACTGGCCACGCGCGTCGTATCCTTGCATCGCTACCCCGAGTGGGACTATGTGATCCGGCGCTATCGCGGCAACTGGTGCAGCGTCGAATCATTGCGTCTCGACGCCGCCATGCCAGAGCGTCCGGTCCTTGACGATCGCACAACATCGGCACAGCGCATCAGGGCGATGCTCAATTCGACACGGGAGCGCGCCGTCACCGGCAGGACTCGCGAGTTCGAAGGTGATCTGCTCGATCTCGATGCATGCATCGCTGGGCGCATTGATGCGATGCGCGGCGAGCGGGATCGTTTCAAGGGCTTCGTCGTGCCGCGACTGCAAGCGCGCGGTGCGCCGCTTGCGATCCTGCTGGACCTCTCGGCGTCGAACGCGTTCGACGGGCGCATCGATACCGTGCTCGACGTCGCTCGCATACTTGGACAAGCGCTAAACACGGGTGACCGGCCTTATGCGATGTACGGCTTTCATTCCGATGGGCGGCATCGCGTGCGCTTTCACGTGTTCAAAGACTTCGACGAGATGTGGAGCGCGTCGACCGAAGCCTACCTCGCGCGGATTCGTCCAGGCCTGTCCACGCGCTTCGGCGCGGCGCTGCGGCATGCCGGTGCAAGGGTTAGCCAGGAGGCCACGCGCATGGGCTTCTCCAGAGCCAGCCTGTTGACGGTGTCCGACGGCATGCCGTTCGATATCGATGTCTTCGATTCACGCTATCTGCGTGAGGACACGCGGCGTGCATTAAACGAGCTTGCGGTGCGGGGCATCCGGTGCGGATGTCTTGCCCTCGATCCGCAGACACTCGATGACGCGAAAGCGTTATTCGGCCGACGCCGGGTTGCACCTCTCAACGACCTACATGATTTGCCGTCGGCGCTGGGCGCGCTTATATCTGCCACTTGATGAGCCGGCAACACTACAATACCGCTTGATACGCCAAGGCCGGCAGACAGTTCGCAGCGTGCGTATTAAGTGCATGCGGAACCGCAGCGGAGAACGGCCTGCTCACGACTGAGAGGATCTATGTTCGACGGCATCTTCCACATCGTGACGGATCGGGACGGACACCGTCATTTCTACGTCTATACCGACAGCGCCTTCGTCGCCACGCTTCTCGTCATAGCGCTGCTGTTGTTGATCGCCATCGTCAGCACGCTCGGCTACTACCTCACACGCTTCATCATGCTGCGGATCGTCGCCCGGCTTGCGCGCGGCGAACGCCGCATGTGGCTGCGTTCTGCCGAGAAACACAAGGTATTCGACCGCCTCGCGCCGCTCGTGCCGGCGTACCTCCTCTATCTGTCCGCCCCGCTGCTATCGGGTCTGTCGTTTCCAGTGGTCTACCTGCTGGGCGCACCGCTCGAAACGCTCTCCGCGTGCTACATGGTTCTGACGACGCTGCGCGCCGCGTTCGCATTCCTCGCCAGTATTGAAGACCGCTATAGCCACTACCCGCACGCAGCCGAGCGGCCCATCAAGAGCTTCCTGCAGGTCACCACGATTGCCCTGTACATCGCTGCACTGATCGCGCTCATCTCCCTGCTGCTGCATCGCTCGCCAGCCTATTTCCTCACCGGTGTGAGCGCGATGACCGCCCTTCTGATCATCATCTTTCGCGATTCGCTGCTGGGTTTCGTGGCAAGTATCCAGCTGGCTGCCTATGACATGTTGCGCGTAGGCGACTGGATCGAAGTGCCAGGCTTCGTCGCGGACGGCACGGTTATCGACATTGCCCTGAATACGATCAAGGTGCAGAACTTCGACAATTCCATCGTGACGATACCAAGCTATGTATTGCTAACCAATGGCGTCAAGAACTGGCGCGGCATGGTCGAATCGGGAGGACGGCGTCTCAAGCATCCGATTCACATGGACGTCGACAGCATCCGGTTTTGCGACGATGAAATGCTCGCAAAGCTGAGCGCAAGTACTGACCTGATGGCGCCCCTGAGCCTCTCGAACGAGGGCCCGCGCCTCACCAATCTCGGCCTGTTTCGCCACTATCTGGTCGGATATTTCCGCCAGCATCCCGCGGTTCGAACCGATATGCCGCTCATCGTCAGGCTCCTGCAGGCGACGGAATTCGGCGTACCGCTGGAGGTGTTCCTGTTCGTCAACGACACCGACTGGCATTCTTATGAACGCATCCAGTCGGATATGCTCGACCACGTCTACGGGATTGTGCCGCTGTTCGGCTTACGCGTCTGGCAGAAGCGCTAGCGGCTAACAGCTAACAGCTAGCTGCGGTCCCGCTTCGCAGCCACATTATTTGCCGGTCCACACCACATCGCGATTTACCGCATACAACCGGCACCCGGCGTGTCCGTTTGCGCAGTAAGCCAGTGCGTCGTTGATCGGATCGATCCCCCATGCGTAGCCCCAGGCGCCGTCCGGTGCGATCGCAAAAGCACGCGGAGTGCGCAGGCTCAGAAACTTCGTGTACATCCGGCGACCGCGTTCGCTCAGATAAGGCACGGCGGAGACGTCCGCTAGTGCGGCGAATTTCGTGCTGGGCGGTTCCGACTCGAGCCGCGGCCAGACCACCATGTTGTCCACCGCATAGAGCTGGCAATAGCGCGTGAGCTTCCAGCACCTGTCCATTGCACTCAGGCTGGGATCGAAACCGCCCGATATGTAAACCGCACTCGTCGAACCGATTGCGATGGCGCGTGGGAGTGGTGCGGCGAGAAAGTGGCGATACACATCGTCGCGTTGCTTTTCGGTCAGAAACGGCACCGCGTCAAGGTCGTTGATGTCGGCATATGCGCTGGCTGCACGCGCTCGATCCGGCAAGTACTCGGGGTCGACTTCCTGGCTCGGCATGCCGATGCTTGCAAGAAACGAGTCGGCCTTCTGCACCCACAACGGCAGCCCGGCCCCGGAGGCGGTCATCGCATGGGCGTCCTTCTGGAACACACCGTAGTCGACCAGTTCCGCATGGGCACCCGCTGCGGTGTACTGTTTGAACATTGCCTGCCACGTGGGCGTGGCGAAGATCTGGTCGTTCTCGCCGAAGAACCAGATCGAAGGTAATTTCGTCTGCGCGCCGAACTGCTGTGCAGCGCTAATCAGGCTCGCATCCGGGCTTTTGCAGTCGGACTCCTTCACGCCTCCAGCGAAGCTGATAAGTCCCTTGACGTCAGGTGGATTGAGCGAGCCGAACGCAAGCGTATTCCATCCGCCCATGCTCTTGCCGGCCACCACGATATGCGAAGTATCGATACCGGGTAGCTGCTTCACATAGTCGAGCACGTTGCGAATATCGCGCGCCGAATCGAGTCCGAGCGCCGCGACGTCGCAGCCATGCGGCCTCGGATAGCCCTCGGAACCGGCATAGCCACGCATCATCGGCAGCGCAACCGCATAGCCGCGTGAAAGGAAATAGTAGGGAATAAAGTTATCGGCGACGCGCGGCGTGTTGCGCAGATCGTGCGACGCGCCATGATTCACGATCACGAGCGGAAACGGGCCGCCGTGCGACGGCATGAACAGCGTCACCTGCAGATGCAGCGGCGGCGACGATTCGACCGGCACGCTCAGCAACTGTTCATTGAGCGGCGCGCGTGGCGCGCTATCGGGCTCGATCGTGACGGACGTCGCGGCGAACCCTGGCCGCGTCGACGCCGCAAACAGCACACATAGCAACAAAACGAATGACGAAATCGAACGCAACATACGCGGCTGGTTTTAGTTGTTAGCGCGAGGAGGCTTGAATCAGGTTGAGACCAAGGCAGTACCTGCCTGCTCCCGTTTAACGGCAAGCCCCGGCAAAACTGAATAGCCGCGAGCGCTCAGGGCGAGCGCCCGACCCTCTCTTAACGCTAACAACCTCAACCCGGCGAGCGCGCAGCGACATTCATACAAAACCTGCGCGCTCGCCCGCACCGACGACTACCGCTCCACCGCGTGAGGCTCCTTGAGCTTGTTGGCCACGCGGATCGCATCGAAGTAAGCCGCATTAGGCGGACGCTTCAGATACTGGCCCGCGCCGCGTACGGCCCGCAGGTCGCCATCGGTCCACGCCAACGCGCCGCGCGTCAGCGTGTGTGTCGCGACGCCCTGCACCGTCATACCTTCGAACACGTTGAAATCGACCTTCTGGTGATGCGTCTTGACCGAAATCGTCTTGCTGGCGGTTGGATCCCAAACCACCAGATCTGCATCCGCGCCCACTTGCACCGCCCCCTTGCGCGGATACAGGTTGAAAATCTGCGCCGCATTGGTCGAGGTAATGCGCACGAACTCGTTAGGCGTGAGACGCCCCGAATTCACGCCGTGATGCCAGAGCACCGACATGCGGTCTTCCACCCCGCCGCAGCCGTTTGGTATCTTCGTGAAGTCTTCGCGCCCCATGGCCTTTTGCGAGGCGCAGAACACGCAGTGATCGGTAGCGGTAGTGTGCAACTGCCCCGCTTGCAGTCCGCTCCATAGCGCCTCGCGATGCTCGGCAGAACGGAACGGCGGGCTCATCACGTGCGCCGCGGCACGCGTCCAGTCCGGATCGCGATAGACGGCCTCGTCGATCACGAGATGCCCCGGCAAGACTTCGCCGAATACCCGCAGGCCTTCGCTGCGCGCCCGCGCAATTGCGTCGGCCGCATCTTTCGACGACACGTGGACGATATACACCGGCACCCCCAGCACCTGCGCAATACGAATCGCCCGGTTAGCGGCCTCGCCTTCCACTTCAGGCGGCCGCGAAAGCGGATGCGCTTCCGGCCCGGTGATACCACGCGCGAGCAACTGACGCTGCAACTGGAACACCAGTTCGCCGTTTTCCGCATGGACGGTGGGCAGTGCGCCAAGTTCGAGCGAACGCGCGAAGCTGTTCACCAGCACTTCGTCGTCGGCCATGATGGCGTTCTTGTAGGCCATGAAGTGCTTGAAACTCGACACCCCATGCTCATGCACGAGCGTGCCCATGTCGCGATGCACGGATTCGTCCCACCAGGTCACCGCTACGTGAAAGCCGTAATCGGCCGAGGCTTTCTCGGCCCAGCCGCGCCACGCATGAAACGCCTCCATCAGCGACTGGCGCGGACTCGGAATCACGAAGTCGATGATGCTCGTGGTGCCGCCCGACAAACCTGCTGCCGTGCCCGTATAGAAGTCGTCGCTTGCAGTGGTGCCCATGAAGGGCAATTCCATGTGCGTATGCGGGTCGATGCCCCCCGGCATCACATACTGTCCATGCGCGTCCACAATCGACGCACCCGCAGGCGCCTCCAGTTCCGGGCCAACCTGCAGGATCGTGCCGCCGTCCTGCGGGTCCGCGCACAACACGTCTGCCCGCCAGCTACGGTCCGCGTCGATTACCGTGCCCCCGCGAATCAGGATCGTCATCTTGCTGCCTCCTCATTGACTGCTACGTATTCATTGCCCTTGCTGCTGCATCGGAAAGGCACGGGTGGTATCAACATCCGCGCCTCTTCCATGCCTGCCTCATGCGCTGGCAACCCGCGCACTCGGCCCTTTGCTGAATTTCATCCACGCGGTGTAGACGATGGACGCGAGTGCAAGACCCACGAACCACGCATACGTGTAGAGCGTATTGAAGAACGCCGGCACGTTAGGGAACGTCGCCGGAAACGCGGTATGCAGAAAACCCGGCAGATTCGGCAAGACCCCCACCAGTAGCGCCACCACGGCGCCGATATTCCAGCCACCGGTGTAACTGTACTCGCCGTTCTCGTCGAACAGTTCGCGCTGATCGAGCTCTGTACCGCGAATCAGAAAGTAATCCACCATGAGGATGCCGGCCACCGGTCCGAGCAAGGCCGAATAGCCCACCAGCCACGTGAAAATATAGCCCTGCGTCGTCGCCAGAATCTTCCACGGCATCATCACGATCGCGATGGTCGCGGTAATCATGCCGCCCACGCGATACGAAATACCTTTGGGCCACAGGCTCGAAAAATCATACGCGGGCCCGACCAGGTTGGCCGCGAGGTTGCAGCACATCGTATCGAGCGTCAGGATCACGAGCGCAACGCCTACGCCAATGCCGGTCATGCGGCTCGTGAGATCGATAGGATCCCAGATCGCTTTGCCGTAGATCACCACGGTAGCCGAGGTCACCACCACGGAAATGACCGAGAGCAACGCCATCGGCGCGGGCAAGCCGATCGACTGGCCGATGATCTGATCGCGCTGCGAGCGGGCAAAGCGCGTGAAGTCAGGAATGTTCAGCGCAAGCGTGGCCCAGAAGCCCACCATCGCGGTAAGCCCCGGCCAGAACGTCGCCCAGAACAGGCCTTCCTTCTTCCCGCCAGCTACGAACTGCGACGGCGCCGAGAGCATCGAACCGATTCCGCCGGCTTTCGAGGTCGCCCACCACACGAGCGCAATACACATCACCACCTTGATCGGCGCCGACCAGCTTTCCAGCCAGCGGATCGAGTCGGTGCCATGCACAATGAAGTAGATCTGCAGGGCCCAGAACACAAGGAAACACGCCAGCTGCCCAAGCGAAATATCGAGGAACGGCAGCGCATCGCCATGCAGTGCATTGCCGGTCAGGATATTGAGCAGCGTATAGATCGCGCTGCCGCCAAGCCACGTTTGAATCCCGTACCAGCCGCAAGCGACAATCGCACGCAGCATGGCCGGCAATTTCGCCCCTTGCGTGCCGAACGACGAACGCACCAGCACCGCATACGGAATGCCGTGTTTCGCCCCGGCATGCCCGATCAGCAGCATCGGCACGAGCACGATCAGGTTGCCGAGCAGCACGGTAACAACCGCCTGCCACGGCGACATGCCCTGCTCCGTCAAGCCGGCGGCGAGCATGTACGAAGCGATATTCATCACCATCCCCACCCACAGCGCGGCGAAGTGATACCACTTCCATGTGCGCTGCGCGACGCCGGTTGGAGCCAGGTCGTCGTTGTAAAGGCTGCTGGCTTGCGCGCCGGCCGCTAGCTGCGGATCGACGGTTTGCGCTGTCTGCTTCATTGAAGTATCTCCACTTCGTCGTTGTGGCCTGCGCCTCTTCTCGCGATGCTTCAGGAGACGTCAGGCCGGATGGGAACCAGGTTCAGTACGAGCGCCTCGTTTGTTACGGGTTCTTCCTTGTTATGCGTTACTACGTCAGGCTGCCTTCACGGCGGCCTGCTGCCCGACCTGCGGTGCTGCCTGCTGCGCCGGCGCATTCGCGCTCGCCGGGTTGTTCGGATGTGTGGTCCAGTTGGCGTACTCACCGGCGTCGACGCGTTCCATCGTGATGCACTCGTCAACCGGGCAGACGTGCATGCATAAGTTACACCCAACACACTCGGAGTCCACCACTTCAAAATGCCGTATGCCATCCTTTTCGCGCATGATGGCCTGATGCGCGGTGTCTTCGCAGGCGATATGGCACAGCCCGCACTGGATGCACTTGTCCTGATCGATGCGCGCCTTGATGTCGTACTTGAGATTCAGGTACTTCCAGTCGGTCACGTTGGGCACCGCGCGGCCGCGAATGTCGTCGAGCGTGGCGTAACCTTTTTCGTCCATCCAGTTCGACAGGCCGTCGGCGAGGTCGGAGACAATTCGGAAGCCGTAGTGCATTGCCGCCGTGCAAACCTGCACGCTGCCTGCGCCCAGCACGATAAATTCCGCCGCGTCGCGCCATGTCGAAATGCCGCCGATACCGGAGATCGGCAGATCAGGGGTTTCGGCATCGCGCGCGATTTCGGCCACCATGTTCAGCGCAATCGGTTTGACCGCCGGGCCGCAATAGCCGCCGTGCGTGCCCTTGCCGTCGACAATCGGCATCGGCGCCATCACGTCGAGATCCACGCCCACGATCGAGTTGATCGTATTGATCAGCGAGACGCCGTCCGCGCCGCCCTTGTAGGCCGCGCGCGAACCCATGCGGATGTCGCTGATGTTCGGCGTCAGCTTGACGAGGCACGGCAGCTTCGTGCCTTCCTTGACCCAGCGCGTGACCATCTCCACGTATTCGGGCACCTGCCCCACTGCCGAGCCCATGCCGCGCTCGCTCATGCCGTGCGGGCAGCCGAAATTCAGTTCGACGGCATCGGCGCCGGTGTCTTCGACCAGCGGCAGGATCCATTTCCAGTCGCTTTCGTTGCACGGCACCATCAGCGAGACGATCAGCGCGCGGTCCGGCCAGTCGCGCTTGACCTGGGCGATCTCGCGCAAATTGACGTCGAGCGGACGGTCCGTGATCAGTTCAATATTGTTCAGGCCTGCGATACGTTGGCCGTTCCATTGCACTGCGCCATAGCGCGAGCTGACGTTGACCACATGCGGATCGAGGCCGAGCGTTTTCCAGACCACGCCGCCCCAGCCTGCTTCGAAGGCGCGGTTGACGTTATAGGCTTTGTCGGTCGGCGGCGCGGAGGCGAGCCAGAAGGGGTTCGGCGAAGTGATGCCGGCAATCGTACAACGCAGATCGGCCATGTTCGGCTCCTTGGGACTTTGTTTTATCGTGAGGTCGGGTGAGTGGCTTTGCCAGGCGCAGTGCGCTCGCTTGCGGATCGCTAGGCGGCCTTGACCGCCGTGCGGGCGAAGTGCGCATCGATGGCGGCGGCGGCAAGCTTGCCGTCCTGCACCGCCTGCACAGTCAGATCGACGCCGCCCGTCGCGGCGCAATCGCCACCAGCCCACACATCGGGCAATGAGGTCTGCCCGTTCGCGTCGACGGCGATCCGGCTGCCATCGAGTGTCAGCAGGTCACGCTCCACGCCCACCGCCACCAGCGTCTGACCGATTGCCTTTAACACCATGTCCGCCTCCACAACGAAGCGCTCGCTGCCCTCCGCCGAGTTACGCTCGAACTCCACACCCGTCACGTTGCCGTCACCGCCGATCAGACGAACCGGCTTCGCATGCGTGGTAAGCGTCACCCCCTGGCTCTGCGCAAACTCGCGTTCGGCCCACGTCGCGCTCATCGTCTCCACGCCGCGCCGGTACACCATCGTCACCGTCGTGGCACCCAGCTTGCGGCTTTGCACCGCGGCATCCACCGCCGTATTGCCACCGCCGATCACGACGACGCGGCGGCCCACCGGCACCGTTGCAAGATCGCTCGCCTGACGCACCTGCTCAATGAAATCGACTGCGTCAAGCACACCGCCGAGCGCTTCGCCTTCCAACGCCAACTCGCGCACGCCGGTCAGGCCGATCGCCAGAAACACCGCGTCATGTTGCTTGCGCAGCGCATCGAGACTCAGGTCGCGCCCAAGCGTCACACCGTTTTTGATTTCGATGCCGCCTACCGAGCACAGCCAGGCCACTTCGCGCTGGGCGAAATCGTCGACCGTCTTGTAAGCAGCGATGCCGTATTCGTTAAGACCACCAGGCTTTTCATGCGCGTCGTAAATCGTCACGCGATGCCCCGCCACCGCCAGCCGATGCGCACAGGCCAGCCCCGCCGGACCCGCGCCGACGACGGCCACATGACGCTCGGTGTCGGCCGCGCGCCTGAATAGCACCTCGCCGCGCGCCATCGCCCAATCGGTCGCGTGACGTTGCAGCGCGCCGATCGCCACCGGTTTCTCGTCCTGATGATTGCGCACGCATGCCCCTTCGCACAGGATCTCGGTCGGACAGACCCGCGCGCACATGCCGCCCAACGGATTCGCCGAGAGAATATCGAGGGCCGCGCCTTTCAGATTGCCGTTGCCGATCTTGCGGATAAAACTGGGAATATCGATCTGCGTCGGACACGCCTGAATGCATGGAGCGTCGTAGCAGTAATGGCAGCGGCTCGCCGCCACCGCTGCGGCGGCCGGATCGAGCAAGGGCGAGATATCGGCGAATTCGCATGAAAGCTGCTCGGGCGACAGCCGATGCGGGGCAATGTCGCCGGTTTGCTTGATGGCCATACACGTTCCTTCTTGAATGTGAGGACGTAGCCGTACCCGCCGGCTGCACGCGAGCGCAGTCGGGACGGCTTGTTTTATGGGTGATGCGGTCAGGCCTTTCTAAAGGCGCCAACGCCCGGTTGAAATACGCAGCGCGGCGCCCCCTTCATCCTTCCAAGCTCATGAAGCCGGTTCGCAGGCACGCTCCAGCATGGCGTGCAGCAGCACATTGGCGCCTGCTTCGATCCATTCGAGCGTGGCGTCCTCGATCTCGTTGTGACTGATACCGTCGACGCATGGCACAAACACCATGGAGGTCGGCGCGACCTGCGACAGATAACAGGCGTCGTGTCCCGCACCGGACACCATGTCGCGATGCGGATAGCCGAAGCGCTGCGCGGCGGCGCGCACCGACTTCACGCAGGCCGCGTCGAAAGCGACGGGCTTGTAATAGAAAATCTGCTCGAGCTCGGTTTCGAGGCCAATGCCACTCGCGATCTTTTCGACGCCTTCGCGTAGCGCGGCATCCATCTTCGCCAGCACGGCATCGTCAGGATGACGAAAGTCCACGGTGAAAAACACGCGGCCCGGAATCACATTGCGCGAGTTCGGGTGCACCTGCATCATGCCGACGGTCGCACAACCGAACGGCGCGTTGTCGAGCCCGATGCGATTGACGAGATCGACTACCCGTGCTGCGCCGAGCAACGCGTCGCGACGGCGCGGCATTGGCGTCGGGCCCGCGTGCGCTTCCTGGCCGGTCAGCGTGATTTCGTACCAGCGCTGCCCTTGCGCATCGGTCACGACGCCGATCGTCTTATGTTCCGCTTCGAGAATCGGCCCTTGTTCGATATGGAGTTCGAACGCCGCATGCAAGGGCCGGCCGCCGCACGGCACATCGCCTGCATAGCCGATGCGCTTGAGTTCCTCGCCGATCGTCTTGCCATCCACGTCCTTGCGCGACAAGCCGTATTCGAGCGTAAACACGCCGGCAAACACACCAGAAGCGACCATCGCCGGAGCGAAGCGCGAGCCTTCCTCATTGGTCCAGATCACCACTTCGATCGGATGTTCGGTTTCAATGCTGTGATCGTTCAGACTGCGAATCACTTCAAGTCCGCCCAGCACACCATAGATGCCGTCGAAACGCCCGCCGGTGGGTTGCGAATCCGCATGCGAGCCGGTCATGACCGGCAGCGCGTTCGGGTTGCGCCCGGCACGCCGCATGAAGACATTGCCCATCTGATCCACCGTGACCGTGCAGCCCGCCTCTTTGGCCCAGCTTACGATCAGGTCACGCCCCTGCTTGTCGAGATCGGTTAGCGCCAGGCGGCAGACGCCGCCTTTAGGTGTCCCGCCGATTTTCGCCATCGTCATCAGGCTGTCCCACAGACGCTTGCCGTCGACCTTGATCGACGTATCGGGTTCAGCATGCTTTAACGCCTCGGATACCGCGTTCATTCGTCTCGCTCCTTTCGATGAACCGACCTTTCTGCTGCGATCACACATCGCGCCAAATAAAACTGGTGCATTTACGGCTGATTTTAGGGCGTTTTCGCACGGCTGCGGTGCACGTGGATCGCCTTCTCACCCGCACCCGGCAAAGGGCTAACCCTGGGGTATCGCCCGCTCATCCAATCCTGTCCGATTGGACAGGTTGTAGACGATTAACGCCGCCAAATCAATGCTTTTCGTACGTGGGCATATAGAGCGAAAAGCGTGCCATTGCGATGCAGCATGCTGCATTGGCGCGCAGCGAATGAGCGTGTCCAAAATCTTGCGAACGACTAGAATGAAGCGCGACGCGGCATACGAGCCGCGCGAGGCCAACAATGAGACACGACGAAGTGGCAGCCGACATCGCGGGAAACGACGACACCCCCACACCTTTGCGGCGGCGCAAGGCGCACATCCGCGAATCGAACGAGGCCCATCTGCTGGCCTGTGCGGAAGCGGTATTCGCCGAGCGGGGACTGGAAGGCGCCAGCACGGCGATGATTGCAGAACGTGCGGGCTTACCGAAAGCTAACCTGCATTACTACTTCCCTACGAAGCTGGCGTTGTATCGCAGGGTGCTCGAAGATCTGTTCGAAGACTGGCATCGTGCCGCGGATACGTTCGAGGGCAGCGACGATCCAGTCGAAGCGATCAGCGGCTACGTGCGGGTGAAGATGGAGTTGTCGCGGCGGCGGCCACTGGGCTCGAAAGTGTGGGCCAACGAAATCATCCACGGTGCGGAGCATATGCAGGATATTCTCACGCAACGTGTGAAGCCCTGGCTCGAGAGCCGCGTGAAAGTGATCGACGACTGGATCGCACGCGGTCTGCTCGCACCCGTGAGCGCGCAAACCCTCATGTACATGATCTGGGCGACCACTCAGCACTACGCCGACTTCGACGCGCAGATTCTGGCACTCGGCGGCAAACGTGCGCTGACGCAGAAGGCGTTCGAAGCCTCCACCGAGGAAGTGGTGCAACTGGTGATTCGTGCATGCGGTGCGGTATCGCCTGTTGCGAACCGGACTCAACTGTAACGACGTTGTCACGCATGCAAATCCAGGCCGCAACGGACGGCACAGCAACCGCAAGCGAATTCGCCATCTTGCCGGCCACCTCCGCACGCGAGGCGCTGCGAATCGAATACCAGTGGATCAATGCCGAATTGCGCGCGGCGCCGATCGCGTTGTTTCTACATGAAGGACTCGGCTCGATTGCCATGTGGCGCGGCTGGCCGCAACAGCTCTGCGACCAGCTCGGCATGCGTGGTCTCGTCTATTCGCGTCCCGGCTATGGCCACTCGACGCCGCGACCACGCGATACCGTCTGGCCGGTCGATTATCTGAGCATTCAGGCACGCGACGTTTTGCCGGCGTTGCTGGAAGCATTGCGTATCGGGCCCGAAGAACGCGCACGCATGTGGGTGATCGGCCATAGCGACGGCGCTTCGATCGCGCTGCTATACGCCGCTTCGTTTCCGCGCCTGCTGGCAGGCGCTATCTCTATCGCGCCGCATGTGTTCGCGGAAGATATTTCGCTGCAAGGAATCGCCGAGACCAAAGCGGCCTACGAGCACGCCGGCCTGCGCGAGAAGCTCAGTCGCTTTCACGCCGATGTCGATTCGGCGTTCTACGGCTGGAGCGACATCTGGTTGAGTCCAGCTTACAGAACGTGGAGCATTGCCGAGGAATTACGCGCGATCCGCTGCCCGTTGCTTGCAGCACAGGGGCACGACGATCACTACGGCACGATGGCGCACCTCGATACGATCGCCACGTGCGTACCTCAGGCACATCTCCTCAAGCTCGATGCCTGCGGACACTCGCCGCATCGCGACACGCCTGACGCGCTCAACGCGGCGATCGTCGCGTTTGTCAGGTCTGTCGCGACCACGCAAAGTGGTTAATTGCGCAAACATACACAATTACAACTTCTTCCCCAACGTTCATAAATCTTACACAGGTAAGTAGTTATCCTTCGACGGTGCTGAGCCGGGGTGCGTCACCTTGGCCAATGTCCCCCCAATACCGTCAAAGGCCTCCCATGTCTTCCAGGTCTGAGCGAAGCGAGCTTTTCGAATCCCAACCCCCGGGTAAACGTTTGGCGGCAGCACCACGCGCGCGGCTGCACACGTTCGGAAGAGCGGCATTGGCGGCGTCGTTGTGTGCCTGCGTAAGCGTCACTTTGAGCGCATGCAGCAACGACGACGACAAGGCACCTGAAACGGCAACGACGACCTCAGATCAGGTCAACTCCGCGCCGCCCGCGCCCTACGCGATGCCGCAAAACGTTGCCACCCAGGCGGCGCCGGCGGCAGCAGCCGGGCTGCCGCCCAACGCCTTCCAGACACCGCCGCCGACCGCCGCCCAGGTCGGAGCCGCGGCGTCCGACAGTCTTGTAACACCCGTGATTCACACCGTTGATTGAGGTCGTCCGACTCCCCGCGCCGGTTCTACCCGTTTGCTCACCGTCGCGCATATTCCTTCCCTGAAGATCGAAGCCCAACATGACATCAAAAAATCGCCGTGATTTTCTGCGCGCAGCCGCCTCGGCTGCGGGTTCTGCAACCGCGTTGAGCATGCTGCCCCTCGGCATTCGCAACGCACTCGCGATTCCCGCCAACAACGCCAAAGGCAATATCCAGGACGTCGAGCACATCATCATCCTGATGCAGGAAAACCGCGCATTCGACCACTACTTCGGCACGCTGCGCGGCGTGCGCGGCTTTGGCGACACGCGCGCCATCACGCTGCCCACCGGCAACCCGGTGTGGTACCAACCGCTCACCGAAGGCATTACCGCTGACGCGGGCTACGTGCTGCCGTTCCGTCCGAGCGCGCCGAATCTCGGCCTGCAGTTCCTGCAGGATCTGGCGCACGACTGGGACACCACGCACACGGCATGGAACGGTGGCCTGTACAACCAGTGGGTGCCTGCGAAGGGCACCACGACGATGGCGTACATGACGCGCGACGACATTCCGTTCCATTACGCGCTGGCCGACGCATTCACGATTTGCGACGCGTATCACTGCTCGCTGCTGGGACCGACCGACCCGAACCGCTACTACATGTGGACCGGCTGGGTGGGTAACGACGGCAGCGGCGGCGGCCCGGTGATCGACAACTCCGAGCTCGGCTACGGCTGGTCGACGTATCCGGAAGTGCTGCAAAACGCCGGTATTTCGTGGAAGATCTATCAGGACATCGGCACCGGCCTGAACGCGGCCGGTTCGTGGGGCTGGGGCTCCGATGCGTATATCGGCAACTACGGCGACAACTCGCTGCTCTACTTCAACCAGTATCGCAACGCGACGCCGGGCAATCCGCTGTACGACAAGGCGCGCACCGGCACCAACGTGGCAAACGGCGGCACTTACTTCGATATCCTCAAGCAGGATGTGACCAACAATACGCTGCCGCAAGTCTCGTGGATCGTCGCTCCGGAAGCGTATTCCGAGCATCCGAACTGGCCCGCGAACTACGGCGCATGGTACGTCGATCAGGTGCTGCAGGTTCTGACCTCCAACCCGGAGGTGTGGAGCAAAACGGTGCTGCTCATCAACTACGACGAGAACGACGGTTTCTTCGATCACGTGCCGCCCCCGTTCGCACCGGCTTCGAGCGCCAACGGCCTGTCGACTGTCGCCAACACCAACGAGATCTATCTGGGCAACGGCCAATATCCGGCCGGCGAAAATGTAAACGGCCCGTACGGCATGGGTCCGCGCGTGCCGATGATCGTGGTGTCGCCGTGGTCGAAGGGCGGTTATGTGTGCTCGCAAGTGTTCGACCACACGTCGGTGATCCGCTTTATCGAAAAGCGCTTCGGCCACAATCACGACCTCGGCGAATCGAATATCACGCCGTGGCGCCGTGCGGTGTCCGGTGACCTGATGTCGGCATTCAACTTCGTCAATCCGAACGACGCCACGCCGACGCTGCCGAGCACGACTGGCTACGCTCCGCCGGACCAGTTGCGTCATCCGGACTATGTGCCAGTTCCGCCGCTCGTGCAGGCCGTGCCGAAGCAGGAACCTGGCGTGCGCCCGGCGCGCGCACTGCCCTACGAATTCTTCGTGCGGCTGCGCAGCGGCGCATCGCAAGGCAAGATCGCGCTGGGCTTCGTGAACAGCGGACAGGCCGGCGCAGCGTTCCTCGTCTATTCGACCAACAGCAGCACGGCACCGCTGACCTACACCGTCGAAGCGGGCAAGCGCCTTGACGACCAGTTGCCGCTCAACGCCAACGGCACCTACGACTACACCGTGTACGGCCCGAACGGCTATCTGCGCCGCTTCGCCGGCAAGCCCGTGGCAGCGTCGAACTGGTGGAGCAAATCGGAAGTGGCCAATCCGGAAGTGGCTGAAGGCTACGACGTCGCCAACGGCAATCTGCAGTTGCGTCTCGAGAACCAGGGCACGGCACATTGCGAGTTCACTATCACCAATGCGTACGATCCGAGCATGGTGATCCGGCAAAAGGTGGCCGGCGGCAAGACGGACGAGATCTATCTCGACCTGCGCGCCGCTTATGGCTGGTACGACCTGACGGTGACCGTCGATACGGACCCGACCTTCACGCGGCGCCTTGGTGGCCACGTCGAAACGGGACACAGCAGCTTTAGCGATCCGGCATTGGGCGCTTGAGCATCGGATAGCGACGCTTAAATCGCTAACCGTCGAAACACTGCCTGAACTGCGAGACTTCTGCGCAGTCCAGGCAGTTTTATTTTGTCACGCCTCTCAAGCCGCCATCGACGCACACGTCGCGGCCCGCTCACGCTCTTTTGCAAGAAGCGCCTGCACGACGTATTCCGCATCGCGCGCAATTCCCGAGAAGCGGCCCGAGCCCCATGTATGCAACCACGGCAAGCCGACGAAATACAATCCTTCGACCGGCGTCACGCCGCGGTGATGGGCCGGATAACCGCGCCCGTTGAACACCGGCGCATCGATCCAGCTAAAGTCGGGCGTAAAGCCGATACACCAGATGATCGATGTAATACCGCTCGCTGCAAGTTCGAGCGTCGCGCGTTCGTGCGGAGGCTGCCATAAAGGCTCGTAGGGAACGCCTGGCGGCGCACTGATACCATTCTTTTCGATGAAAGCGTCGATGCTTGCATTGATGCGGTTATACGTGTCGTCCGCATCGTCGAGATTGGCCGCGAGATTCGGCTGAAAATGCAACTGTCCATCGCGCAGATCTTCTAGCCGTCCGTATAATTCCATGCCCTCGGCGGCAAAGCGGCGCAAGTCGATATCGCGTCCACCGTCGCGGCCGGTCACATAGTGATTGGTGTTGTCGCGCACCCCTTCGCGCAACGGATGTTTTTCTACCGGCATATCGTAGTACTGCATATCCGCGAGCCAATCCACCACATCGCGCCCGCGATAAAAGCGTGCGCAGCGCGGCGCCTCGCCTACGGCAAGCACCACCTTGCGGCCGGCCAGATGCAGGTCCTCCGCAATTTGCGCACCGGACTGCCCTGAGCCTACCACCAGCACCGCACCTTCTGGTAGCGCCTGCGGATTGCGATACTCAGACGACTGCAGCTGCACGATCTGCGCTGGCAGACGCTCCGCCATGCGTGGCACGATCGGCGTGTGGTAGCCGCCTGAAGCCACCACGACGTGGTCAGCCGTGAAATCACCCTGCGAGGTGGCCACCGCATAGCTGCCATCCTCCTGGCGCTTCACGCGGCTGACCTGGGTATGCTCGAGCAGCGGTGCATCCACCATCGCAATGAAGCCATCGAGGTACGCGATGATTTCGTCCTTTTTCATGAAGCCATGCGGATCGTCGCCGGGGTACGGGTAGCCTGGCAACGCGCATTGCCAGTTCGGCGTGACGAGGCAGAACGCATCCCAGCGTTGCTTGCGCCAGGTGTGCGTGACGGTCTGCTTTTCGAGCACGAGGTGATCGACGCCGGCCTGCTTCAGGTAATAGCTGACCGACAGGCCCGCCTGCCCGCCGCCAACGACGAGCACGCTGTAATGGCCATTGCCGCGTGGACCCGCGCTCATGGAATGCGCTGTGTTCGACATGATGCGTCCTTGCAAGTAATAACGTTCAGACCAGTTCGATGACTTTCACGGTGGCGTCCGCGTGATCGCGAAAGCGCTGCGCGTCGTGTTCGATCTGCGCGAGTTGATCCATCGCTGCCGAGCACGCGAAACCATACTTCTGCCGCACCCGCTCCGAAGCAATATTGAGCGCCTCGCGCGAGCGCTTGACGAAATCGTCGAGCGGATACATATGGCCCGGCGTAAAAAAGTCGCTGACTACCTGTGACGGCGAATAGCAGTTCGCTTCCTCGCCATCGGGCCATTGAATGCGAAAGTGCATGACAGGCATGGAAATTCCTTTGTGCAAATGACTTTAGTGCATCGCGAGCGGCTGGCGTGCCAGCCATGCGCGGTAGACGTCGACATGACGGCGCGCGCTCGCGGCCCAGCTAAAGCGGGCGAGCAGCGCGGGCACCGCATGGGTGAAATCGGTGGCATGCTCGCCGTTGAGCACGTGCAGCAGCGCTGCGCCAATTGAATTCGTGTCGGTCGGCGTAGCCCAGCAGCAAGTGGCGCTATCGAGGTATTCCGTGAACGGTGCGATCGCCGACGCAACAACCGGCGTGCCGCAGGCGAGCGCCTCCAGGACAACGAGTCCAAAGCCCTCGCGTATCGATACCATCGCCAGCACGTCGGCGCTGCGAAATAACGCGGGCATCGCAGCATCTTCAAGAGGCCCGGTGACGACGATGCTTTCCTGCGGTCCGATAGATAAACCTAGTTCCGCTGCTCGCTGGATAAAGCGCCGCGTGTACGCATCGTGATCGAGCAGACTGGCCCCGCCCGCGACGACCAGTTGCGCCTCGGCAAACACTGTGCGCACTGCGGCAAATGCATGAAGTAGCGCGAGCGTGTTCTTGCGCGCTTCGACGCCACCCACCGCGAGAATCAGCGGGCCTGCTCCGAGTCCGAGTTGCTGCTGCATGACCTCATCGGCAGACGATGTATATGACGTGAAACGGGTTGGATCGACGCCATTCGGTACTGTGACCGCAGTAATTCCATAACGGCTGAGCATTTCACGCGTCCATGTGTCACTCACGCACAAAACCTGATCCGCGTCGCGATACGCACGTTCCTGCCATGCCGCGAGGCGCGGATCGTCGAAGTGATCCAGGTGGTGCACAGTGCGCACGAAACCGGGGATCGCGCCTTCTTCCCTGAGTTCTGCCAACGCGTTGCCGCTGATGCTGTCCTCGGCATGCAAGACATCGAACGCGTTCGTGCCGTGCTCAAGCACACTGCGTTTCAAGGCACGAATGCGCGCATCGACCAGCGCTACCGTACCGGCTTGCGACCCGATCACGGGCGCATACACCACACGACAAGGGGGCGTACGAAATAGCATCTCGCCGTTCGTAGCTGGCGCGAACACCGTGACATTGTGGCCCTGCGCGCTGAGTGCGCTCGCGAGTTCGAGCGTATGCACAACGCCACCGCGCGGATTGACCGAATGCGTCAGCAGCCCGATGCGCAATGTGCCCGTGTTCATTGCAGCACCTGATCCGTCGAGACGATAAACGGTTCACCGCTAAAGTCCCACAACACGGCGGCGTCATCGCCGCGATGCGCAACAACCTCGCGCGTTGCATCCACCGTTCCAATCACGGCACAATCAAGCGCACGCGCCACGAACTGGGCCTGCACGCGCTCGACGTGTTCTTCGCGCACCGCGAGCAGATAGCCGTAGCTCGGAAACGCGGTAACCCAGCGTGCCAGCGGCACGTCAGCCGGTCTAGGAATTGCATCGAGATCGATACGTGCGCCGACCTGCGAGCATTCGAGCAACATCAATGCCGTACCAAGCGTACCTGCCATGCTGATGTCTTTCGCCGCGTCGCACAGTCCGCTCTCCGCCAGCCGCGGCAGCAACTCCAGATCGTCTCGCAGACGCGCAGCCGGCGCGCCCACCGAAGCATTCCAGAACGGATACGGTTCTTCGAAGCGGCCACGCAGATCAACCGCCATCAGCAGACGATCGCCGGGGCGCGCGTTGAAGCTCGACAGCAGCGCCTTGGCGCGGCCGAGAATCGACACCGCCAGTTGCGCCTGATCGCTGCGTGCATTGGTGTGCCCACCCACAATCGGCACCCCGTACGCCACCGAAGCCGCCGCCATCCCCGCGAGCACCTCATGCGCCGCCTCGATGCCATTGCTCCAGAGCGCGTCCACCACCGCGAGCGGACGGCCGCCCATCGCGTAGATATCGCTGACGTTGACCATCACGCTGCTGTAGCCCGCGAACCACGGCATCGCCTGCACGAAGTCGCTGACCATCCCTTCGATGGCGAACAACAGATAACCGTCACCATCCGGCAAGGCCGCGCAATCGTCGCCCACGGCCACCGCCTGGCCGAGATCGCCAGCGCCGCCCGGCAGCTGACGCGCAAGCGACGACACCACACCGGCAATATCGGTCTTGTGCCGGAAGCCGCGGCTCTCGCGCAAGCTGGCGACGAGATCCGCCACGCTCATGACGCGCTCCGCGATTTCGCAACAAAGCCACTGCGCGGAGTGGTGCACGGCGGGTAGTGCTCGAGTTGCGCCTGCATCAGATGATGCGGACGCCCAAGCATCGTCTCCTGTGCCAGCGCATCCCAATGCAACGCCTGAAACATCGGCACGTTCTGGCTCTGCACGTGCGCGAGAAACGTCTCGCAACCTAGCGCATGAGCGCTCGTCACGGCAAGCCGGATCAGCGTCGCGCCAATCTTGCCGTGACGTCGAAACGCCGCGTGCACCGCTAGCCGTGAGCCGTACCACACACCTGGCGCCTCCTGATGGATGCGCACCGTGCCCACTACCTGCTCGGGCATCCCCGCAATACAGCTCACCGCCACGAGTTGCTGGGCACGTTCATCGACCTCGTCGCGATCGTCGCCGACAAAGATGCCCTGCTCGATGCAGAACACCGCACGCCGCAGCTTGTAGGCCTCCTCAGCTTCCCACGGCAGCGTGGTCCATTTGATGCGAAATTCGGTCGGCGTGTACAGCACCGGTGTGAGATCGAGTTCTTCGGATGCGCCCGCAATCGCTTCGCCAAACATGATCACACCTCGTACGAAGAGAGCGACGAACAGGCGCCGCACTTGCCGCAGCCGGCCTTGATGTCGCTCGAGCGAAGGCCCGCTTCCGAAAGCATCGCTCCGAGCGGCTGCAGAACCGACTTCATGAATTCAGGCGTAGGCGCCGGGTGATCCTCGAGCGGCGTGCCGCTGATCGGCACGAATGGCACCACGAACGGATAGACACCGAGCTCGATCAGCTCGCGCGACATGGTCAGAATGGCTTCAGCCGTATCGCCGAGTCCGGCAAGGATATAGGTGCTCACCTGGCCGCGTCCAAATACGGACACAGCCGCCTTGAACGACTCCATGTAACGCGACAGCGGCACGCTCGACTTGCCAGGCATGATGCGTTCGCGCAATGAAGGTGTCACCACTTCGAGATGCATGCCAAGCGTATCGATACCGCTCGCTTTCATGCGGGCGAACCAGCGGTCGTCGTCCGGCGGTTCGCATTGCGCCTGAATCGGCAGATCGACTGCCGCGCGGATCGCAAACGCGCTTTCGCACAGGATCTGCGCGCCGCGGTCGCTGGTGGGCGGCGTGCCGGTGGTCAGCACCATATGCTTCACGCCGTCGAGCAGCACGGCCGCGCGCGCCACCTCGGCGAGCTGCTCCGGGCTCTTGCGGGCAATCGTGCGGCCTGCCGCCAACGACTGGCCGATCGCGCAGAACTTGCAGGTCTTGCGACGGCTCTCGTAGCGGATGCACGTCTGCAGCACCGTGGTAGCCAACACGTCGGCACTATGCAGCGTGGCGATGTGCGAATACGGCACGCCATCGAGCGTCTGCATGCCATAGAAACGCGGCGCCTTCGGGAAGCTGATATTGGCGATCGGAATCGTGCCGCGCAGCAGGGAACTGGTACCGCTCGCGTCGGCGGGCGCCGCGACGAAGGGAGAATGCCATGCGGTGTTGGTATGCACCGGCACCATGATCGTCACGCCATCCACCGTCACGGCCTTGTGGTCCGACGGCCCCGCGCCACCGCGCCGGCTGGCGACGCCTGTACCCGGATCGGCGAGCCGCAGGCCCACCGATTGCAACTCAGTCATCAATTGCCGGCTCGCGGCTGGCAGGGTCTCGTTGGCGTTCATCGCGGCATCCCGTGGTTGAGTTGAAATCAGTGGCTGTTTCAGGGGCAAAAGCGTTGGCAGAAGCGCCCCATGAAGGCATCGGCGAGACGGTCGTGGCCGGCCGTTCATTGATCGCGAGGCTCAGCAGTTCGGGCCGCGCGTAGTGGCCCACCGAATCCATCATGCGTTTGCGCTTGGTGATCAGTGCCATGTCGAGATCTGCGATCACCATGCCCTCACCTTCGCGCAGCGGCGCCGCGAGATGCTGCCCTTCCGGTGAGACGATCGCCGTATTGCAGCCACCGCGCAGCGCCTTCTGCAGACCCGTGTCGCTGGTGACCGAAGCGATCTGCGCTTCGGTCAGCCATCCCGTCGCGTTGACGACGAAGCAGCCCGACTCCAGTGCGTGATGCCGGATCGTTACTTCGATCTGCTCCGCAAAGATCGGCCCCACCAGCGAGCCCGGAAACTGACTGCAATGAATCTCCTCGTGCTGCGTCATCAGCGCATAGCGCGCGAGCGGGTTGTAGTGCTCCCAGCACGCGAGCGCGCCGACTCGCGCATAGGCAGTCTGCACCACCTTCAGCCCTGCCGCATCGCCTTGCCCCCAGATCATCCGTTCATGAAACGTCGGCGTGATCTTGCGGCGCTTGAGCAGCAACCGGCCGTCTACGTCGAAGATCAGCTGCGTGTTGTAGAGGCTGCCGTGATCGCGCTCATTGACACCGAGCACGACCACCATGCGATGCAGGCGCGCCCGCTCGGCGACGGCCTGCGTCACAGGCCCCGGCACCACGACCGCCTCTTCGTACAACTTCATGTGATCGGCACCGGAGGCCACCGGCGGCCGCACGAACGAAAAGTACGGGTAATACGGCACGAAGGTTTCAGGAAACACGATCAGTTGCACGCCTTCGCGCGCCGCCTGATCGATTGCTTCGCAGACCTTGTTGAGTGTGCCGTCGCTGCGCTCGAAGTCCGGTGAAATCTGGACCGCGGCGGCACGGACAATGCGTTTTTCAGACATGGTGATGGCCGCCCGTGCTCAGACCGTCCAGGTGTGGATAATCAGCGCGTTGTCCTTACGATGCAGAAGCTGGATGTCGAGCACGTCAAGCGGGCTGATTGGGCGGATGCCTTCGATCAGCGAAGCCTCACCATGTCCATACAGCGCCTGCAGCGCGAAACGGCACGCATACACCTTGCCGCCCTCTTCCATGAACTTGGTCAACTGCTTGTTGAAGTTCAGATGACCAGGGAAGGCTTCGTCGCCGAGCGTAGGAAAGCCGCGTTGCAAGCCAAGCGTGACGCCTGGCCCGTAGAGCAGCACTGACGTCTCGAAGCCTTTGCGTTGCAAACGGGTGGCCTGCAGCAGGTTGACGAAACCGATCGAGCCTTCAAAGGCCACCGTGTGAAACGTGACCAGCGCTTTTTCGCCCGGCTCGGCCTTCACATCCTCGAAGACCTTCTCTTCGTAGTCGACGAGGTAATCGCCCTTCTGATGCAGCGGTTTGTTGACGGCAGGCATGGCACTCTCCAATGTGGTTTGCGTGAACGGTAAATGTCGCGTGGTAGCACGGCGCCACAAGACGTCTGCGCCGCGCTTACTAACGCAACGGCCGTGCCATTGAAAGCGTGGGCCGATGCGATCACTTTCCAATCAAACAGACGATCATTCGTTAAGCGCCCCGAAAAAATTTTTGGCCTGAAGCTTGCGTATAGCGAGCGCAGCCAATAGAAGCGCCGTTTACCGTGTTGACCGCACCAGCCAGGGGCAATAGCACGATGCCAATGCGCACAGCCGGTGCAGTCATTCACCAGAAACGATCAATCCGATCATTGAAAGCGATCACTTTTTAGCCGTACAAAAACGATGAGTAGCCCGACACATCACTGGATCAAACGCCTCGCCGAAATCCGCAAACCCGCTTACCTCGCGATTCCCGATCTGATCGAAGAAGATCTCGCCACCGGGCGGCTGCGGCCACGCGACCGGCTGCCGGGTCTGCGCGATCTGGCCGACGAGCTGTCGCTCAACTACACCACGGTGGCACGCGCCTACGCCGAAGCGAAGAAGCGCGGCTTGCTCGATTCGCGCGCCGGCAGCGGCACTTTCGTGCGCGGCCGCACCGCCACGCTGCCACTCTCCGGCGGCAGCAGCATCGAGATGACGATGAACACGCCGCCCGAGCCGGCGGAATACGCCGCGCGTTTGCGCGAATCGGCCGCCCGTCTGATGGCCGATAGCGATCCCTATCAGTTGCTGCGCTATCAGGACTTCGGCGGCTCGCCGGCCGACAAGGCAGCCGGCGCCGAGTGGCTCAAACGCCGCCTGCCCAACTGCCCGGCGGAAAACGTGCTGGTGTGCCCCGGCATTCATAGCGCGCTGGTGGCGCTCGTTTCGCAACTCGCGCGGCCAGGGGCGATGATCTGTCTCGACACGCTCGCCTATCCAGGCATCAAGGCGATCGCCGCGCAACTGGGCGTGCGCCTGCAGGCGCTTGCACGCGACGACGAAGGGCCGCTTGCGCATGCGTTCGAAGCGCTCTGCAAGACCGACAAGCCGAGTGCGTTCTATTGCAATCCGACGCTGCAGAATCCCAGTACGCTCACGCTCACCAACAAGCGCCGCGAAGCGCTCGCGGATGTCGCGCTACGCTACAGCGTGCCGATCATCGAAGATGACGCCTACGCCATGTTGCCGCTGCAGGCGCCCGACACGCTGGCGAGTTTCGCGCCTGAATTGACCTACTACGTCACAGGTCTCTCCAAAAGCCTTGGGGCAGGCTTGCGCGTCGCCTATCTGCAGGCGCCTACGCCACGTCAGACGCAACGCCTCGCCGGCGCACTGCGCGCAACCACTGTCATGGCAAGTCCGTTTACGGTGTCGCTCGCGACCCAATGGGTGATCGACGGCACCGCGCAAGAGATGCTCAACGCCATTCGCAGCGAGTCCAGAGCCCGTCAGACGATCGCGGCGCGCGTCCTCGATGGCTGGTCTTACGATGCGCATGCGGATGGCTTTCATCTGTGGCTGCCGATTCCGGGCGTCGACGGTTGGAGTTCGTCCGAGCTGGCGCTGCAGTTGCGCAACCAGGGCATCGCGGCCGTTGCCAGTGCCGCGTTTTCGACCGATGGCAATCCACCCAATGCAGTGCGCGTGTGTCTTGGTGGCTCGAAGAATCGCGAAGAGTGCGAGGAGGCGCTGCGCGTCATCGCCGAAACGCTCGAGCATCCGCATCATCTGCATTCGGCAATCATGTGAGCCGCGAGCGCAAAGAGAGGCGCTAAACGCAGCGCCGAAAGTCAATCAAAAGGCCACGTCCGTAACACGCCGAAAGTAAGCCACGTCCGCGACAGTTCAAGTTTGCGGCGCCGCCGCCGTATACCCGCATGAGACTTCGTGCCTCGCATCAGCAATGACGATGCAAGACACGCTCAATAGTCTGAAGATTGACTCGCTGCAGGGCGTGACGCTACCGCCCCGCCATAAACAGTTCAAATACTCATCACGGCCCTTCCGGACTCGCGGCGCACTTCACCGTGCCGTAACGTCCGACCGCCCCTACCGGTCCCAGCTGCTGCGCCGATGCCAAAAGCGCGGGCGGCAAGCAGCAATCCGCTTAACGTATCCAGGAGTAGTTGTGTCGTTTTTTAGAAATCTGAAAATTGCCGCCAAGCTGGCATTGCTAGGCGCCGTACTGTTGGCGGCGACGATGGTGGTCGGGCTGGAAGGATGGCATGCGCTCTCGAAGACGCACACGCTGCAGACCGAATCCGCCTTGACCCTCGAGCAATACAGCCAGGCGGCCGACACCGCCCGCGTCGCCCAGGTCGAGTTCAAGAAGCAGGTTCAGGAATGGAAAGATCTGCTATTGCGCAGCACCGATGCGACCGCACTCGCCACTCATCAGCAGGCGTTCATCGCACAGAGCGACAAGACCACCGCCGCGTTGCAAAAGCTCAGAAGCCAGTTGGTTGCGTTGAGCGTGAATCCCGAGGGCGTCGACAATGCGATTGCCACGCATGAGTCGCTGCAGACGAGCTATCTTGGCGCACTCCAGCATTTCGACGTCGCCAACCCCAACAGCCCGCATATCGTCGACGCACTCGTCAAAGGCATCGACCGTGCGCCGACCAATGCGATCGATGCGATTGTCGCTTCGGTCATGCAACAGGCGCAGGCTTCGAACCAGCGCATCGAACAGGCCTCCCTCAACGCTTACCACCTCGCGTGCACCCTGCTGCTGGTCGTCGTGCTGGCGGCACTCGTGGCCGGCGCCGCGGCGGTCTGGTTTCTGAGCCGCAGCATCACCGTGCCGGTCAGGCAAGCCGTGGGGGTGGCGCAAGCGGTGGCCGCAGGCGATCTGCGTGCCGACGTGATCGTCGAGAGCAGCGACGAAACAGGCCAGTTGCTGATTGCACTTAACGACATGAATCAACGGCTGCGCCATATCGTCAGCGAAATCCGCGAGGGCGCCACGACCATTTCTGCCGCCACCCAGCAAATTGCCGCGGGCAATCTGGATCTGTCCGCACGCACTGAGCAGCAGGCGGCGTCGCTCGAAGAAACCGCCGCATCGATGCAGCATTTCACAGACTCCGTCCAACAGAACGCAAGTCATGCACGCAACGCAACCACACTTGCACAAACCGCGGCACAAGCGGCGCGTGACGGCGGCGTCGTGATGAGCGACGCAGTGCGCACGATGGCGCAGATCAACGCGGCGTCGAAGCGGATCGTCGACATCACCGGTGTGGTCGAAGCCATTGCAGCGCAGACCAACATTCTCGCGCTCAATGCCGCAGTCGAAGCGGCTCGCGCGGGCAGCCAGGGACGCGGCTTCGCCGTGGTCGCAAGCGAAGTGCGCAGTCTCGCGCAGCGCTCGGCGGACGCCGCGCGCGAGATCAAGGAACTGATTCGCGACTCGGTGTCGACCATCGAAGTCGGCACACAACTGATCCATCGCGCGAGCGACACGATGGATGGCGTGGTGGAAAGCGCGGGCAGCGTCACACGCATTGTCGAAGCGATTGCAACCGCTACGGTCGATCAGGCCACCGGCATTGCCGAGGTGAACGACGCTGTGAACCAGATGGATCAGGTCACACAAAGCAACGCGGCACTCGTCGAGCAGGCCGCCGCGGCCGCCGATGCTGTGCAGAACAAGGCGTCTGGCCTCGTGGAAAGCGTCAGTTTCTTTCGATTGGGAGAGACTGCCTGACGAATCTGAAAGCGCTACGTCAATAATCGTTCACGAAGCGCTGCTACGGTAGCGCGGTTGTCCTGCAGGTCCGTCACTAATATTCCCTCAATGCTGTACGGAGACTACAGATGCAAACCGCTGCCCGCTCGCGCCTGCTCACCGGCGCTCTTTCCCGCTTCAATTCCCGTTCTGTTCTCAAAGCGCGAAACCCATTGGTAGCGCTCACGCTGATCGCTGCAAGCGCCGGTGCATGTGCGCAGCAATTTCCCTTTGGCGGCCAAACCCCGTTCTTTCCCGGCTTGCTGGTGGTTAGCCGCAGTGTGTACGACAATCTGTCGAGCAATGTCCAGGTGGGCACGATCCTGCCGCCGGACTGTGCCAACACGACCGGAGGCTGCAGCACCGGCGCCACCGTCGACGGCACCTATCCGTACGTCTGGAACAACGTACTGTCCGACTCGAACTTCGGTATCACGTCGCGCATCTATCTCGATCAGCTGACGCCTTCGGGCGAAATGGTCAGCTCACTCGAAGTCCCCAACAGTCTGCATCCTCAGCGCGATTCGAACGGCCAGCTGGTCACGAGCTTTAGTTCGAAATCCGAACTGGCGTTGCATCTGTCTACCGACGGCCGCTATCTGAGCTTTGTCGGCTACGTTGCGCCCGTGAACGCGATCGATGCTTCGAACGCGAATACGCCTGGCGAAGTCGATCCGACCAATCCGGATGGGCAGAACGTGTTTCGCGGGATTGCACGTGTCGATGGTCTGGGCAATTTCCGCTTCACCGAAACGAATGCCTTCAGCGGCGATAACGGACGCGCCGCCATTCTGAACGACAGCAACGGCCACGACTTTTTCTACGCCACCGGCAATGCCGGCAACGGTTCGAACCCGCAACCCGACGGCGTGATCATCGGCACAGGCGCGCAGATCGTGGAAGCGTCGAACCAGTCCGAGGCGCAGCAAAACCCGGGCGCACCGACACCGCTCGGCAGCTTCTCCGTCACCGAACTCGGCGCCAAAGCCGACAAGATCGGCAAGGACGACAACTTCCGCGGCATCACGATCTACAACAATGTGTTGTACTACACGAAGGGCAGCGGCAGCAACGGCGTGAATACGGTGTACTTCCTCGACACCACCGGCAAGGCCTGCCCGTCCGGCACAGGCGTGCCGGCGGCCAATGCGAAGCTGCCCACCACGCCGCTTTCCTTTGATTCCGCGACGCTGCAAACGAGCGGTCTGCCCAGCAATATGTGTATCCTGGCAGGCTTCCCCACGACGCTCACCAAGCAGCTGACGACGCCCGCCTTCCCGTTCGGCATGTGGTTCGCCAACGCCACGACGCTGTACGTTGCGGATGAAGGCGACGGCTACACCGGCGGCACCGATCTGTTCACGCATGCCGCCGCGCAAACGGGTGCAGGGCTGCAGAAATGGATCTACAACGCCTCGGCGAAAAAGTGGACGCTGGCCTATACGCTTCAGGCCGGTCTGAATCTTGGTACGGAGTACACAGTACCGGGCTATCCGACGGGTTCGAATTCGGCCACGGGCCTGCCGTGGGCGCCTGCTACCGACGGCCTGCGCAATCTGACCGGCCGCGTCGAAAACGACGGCACGGTGACGATCTGGGCGATTACGTCGACGGTCAGCGGCAATGGCGATATTGGCGCTGATCCGAACCGCCTGGTGGTGACGCGCGATGTGCTGAAGAACACGACCGCCGCTGGCGCCGCCAGGGAAAAGTTCGTGACGCTGCGTAGTGCCGGCTTCGGTGAAGTGCTGCGTGGCGTGTCGTTCACGCCGGGTAGCATTGCCACGAACGGGAATCGGTTCTAACGGGCCCAGGAGGACGGGACTCGTCCTCTGAACCCGACAGACCCGGCGGGTACGGCGCCGGTTGCTTCACAGCACCGGCGTCAGGACTCGAAATCCAGACCGCCGATCAATATCTCGGGCTCGGCCTGAGTATGCGAGCGAAAATCGACCTCGCGCGCGTTGTGCCATGCATCGAGCTTACGCGGAATCGCATTCAGATAACTGGCGAAGCGCGCCTCGCCGCCCTCTCCCATCAGACGCTCGATTTCGTCGCTGTCCCAGGTCAGATGCAGATTGAGCTTGTGCGGATAATGCCGCACCACTTCGATCGGTTCGGCCCATACCCTGACGCTGGTCGGATGGCCGTGGCCGTGATACGGCAACACTTCCGCGTGCACACCCGTGTCGAACAAGGCGGCGATGGTCGTTGCAATGCGGGGGGCGAATTCGTGGTCGAACCTGGCTACGGTCTCCGGATTCATATCGATCTCTCCGTCGAGCTTGGCGAGCCATCGTAGCACGAGGGAGACGGGCCGCGTACGGGCCAGACCGCCACGCGTCCCTACTGAACCACCCGCTGCCCCAGCGCATAAACCTCGCACTCCGACCACCTCGATCTGCAATACGCCAATGCATGCTCGGCGGCTTCCTGCGGTGTGCGCTCGATCAGCGTATTCGAGCAATGCCCGCCTGCGGCGATCACAAATGCCTTGCCTTCGTTGCGCGAGGCGCCATACAGCGCAAACCGGTCCCGGCAGCCCTCATTCAGACCAGGCGGTTGCGGCAGCGCAGCGGGGGCAGGCAACTGCACGACGATCTGGGTCGGCAGATTCAACGTCTTCAGGAACGGTTCGACCGTCGGCCACCAGACTTCAGCGGGGGCATCGTAGAGCAGTTCATGACCGTCGTCGCCAAACGGTGGCAACACCGCAAGCTGCGCCGACGCGCCGTGCGAGGTATAGGCCGCAAGCATTTGCCGCGCGAGATCAGGGTTGAAATAATGATCGTTCTCCGACCACACCCACTGGCTCGGCATCTTCGCCGTCGAGCCATACTGCTCGACCGCCTCGATCAGTTGATCCGGCCGGCACACAAAGTCAGGGCGGCTCGAGCCACGGCCGCCGGCGAAATCGAGCACTCCAACCACGCCTTGCGGATTGCGCGCCGACGCCGCGAGCACGGCAAGACCGCCGGTCGATTTGCCGAGCAACAGCACGCGCTGAGCGTCTACCCAAGGTTGCGCACGCAACGAGTCCAGCGCGCCCAGCAAGTCGTCGGCCGACGCCTTACCGGGCGAGAGATAGTCGGGGCTGCGGCACGGACCTCCGCTCTCTGCATACGGACCGTCCGAGTGCCCGAAGCCGCGGCGCAAGACGATCACGGCGGCGTACCCTCGTTGCGCAAACGCCACCGCGGCGGTCAGCAGCAGTTCCGGCGCACGGTCTCCAACACCCGTCGCAGCGACGCGCGGCGTGCCGGGCGTCATCAGCACCAGCGGCCAGCGCCCGGGGCGGTCCGGGCGTACCACCAGGGCTTCGAGGTTGGGCTTCGTGCCATCCGGCAAGGTGATCTGCAGTGCGATGGGTTCACGCACGAGACCCGGCAATAGCGCGGTTTCGTCAGACGAGGCATTCGCCGGCGCCTGCTGCGCCCATGCCTGCAGAGGCACACTCGCCATGACGAGCAGAAGACCACAGCAGCGCATGAAGCGCACGCTCAGGCCTGGAAGCTGGATACAGCGTTGCCAGATGGATTGGGCAGTCCTGTCGCTCATTGTTAAATGCCTATGCGCGTTTCGAGCCATACAGCGTGGAGGGATAGCGTGCCGCCTTGTTCGCCGCATGAGAGTGTAGTCTGCGACCCTTCAGGTGGTCTACACCGCGCGGCGGACGAATCGCCTGCCGCCAGGCCGCCGCCCAGGTCTTCAGTACCCTTGAGGCCCCGGCGGCTACCGGATACATTACCGCTGGAGAACTTGACCAGCTTGCCCTCCATTAGCTGCAATGTCGCACGATCGCGACAGACTCATTTATCATGCAAGCTTCATGCACCTCCACCCGGCGTGCCACCGCATAACAAGCCATGGTCTACCCCTCACTGCGCGACTGGCTGTTTTCGGTCAAGACCTTTGCGGCAGCCATGCTCGCCCTCTACCTCGGGCTCGCCTTCCAGTTGCCGCGGCCCTACTGGGCCATGGCGACGGTCTACATCGTCTCCAATCCCTTCGTGGGCGCGACCCGTTCGAAGGCGCTGTACCGGGCGCTCGGCACCGCCCTTGGAGCATCGGCGGCGGTGCTGTTCGTGCCGCCGTTCGTCGAATCCCCGTATCTGTTCAGCGTGGTCGTCGCCCTGTGGACCGGCACGCTGCTGTATCTCGCGATCTCGGACCGCACCGCGCGTAGCTACGTCTTCATGCTGGCGGGCTACACCATGCCGCTGATCGCCTTGCCGGCGGTCTTCAATCCCACCGCCGTCTTCGACCTCGCCGTCACCCGCACCGAGGAGATCCTGCTCGGCATCGTGTGCGCGAGCGTCGTAGGCGGCGTCGTTCTGCCGAACCGCCTCGCGCCGACCATCATCGAGCGCACCGAAGGCTGGTTCCGCGACGCCGCCATCTACGCCACCGAGACGCTGTCGGGGCGCATTGCGGGCGCCTCGATCTCGGCCTGCCGCCAGCGCCTCGCCGCCACCGTCAATAGCCTCGAACTGCTGCTGAGCCAGCTCGCTTACGATCACACCCGGCCCGACGTGCTAAGCCGTGCTCAAGACCTGCGCGGCCGCATGCAACTGCTGCTGCCCATCATGTCGTCGCTGGCCGATCCTCTGATAGCGTTGCTTGGCGACCACCGCACGCCTCCTGCCGGACTCGAGCCGCTGCTCGCCGATGTCGTCAAGTGGTTCAACACGCCGCTGCGTCCCCCGAAGGAGCATGAGCGGCCCGACCTCGAAGCCGACCTCCTGCGCGAGCGTATCGCCGCGTTGCAGCTGCCGCCTGCGGCGTTCGCCACCTGGGAAGGCGCGGTCCTTTCGAATGCCTTGTGGCGGCTCAAGCAGGTCATCGACGTCTGGCAGGACTGCCGGACGCTGCGGCGCATCGTCGTGGAAGAGGACGGCACCTGGCAGCCGCGCTTCCGGCACTGGCGGGTGGGCGGAACGGAGCGCTATTTCGACCGCGGCATGATGCTGTTCTCTACCGGTTCGGCGGTCGGCGCGATCGTTCTTGGCTGCGTGCTGTGGATCAGTTCCGGCTGGAACGACGGCGCCGGCGCGGTCACGCTCGCCGCCATCGCATGCTGCTTTTTTGCGGCGCTCGACGAGCCCGCGCCGCAAGTGTTCAAATTCTTCACTGCGACCTCGGCCAGTGTCGTGCTGGCGGGACTTTATCTGTTCGTTGTGCTGCCGAACGTGCACGATTTCCCGATGCTCGTGATCCTGTTCGCGGGGCCGTTCATCCTCGTCGGTACGCTGATCCCGCGTCCGCAGTTTAATCTCGCGACCATGCTGGTGGCCGTCAATACCGCGACCTTCATCAGCATTCAGGACGCCTACGATGCCGACTTTTTTATCTTCGTGAACAGCAATCTCGCGGGCCTCGCGGGTCTGTTGTACGCATACCTTTGGACCCGCGTGACGCGGCCGTTCGGCGCCGAGCTTGCGGCCTCCCGTCTGATGCGTTCGAGCTGGGCCGACGTGGTGTTGAGCGCCTCGACCAGGCCGATTGAAGATCAACGCAATCTGGCGGCGCGCATGCTGGACCGCCTGATGCAGTTGATCCCGCGTCTAGCCGCGACTGACGACAACCGCCATCCTTCCATCGAGAGCTTCCGCGATCTGCGCATTGCCTTTAACGCGGTCGACCTGCGCCGCCTGCGTCTGAAGCTCGGCAGCGAGACGTCTGCTTCGATCGACCATGTGCTCGACGGCATCCGCGGTCACTTCGAAACCTGTGTCGCGCGCCGCAAGCGCCAGCCCGTGCCCGAGAGCCTGATGTCCGCGATCGACACGGCGCTCGCTCGGGTCGGCGCCCTTGGGCTCCTCAATACAGCGAACAGCACGGCCCTCTATACCAAGCAGTTGCGCGATGCGCAGCATGCGCTGGTCGGGTTGCGCCTGTCACTGTTTCCGGCCACGATCGCTTCGCTTGGCCCACCTGCCGCGCCCAACCAGGAAGCTGCCACATGATGCGACCACTGACCTCACTTCAGGATTACGAACCATGATCGGCGAAGTCGATGTCTTCGGCGTGTTCGTGCCGGCCGTGCTGGTGCTGATGTTCGTCGCCTATGTGCTCGGCCTCGCGATTCGCACGGTGCTCGAGCGTACCGGCTTTTATCGTCTTGTGTGGCACCGTTCCATTTTCGATCTCGGCATCTATGTGCTGCTGCTGGGTCTTGTCGTCCTCGTTTCGCACCGGTTCATAACGTGAAAAAAACATGGTTCTCCATCGGTCAGATCCTGCTGACCCTGATCGTCGTCGTGATCGCGGGCCTCGTGCTGTGGAAGATGATCAACTACTACATGTTCTCGCCATGGACACGCGACGGCCGCATCCGTGCCGACATCATCCAGGTGGCGCCCGACGTGTCCGGTCTGATCACCGAGGTCGACGTCGTCGACAACCAGCAGGTCAGGCAGGGGCAAACGCTGTTCGTGATCGATCAGGCGCGTTACACGCTCGCGCTGCAGCAGGCGCTGGCCACGGCGCAACAGCGGCGCGCGACGCTCGATCAGGCCCGTCGCGAAGACGTGCGCAACCGTCAGCTGGGTGACCTCGTCGCGCGCGAAGTAGCGGAAGAAAGCCGCTCGCGCGTCGAAACGGACGAGGCGGCCCTCAACGATGCGCTGGTCGCCGTCGATACCGCGCGTCTGAATCTGCAACGCACTCACATCGTCAGTCCGGTGGACGGCTATCTGAACGACCGCGCGCCGCGCACCGGCGAATTCGCGTCGTCAGGCCGGGCGGTGCTGTCGGTCGTGGACATGCATTCGTTCCGCGTGGACGGTTACTTCGAGGAGACCAAGCTGAGCGGCATCGATATCGGCCAGGCCGTCGATATCAAGATCATGGGCGAGCCGGGTGTGCTGCGTGGGCACGTGGCGAGCATCGTGTCCGCGATCGAGGACCGCGACCGCGGCGAAGGAGCAAACCTGCTGCCGAACGTGAACCCGGCCTTTAGCTGGGTGCGCCTCGCGCAACGCATCCCCGTGCGCGTCGCGCTCGACGATGTGCCGAAGGACTTCCGCATGATCGCAGGACGCACGGCGACCGTGTCCGTGCGCGGACTCGCGCCGTCCATCGGTTCGCAGGGCGCGGTGGACCATAGGACTGCTTCGGGTGTGCCGGCCGCATCACAGCCGGCCGCATCACAGCTGGCTTCAACACCGCCGTCTCCGGCGCAGCCCGCTGCAGTTCCGCCCGCCCCGGCAGCGACTGCGCAATCCGCCGCGAGCGCCGCGCGATGAAGCCGTTGCGCACCCTACCCGCTCTGCCGCTGGCACCGCTGGCGGCACTTGCGCCGTTGTTCGCATTGGCCTTGTGCGCATGCACCGTCGGTCCAAACTATTCGCTGCCGAAGGCTGCGGTCATCAACGCACCGTTCGCCGACGCGGCGTTGCCCGACGTCGACGGTCAGCACGTTTCGCAACAACCGGTGCCGTCCGACTGGTGGCATCTGTACGACGACCCGGTTCTCGAACAGCTCGTAAGCGACGCGCTGAAATCGAACACCGACCTGCGCGTCGCCGCCGCGAATCTCGCGCGTTCGCAGGAAGCGCTCGGCGTTGCCGAGGCGCAAGGCGGTTTCTCCGGCGGCGCGGAGGCCGCATTCGCACGGGCGCAGGAGTCCGGACAGCAATACCTGATCTTCGGCAAGATCCCGGTCTCGAACGAAGGCGACTTAGGCATTCGTGTCTCGTATGAATTCGATCTGTTCGGCAAACTGCGCCGCGGCGTGGAAGCAGCGAATGCCGAGAGCGAAGCGACCCGGGCAGCCGGCGATCTCGCGCGTATCACCGTGGTGGCCGAAGTGGTGCGCGCCTACATCGAGAACTGCTCGGCGGCGGATGAGCTGGCTATCGCGCAGCAATCGCTGGCGCTGCAGAAGCAACGCGTGGACGTTTCGCGGCGTCTGCGCGATGCCGGCCGCGGCAATCAGCCGGACGTGACCAGCGGACAGACGCAGGTCGAGTCGCTGGCGGCGGATATTCCGCGCTACACCGCGCGGCGCAAAATCGCCCAATATCAGCTCGCGATGCTGCTCGCGCGTGCCCCCTCCGATCTGCCGCCTGCTGTCCTCGCGTGCAACAAGGTTCCGCAGATCAAGCAGGCGCTGCCGGTCGGCGACGGCGCTGCTTTGCTCAAGCGCCGCCCCGATGTGCGAGAAGCCGAGCGCCAGCTTGCGGCGTCGACAGCGCGCATCGGCGTCGCTACCGGCGCGTTGTATCCCACCGTGAGTTTCGGCGCCTCGACTGGAACAGTTGGCCTCGCTGAAGATCTCGTGACGTCGCAAACCGATTACTGGAGATTTGGACCCCTGATCAGTTGGACCTTCCCGACCAACGGTGCGCGTGGGCGCGTGCGTGAAGCGGAGGACGCCAGCACAGCGGCGCTCGCGCATTTCGACGGCGTGGTACTCAATGCACTGCGTGAAACGGAGACGAGTCTCGCCACCTACGTGGCTGACTACACGCGCGCCGAAGCTTTACGGGCGGCGCTCAAGTCGGCTACGCAGTCGGCGGGTGAAACGCATCGCCTGTATATCGGCGGCCGCGAGTCGTTTATTTCGGACCTCGATGCAACCCGCACGCTGACCTCGACCCGCGCCCAGGTCGCAGCAGCGGAGGGACAGGTGGCGGTCGATCAGGCCAACCTGTTCCTCGCGCTGGGCGGTGGCTGGGAGCCGGAGGCGGAGGCGGAGCAGACGCCCGCGAAATAAGCTTGGATCACGCGGGCTGCCTGAAGCATCCGGGCCGTCCACCCCTCACCGATACACCGCCTCAGTGATGCTCCGAATACTCGGAACGTGTCACCGGCATCGAAGCGACGTGCGCGTACTGGAACGCAGGCATCGCCTTGATCGCTTCACGCGTGCCGCCCGCCAGCGTCAGCTTGCCCTCCACGAAGTCGAGCTGGTCGATCGGAATCGCCACATCGTGTTGAGAGACGCCGGCAAACTGATGCGCCGCGATAATCGCGAACGAGGCCGACTTGTCCGGCGCAATGATGATGTCGTGCACCACACCGATCTGCTCGCCGTTGTCGTTGACTACCGGCTTGCCGAGAATCGCCTTCTTCACGCTCCATCCGCGTACGATCAACTCCGACTCCGATACGCTGATGCCGACCGTTTGTGAGCCCGCCACCTGGGCATGCGCCTGAAGGCATGCCACGCTCAGCGTGGAAGTAAGCAGGAGAGCCATCGCGAGTTTCGATTTTTTCATCATCGTTCTTCCTGATAGAAAAAGGACGTCACAGCATCACAACTGGAGGACACAACCAAAGGGCACACCTTGTCAGGCCGGCGTGTCGTCGTCCTGCGCGAGTGCTGCGGCAAGCACCATTTCGTTGCAGTTGGCCGGGCGGTTGCGCCCGCGCGCGCGAGGCTTGAAGACCGTGTCGCCCCGCTCGATCCGTTGCCCTGTCAACGCGCAATAACCGGAGCTGCGGGCCACGACCTGATTCCAGACCTGATCGATGTAATGGCACATTGTTGGATCGCACCAGGACACCAGCGCGAGGCCCTCGTCCTGACGCTCGATCGACGTAATCTTGCTATCGCAGTCGGCGGCCGGTACACCCTGCTGCGCGCCGCGCGGTTTGCCCACACCGTTGGCCGGGTGTGACCCGCTGCCTGCGTGCCAGGGCTGCGCCGCGAACATTTCATCATTGATGCCATGCGATAGAAGCGAGACGACCTGGCTCCACGGGGTAACTTGTTCCATGTCGGTATGCCTCTCAGTTAACCAAGGGGAAATGGGCCGGACTCCTCCGGCCGCCGATCATTTGACGCTAATGCGGACAATACGGCACAGCACGGTCGATGCTGCGTTGAACTTGCTTATGTCGGTTTACGACTGGAGGAACGCAAGCAGATCGGCGTTCACCTTGTCGGCTTCGGTCGTGCACATGCCATGCGATGCGCCCGGATACACCTTGAGCGTGGCATTCCTGATGATCTCGACGGACTTGCGGCCCGAAGCATCGATCGGCACGATCTGGTCGTCGTCGCCTTGCAGGATCAGCGTCGGCACATCGATCTTCTGGAGATCGGCGGTGTAGTCGACTTCCGAGAACTGCTTGATGCACTCGTACTCGCCGAGCACCGAACCGAGCATCCCCTCGCGCCAGAATTCGTCGATCACGCCTTGCAAGACCTTTGCATTCGGCCGGTTATAGCCGTAGAAAGGCATCGCCAGATCCTTGAAAAACTGCGAGCGATTGCTGGCGGTGCTCGCGCGGATACCGTCGAAGACTTCCTTCGGCAGGCCGATCGGATTGGCTGCGGTCTTGAGCATGAGCGGCGGGACCGCGCTGATCAGGACCATTTTCTTGACACGCTTCGTGCCATGACGGCCTACATAGTGCGAGATCTCTCCGCCACCGGTGGAGTGGCCGACAAGCACGGCATCCTTCAGATCGAGTTCGTCGATCACAGCGGCCAGATCGTCCGCATAGGTGTCCATATCGTTACCGGTGCCAGTCTGGCTCGAACGGCCGTGGCCGCGGCGATCGTGGGCAATCACGCGGTAGCCCTTTTGCTGCAGAAACAGCATCTGCACGTCCCACGCATCCGCGTTGAGCGGCCAGCCGTGCGAGAACACGACAGGTTGCCCCGTGCCCCAGTCCTTGTAGAAAATCTTTGCGCCATCCTTGGTAGTAACGTAATTCATGGAACGTACTCCTGTGTGCGAGGTGATGGCCGGCGCCGCCGTTCAAGGCGGCGCCGGTGGCATTGGCAACGGTGGAAAACGCGGAAAGCAGGGAAAGCGTGATAACGGCTACGGTTCTTGCGCCGGTTTGTCAGGCGCCAGCAAGTTCAGTATAGGCTGTACTCCCAGCATGACAACCCGGTGTCCGCTTTCGTCTGGATTAATGCCCGGATGTACTACCACCCGCCCGTCGTATCAACGCAAGTTGGTTTTTGCCAGTTCGACGATCTCGTCACCACGTCCGCTCAGAATCGCGCGCAGCATATACAGACTGAAGCCCTTCGCCTGCGACAGCTCGATGGTGGGCGGCATGGCAAGCTCATGTTTGGACGTGACGACGTCGACGAGTGCCGGTCCCGGATGCGCAAACGCCTTTTGCAAGGCCGCCTCGACGCCTTCCGACTCTTCCACCCGAATGCTGAAAATGCCCGCGCCCTGAGCGATCGCAGCGAAGTCGGTCTTGCTGAGATCGACATTGGTATCGAGGTAGCCGCCCGCCTTCAACTCCATCGAAACGAAGCCCAGCAGGCTGTTGTTGAACACCACCACCTTGATCGGCAGGTCGAGCTGGCGAGCGGTGAGCAGATCGCCGAGCAGCATCGACAGACCGCCATCGCCCGACAGCGACACCACCTGGCGCTGCGGATGGCCCGCCTGCGCACCGAGCGCCTGCGGCATGGCGTTGGCCATCGATCCATGATTGAACGAGCCATGCAGTTGCCGCTTGCCGTTCATCGTCAGATAGCGCGCTGCCCATAGCGTCGGCGTACCGACGTCCGCGGTGAAGATCGCATCCTCGCTCGCCACCTGGTCGATCATTCTGGCCAGATACTGCGGATGAATCGGCCGGCCCGGACCTGCCGGCGTGGCCAGTTCGTCGAGCCCCTTGCGGGCTGACACATAGTGCTTGCGGGCGTTGTCGATAAACTTGCGGTCCGTCTTGCGCTGCAGCTTCGGCAAGAGCGCGCTCACCGTTTCCTTGACCGTACCCACGAGTCCGAGCGCGAGCGGCGCACGCTTGCCCAGTTGTGAACCCTTGTGGTCGATCTGCACGACCTTGGCCTCGGGCGGATAGAACGGCCGATAAGGGAAATCGCAGCCCAGCAGAAGCAGCGTGTCGCACGACATCATCGCGTGATAGCCGGAGCTGAAGCCGATCAGGCCGGTCATGCCGACGTCGTACGGATTGTCGTATTCGATAAAAGGCTTGCCGCGCAGCGCGTGGACAATCGGGGCGCCGAGCGTGTCGGCCAGCGCAACCACTTCGTCATGCGCTCCCGCCACGCCGCTGCCGCACATGATCGTCACGGCTTCGCATCCGTTGAGCATACCCGCAAGCCGCTCGAGATCGGCTTGCGCGGGCACGATGGTGGAGGGTTCGCTGGTACTCCAGCGCGGCGTTTCGGCGGGCCCTTCGCTCAGCGCGATATCGCCGGGCAACACGATCACGGCCACGCCGCGTTCCTCGATGGCGGTGCGCATCGCGCGCTCCAGCACGCGCGGAAACTGCGACGCGTTGGAGACCAGTTCGACGAAGTGGCTGCACTCCTTGAACAGGTCCTGCGGATGGGTTTCCTGAAAGTAGCCGAGGCCGATTTCCGTCGACGGAATATGTGCGGCGATCGCCAGCACCGGCTGATGATTGCGGTGGCAATCGAACAGCCCGTTGATCAGATGCAGATTGCCGGGGCCGCAGCTACCGGCACAGACGGCGAGCTTGCCGGTCGAGGCGGCGTCTGCGCCAGCTGCGAATGCAGCGACTTCTTCGTGACGCGTATGCATCCAGCGGATCGAGCCGAGCTGGTCGAGGCTGTACGCCAGTCCGTTGAGACTGTCGCCAGTCACGCCCCAGATGCGCTCGACGCCCGCGGCTGCGAGCGTTTTCGCCAGATAGTCGGCGATGGTGTGGCGGGCCATAAGCTACTCCTTGACGACCGCGTCGATCGAGCCGTGCGAATCAACCCGCGCGCCTGATGTGGGCGGCCCTGTTAGTGGATGGTAAGGAAGGGCCGACAGCAAAGCCGCCCGCCCCGGGAACTTCACACCTTGCTACCTTCAGAGTACTTGCGGGGTTCCTAGACCGTCAGATCATGCAACTTGCGCATGCCGTCGCGCAACCAGTCGAATAGCGAACGCTCGGTCACCACCTGAGCCTCGGGCGGGCTGCCGAGTTGAAGCAGTTTGTCTTCCCGCTGTGACAGCACTTGACACATCTGTTGCCCGATATCAGGGCGGCGCTTCAACACGGGCGTGAGATCCGTTTTGTTCAGACGGTAGATCACAGTGTGCGTCAAGGCGATGAGTTTGGCGCGCACCGGCAGTCCTGCCAGCACGCCGGCTTCTCCGACGGCGTCGCCCGGGCCGAGACGGACCGGCTCGACGACGCCCGAAGGCGTGGTCACTTCCACCGACACGACGCCCGATTCGACAATCATCAGATAATCGGTCACCGCGTCCGATCCGACCACCAACTCGCCGGCCTGGTACTCGTGACGCGACATCTTGCTCGACAGCCCCGCCAGTTCATCGACCTGCAGCGTGCGAAACAGTTCGACGCGTCCAAGCAGACGCTGCAACCGGTCGACACCCGATTGCGGCGGTGCAGGAACGCCCAATGGCCGCAGTTCGATGCCGGCTGCATCGAGATGCCGGTAGCAAAGATCGTAGAGTTCGTTTGTGACAGCCGATTTTTTCGCCATGTCGTCGACGTATGCCGTCACTTCATAGCGAATCGAATCGACCGAGGCCGACTTGACCAGCGCGTACGGCGCAGGCGTTTTCAGCACCGTGCCGATGCCCACGAGAGCCTGCTCCAGCGCGCCGAGCACCCGCGCAGGGCGCTCCTGTGGAGAGATTTCCAGCGTAATCGATACGCCATGCAGCGTCGAAGGCCGGCTGTTGTTGACGATCTTGGCTTTGGCGGCCACGCTGTTCGGCACGATCACGATGTTGCCTTGCGACGTCAGCAGGTGCGTGGCGCGCCAGTTCATTTCCATGACCTGGCCTTCCACGCCGTCGACGCTCACCCAGTTGCCGATGTGGTAGGGCTCGGTCGTATTGAGCACGATGCCGGCGAACACGTCGCTCAAGGTGCTCTGAATGGCGAGACCTACCACGATCGCGAGCGCGCCCGAGGTGGCCGCGAGGCCGCGCACGGGAATGTTCAGCACAAAGGCGAGTGAAGCGACCGCGGCGGCGAGAAACACCAGCGCGCCCAGTACGTCCTGGAAGAGCCGCTCCTTGTGCCAGCTACGCGAGACGAACACCGCGTCGAGCGACTGCGTGAGCAGGCGCGCGCCATTGAGCCACCAGAGCACCTCCAGAATCTGCGCGCCCAGATGACGCAGCCACGACTCCGGCCACGGTGCAGGCGATAGCGGATTCATGCCGTAGCCGAACAGCACGGCACTGTAGAAGGCGAAGATCACGAGGCGTAAGACGAGACGCAGCGTGCCCTGACGCGGCAAGCCGGCGCGCCAGAGCGCAATGTCCACCGCCAGCAGCGCGAAACCGATAACGAGCGGATCTTTCACGACACTCTTCCCCTATGCAGTAGGCGGGTGCATGACGGCTCAGTGTGAAATCGTCAGGCGTAAGCGTACGGGGAATTGCCGATCTTTGCTTCGTTCGGTGTTGATGAGGTCGGCTTGACGGGGCCGCCCAGACGCGGCCCGCGTTGATGCGCTTAGCCCTGACTCTGACTTTGACTCTGGCCCGACGCCGGCAATACCGTGACCGTGACGGTTAGCGACTCCGCCCCCTGCCCCGTCCGCACGCCCGACACCGGCATCGCATCGCGGTAATCGAGGCCGGTCGCGATACGTACGTAGCGGTCGTCCGGGCATTTGTCGTTAGCCGCGTCGAACCCCACCCATCCCAGACCGTCCACATGCGCTTCGGCCCACGCGTGACTGGCACCGTGCTGCTCCAGGTCATCCATCAGCAGATAGCCCGAGATATAGCGGGCCGGCACGCCGAGGCTGCGCGCCGCGGCGATAAAGACATGCGTATGGTCCTGGCAAACCCCGTGTCCTTCGCGCAACGCCGTCTCGGCATCGGTGCCGACCCCGGTGGCGCCGGGCACATAGGCAATCTGCTGGTGGATGGCGTTGGTCAGCTTGTGCAACATGTCCAGTTGCCCGTCGCCCGCGCGCACGGTAGCGGCGAGCGCCTGCACGCGCTCGCCTGCCTGGGTGAGCGGAGTCTCGCGCTCGAAGATCCAGGGCGGCGCAATCTCGTTGATGAAGCCGTAGATGCCGGCCATGTCCTGGGTCTCGACCGTGCCTTCGGCGACGATCACGATCTCGCTCTTGTTGCGCTCGTGCCGCACGAGATCGACGCGATTGCCCAGACCGTCAGTCCAGCTTACGTTCGGTTCGACGCCGTCGACCGTCACGCGCCAGTCGAGCACGTTCTGCCCCGGGCCGGACTGCGGACGCAGCCGCAGCCGCTGCAAGGCATAAGGAACCGGTTGGTCGTACTGGTAGTGAGAAGTGTGGCGAATGGCGATACGCATGGCCGTACTCAATCGAAGTTATAGGTCTCGGCAATTTCAAAGCCGAGCCGGTTGTTCTGCGCGATAAAGCCGGTGAGAAACTCGTGCAGGCCACGCGAGAAAATCCGCTGGACCGAGTTGTCCCTGAGCGTGGCGAGAGTCCTGTCGGCGGTCGAATGGCAACTGTGCGTCGCACCGTAGTCCTGCGCCAGGAATCGCAGGTTCTCGACGATGTTCTGGTAGCAGAAGTTCAGCGAACGCGGCATGCGGCCGTTGAGAATCAGATAGTCGGCGATGTTGACCGGCTTGTACTGCACGTCGTAGACCCAGCGGTACGAGCGGTGCGCGTCGACCGAGCGCAGGATCGACTCCCACTGGTAGTTGTCGAGCGTCGAGCCGACGTACGACACCGAGGGCAGCAGCAGATGATATTTGACGTCGAGGATGCGCGCAGTGTTGTCGGCGCGCTCGATGAAAGTACCAATGCGCGCGAAATTGAAAATCTCGTTTCTGAGCATGGTGCCGTGAAAAGAACCACGGATCAGCGCGGCCTGACGTTTGATGCGGTCGAGCGTGCCCGGCAATTCGCTGGACGGAACCGGCGCGGCCAGCAGGCGCCTGATCGTCATCCACGCTTCGTTCACGCTTTCCCACGTCTCGCGCGTGAGCGCCGTGCGCACCATGCGCGCATTCGAACGCGCCACTTCGATACTCGCCAGCACGCTCGACGGATTGTCGATGTCGCGCAGCAGGTAATCGGAAACCGTCTCGGCCGTGCAGACGTCGTGCTTCTGTCGAAAGCCCGCTTCCGTGCCGGAGGTGACCACCACCGACGACCACGTGGCCGGCGCGTCGGTGCTACGCGTGAGCGACATGCGCAGTCCCGCATCGACCACCCGCGCGATGTTTTCCGCGCGCTCGATATAGCGGTGCATCCAGTAGAGCCCGCTTGCTGTGCGTCCAAGAAGCATGTGCTGTCCCGATCCTGTTTCTGTTTGTTGCTGCCTGTTGCCTGCCTGATGCCTTGCGTGCTTCCTGCCGGCCTCGCGGCCCCTGGTCGGCCCTTAGTCGGCCAGCACCCACGTATCCTTGGTGCCGCCGCCCTGGCTCGAATTCACGACCAGCGAACCCTCTTTCAGCGCCACGCGCGTCAAGCCGCCCGGTGTGATGCGAATCCGGTCCGACACCAGCACGAACGGCCGCAGATCCACGTGGCGCGGGGCGAGTCCCTTCTCGGTCAGGATCGGCGTGGTGGAGAGCGCGAGCGTCGGCTGCGCGATGTAGTTGTTGGGCCGCGCGCGCAGCTTGGCCGCGAAGTCCTCGCACTCCTTCTTCGATGCCGCCGGTCCCACCAGCATGCCGTAGCCGCCCGAGCCATGCACTTCCTTCACCACCAGTTCGTGGAGATGGTCCAGCACGTATTTGAGGCTGCTCGGCTCGGAACAGCGCCACGTCGGCACGTTTTCGAGAATCGACTGGCGGCCCGTATAGAACTCGACGATCTCGGGCATATACGAATAGATCGCCTTGTCGTCCGCAATGCCGGTACCCGGCGCGTTGGCAATCGTGATGTTGCCCGCGCGATAGACATCCATGATGCCGGCCACGCCGAGCACCGAATCGCCGCGGAACGTCATCGGGTCGAGATAGGCGTCATCCAGGCGCCGGTACAGCACGTCGATTGCGCGGAAGCCTTCAGTCGTACGCATCGCCACGTGACCGTCCACCACCTGCAGATCGCTGCCTTCAACCAGATGCACGCCCATCTGATCCGCGAGGAACGCATGCTCGTAGTAGGCGGAGTTGTGAATGCCGGGCGTGAGCACCGCGATTGTCGGATTCTCGTGATTGCCGCCTGGCGGGCAGACGGCCGCGAGCGACTGGCGCAGCAACTGCGGATACGCCTCCACCGGTTGCACCTTGACCTGCTGAAACAGCTCGGGGAAGAGCTGCATCATGGTCTCGCGGTTTTCCAGCATGTAGGACACGCCAGAGGGGGTGCGCGCATTGTCCTCGAGCACGTAGAACTGGTTCTCGGCAGTGCGTACGATATCGACGCCGATGATGTGCGTATAAACATTGCCCGGCGGACGGAAGCCGATCATCTCCGGCAGGAACGCCTCGTTCTGCGAGATCAGCTCCTTGGGAATCTTGCCGGCTCGCACGATCTCCTGACGATGGTAGATATCGTCGAGGAATGCGTTGAGCGCCATTACGCGCTGCTCGATGCCTTGTGACAGGCGCGTCCACTCCTGCCCGGAGATGATGCGTGGAATGATGTCGAAAGGAATCAGGCGCTCGGCCGCCTCTTCCTCGCCGTACACGGCGAACGTAATGCCGGTCCTGCGGAACACGCTCTCGGCGTCCTGCGCCTTTTGTGCGAGGTTCGCGGGATTCTGGGCATCGAGCCATTGCTTGAGCCGTGCATACGGCGCGCGTACTCCGTCAGCTGAGATCAGCATCTCGTCGAATGGCGTCACTTCGGTTCTCCGTCGTTATTGCAGGTCGTGCGTGTATTGCCAGTGTAGCGGGTCTGGCGGCATAGCGAAATTGGCCGAAATAGTGGTCATGACTAGCGGGGGTTGTCCTCGAGAACGCTCTGCGTCAGGGTGACCGACGGAATGGTCGGCTTCATCATCGCTCCCGCGCGGCGGCGCACGCCGTACCAGCCGGCCACCAGCAGCAGCACCACAACCGGGATCGAGGCGACCGTCCACGTGCCGTTAGGATAATCGAAGGCCATCAGCACCAGCACGCCCAGCAGAAACGCCAGGGTAAGCCACGAGGTGACCGGCGCACCGGGCATCCGGAAGGTCACCGGCTCCGCTTCGCCGCGCGCTACCGCCTGACGGAATTTCATCTGGCAGACCACGATAAAGCCCCAGGTGCTGAGAATGCCGAGCGAAGCGATATTGAGCACGATCTCGAACACGCTCGACGGCACGAAGTAGTTGAGCACCACGCCCACGATGTAGATCGCCACGGTCACGAGGATGCCGGCATACGGCACCGACTGCGAACTCATGCGCGACAGGAAGTTCGGCGCGGAGCCGCCCATCGACAGCGCCCGCAGCACGCGGCCAGTCGAATACAGGCCGGAGTTCAGGCTCGACAGCGCGGCGGAAAGCACGACGATGTTCATCACAGAACCCACGCCCGGCACGCCGAGCTGACCGAAGAAGGTGACGAACGGGCTCTGCCCTGCCTTGTACGCGCTCCACGGCAGCAGGCACACCAGCAGCACCACCGCGCCTACGTAGAACAAGGCGATCCGCCAGATCACGCTATTGATGGCGCGCGGCAGCACCTTGCGCGCGTCCTTGCACTCGCCCGCGGCGGTGCCCACCAGTTCGACGCCGGCAAAGGCGAACACCACCCCTTGCACCAGCACGAGCGCAGGTAGCAGACCGTGCGGAAAGAAGCCGCCGTTCTCGCTGATCAGATGCACGCCGGTGCTGTTGCCGGCCACGTGCACGCCTGTGCCGAGAATGATCGTGCCGATCACGAGGAACAGCGAGATGGCGGCCACCTTGATGAGGGCAAACCAGAACTCCATCTCGGCGAACCATTTCACGCCGATCAGGTTCATCGCCGCGACGATGCACAGCGCAATCAGCGCGAACACCCATTGCGGCACCGACGTAAAGGCGCCCCAGTAATGCATGTATAGCGCGACGGCCGTAATGTCGACGATACCGGTCATCGCCCAGTTCAGGAAATACATCCAGCCGGCTACGAACGAAGCCTTTTCGCCGAGAAATTCGCGCGCATACGACACGAAGCTGCCGCTGCTCGGACGGTGCATCACCAGTTCGCCGAGCGCGCGCAGAATCAGAAACGAGAATACGCCGCACACCAGATAAACAATTGCCAGCGACGGACCCGCTATCTGCAAACGCGCACCGGCGCCGAGAAACAGGCCCGTGCCGATCGCGCCGCCAATCGCGATCATCTGCACCTGACGGTTACCCAAAGTCTTGTGATATCCCGCTTCGTGCGATTCCAGCCAGCTTTTCTTATCCAATTCACCGCTGCCGGGGGGATGCGGTTGGTTTTCCAGTGTGGACATAATCAGTTCCATCCTTTGAGGCGGGTTCGCTGTTTCGGAATCCCGGAGATAGTCCGTCGGGTTGATAGGCAATGGCGCACAGATGAATTCCAACGAACCGGCACGGCGTCTCTTACCGGAATTAACAATTGCCGGTTACAGAATCCATTCAGCGCGCATTTATCATGTCGGCACTGCCTTGTGTCAGCACTGCGTAATACATGGGCAGGCAGTCGAACGGTATGTAGCCCAATTTATGGCGGCAACGCTCATGCATATTTCGACTAACACCCATCGAAAAAAAACATCGGTATGCTGGAAGCGCGAGGCGGTAGGCTAGAGAGTCGCCGGTATCCGACGGATGGCGGTTGTCGATTGATCCAATAAAAGTGATAAATATGGAAGCAAAGTGGTTGGAAGACTTTCTTTCTCTTTCTGACACGAAGAGTTTTTCCCGTTCGGCGCGCAGCCGCCATCTCACCCAGTCAGCATTCAGTAGACGAATCGTGGCGCTCGAAACGTGGATGGGCACGCGCCTGTTCGACCGCAGCGTCAATCCGATCACCCTCACGCCCGCCGGCAGGATGTTTCGCAGCCTGGCCGCGGACATCCTGCGCAGCATGCACGCGGCCCGCAATCTGGTGGGCGGCTATGAGCAGTTTGCGGAGAACGATCATGTGGTGCACTTCGCAGTGGCCCACACGCTTGTGTTCACGCTCTTCCCCGACTGGCTCAAACGCCTGACCAACGAGTTTGGCAACATCATGGCGCGGGTCCAGGCGGTCAATGTGCCAGAGGGCGTGCAGCATCTGGTGGCGGGCGACTGCGATCTGCTGATCGGCTATCACCACCCGCAATTGCCGATTGCGCTCGACCCCAATCACTTTCCCTTTCTGACGCTCGGAGTCGAACGGATCGTGCCGGTGTCGGCCGCCGGTCCCGACGGCAAACCGCTGTTCGAGCTGCCCGGCAAGACCGGGCGGCCGCTGCCGCTGCTCGCCTATTCGTCGGGCGCGTTCCTCGGCAACGTCGTGGAAATGCTGTTGATGAATGCCACCGAGCCCTATTCGCTGTACCGCTGCTTTGAAACCCACATGTCCGAGGCCTTGAAAGGCATGGTGGTGGCGGGTCACGGCATCGGCTGGCTGCCCGAAAGCTGCATCACCAAAGAGTTGCACGAAGGCACGCTGGTGCGAGCCGGCTCCAACGCCTGGGCGACCGAACTTGAAATCCGCCTGTACCGGCCGGTCAAGCAACGCGGCCAGGCAGCCGAGCAGTTGTGGGCTTATATCAGCAACCAGTCGATCGAGCCGAGAACCGAGGTTTTGCCGGAGATGCTCACGCCGGGCTAGGCTGTATCATTCCTGTGCGCTAACCATCGCGCACGACAAAAGGAAGCCAATGGTACAGAAGACACGCCGGCGCGTGCTCGTAGCCGGCGCGCTCGCAGCCGCCGGCCTGACAGTTGCGAAAATTGCCGAGGCCACACCGACTGGCAAGTTGACGATCGCCCTCGTTCTGAAGTCGCTCGCGGACCCGTTCACGGTCGCCATGGCGAGCGCCGCGCAGAACTACCAGAAGCACTTTGCCTCGCAGTTCGACCTGAACGTGCTCGGCACGTCCACGGAACTCGACACCGCTACCCAGATTCGCATGGTCGACGATCTGATCGGCGCGCACACCAGCGCCATCGTGCTCGCTCCGACCGATTCGAAGGCGCTGGTGCCGGTGGTAGCGCGCGCCATCAACGCGGGCATCATCGTGATCGCTATCGACAATCCGCTCGACGAAGCGGCCCTCGATGCGCTCCACCTCTCGGTGCCGTTCGTCGGTCCGGACAACCGCAAGGGTGCGGAGACGATAGGCGATTACGTGGCCACCAAGCTCGCTCGCGGCGACGAAGTGGGAATCATCGAAGGTGTCACGACCGACCGCAACGCACAGCAACGCACCGAGGGCTTCAAGGCTGCCATGGACGCGGCCGGCATGAAAGTCGTGGCGGTTGCGCCGGGCGACTATACCTATGCCAAAGGCAAAGCGGCCGCTGCGACGATGCTGGCGCAGCATCCGCGACTTCGCGCATTGCTGTGCGCCAACGACAATATGGCCACGGGCGCGGTCGACGCGGTTCGCCTTGCGCATCGCACCGGCAGCGTGTACATCACTGGCTACAACAACAACCCGGACATCAGGCCGCTGCTCAATAGCGGCAAGATTCTCGCCACGGTGGATCAGTTCGCGGCACGCCAGGCGGTGTTCGGCATCGACGTGGCGCTCAAGGCGCTCACCGAGATGACCCGCCAGGAGGACCTGACGCCTCTTGTTGAAACGCCTTTGCAGCTGGTGAAGAGCGGGGATCGTTGAGCGTGTGGGCAGCCGCGGGCTGCTGGGCTACCGCGTGCGACTCAGAGGCCAATCCGCCACAGCCTATCCCTCGCGCACCGTTTGCATCGGCGTGCGTCCCGCGCAAACGCTCAGGACAGCACCGGTTTGCCTGCCACCTCTTCCATGACGCCCGTGTTCTCCACCAGCAGTCGGCGCAGATGCGAGACCTGATTCACCGCGTCCGCTTCGACCAGCGACAGGTGCCGGCGCGGAAACGCTTCGAACTCCGAGCGCGGCTCGACCTGCGCCCGGTCGAGCAAATACGCGTCGAGCTCCTTGCTTACCGCCGAAATCCACGCGATCAACGCACCGTCCGCCTGGGTCTTGTTGGCGGCAAGCCGCATCCGCGTCGCCGTCCCTGCAACGCGCCGCAACAGCGCGAGCGCCGTGATCGCAGCGCGGTCGGCCAGCGAGCTTTCCAGCTTCTCGAGCCGCAGGCGGTTGAACGCCTCTTCCGCGTTGTTGCTCGCGAGGCCCGCTGCACGACGCATTTTCTCCACTTCGGTATCTTCGCCGCCCGCATGCTCGAGCGCGCTCACCAGATAGTTCAGGTTTGCCCCGACCGCGTCGGCGAGGCGAACGCGAAAATCCACCGGCTCGCGGCTCGGCCATAACAGGAACGTCGCGACGAGTGCGATCAGGCAGCCAAGTACGTTATTGCCGAGCCGGGTCACCGCATACATCCACTCGTGGCCCGCTGGCGCGGCAAAGTCCGCCACCAGCACGAAGGTCGGTGTGAGGAACAGCACGAACAGGCTGTAGCTGACGGTACGCAGCGCCATGGTCGCGCAGACGAGCGGAAACACCACCAGCGAAATGCCGATCGGCGCATGAATCGCGAGGCCGATCGCCGCTGCCAGCAGACCACCGGCGATGCTGCCAGCCGCCCGCTCGATGCTGCGCGGCCAGGTGCCGGCAATCGACGGCTGCAGGATCAGCAGGATCGCCATGGTCGCCCAGTAGCCGAACGGCACGTGCAGGATCCGCACGATCACGAAGCCCGCCGTGGCGGCCACGCCGACGCGCGCGCCGTGCCGCAGTCCGATCGATTCGAACGATGCGTTGGCCTTGAGCGTCATCCAGGCGCGCGACAGGTTGCCGACAGCAGCCTCGAACCAGCCGGTCTCGCGCCGCGGCGGCGGTTCGAATTCCAGCGAGCCCGAGCGCAGCTTGAGCGCCAGCGGCTCGCCGAGCGCCACTTCGAGCGCGCGGGCCAGCTTGTGCAGACGGCGTTGCAGTGCGGCCGGCGTGGACCTCGCGTCACTGCCGGCCTGATCGTCCGCGCGGCTGCTTCGAGCCGCCTGGGTGCTCGCGTCTTCGCTCACCGCGCGGCCAATGCGCAGCAGCACCTCGGCCACTGCCGACAGCGTGCGCGCGGCGCGCTGCGGTTCGCGCAGATTGTGGTGGCCGCGCTCGCACGCGTCGGTGACGGCGATCAGGTAGGCGAACACGCGCTCGGTATCCGCGAGCGCGAGCAGCAGGTGCTCGTAGGTTTCGCGCTTGTCGACGCGCAGGTTCGGCACCTTGGCCAGCACCTTGCGGGCTCTTTCGAGCGCCGCGCGTGCCTGGCCGCGATAGGTGGCGGCATGGCGCGCCCATTGCCCGAAGTCGGCGGTGTCGCGTCGGAGCAGACGCGCGCTATCGAGCGCGATATCGGCGAGCCTGCTGTAGACGGCGCGCAACGCCATGCGGCTGGGTCCAAACGGATGGATGCGCCACACGGTCAGGCTCAGCACTACCGCGAACAGGCATCCGAACAGATAGATAGAGAGAAACAGCAGACCGTGCTGCAGGTTGTGCATCGGCCTGTCGACCATCACCACGCAGGCGGTCGCCGCCAGAATGCCCACTTGCGAGGCCGCTGCGCCCCACACCCGGGCGAGCGCGCCGGCCGTCGCGAATAGCAGGATCGCCGCCGTCGCGGCCAGTGTGCCGGCGCCGGAGGCGAATGCCGTGAGGCCGCCGCACAGTGTGGAGAGCAGCGCGAAGCTCATCATCGAAGCGAAGCGCATGCGGTTGGTCCCCGCCGCGTCGGCGAGGCAGGTCCAGAAGGCGCCAATGGCCGCCCATGCAAACAACGGGTCATGCAGCAGATTGCCGAGCACCAGCATCGCCGTCGATGCGCACGCGGCGCGCAGGCCCTCGGACAGGTTCGCCTCGTCCACCGCGAACGACACCATCCACACCGGGCGCCGCCGCGACGCGTAGTCAGCGACCGCATGCAAGGTATTCAACCGGCGGTTAGCCGCATGCTTTGCCCTGCGCTGAAAATGACCAAACATTGCGCCCTGGAATCGAAGAACTGGGTTGGAGCGGCACATCAATCGCGGCCGTGGTCACAATTCCACGGGCGATCGTTGCAGAAAGCAACATAATAAGGGTTAACCCTAGAAACAATTATGAGTTCGCTGCATGCCAAGGATGCCTTTTGCCCATCCGCCCGGCAATCCCGATTCCGTCGTCCACGATTCCAGTTTTCAGACGCCGGGTTTTCTTATGGAGGCTATTCCTTTGTTCCTTGTTATCCGTCAGGCGTTCACCAGCCGCCATTGCGCGAGCAAGGCCGGCAACTGCTCCATGTCCTCGAACACCAGCGCGACGCCGACTTCGCGCAACGCGTCCGGCGTGCTGTGGCCAACGTTGGAGGGTGCGTAGCCGAACACCGTCGCGCCCGCTGCCAGGCCGGCCGTTGCACCCGTCACCGTGTCTTCCACCACCGCGCAGCGTTTGGGGTCCACCCCCAGGCTGCGTGCCGCCGCCAGATACACATCGGGATGAGGCTTGGTGTGCGGCATTTCGTGTCCGCTGAAGACGCGGCCTTCGAAGTAATCGAGCATGCCGGTCTTCTGCAATTGCATCTCGACCTTGTGCCGGTCGGCGCCCGACGCAACCGCGATGCGGCCGTCCAACGCTGTGTGGAGGGCCTTTACCGCCGCAGCCGCGCCATTGATCGCCACGAGTTCACGTTCGAGCGCCGCGTTGCGGCGCTCCCTGAACTGCGTCAGCCACGCCTCCGAGATGGCGACGCCCGTGTTGGCCTCGATAAGCGACGCCTCGTCGCGCACCGCCTTGCCCATGAACACGCGCATCGTTTCTGCGACGCTGATGGGCCAGCCAAGCTCGCCGAGCATCTGCGAGAGCACGCGGTTAGTGATGAGTTCTGAGTCGACGAGCACGCCGTCGCAATCGAAAAGTACCGCGTCGAAGGGGAAAGAAGGCATTCTGACTATCGCTGGAAAAGGTCTCGAAGCGATAGAGGATACTTTAGGTTGGGGTTCGGCGTGAGTGGCGCGGGTCGTTGCGTCGACGGCCTTTCGGAAGACCGTCGACCGCGTTAGTCCTCTTTCGAGCGGTCGATCGACAGAATGTCGCGGTAGCTGCCGTGCATGGATAGCAGGATTAACGCGCTGATTAGCGGTGTCAGCACGAGCGCGCGGATCGGCATCGGCGCAACCGGCACGAGCATCGCGTCGGCAGCCAGTACTGCGGCGTACACCAGGGCGACCGGCCCGTTATGAAACATGGCGCGCAAGCTCGTCAGCATCGCCTCGAGCGGCGGACGTTGCCGCAGAACGATCAGCGCCGGCGCAAACCACACTGCCGCAATGGCGACTGCAAAAGCGACCGCGTGCAGAACCGGGCAGAGCGCAGCCGTCCGATCGTTAGCATGGCCAAAGATGATCGACAGGCTGTGCGCGCCGCCTGGCATCATCGACGCCGTCAGCTTCACATGAAGCAGTGCGAAGGAAAGCACATATCCCACTGCCACAATCGCCGCGGCAGCCAGCACCACGGTGAGCAGCGCATCGCGATGACGTATAAGCGCCGCCAGAGTCGAGCCAAAGCGCTGCCGTTGCACACCACCGATGCCTGCGGGCGTGAGCAGGATTGCTCCGCCAAGCACCGCCGGCAGCAGCACGGCTAGCCGTTGAAACGGCACGGCAAGTTCAAGCGCCGTTGCGAGATCGGCGCTGGCGAGAATCGTTGCAAGCCACATCAAGGGTTGCGCACAGGCGAGGCTAAAACCATAGGTCAGCCACACTCCGATGCGGGTAACGCTCGCGCTGCGAATCCCGTGACCTAGGGGGCCTCGCGCGCTCCGGGCGACGCCGCTCTTGTCGTCAATGTAGAGTTCTTGCCGATTCATGATCGTGTCCTTTCCTTTTTCCACCGCGCGAAGACCACATCGCAGTTGGCCACGCGTCGCTTTGCGGCACGCTCGCCGCCTTCGAACCCACCGCCTGTTGACGGTATCGACATCATGGTCGACAAAGAGGAAAATAAAAACGGACGACTTCAGGAAATTAATTTCCTCTTTTATGCGCCTTATCGACCAGTTCCAGAAACTACACACGTTGCTGGCAAAAACGCCGGAGCAGCCCGGCTTGCCCGCGCTCGCAGACACCTTGAACTGCAGTGAGCGCAACGCGCGGTTGTTGCTGCGCAAGATGGAGGAGAAGGGTTGGTTGCACTGGGAAGCGGCGCGTGGCCGGGGCCATTTTTCGCGCCTGACGATGCTCGCCTCGCCACAACAGGTAGCTTTGGATCATTTATCGGGCTTGCTGGCCGATGGTGAACTGGAAGAGGCATTCGCAAGCCTCGATGGCGAACAGCGCAAGCTGCTAATGGCACGACTTCCGGACTTCCTGCATGCACCGCAGGCCAGCGGCTCGCGTAACCGGCTTCGGATACCCCTGGGTCACCCCATCGAGGCGCTTGATCCAACCGGCATTACCACCAGCACGGAAGGTCATCTGGTCGGCCAGATATTCTCGCGACTCACCGAATTCGATCGGACTACGCAGCAACTGATGCCCGGGCTTGCCCATTACTGGGAACCCGAAGACGACGCGAAAACCTGGCACTTCTGGCTAAGACCGGGCCTCAGCTTCCACGACGGCAGCGAAGTGGAAGCGGAAGACGTACGGCAGACCCTATTGCGCGTACGCGACAAAGCGGGAGATTCCGCCTACCTCTACGAGCATCTCGACGCGATAGAGATTGGCGACGGCCGAAGGGTCACGTGCCATCTGAAATTCACCGACTATCTGTGGCCCCACTCCCTCGCTGCCCCCTCGGCATCGATCATCCCGAGAAACCGGAGCAGCGACTTCTCGCTCATGCCGGTGGGCAGTGGCCCCTTCAAAGTGACGCGCCGTAGCGAGTACCGGCTAACGCTAACGGTGTTCGAAGACTACTATCGCGAGCGTGCGCTACTCGATGAGATCGACCTTTGGGTCATTGCGCCATCGGAAGAAAGATCGGCATTCGATCTCCATTTCGGCTACACCGGCTCCAGCTCGAAGACAGAGCACCAGGTTGCACAAGTTCTGCCCGGGTGTACCAGTGTGAGTTGCAATTCCAGCCGCCCGCTTCTGGCATCAGCCGAGCAACGATTGGCGCTGGCTGACTGGCTCGCCCCGAGCGTTCTGATCGCGACCGACGACGAGTCACGACAGCCTGCGTCAGGTCTGCTTCCAGACTGGCAACATCGGGTAGCCGCTCCGCGCGGCCGGCCACCCATCCCCGAACACACCAGGTTGACCATGGTGACGATAGGAATTATCGGCCGTCTGGCGGCGTTGACCGAGTCAATAAAGGAAAGGCTTAAGGAAGCAAAGATTGAACTGGACGTGGTCGCGTTGAGCGTTCCGGAATATCTGCGGTATGAATGGCTTGACTCCGCCGACCTGGTATTGCAAATCGAACCGCTCAACAATTACGCCGATCTGGACTGCTATGGGTGGTTCTCGTCGAACCCTATTCTCCAGAAATGGAGCCCGCCAGCGCGCCGTCTGCTCATGGATAAACAGTTGCGGGCGATCCGCGCAACCGCCGACGGCGAAGCGCGCATGCAAGCGTATGCCGGGATCGGTAAGCAGTTGGTGATGGAAGGACTGCTGATACCGATCTCACATGAAATCCTGCGTGTTCAGGCCGCAGCGCACGTGGGCGGGGTCAAGAACCTGGCGTTCGGGCTCGCGCCGTTTGCCGATCTTTGGTTGCGGTAGGGAATATACTCAGGACGCCCGATCAACGGTCATCGTCGCGAACCGATGACGGATGGCGGCATAGCGCCCGCACTTCCACATCCATATACGGAAAGAGCGGCAACTGGCTGAGCACGTCGTTCAGATGCGCGGGACTCTCCACGTCAAAGATGCTGATATTCGCGTAGTGGCCGGCGATCCGCCACAGATGCCGCCACACCCCCTCTTCCTGCAGCTTTTGCGACATCGCCTTCTCGTCGGCCTTCAACCGCGCCGCGCGCTCGGCGTCCATGTCATGCGGCAGATTGACGGTCATCTCTACGTGGAACAGCATTGTTAGCTCCTTGATGTGCAGACGGCCCCGATTGCGCGGCGAAGCATGCGGCGGGGCCGATAAAAATCAACGCGGTGGTTGTGCGCCTCAAGCCTCGGCGCGCAAGCGCTCGACTTCGGCGCCCGGCAGGTTATCGCGGTCCTTGAAGAGCGTGAAGTCGAAATCGATCAGCGCAAAGTTGCCGTCCACGCCATACGGTTTGCCTTGCACACCTTCGGCCTGTTTGACGGCCGGCACCAGACCATCGCGCGTGGCGAACGCAAAGTCGTCCCACAGATACGGATCGCCGTCGATGTTGATCTGCGTGGTCAGCTTGCGAAATCCCGGCGCGGAGACAAAGAAGTGGATATGCGCCGGACGATGCCCGTGACGGCCAAGCTGATCGAGCAGCAGTTGCGTCTGGCCTTGCGGCGGTACGCTGTAACCGACCGGCACCACGCTGCGGAAGCTGTAGTTGCCGCTCGCGTCCGTGCGGATCGAGCGGCGCAGATTGAAGGCCGGTTGCGATTTATCGAAGTACGAGTAGTTGCCGAGATGGTTCGCGTGCCACACTTCAACCAGCGCATTCGCGAGCGGCTTGCCGTCTTCGCCCAGCACCCGGCCGCGCATCACCAGCGTCTGACCGGGATCGGTGCCGTCGTCGAGCCGTGCATGGCCATCGGACACCGGCGCGCCGGCCACATAGAGCGGGCCTTCGATCGTACGTGGCGTGCCGCCTTCGATACCGGCTTTCGCTTCTGCTTCATCGAGACGCAGATCGAGAAAATGCTCGAAACCAAGCCCCGCGGCCAGCAAACCCAACTCGCCGCTCTTGCCCGCATCGCCCAGATAGTTCAGCGCGGTCCAGAATTCGTCGGGCTGCACGTCGAGCTCTTCGATCGTGTAAAACAGATCGCGCACGATACGGTTGACGATCTCCTTGGTGCGCGGATTTCCTTCGCTGGTGGCGCTGTCGTTGATCTTGTTCAGCAGCGCGTCGATGGCTTGCCTGTTCATGGGGTATCTCCTGGTTAAATGTTATGGATGACTAATGTGTTTCAAAAAACGCTAGCTCATGGCGACGCTGGCGCCCCTGGACGTATCGCGCCGCAGTCGCTCGATCTTGCTCCAGTCGAGCACGATGCCGAGACCTGGCCCTTCTGGAAGTTGCAGCGAAAAATTCTCGTAGCGCAACGGTTCGGTGAGAATCTCTTCGGTCAGCAGCAAAGGGCCGAACAGTTCGGTGCCCCACTTCAGTTCACCGAACGTACTGAAGAGTTGCGCGGATGCGATCGTGCCCACTGCGCCTTCGAGCATCGTGCCGCCATACAGGTCGATGTCCGCAGCGGCCGCGATCGCCGCTACGTGCGCCGCGCCGGTGAGGCCGCCTGATTGGGCGATCTTCACCGCGAACACATTGGCGCCCCGCTCGCTGGCGATAGCAAACGCATCGGCGGGACCGTGCAGCGCTTCATCAGCCATGATCGGCACATGAGCCAGATCGGTCAGACGTTTGAGACCGGCGCGATTCTCCGCGGCGACCGGCTGTTCGATCAGGGCCACACCGGCATCCGCGAAACGTCGGGCAGCCCAGATCGTTTCGGTTTCGGTCCATGCCTGATTCACGTCGACCCGCACTTCACCACGTCCTGCCAGCGCGTTCCTTATCGCAACGACGTGCGCCACGTCGTCGGCGAGCGCACGCGCGCCGATCTTCAGCTTGAATACACGATGACGCTTCGCTTCGAAGACACGCTCGGCTTCTTCGATATCGCGCTGCGTGTCGCCGCTTGCGAGCGTCCATGCGACGTCTACCGCATCGCGTACACGGCCGCCGAACAGTTCGGACAGGGGCACGCCGAGGCGCTGCGCCTGGGCGTCGAACAACGCGGTTTCAACGGCGGATTTGGCGAACCGGTTGCCCTGATACAGCGTACGCAGCTTCGTCATGGCAACGCCCGGCCGGGTCGCATCCATACCTTTTAGCAATGGTGCGAAGTAAGTATCGATATTGACCTTGATGCTTTCCGGGCTCTCTTCGCCATACGCGAGGCCACCAATGGTGGTGCCCTCGCCTACCCCTGATACGCCGTCGGCGCAGCGAATCCGAACCAGCACCAATGTCTGGTGATTCATCGTTGCAACCGAGAGCCGGTGGGGCCGAATCGTCGGTACATCGACGAGAATCGTCTCGACGCTCTCGATCATCACGGGTGTTGCTATCATTCGTTGCACTCCTGCACTGCTTTGCTGAGGTCTCCATCTTAGGAACAAAGCCACGTAGCAGTCCAACACCGATTCCGACTACTTTCATACCTTAGGGGTATGCATGGAAATTCGCCAACTCCGCTACTTCGTTGCGGTCGCGGAAGAAATGAACATTACGCGGGCCGCGAATCGCCTCCATATGACGCAGCCGCCGTTGAGCCGGCAGATCCAGCAGATCGAGGAAAGCGTGGGGCTCGCGCTGTTCGAGCGTGGCGCGCGGCCGTTGCGGCTGACCGAAGCCGGGCGCATTTTCTATACGCAGGCAAAGCGGCTGATTGGCGAGGCTGACGAGCTTGCACCGCTGACGCGGCGGCTCGCGCAACTGGCCGAGCGGATTGTGATCGGCTTCGTGCCGTCGACGCTATACGGTGCGTTGCCCGCGGTGATTCGCGCGTTTCGCGAAGCGGCGCCGCTGATCGAACTGTCTCTGATCGAAATGTTCACCATCGAGCAACTCGGTGCGCTCAAGGGCGGACGTATCGATGTGGGCTTTGGCCGCCTGCGTTTCGATGACGCGCAGCTTGCGCGCGAAGTCCTCGTCGAAGAACGGATGATCGCCGCGCTGCCGCAAGATCATCCGCTCGCGCGGCAGAAGAAAGCCTTGACGCTCGCCGCGCTTGCGCAGGAGACCTTGATTGTCTATCCGAGCACGCCGCGGCCGAGTTACGCGGATCAGCAACTATCGGCAATGCATGATCACGCGCTGGAGCCGAAAGCGGTTCATGAAGTGAGGGAATTGCAAACCGCACTGGGCTTGGTCGCAGCCCAGGTTGGGGTGTGTCTCGTACCGGAGAGCGTAGAAGGGTTGCGCGCGCATGGGGTGGTCTACCGGGCGATTCCGGCAGCGCATGCTGTGTCGCCGATCATCATGAGCCGGCGACTGCAGGATGAATCGCCGGCGACTACGTTGCTCTGTTCGCTGGCGCGGGAGTTGTTTCGCGCAGGATGAGGTGTCGCAATGGCATCGATCCAATCGCTTACAAATTAATAACCTGAAAGCAAAAAGTCAGACGCAATCGTTTGCCAGAAACAATTCCTCTGAAGAATCCATTTCTGTTGCCGTTAACCCTAGTATGAAGCACCCGTCGCCCCACCAAGTCCGATCCGGATTGAGCGGGGCAACGGCATTGCCGACTATCCGGCGACGCGCGAGCGCCGTCGGATCTGTTTCTTTGTTCGTTTTTTCCACTCGACACAGCGACTATGAATTTCGGCAAGATGAAACTCGGCGCCAAACTGATCAGCGCCTTTATTCTGGTATCCGCCCTTAGCGCCATCGTCAGCGTGATCGGCGTCCGCAATATGGGGCAAATCAGCGCTAACGCAGACACGACCTATCGGCTGGATCTCGTTGGCCTTAACCTGATCCAGCAGGCGAATGCCGATGTGCTGCGGGTCGGCACCTATCTGCGCAACGCCATTCTGGCCTCCACGGCCGACCAGCGGACAGCCTCTCTGGCTCAGGCCGAAAAGGCTCTGGCTTCGGCGCGCGGGCACCTCGATCAGGCCGAGCCCCTCGTCTACACGGAGAAAGGGAAAGCGACCTTCGCCGATCTCGATCAGAGCTGGCACGACTACATTCAGGCCTTCGATGAAATGAAAGGCCGGATCAACGCCGCGGGACTGCAAGATCAGGCCGGTCTGACTGGATATTTGTTGGGCGAATATCACGAGAAGGGTTTCAAGACCCTGGTGCTGATGGGCAACCTGGTTGACGTAAAGCAGGCCGACGCACAGGCAACGGCTGGATCTAATGACGCCGTGTACGCCCAGGGCCGCAATCTGATGCTTGTTCTGGTGGCCCTGTCTGTGTTGATCGGCGTGGGAGTCGGTGTCTGGGAGGCACGCAGTCTCACCCGGCAACTGGGATCCGAGCCGGCCACGGCTGCCGATCTGGCCAGAAGCGTGGCAGCCGGCGATCTCAGCGTCAGCATCGAGCTGCGGCCTGGCGACACCGACAGCCTCATGGCATCGCTGAAGGCGATGCGCGATGCCCTCTCGAAGGTCGTGGCAGAAGTTCGCGAAAACGCCGAGGGCGTGGCCACCGCGAGTGCGCAGATCGCGCAAGGGAATCTGGATCTGTCGAGCCGCACTGAGGAGCAGGCGGCGTCGCTGGAAGAAACCGCCTCGAGCATCGAAGAACTGACTGCCGGGGTCCGCCACAACACGGACAACGCCAGGCAGGCAGCAACGCTTGCCGGTACAGCCTCCGGCATCGCGCAACAAGGCGGCGAGGTCGTCGGGCAGGTGGTCGAGACGATGCGCGAGATCGCCATCAGCTCGACCAAAATGACCGAGATCATCAGTGTGATTGAGGGGATCGCCTTCCAGACCAACATCCTCGCGCTCAATGCAGCGGTCGAGGCGGCTCGCGCCGGCGAACAGGGACGAGGCTTCGCCGTAGTGGCCGGTGAAGTCCGCGCGCTCGCGCAACGCAGTGCCAGCGCGGCAAAAGAGATCAAGGATCTGATTGCCGACTCGGTCAACCGGGTGGAAACGGGCTCGTCGCTTGTCGAGCGGGCGGGCGATACGATCAAGCAGATCGTCGACTCGGTCAGGCGTGTCACCGACATCGTGGGTGAAATCTCATCGGCGTCGCAAGAACAGAGCACCGGCATCGAGCAGGTCAACCAGGCCGTCAACCAGATGGATCAGGTCACCCAGCAGAATGCGGCGCTGGTGGAAGAAGCTTCGGCGGCGGCCCAGTCGATGGCCCAACAGGCCCAAGGGCTGCGCAACGCGGTCGCCTTCTTCAAGCTCGACGGCCGTCAAATCGCTTTGCCGCGCGCGAGCGTGCCGCGGAAAGAACCGCGTCGGGCGGAGCCGCGGATTCGCGCGTCTGCCCCTGCGATGTTGCCAAAGCCGACCACGCCCCCCGTTCAGACAGCCAGCAGCAAAGCCGGAATCACGACGAGCGCCGGTGAGTCTTCCGGCTGGCAGACATTCTGAACGGTCTGAACGCCGAATAACACCTCGCAGTTCTCGCCCCAGCCATTGGGGCAGTCAATGCGAGCGACGTCATAGCCAGCGAAGAGTACTCACGGATGGAGACACGGGTCCGCTGCAAACGGGCCCGGAAGCAGCACGAGACGCGGTTGCAGCCGACCTGCAGCGCGTTCAGGGCCGTCTCGCCGTCTCCACATGCCGGTTGCCACCGGCTTCGTCACGTTGCTGTCCGATGACCAGACGTGACGACCGGATGAGGGATAGTGAGATCCGATTAACGGTTTCTGCTCGGATCGTACTCGAAAAATATGGAATCACACTCGCTATCAAACGTATCGAAAACGGTCGTGAAGTCGTTGGAGTCGGCAAACATCGACTACGTCTTCATCGTCCCGGGAAAGATGATCTATCCGCTGCTGGACGCCATTGGCAACTCGCCGTCCATTCGCGGAATCATTTGCGCTCATGAGACTGGGAGTGCCTTCATGGCCGACGGTTATGCGCGCGCCAGCCGAAAATTCGGCGTGTGCGTGGCGATTTCCGGGCCCGGCACCATGAATTTCGTGCCCGGTATGGCGGCAGCTCAGGCAGACCGGATTCCCATGCTCTATCTCGCCGGAGGTGTCTCGTCGCGTGCAGAAGGCAAAGGTGCGTTCCAGGACGCTACGTTGAGCGGCATTTTCGAAAGCGGTGTGGTGAGAAGCCTGGTGGGAGATGTCGTCGAACTCAAGAACAGGGAAAATCTGCAGGCCGAAATGCGCCGTGCAACTGACGGATTGAACTGGATGCGTCGGGCGCGATCTTTCGTCAGCATTCCTGTCGATGTTCAGCAGCAGGAAGTTCTGCCGGGCCAGGACGTAACACGGCAACCGTACGATCACGGTGACTTCAATGCATGCGAGGTGCCTGCGAACCGCGCCGCGCTGGATGCCTTGTGCAACCAGTATCTGCTCAAATCGAAGCGAGTCGCTTTCCTGATCGGTAGCCGCGGCAATGACGCGGAAACCGCCAAAGTTCTCCTCGAGGTGGCGGAGAAATTTTGCATCCCCGTTGCAACCACCCTGGCGGGAAAAGGCGCGTTTCCCGAGGACCATGTGCTTTCGCTCGGCATCTACGGATTTTCAAGCCATTCGCGGGCCGTTCGCGTGATCAACTCGGACGAACTCGATGCGCTGGTCGTCTTTGGCAGCGACCTGAATCAGCGCGACAGCATGAACTGGACTGAGAAGCTGGCTGCCCACAAGGAGCTGATCATCTTCGACGACAGCTTCGAGGCGCCTGCGACGGGGCACCTCGCGCGCGGCAGAATCTTCTCCGGGATTCGCGCTACATTCCGCTTGCTGGGCCAGATGGACATGGACCGGAGCAGCGACTTTCACACCGTGCTGGAAAGAAGAAAAGCGTGGGTCGCCGAGGTCAACCAAACCCCGTTGTACGACCATCAGCTCGAGAGAATCGGTGTTGCGGGTTCAAGCGGCGATCGATCGCTTTATCCTGGCGACGTAGTCAAACGTTTGTGTCAACTGCTGCCAAAGGACACCAACGTCGTCGTGGATTCCGGCGCCCACCGGATATACATGGCCCATTATTGGCTCTCGTCGGGTATGGGCAACTATTTTTCCTCCAGCACCCTCGCCCCGATGGGTTGGGCAATCGCCGCCGGCATCGGAGTCAAGCTCGCTGCCCCCGAGCGCCCGTGTGCGGTCGTGACCGGAGACGGATGCATGCTGATGCACGGAATGGAGATCCAGACCGCCGCCCGCTACGGGGTAAAGATACTTTACGTCGTGCTGAATAATTCCGCGCATGGCGCGATCCATATCGACGCGATCAGCAACGGCTCCATTTCGGAGCAATTCACCCGGCTCCCGCGTCATGACTGGACCGCTTTTGCCTCTTCACTCGGGGTTGCGGCGCGTACGGTCGAGCACCTCGACGACCTGGAGCATGCGCTGAACGAGGCCGCGCAATCCGACGGTCCATTCCTGATCGAAGTGGTGACCGGTGTCTTTCCAGCACCCAACCGGTACTACGCGGAATGCGCGGCTTGAATCTGAAAACGTCTGCCGGATAACCATGCGCGCCGGCAATCCGCAGTGCGGCTACGGTCGCGCGGCGGCGGCATGCCGGCTCACAACGTCAGGCTATCCGCAGCGACGCCAAGGCGGCGATGCAAACGCTGGACCACGGCCGACATCACCGTGCATGCAACGAAATAGCATGCACCAGCGAACAGGATCAACTCGACCGTCGTCCCATCCCGTGCGCCGACGTTCGATGCGATCGTGAAGAAGTCACCGAGTCCGATCACATAGACCAGCGAGGTGTCCTGAAAGAGGATGATGGCTTGCGTGAGCAGCAGCGGCACCACCGCCCGCAACGCCTGCGGCAGCACGATCAGCAACATGCCCTGCAACGGCGTCATGCCGAGCGCCAGTGCGGCCTGATTCTGTCCCGCTGGGATGCTATTGATTCCCGCGCGAATAATCTCCGCGTAGTAGGCGGCCTCGAACAGCGAGAACGCGATCAGCGCGGACACGCGGCGAATGTCGGTGCTCGCGGGAAGATGCAGCAACGCCTGCAGCAGTTGCGGCGCAACCAGAAAAAAGCCGAGCAGCACGACCAATAGCGGCACCGCGCGAAAAGCCGTCACGTAGGCCCGCGCAAACGCCGCAAGCGGCCGCGAACGCGACAGACGGCACAACGTCAGCAGCACCCCAAGACAAAACCCCGCGATCAGGGCGACCACCGTGATTTCCAGCGTGATATGCAACCCGCGGCTCAGTTCGGGCAAATCTTTCGGGATGACTGACCAGTGGAAGCGATAAGCCATCATCGACCATCCGAACCAAAAGAGAGCCGGACCGACCGCTCGATGCGCCGCCCCGCGAACATGATAATGCCGGTCAGCAGCGCATAGCCCACGACGATGGCGAGGAACGACTCGTACGACTGCGACGTGTAATCGACCATGCGCTGCGCCTGCGCGGTCAGTTCGAGCACACCGATCGTGGAAGCAACGGAGGAGTTCTTGACGATGTTGAGAAATTCGGACGTCAGCGGCGGCACGAGGTTACGCACTGCCACCGGCAACAGCACATAGCGGTAGGTCTGGAACCGGCTGAGCCCGAGCGACAGCCCTGCCGCCCACTGCCCGGCCGGCAGCGCCTGCAGACCCGCGCGCACCTGCTCGCATACGCGCGCCGAGGTGAACAGGCCGAGGCAGACAACCGACGCCAGCGCGGCGGATTCCGTGGGCGGCATATGCTTGATCGCGGTGCCAAGGTGTCCCGGCAGCAGTTCGGGAACCGCCCAGAACCAGATGAAGAACTGCACGATCAGCGGGATGTTGCGGAACACCGCCACATAGGTGGCCGAGAACCCGTACAGCCACCTGCCGGGCAGCGTCCGCACGATGCCCATCGCCGTGCCGATCGCCAACGCGATGATCCAGCCCGCCAGCGCGATACCGACGGTCGCCTCCAGCCCGGCGGCAATCCAGCCGAGGTACGTGGTCGGCTCGCCGGTTGCGACAGGCTGCACGAACACCGCCCAATCCCAACGATAGCTCATGCCCGCTCCACGTCATGACGGCCGGGACGACCGGCGAATCGCGCACGCACTCTGGTTAGCTCAGCGGCTTGTCGTTCGGAGCCTTGAAGAGCGTCTTCAGATCGTCGCTCTCCGGCAGATGCAGGTTGAGCCCATTCGGCGGAATCGGCCCGTCGAACCACTTTTTGTACAGCACATCGGCCTGACCCGAGGTCTGCAGGCGTGTGACGGCATCGTCGACCACCTGCTTGAAGTCCGGATCGTCCTTGCGGAACATGCAGCCGTAGGCCTCTCTCGATTGCGGCTTGCCGACGATCACGTAGTCGTTTGCATCGGGCGACTTCGCCCGTTCGCCCGCGAGCATCGCATCGTCGAGCATGAAGGCGTCGGCGCGTCCCGTCGACAGCGAGAGGAACGATTCCGCCACATCCTTCTGGGTCGTGATCGTCATGCCCAGGTTCTGCTCGGTGTTGAGCTTATGCAGGATCGGCTCCGAGGTCGAGCCGGCGTTGGTGACGACCGTGCGCCCCTTGAGGTCGGCGAAGTCCTTGATGCCCGAGTCTTTCTTCGTCAACAGGCGCGTGCCGATGACGAAAATCGTATTGGAAAAAGCCACCTGCTTTTCCCGCTCCACGTTGTTCGTCGTGGTCGTGCATTCGATATCGATCGTGCCGTTCTGCAGCAGCGGTATACGGTTCTGCGGCGTGATCGCAACCGTGCGCACGGTGAGGTTCGGCAGATTCAGTTTCTTCCTGATGCCGTCGACGATCGCCAACGCGACGTCCTGCGAATAGCCGAGGGGCTTCTGCTGATCGTCGAAATACGAGAACGGCACCACGGCGGGGCGCACGCCGAGGACGACCGTCCCGCTCTCCTTGATTTTCTGTAGCGTGCCCGTGCTTTGCGCGTGGGCGGATCCGGCTGCTAGCAGCGAAGCGGCAAGCAGCAATCGAAGCGTCTTCTTTCCAATCGTCATGATGGTCTCTAGTGGTCTGGTTGGGTGCTGGATGGCCTTGAGTAGTATTGACTGATGTTGATTCACGATGCTGTGTTCGCCGCGAGCGGACCGCCAAGATAAGCGTCGCGAATCCGCTCGTCGCCAAGCAACGACTGCGCGTCGCCGGACAGGACCACGCGTCCTGTCTGCAGCACATAGCCGCGATGCGCGATCTGTAACGCGAGGCTCGCGTTCTGCTCCACCATGAAGAACGTCACGCCTTGCGCGTTGATGGTACGGATCAGCTCCAGCACGCGGTCGACGTAAAGCGGCGACAAGCCCATCGTCGGCTCGTCCATGCAGACGAGCGAGGGGCGGCTCATCAGCGCGCGCGCCATTGCCAGCATCTGCTGCTCGCCTCCGGACAGCGTACCCGCGCGTTGTGACAGACGCTCTTTCACGCGCGGAAACAGCTCGAGCATGCGCTCGTAATCTTCGTCGATCGCCTTGCGGTCGCGGCGTGTAAACGCGCCCATCAAAAGGTTCTCGCGTACTGTCATGTCGCCGAACAGGCGCCGCGCCTCCGGCACCGAAGCAATGCCGCGCCGCACGATCTGTGCGGTCGATAGCCCGTCGAGCGGCTGCGATTCGAATCGTATCGTACCGGCGCGCGGTTTGTGCAAGCCGAGGATCACCTTCATCGCGGTCGACTTGCCGCTCGCGTTGCCACCGAGCAGACAGACGATCTCGTGCCGCGGCACCTCCAGCGTGACACCGAAGTGCACCTGGCTTTGTCCGTAGAACGTATCGATGCCGTCAAGCTTCAGTAAGGGTTCTGCCATGGTACGGTTTATACGGTTCGCGTGGTTTGGATGATTCGCATGCTTCGGTCTGCGAGACACTCGCTCGACATTCACGCCACCGCCGCGCGCTGCGATGCATCGCGGCCGACCTGCCGGTGCCCGAGATAAGCCTCGATCACCGCTGGATCGTTGCGCACTGCATCCGGCGCACCCGATGCAATCTTGCGGCCGTCATCCAGCACGATCACACGGTCGGACAACGTCATCACGAGTTCGAGCTTGTGTTCGATCAGCAGGATCGTCGTGCCCTCGCCCTTCAGTTCCAGCAATAGCGCGAGCATTTCTGCGGTTTCGGACTCGTTCATGCCGGCGGTCGGCTCGTCGAGCAGCAGAATGCGCGGTTGCAGCATCAACGCCCGGGCAATCTCCACGCGTCGCCGGTTTGCGTACGACAGGCTGTGCGCCGGCGAATCGATACGCGGCATCAGGCGGCTGCCGAAACGCGCGAGGATGGCGCGCGCTTCGCCATCGAGCCGCTCCTGTTCGCGGCGCACGCCCGGCGGCGCAAACAGCGCCCGCAGCAGTTCCGCCACCGCCCCCACGCCTGGCAGTCCGCGCCGCGCCAGTTCGAGCCGCGCGTGTGCACCGATCAGCACGTTGTCGAGCACGCTCAGGTTGCCGAAAACGCGGCCGTGCTGAAACGTACGGGCGACGCCGCGCGCCGCGAAGCGCTCCGGCGCGAAGCCGGTCACATCTTCGCCGTCGAAGCGGATCACGCCTTCGTCGGGGACGTCCGCGCCGCTCAGCAGATTGAAGAGCGTCGATTTACCGGCGCCATTCGGACCGATCACGCTAACGCATTCGCCACGCGCGACAGAGAAACTCACATCCGCCACAGCCGTGACGCCATCGAAACGGCGCGTCACGCGCCGCACGTCGAAGAGAATGTCGGGGGATGTCCCGGCCGGATGATCCATCGCCGCCTCCATCACACGGTGCCGAACAGGCCCTGCGGCCTGAAGCGGACTAGCAACAGCAGAACGATGCCGTAGACCAGCATCCGGTACTCGGCGGCAAAGCGGAACAGTTCGGGTAGCCCGATGAGCGCCGCTGCACCGGCAATCGCGCCGATCACGTTGCCCAGGCCGCCGAGAATCACCATCGTCAGCGCGAGGATCGACACCTGCGAATCGAAGGTCTGATAGTTGATGTAGCTGTACTGATGCGCGGCGATCGCACCCGCGACACCGGCAGCGAGACCGCCAAAGGCGAACGCCATCGCCTTGTAGCGATTCGGCCGGATGCCGTAGGCGCGCGCCGCGACGTCATCCTCGCGGATGGCCCGCCACGTGCGCCCCAGATGCGAATGCAGCAGACGGACCTGAACCAGTGCGAAGCCAACCAGAATCGTCAGCGTGAACCAGTAGGCAGAGCGTGCGTCGTCGAGTGCCCAGCCGAATAGCGACAGCGGCGGGATGCCGGAGACGCCGATCGGACCACGCGTCAGGCTGTCCCAGTTCAGCACCACGAGACCGACGATCTCGCCGATGCCGAGCGTCGCGATCGATACGTAGTGCCCGCGCAGGCGGAACGACGGGTACACGAGCAATGTACCCAGCACCGCGGTCAAGGCGCCCGCGAGCGGAATCGTCACCGCCGGCGACCAGCCGAGATCGACCGACAGCAAGCCCGACGCATAGGCGCCGATCAGTAGCAGCGCCGCGTGTCCGAGCGAGATCTGCCCGACCGTGCCCGCCACCAGCGTCAGGCTCAGCGCGAGCAGGCCGTAGATCCAGCCGTTGGTAAGCGTCTGCAGCACATAGGCCGACGGCGCCACGAACGGCAGCGCAAACGCCGCCAGCACCAGCACGATGAGCACTGATCGCGGCAGCTTCAGCGCCAGCCGGTTCGACAGGAAGGTGCCCGTAAGCGGCTCGGGCGGCAGCCGGCGGTTCGAGCTGAACAGACCATTCGGGCGCCAGACCAGAAACGCGAGCAGCAGTACGAAGGCGAACAGATCGCGGTAGCTCGTGCCGAACATGGCGACACCGTAACTCTCGACGAGGCCCAGCAGCAGGCTGCCCGCGATCGCGCCGGGCACATTGCCGAGGCCGCCGATCAGCAGGGCGACGACACCCTTGAGCGTCGCCTGGAAACCCATCGAAGGGTCGATGCTGTTGTAGTACATACCGACGAGCAGGCCGCTCAGGCCGCCGAGCGCACAGGCGATGGCAAACACCGTGCGGTTCACGGCGTTCACGTCGACGCCCATCTGCTGCGCCGCGTCGCGATCCTGCGCGGTGGCGCGCACCGCCCAGCCGAGCCGCGTGTAGCGCAGAAACGCGTAGAGTACGCATGCCGCGCCGCCGCCGATCAGCGCAATCAGCACGTCCAGTGAGCCGATCGTCGCGCCGCCTATCACAACCGTCCAGTTCGGCAACGCAGCCGGTACAGGGCGGGGATCGGGGCCGAACACCAGTTGCGCGAGCTGGTCGAGCACGAAACTGATGCCGATCGTAGCGAGCAGCGGCGCAATGCGCGCCGCGCCCTGCAGCGGCCGCAGGCCGATGCGCTCGATCGCAATGCCGAGCAGCGCGCAGGCCGCGATCGTCGCCGCGAACGCAACCGGTAACGGCAACGCCAGCCTCGTCAGGCAGAACCAGCCGACGAACGCCCCGATCATGTACACCGAGCCGTGGGCGAAGTTGATCAGATGGGAGACACCGAAGATCAGCGCGAGCCCCACCGCCAGCAACGCATAGATGTTGCCGACGATCAGTCCGTTGATGGTGTATTCGAGCCACGCGCCCATAGCGATTTCATTCCCCTTTCGTGACGCAGCGGGCCGCAAACCGTCCATCTAAACACGAGGAAAAAAACCCGCCAACCAAGATTCGCGCGAATGCTTATTCTTTTTGGTCTGAAATACTTATGCGCCTACGCTGCGGCGCGAATATCGATATCTGAATCGATTCGTTGAGTCCACGCCGCCCGCATCGCAGACTCGTTGTTTTGCCTCGAACTTGCGGAGAGATGTTCTCATGAACCTGTTGCGTACGAGCGGCTCGCGCCGTCAACTGCTGCGCTGGCTTGCAGCTTCCACCCTCGCCATTGGCGTTTTGCACGCGCCGCTCGCGTCAGCGGGCAGCGCAACCGGTACGCCGGTGTACTTCGGCGTGAGCGGACCGCTGACGGGGCCCAATGCCCAGTACGGCGCCCAATGGAAAGCCGGCTTCGACCTCGCGCTGGACGAAATCAACGCGGATGGCGGCATCAACGGTCATCCGCTGCAATACGTCTTCGAAGACAGCCAAAGCGACCCACGGCAAGCCGTGACGATCGCGCAAAAGTTCGTCTCCGATCCGCGGATCCTGATCGAACTCGGTGATTTCTCCAGCCCCGCTTCGATGGCGGCATCGCCGATTTATCAGCGCGCCGGTCTCGTCCAGCTCGGTTTCACGAATTCGCATCCGGACTTTACCAAGGGCGGAGACTTCATCTGGAGTCCATCGGTCAGCCAGGCCGACGCGCAGCCGTTGATCGCGGATCTCGCCGCGAAAGAAGGCCTCCATCACGTCGCGGTGCTGTACCAGAACACCGATTGGGGCCGTGCAAGCAAGGATGTGTTCGTCAAGGCTGCGGCCTCGCGTGGCGTTCAGGTGGTCGCGGCAGAAGGCTATCAGACGACCGACAAGGACTTCCGCGCCACGCTCGTGCGCGTGAACGGCGCGCATCCGGACGGGCTCGTGCTGATCTCCTATTACGCCGACGGCGCGCAGATCGTGCGGCAGGCGCGCGAGAGCGGCATCCACCTGCCGGTGGTGGCTGCGGGTTCGGTGTACTCGCCGAAATTCCTCGAACTGGGCGGCGACGCGGTGAACGGAGTAGCGACCAATACCAACTTTTTCCCCGGCGATCCGCGCCCTGAGGTGCAGCGCTTTGTGCACGGCTTCGAGGCGAAATATCATCGCGAACCGGATGCGTTCAATGCGTTCGCGTATGACGCCACCATCATTGCGGCCTACGCGCTGCGCACGGGGGGCCTCGATCGTAAAGGCGTGAGGGATGCGCTGCCGAAACTGCACGACGTGCCGAGCGTCGTGTTCGGCAAGGCGAACTTCGATCCGAATACGCGTCGGATTGCCGGCGTCAAGAGCATTGACCTCGTGGTGCGTAATGGGCAGTGGGCTGAACTCGGTAACTCGACCGTCGCGGCGAAGTAATTATTCGCCGGAAGCTGCGGTTGAAGCGCTAACTATCCTGGACGCGGGTGATACAGCGTTATCCGTGAAGCACATGTCGAAAGATGGATTGCGCAAGCTCCCGCGGCTCGTCGAACGTGGTCGCAAGCTCAAACAAGATGACAAACAAGCCCGCATACGAAAAGTTTGGATACCTATCGATGAGTCGAACGATGGCCGGCGCAAATCGCTCCATGATCGGTTTTCGCGTTACAACACACGTAACGCTAACGCCAAGGAGAATTCCGGCCAGAACATCGCTCGGATAATGCAGGCCCAGATAAACGCGCGGAAGACAGATAAGAAAGACACATTGCAGAAGCGCAAGCACGCCCATCCATCTGGAGACGAGAAAGATGCCGATCGCGACGGCAGACCACAGCATCGCATGGTCGCTCGGAAACGAACTCCAGGTCCGAAGAACTGCCTCCGGAGTGGCGGCTATTGGAAACGTCAGGAGCAGGCTGCTGTCGTAGAGCGGTCTCTGGCGGAAGGGCAAATAGTGCGCCAGAACCCTGCCAATGAAAAGTGCCAGCACACCGCTCAGGACGGTGGCGATGACCATTTCCCGTTGCCACTGCCGGCGCTCGCTTGTGTCGAACCAGACGGCACACAGCATGGCTAATGGCAGCACGCCTTTGAACAGATAGAAGTCCGCAACGTGACTGACCGCATGACCGTAAGTCGCTGAGTGCATCGCACCGTGCGTCAGGAAGGTCAGTATCGCCGAGTCAAAGCCGTTGATGAATTGACGGAGCATATTGGTTTACGAATCGCCTGCTTGTTGGAATTATGGTGTACGGGAATCGAGCGCACGGCAGGCACCCGCCCCCGAGGTGAGCCGCTTTTTCCGGACCCCGCCGGAACCTGCCGCAATTAATGCACTTTGCAGTCCGTTACTACGTTTGCGAGCGCACACACGTTCACAAAATGATCACGGGCACCAGCGAAGTCTGCGGCCGGCAGCACAATACTTGGTTCTGCGACATAGTTTGGAAACAGGTTGGGCAGCGCCGATTGGCGCTTTGCGCTGATTACATGACGCAAGCAATATGTAATAGACGCAGCAGTCGCGCGAACGTCGATTCGTTCGGCCAGTCTGCACTATCGCGCACTGCCAGGTTTTCTCGCCGATCCCTGAAGGATTTCCTGACACCCGAATCGACCTTTTGCAGACGCTCCTCAGTCAGCAATCGAACGAATGACCCTCGCCGGATTTCCACCTACGAGCGTATTCGGGGGGACGTCCCTCGTAACGACTGACCCTGCAGCAACCACCGAGTTCTCGCCTACCGTTACGCCACCGATGATGGTCGCGCCGGCGGCGATCCAGACGTTTTTCTCAATCACGATGGGCTTTGCGATTACGCCGGCGCGCCGCCGGGAAGGTTCAATGGGATGGCCAGACGTGATGATGCTCACATTCGGCCCAATCATCACATCGTCGGCGATGTCGAGTCCGCCAAGGTCATAGAAAGTGCAATTCTGATTGATGAAGACATTGCGCCCGACATTGATATCGACCCCGCCGGTTGTGTAGAACGGAGGGATCAATATGAAACTTTCGTCCACCTTCTTGCCGATGAGATCGCTGAACAAGGCCCGGACTTCGTCGGCATCGTTGAACGTCAAACGGTTGAGCGTCGCGGTGATCGCCATCGCTCGTTTGACGTTTGCTGACATGGCCGCTGATTCTGGAGTTCTTCTGGGAATCAGTTTGGCGCGGTCGTCATTTGGCATTGGTGAGTTTCCTTCTTTGCTGTCGAGCTGGCGGTCGGCGGAGGACGGTTGCTGTGCGGTCACATTGCTCAGCCCAATGTTACGAATCAAGCGTTTCGCCTGAAGCTCCGCGAGCGCCGTCAAAGGCTCTTCGATTCTTCGATGTCACCCTCAGTCGGCGCTGGTGACTTGACTGCCCGCTGTCAGGCCGCCGCCTGTAACGGTTGAACCTCAACAGTGACGTGAGACAGCCCCTTGAAGCGTCTGAGCACCGCATGATAGAAGCGCGAGTCTCGCTGGGTTTCATCCGTTGCCACTGACACCACGGCGCTCATGTGACCGGGGCCGACCCGCCATATATGCAGGTCGACCACCTTGTCGCCGCGGTCCTCGATCGCGTGACGCACGTTCTCCGCCATGCGCCGGTCGGGGTTCATGTCGAGCAGGATCGCACCCGTGTCGCGCATCAGGCCGTACGACCAGTTTGCAATCACCAGCGCGCCGATGACACCGGCGAGTGGGTCCATCCAGAGCCAGCCAAATGCGCGTGCCAGTACGAGACCGATGATAGCTAGCACTGAGACCGCCGCATCCGCCATCACATGGATATAGGCGGACCTGATGTTATGGTCGCGCGTCGCTGCTTCATGCTCGTCGTCGTGGGATTCATGTTCTTCGAATTCGACTTCGTGCTCGCTGTCCGGCATTCTCACGATGACCCTGAAGGCGTGCGGCTCAGGAATATCTTCCATCGATTCCAGATACCCGCCACGGTCCGCCATCGCGAATACCTGCTCTGTCCCATCGGGCCGCACCGTCGTAACTGAAACGGCAGAGGCATGCAGCCGCGAACCGTCCGTCGCTGGCGCAATGCGGAAAACGGGTGGCACGCCGTCCTCAAAGATGGAAACGGCAAACACGCCGGATGAGGCGAAAATCGTCTTCACTTCCGTTTCGTGGGCGTGGTCATCATGACCATGACCATGCCCATGGCCGTGTCCATGGCTATGACCGTGGCTATGTCCGTGATCGCCGCCGCTCAGCAGCCACACGCTCGCCAGATTGACAAGCAGGCCGACCACCGCGATGGGAATGGCTTCACCGAAATGAATGGATACCGGTGACAGAAAGCGCGAGACCGCCTCGTAGCCAATCAGCACCGCGATCATCGCGAGCACGATGGCACTCGTGAACCCTGCGAGGTCACCAAGTTTGCCGGTGCCGAACACGAAGCGGGTGTCGCTGGCATGCTTACGCGCGTAGGTGTACGCAAGCGCTGCAATCAACATCGCGCCGGCATGCGTCGACATATGCAGACCGTCGGCGACGAGCGCCAACGACCCAAACATACTGCCGCCGACAATTTCAATCAGCATCATCGCGCTGCATAGTGCAATCACGGCCCACGTCTTGCGCTCGTTCTTTTCGTGACCGGCGCCCAGAAAGATGTGGTCATGTCCTGCGCCGAATGCAGCGTCTTTGAAATCGCTCATCTTTAACTCTACTTGAAATAGCTATGAACAACTTCGATGAGTTGTTCCGTTGCGCTGGCGCCACCCTCCTCGCCGTTTTCGGCGTCGACAAGGTGGTTCCTGATGTGGTCTTCCAGTACAACCGCCAGCAGACCGTTCATCGCTCCTCGACAACTCGTGATCCGTTGCAGCACGTCGGAGCAACCGTGCTCTCCCTCGAGCGCCCGCTCGATGGCTTCAACCTGTCCCTTGATGCGGCGGACCCTATTAAGAAGCTTCTGTTTTTCCTGGATTGTGTGACTCACCGTGCGCCCTCCGAATACCCCAGTGGGGTATGTAATAGCCGCAAGTGTAGCATAGGGGGTAGGGGTATCTGTACGATTGGCGCGCCGCAAGCCGCCACGAAGTGCCAATGGAAAAACAAAAAGCCGCTGTCCTTGAGGGCAGCGGCCTTTCTTACTACTGTGGAAAATTAAGAACCCGCACTTCAGATCTACAGATCTCGTGCAGTTAGTTTGCCATCCTTAGTTTTTACTGTTGCCCTGCAGCCGGCGACACTACGCTCGGGGTCGCCAGCGTGTTATTGGTCTTGGGAGCGCTGATGCCAGACGTCGAGTTGCCATTTGTACCATTCGGCAGGCCCGAGTTCGGCGCACCGGCGGCCATGCCGCTGTCCGAATTGTTGACGCCCGGCGTGCCGTAGCCGCTGGTTGAATTATTCATCTGGTTCACCTGATTCGCAGGGCTAGCGGTGCTGCCCGACGTACCGCCACCGCTCGAGCCTCCGGCCGCCTGTGCATAAGCGCCGCCCGACAGCGTGAGTGCGGCCACGGCCGCGATTAATGTGCTGGTTGCCTTATTCATGATCCGTCCCTCCTTGATTGGGCTGGAATATAGACGCAGACGGTCGCCGCCTGCTTGACTATGAATGCAGCAAGCACCGTGCCGCGCGACCGGAATCCACGCGAAGGCGCTCACGCGGCCAGCATGCGCAATTGAATGTCAGGAGACCGTGATAACTGGCGGCCAAGGCGACATGACCGCTAGATACCAGGGACGATGTAAAACTTCTACTACGCACTCTGCAGGACACGGGCGTGAGAAAAGCACATCGCGATACCGTGCGCGACATCAGTCAGGAAAATCCGCGCCGATAGTCGTGGCTTCCCAGTTATTCAAATCGTTCTGCAGCCTGCCCAGTTTCGTTCGGACTGCTTCCAACCCGGGTTTGCCCAAAACAAGATTCGATGGCGGCACCTTTGCTTCGACGGCGGCGATGATCGCCTGTGCGGCACGTGCGGGATCTCCCGGTTGCCGCCCGCTATCCGCCGCCACTTGCGCGCGGCGCTTCCCCGCGATGGATGCGTACGCGTCGATCGACCGGCGCGTCTGCTTGAGCGACCGCCCCGCCCAGTCGGTCCGGAACGGCCCCGGCTCGACCGTTGTCACTTTGATGCCTAGCTCGGCAGTCTCACGCGCGAGGGCTTCTCCAAGCCCCTCCAGCGCGAACTTGGTAGCGGCGTAATAACCGCTGCCCGGATTACCGACCAGTCCTCCAACCGAGGTGATATTGACGATGTGTCCCGCTCGCTGCTCCCGCATCAAAGGCAATACGGCTTTGATCGTACTGACTGCGCCAAAAAAATTCACCTCGAACATGGCGCGTACTTCGTCATCTTCACCTTCTTCAACCGCTGACAGATAACCATAGCCTGCATTGTTCACGAGCACATCGATGCGGCCAAATGCAGCCTTCGCCTGCGCAACGGCTGCGGTCACGCCCTCGGGCGAGGTCACATCAAGTTTGAGTGACAGAGCGTGTTCGGGATGTGCGCTCGCCAGATCGGCGACCGTATCAGGAGCGCGCGCAGTGACGACAGCACGCCAGCCACGCGCGAGTACAGCCTGTGCAATTTCCCGACCGAAACCGGTCGAACAGCCAGTGATGAACCAGACGGGAGAAGTGGAAGAGTCGATCGCCATGGTAGTCCTCGGTGAGGGCTGGCGCGACGGGCCACACCGCGATTCGGGGCGCGCATCGGCCAGCGGAGAATGAGCTTGGAGAATATCGCAACATGGGAAAGTCCGCGTTCCGCTGGGGATTTCCGCGCGCGGCCGATACAGTCGCACCGTGTCATTCCATCCGGCGACAGCACGCCGCGCCCCGCACCGACTACTCCAGTTTGACGAGATTGTGCACCGGCAACGGGCCGCCCGGGATTTGAACCAACTGGCCTCCCGCCACGAGCGAGCCCAGATCGATACCGAAGAAACCCAGCCGCTCGATCAGCCGGCTCACCGCCGCTTTCGCCTGTGCGTCGTCTCCCGCGACGAACAGTACCCGGCGTCCGCCTTCGGCCTGTGGATCGTCGGAGATGAGGTGCGCCGGCAGATGACTGAACGCCTTCACGACGCGCGCGCCCGGCACGTGTTCCGAAAAGATTTCGCTCGACGTCCGGCCATTCAGTTCGGCCGGCTTGAACAACGGCGCCTCGATCGGGTTGTTCGCGTCGATCACGATGCGTCCGCCGAAATCCGGCAGGCCAGCCAGCGCGGCCGGCAGCTTCGACCAGTTGACTGCGACAAGGACGACGTCCTGCGCGGCCGCCTGTTCGCGCGTTCCCGGCGTGATCGTGGGACCGAGCTCGCGCGCGAGGTCTGCGAGCGAAGCCGGGCCCCGGCTGTTCGCGATGATGGCTTCCAGACCTTTGCCCGCCAGCGCTTTCGCGAACGCGGACCCAATGGCGCCTGCTCCGATGATACCGATGGTGCTCATAACGATGCTCCTGGTGAAGAGTGATGAATCAGGTGGTAAAGCCGCCGCCGGTGCCGGCAAGGGGAAAGAGATGCGAGGCTCGTTCCCAGCGCTATGTGAACGAATCTTGCCGCCTTTATTGCCTGATGATTAGCTGGGAATCGCTTGAATTATTTTCAATCAATGCTTTAAGATTCCCGTATGGAAACCCTCGCCAACCTCGAGTCGTTTGTCCGCAGCGCCGAAGCGGGAAGCTTCTCCGCGGCTGCCCGGCGTCTTTCGCTGACGCCCGCGGCGGTCAGCCGGAACGTCGCATTGCTCGAACGCAATCTGGGCGTGCGCCTGTTCCAGCGCTCGACACGCAAGCTCACGTTGAGCGAGGCGGGCGAGCGCTTTCTCATGGAAATCGGCGGCAACCTGGAGGCGCTGCAGGCGGCCATCGCGTCCGTCTCGAACGATCGCAGCGAGCCCGCCGGCGTGCTGAGGGTCAGCATGGCGCCAACGTTCGGTATCACGTACGTCATGCCGCTGCTGCCGGCATTCCTCGTACGCTATCCAATGATTCGGCCGGATTGGCAGTTCGAGAACCGGCCGGTTGACCTGATTGAAGAGGGATATGACGCAGCGTTGGGTGGCGGCTTCGACCTCGCACCGGGCGTCGTGTCGCGCCCGTTGGCGCCTGCGCATCTCGTGGCGGTTGCGTCTCCGGCTTACATGGCTGGCCGCAAAAAGCCGGGCGATCCCCGCGATCTCGAGGGCCTCGATGGCATCGTGATGCGCTCGGGCCGCACGGGCCGCGTGCGCCATCGCAACATGCGTGACGCGGCGGGCAATGAGATGCCCGCGCGGCTTGGCGAGAACATTATGGTCAACGACCCGGCGGCGATGCGCGAAGCGGCGATTCTCGGACTGGGTGTAACGCTGCTGGCCGTGTCAGACGTGCTGGCCTCGATTGAGCGGGGAGAACTCGTGCGCTTGCTACCGCGCTGGTACGCGGACGCCGGGGCAATCTCGATCTACTACGCGACGCGAGCGCTGCTGCCGGCGAAGACACGGGTTTTTGTCGACTTCATCGTCGAGGCGTTCGAGCGGGAGCGGTTAGCCGAGAGGTTTGCGGGCAGCCTCAAATGAGTCGCGCCGGGTAGGTTGCTAGCTGACGGGAACGGCCTGGTAGCGGACGTCGTCGGTCACACCGTGCAGCTAAGCCCCATGCCCAGTCGCAACTTCCTTCACCGCCTGTACCCGAAAGTCCGTCGGCGAGCGTCCGACGACACGCCTGAAGGCATTGCTGAACGCGCTCTCGGAGCCATAGCCGAGCGAGCGTGCCAGCACATTGATGTGCGTGCGGCTCTCGAGAAGAGCGCGCTGTGCAAGGTGCATCCGCCATTTCGTCAGATACGAAAGCGGTGACATTCCCGCGACCGTCTTGAAGTAAGCGGCAAACGTCGCGCGAGACATCGACGCGGCTTGTGCCAGCTCCTGGAGTTGCCACACGCGGCCAGGGTCCCCATGCATCAGCTGGAGCACCGGCACGAGACGCTTGTCGCTCAGGACGCGCAGCCAGCCGGCAGGCTGGAATCCGCCTGCCTCGAAGTGCGCCCGCAGTATCTGGATGAACATCAGATGCGCAAGTTCATTCGACGCAACGTGCGCTCCGGGAAGCGCGTCTTGCCGCTCCCGCACGAGTTGATCGAGCAGCCAGCGAAGAGCCTGCGCCTGGCTCGATGTCCCGCGCACGTGAATCAGCGGCGGCAACGCGTCTAGCAGAAGCTGGCTGGACGCGATGTTCAGTTCGACCTTGCCGCCGATCATGAAAAACTCGTCGCCGTCTCCGTGATGAACCATGTTGCCGACACGGCCTTCGAGGACTTCGTCGAGATCGACGCGCTCCGCTTCCAGGTCGCTGCCGAGGACATGTGAGCGCGGCTCGCAGAGCAGAAACACGTCGCCGCTTTCGATACGAATGGGAGCCGTGTCGCCTTCAAACAGCATCCAGCAACTGCCCCGTGCCACGCCCCAGAACTTGACCGTATTCGCTCGCGGGAAATTGATTGCCCAGGCGCCGCCGGCAACCAGTCCACCCGAAATGACGGACCGCGCGCCCATGAGGCTCAGAAAATCGGAGAAGGGATCGATCATGATCGTCAGATTTTGGCGCAAGAAATGTCGACTTTCAAGTATTCAAAATCTGAGATGCGAGTCTTAAGCTTCGTTGACTGCCTGGCCCATTGTCAGACGGAACCGTAACCCGATCAGATCGGAGAGGATCTCAACATCATGAAGCGCAGCTGGTTTATCACTGGAGTGAACAGCGGTTTCGGCCGTCTTATGACAGAGCAACTGCTTGCTCGAGGGGACCGCGTCGCCGGTACGGTACGTAACCTGGATTCGATGGCCGATCTCAAGGCACGCCATGGCGATGCGCTCTGGCTTGCCAGGCTCGATTTGACAGACACCCCCGCGATTCGTGAGGTCGTCGACCTTGCGTTCCGCGACCTTGGACGCATCGATGTCGTGGTGAGCAACGCGGGATATGGGCTATTCGGCGCGGCCGAAGAAATGACCGACGAACAGATCGCCCACCAGATCGACACGAACCTGCTTGGCTCGATTCAAACCGTTCGCGCCGCGCTTCCTCATCTGCGACACCAGGGCGGTGGACGGATTATCCAGCTGTCCACGATAGGCGGGCAGGCGGTGTTTCCCGGTGGATCGCTCTACCATGCGGGCAAATGGGGGATCGAGGGATTCATTGACGCAGTCGGGCTGGAGGTGGCCGTGTTCAACATTGGTTGCACGCTGGTCGAACCGGGCGGCGCGCGCACGAACTTTCGCTATCACAGCGCCAGGCTCTCGCCAAAGCTCGAGGCCTACGATGTGTCACCGGCACGCATGGCGCATCGGACCATCGAGGAAGGAACCAGCCAGCCGATCGGCGATCCGGTGAAGATGGTCGAAATCATGATTGCCAGCGTCGATCAGAACCCTGCTCCCAAACGTCTGGCGCTGGGGAGTGATGCGTATAACGTCATGCACAAGCAACTGAGCGACCGTCTCGCTGCGCTGGAAGCACAGAAAGACCTCGCGTTTTCGACCGATTATCCGGCAGGCTCGTAGCATTGCCGCGAGGGGGGAATCCGCGACAGCGCTCGATCACGCCCTCTCGCACCACCTCGGCCGCATTGCACTTTTCGCTTAACACGAATTGACTGGCGGCCTCTTTTCGCCGAGACTTTTCGCCACGTTGGCCCACATCACTCTCCTCACGCGATGACTCTTTCCCTTGACCACGTTGTAATTCGTGTGCGCGATCTCGAGCAGACCATCGCCGACTACAGCGAACTGGGTTTTACCGTTCAGCGCGGCGGCACACACGCCGACGGAGAAACGCACAACGCGCTGATCGGTTTCGAGGACGGCAGCTACTTCGAGTTGATTGCGTTTCTGCGCAACGCGCCCGAGCATCGCTGGTGGGATGAGGGCAATCGGGCCGGCGACGGACTCGTCGATTTTGCGCTGCTGCCAGAATCGGTGCAGGCCGTCGTCGATGGTGCGCGGCAGCGCGGGCTTAGCTATGAAGGACCCATCGACGGTGGGCGGGTGCGGCCAGACGGCGAACGCCTCGTGTGGCAACTGGGAAAACCGGCGACGCCCGATCTGCCGTTTCTTTGCGGAGACATCACGCCTCGCCATTTGCGCGTAGCCGAAGGCGAAGTGCGCAACCATCCCAATGGCGCGCGCGGCATATCGGCGCTCAAGATCGCCGTTCGCGATCTCGACACCAGCATCGGCCGGTACCGCGCACTGCTGGGCGAACCGCTTCAGATACAGCGGTCGGCATTTCCCGATCACGGCGTTTCGTTCGCAAGCTTTTCGATCGGCGCGACAACGCTTACGCTACTGACGCCCTCGGGTGGCGCAAACGGAGCGGCTCTGGCGGCTCAGGTCGAGAACCGTCTGGCATTGCGTGGCGAAGGCGTGTTCGGGATTGTGCTGCACGGTGCGGGAAGTGCGGCGCCGCGTCTGCTGCCGCTCGACCTGACTCACGGCGTCGATCTCGAACTGCTGTCCGCGAGCGACGCCTTGGCATAAGGTTCGACGTGGGCGGCGTTTAAGCACGCGGTGTCAGAAAACACCTTCGTGCTTCACGCGTGATGCCGGAGGCGAATCCTTATCCGCCAACCTGTTGCAATTGCCTGATGCTTTCTCGCAGTTCGCTCTCCAACTGGGCGAACAACTCTGCCGCGGGTAACGATCTGGCGAGCGCCGCCGCCTGCCCCGCCCACTGCGCACCATAGCCGAATTCTCCCTTCGCTTTGGCTGCCGCGTGAAGTGCTTTTCCTGCATCGTAGGCAATCGGATACGCCGGCGGCTGCGGGGCGCCTACGTGGTCTTCCAGTTCCGTGAAGCGGTTCACCATGCTTCGCGCCACACGTCCGGAGATGGCTTTCGTGAACGTCGTATGGCGCGCCGACTCGCCAAGCATCGCACGCCGGTAACCATCGTCGATCGATGTTTCCGGGCAGGCCACAAAAGCCGTTCCGAGTTGAGCCGCCTGAGCGCCCAATGCAAGCGCAGCGGCAATACCCGCACCGTCCATGATGCCGCCTGCGGCGATCACCGGCAGAGGGAATTCCTTGACCAACAGACGCGTCAATGCAAACGTGCCCAAGCGGTCGTCGCGCGCATCCGGATCGAAGACGCCGCGGTGGCCGCCGGCTTCGATGCCTTGCGCGACGATTGCGTCCACGCCCGCCGCTGCGACCTGCGCAGCTTCCTGCAGATTCGTCACCGCAGCGAGCAGCCTGATCCCCGCGTTTTTAAGTGCGCCGATCACTTCCGCGGACGGCAGGCCAAAGTGAAAACTGACGACCGCCGGTTTGTCCTCGAGGAACACGTCCAACATGGCCTCGTCTGCGACAAAGCTCGTGTAGATCTCCGACAGCGACGCAGGCGGCTTCGCTCCGTATTGCTCGAACTGCGGCGCGAGCCAGCTCAACCATTGTTGCTCCACCGCTGCGTTTGACGTCGCAGGGCTGTGGCAGAACACGTTGATATTGAACGGTTTCGCGGTCAGTGCGCGGGTTTCCGCGATCACCTTGCGCGCACCCGCTGCGTTCATTGCGCCAACGCCGAGCGAGCCAAGGCCGCCAGCATTCGAAACGGCAGCTGCCAGCGCCGGTGTGCTCACACCGGCCATCGGCGCCTGAATGATGGGCTTTTCGATGCCCAGCAGGCGCAGCAACGATTGCTTGTCCGTCTGATTAGTCATCTCACATCCTCGTTGAAATCTGGGTTGGTAATGCGCAGGCTCGTCGCGTTATTTCTCGCTCCGATGTGCTCTCACGCCATCTGCTGAACCCATTGGCTGCGCCAGTCCGGCGCGTCAAACGGATCCGAAAAATACTGGGTCTCGTGGACGACCTTGCCGTCGCGGAACTCCATGATGCTGACTGTGTAGGCCGCTCGCCCTTCATACATGATGGTGTATTCCGTGACCCAGAGATTGCCTTCTCCCTGAATACGCCTCACGTTAAAACCTGCTGGCTTTCCTGGATGATGACCCCGCAGTGCTTGCAGATTTTTCCGGCCGACGATTCGTTCGCCGGATTGAGGATAGTCACAGATGGCGTCGTCATCGTAAATATCGTGCTCTGCGTCGAGATTGCCGCTCGCCGACGCCTGCCAGTGGGCAGTCAGGGCTTCACGTATTTTCTCTTCATGCATGGAGTGCCTCCGGATGCTGTTCACATCAATCTGGTGCGGACGCGGCGGAATGAAAATAGCCCGTGCGCGGCACGGCTTAGCGACTTAAGACTAGTCCAAAAAAACTTGTAGTCGAGTCGCTTCGCGCCTTTTTTGGTTATTGACCACGCTGACGGTAAGCGGATAGTAAAGTCGATTTCCCGGAAAGACGGTGACGTGAGGAACTGAAGAAACTGCAGGCCAATGTGCGCTTCGGTTATATAACTTGCTACGGGGATTAGGCTGGTGGACCCGTGGCATCGTGCAAACGATGCATGCGCGATTCTCTTGTTCTGGATCTGTTTCGAGGCTCTGGGGATCGAATGTCAGATGCTTAGTATAGCCAAGTATTTTTTTGAACATTGACTACGTTGCGATTGGGACACGAATCGACATCTGATATCCGGCCAACGGCGCGTAAAACGTCGGCGCCAAAGAAAAACCCGCACAGCCTTGCGACTGTGCGGGTTTTGATCTTTGGTCGGGGCGAGAGGATTTGAACCTCCGACCACCTGCACCCCATGCAGGTACGCTACCAGGCTGCGCTACGCCCCGAACAGCTAAAAATTATAACAGACACTTCAATCGATTAGAACCTGCAGCCACCAACAAAACTGCGAAGCGCGGTCGCTATTCGTACTTCAAAAGATTACCGGCCCAGCAGATCGATCACATGCAGCAATTCCTTGCGCAACTGATCAACATCCACCGTGGCTGTTTTCGCGGGCGGCGCCTCGACCACCTCGCCCTCTTCCACCACATCATCCGCCGGCCCACCATGCACTGCACCATGCGAATCGAGCCGGTTTCGCGCACCGTTGATCGTGAAGCCCTGCTCGTACAACAGCTCGCGAATCCGCCTGATCAACAGCACCTCATGATGCTGGTAATAACGGCGGTTACCGCGCCGCTTCACCGGCCTCAACTGCGTGAACTCCTGCTCCCAATACCGCAGCACATGCGGCTTCACACCGCACAGCTCGCTCACTTCACCAATGGTGAAGTAGCGCTTCGCCGGAATCGGAGGCAAGACGACTTTTTCGATCGTCGCTGTCATCGTCAGTTAGCCGTCGTGGTGGGTTGCGCAGGAACGCGCCAGTCGATCAGCGCGCGAAGCTCGCCTCGGCGCCGGTCTCGACCAGCGCCTTCAGCTTTTGACTTGCATGGAACGTCACAACGCGGCGAGCAGCAATCGGAATCGCCTCGCCGGTCTTCGGATTGCGGCCAGGACGCTGGGGCTTGTCGCGTAACTGAAAGTTACCGAAGCCCGACAGCTTCACGCTATCTCCGCTCTCCAGCGCATCGCGAATCACCTCGAAGAACGCCTCCACCATGTCCTTCGCTTCCCGCTTGTTGAGTCCGACATTGTCGAACAGCAACTCGGCAAGCTCGGCCTTGGTGAGCGTGGGCGTTTCCGCCGAAGTGTTAGCGGGTGATGTCGGAATATCGCGAATCATGGCGCTACGCTGCGCCGTAAGAAGGGCTTCGAAATCACTCGAGTTCATTTCATTCATATCTATCAAATGGCGCGCCAACCAGAAACGAAGAATTGCGGAAATCGCCGCTTTGAGAGTCTCCGCGGGTTATCCGCGCAACCGTGCGCCATATACTCGAGCCAGACGATCCACCAGGGTTTGAATGGCCAGATCGACCGTCTCGTCCTGAAGGGTCCCGCCAGTATCTTGCAAGGTCACACGGAACGCAAGGCTTTTCTCATGGGCTGCTAACCCGCCGGAAGTAGTTGATTTTGGACGGAATTCGTCGAAAAGCGCAACCCTTCTGACAGTCTTGCAGGCGTCTTCCGAAAGCGCCTTTTGCATCTCGTCAAGCAGTGCCTGGACTTCGATTTTTTGATCGACGACCACGGCGATATCGCGACGCACCGGCGGAAACTTCGACACTTCCGACGGTACCGGCAATGCACGCTGAATTAATGCATCTGCTTCGATTTCAAACAGAATCGGCGCATGCGGCAAATCATATTGCTGCATCCAACGCGGATGCAATTCGCCAATCCAGCCCACTGCGCGGCCATTCAATTCAACGCGCGCGCTGCGTCCCGGATGCAGCGCCGGATGCTCCGCTTTCACAAAGCGTGCCACAGCTGGCGACAGCAAGGCTTCCAGATCGCCCTTGACGTCGAAGTAGTCGACGGTGCGCGTCGCCGCGCCCCATTGTTCGTCCTGCACCGGACCATAGGCGAGCGCGCCGAACATCTTCGGCTGCGAGAAGCCTTCGACCTGCAACTCACCCGCCTTGATGGCGGGATCGTGCAAGAACACGCGGCCCACCTCGAACACGCGCACGCGGTCCGCGGCACGGCGGCTCAGATTCGTACGCAGCACGTCGATCAGGCTGCCGATCAGCGTCGTGCGCATCACCGAAAGCTGGATTGCGATCGGATTCAGCAGGCGTACGGGCTTGTCGTTACCGGCGAAATCCAGCTCCCATTGCGCGTCGACGAAGCTGAAGTTCACAGTTTCAGCGTAGTCGCGCGCGGCGAGCGCATGCCGGATATCGTGGAGCGAGCGCTGCGTTTCGTTGGTCGCGCGCATCTCGCTAGTGGCCACAGGCGGACGCGCCGGAATCTTTTCGAAGCCGTAGATGCGCGCGACTTCTTCGATCAGGTCTTCTTCGATCTCGATGTCGAAGCGGTACGACGGCGGCGTCACGGAGAACACGTCGCCTTCGCGCTCGAACGCGAGGCCAAGACGCGTGAAGATCTGCGCGATCTCATCTGCACTGATCGCAACGCCGATGATGCGGTTCGCACGCGCGACGCGCATCTTCACCGGCGCGCGCTGCGGCACGTTGACGATCTGATCGTCGACGGGACCGGCCTCGCCACCGCAGATATCGAGGATCAGCTGCGTGATGCGCTCGATATGCTCGACGGTTGTCGCGTAGTCGACGCCGCGCTCGAAGCGATGGCCTGCGTCAGTCGAGAAGTTGTACTTGCGCGAGCGGCCGCGAATGCTATCGGGCCACCAGAACGCGGCTTCGAGATAGATGTTGGTGGTGTCGAGCGTCACGGCCGTGCTGTCGCCGCCCATGATGCCCGCGAGACTTTCGATGTGCTGATCGTCTGCAATCACGCCGACCGTCTCATCGAGCTCGACGGTGTTGCCGTTCAACAGCTTGAGCGTCTCGCCCTTTCGGCCCCAGCGTACATCCATGCTGCCGTGGATCTTGTCCAGATCGAACACGTGCGACGGACGGCCCAGCTCGAGCATCACGTAGTTCGAGATGTCGACCAGCGCAGAAATACTGCGCTGGCCCGAGCGCTCCAGACGCTCGACCATCCACTGCGGCGACTTCGCGCGCGCATTCACGCCGCGAATCACGCGGCCCGAAAAACGGCCGCACAGGTCCGGCGCCGAAATCTTCACCGGCAATGTTTCGTTCAACTTGACGATGGCCGGCTTGATGTCGAGCGCATGCAGTGGCGCGCCGGTGATGGCCGACGTTTCGCGCGCCACGCCGAACACCGACAGGCAGTCTGCCTTGTTCGGCGTCAGCTTGATCTCGAAGATCGTATCGTCGAGGTTCAGCGTCTCGCGGATGTCCTGGCCAATCGGCGTATCTTCCGGCAGGATCAGGAGGCCGCTATGATCTTCCGAAAGCTTCAGTTCGCGTGCCGAGCACAGCATGCCCTGGCTTTCCACGCCACGCAGCTTCGAGAGCTTGATCGCAAATGGCGCGCCGCCCTCTTCGGCCGGCGGCAGCTCTGCGCCCACCAGCGCAACCGGCACCTTGATGCCCGGCTTCACATTCGGTGCGCCGCAGACGATGTTCAGCGTCACGCCTGTGCCGGCGTCGACCTGACACACGTTGAGCTTGTCCGCGTCCGGGTGCTTGACCACCTCGAGAACCCGGCCAACCACGATCTTCTTGGTCGCCGGCGCAGCGGGCGACAGGCCTTCGACTTCGAGGCCGGCCATCGTCAGGGCGTGCGACAGCTCGTCCGTCGTCATCTGCGGGTCGACAAAGCTTCTTAACCAGGATTCCGGGAATTGCATGGTTCTGTGTACGTTCTGATCAGGTTAGTCCACATCCGGCCGGGGCCTTCGTTGGTTGCCGTGTTCCGGTAACCAGGCGCCCTTGCCGATGGCACTGCTCGCGGCGCGCACTTGCCTTCGTCTATGCATCTGGCGACGTGCGCGGCTCGAAGCGTTAAGCGAATTGCCGCAGGAAACGCAGGTCGTTCTCGAAGAACAGGCGCAAGTCCTGCACGCCGTAGCGCAACATCGTCAGCCGTTCGAGGCCACTGCCGAAGGCAAAGCCGATGTAACGCTCCGGATCGAGGCCCATGTTGCGGATCACCGTGGGGTGAACCTGGCCGGAACCCGAGATCTCGAGCCACTTGCCGGCGTTCTTGCCCGTTTCGAACAACATGTCGATCTCAGCCGACGGTTCGGTGAACGGAAAGTACGACGGACGGAAGCGTACGAGGATGTCGTCACGCTCAAAGAATTTCTTGAGGAAGTCGGTGTAGACGCCCTTCAGGTCGGCGAAGCTGATGTTCTCGTCGATCCACAGGCCTTCGACCTGATTGAACATCGGCGAGTGCGTCGCGTCACTGTCCACACGGTACGTGCGGCCGGGCACGATCACCTTGATCGGCGGCGTGTTGGTGCGCGCGTAGCGCACCTGCATCGGGCTCGTGTGCGTGCGCAACAGCAACTGGCGGCCGTCGGCATCCTTGTCGTCTACGTAGAAGGTGTCTTGCATCGAACGCGCCGGATGGTTTTCCGGGCTGTTCAACGCGGTGAAGTTGTACCAGTCGGTTTCGATTTCGGGGCCGTCGGCCACATCGAATCCGATGGAACGGAAAATCTGTTCGACGCGTTCCCACGTGCGCATGACCGGATGCAGGCTACCTGCACCAAGGCCGCGGCCGGGCAACGTGACGTCAATGGCTTCAGCGGCGAGGCGCTGGTTCAAGAGCGCGTCGGCAAGTGCCTGACGGCGGCCCGTCAGTGCGGCTTCCACCTGCTGCTTGACGACGTTGATCCGCGCGCCTTCGGTCTTGCGCGTCTCGGGATCGAGTTTGCCAAGGCCCTTCAACAGTTCGGTCAGCGCACCCGACTTGCCGAGAAAGCGGGCTTTCTCGTTCTCGAGGGTGGTGACGTCGTTGGCTTCCCCGAAGGCTTTTTGCGCGTCAGCGACAATCTGGTCCAGATCCATTGATCCCATCATTTCAACGTCAGTGTTCAATCGATGCAAAACTGGTTCGACCAACAAAAAAGGGGCTCGGTGAGGAGCCCCGTTTTTGTTGCAGCGTCACCGAGACTACCGGATGTTCGCTACAACGAACCACGCAGTTTAATTGCCCAAAGCGCAATCAGGCTGCAACGGCGGCTTTCACCTGCTGAACGATCGCAGCAAAAGCAGCCTTGTCGAACACAGCCATGTCGGCCAGCACCTTGCGGTCGAGTTCGATCGAAGCCTTCTTCAGGCCGTTGATGAACACGCTGTACGTCATGTCGTGCTGACGCACCGCCGCGTTGATACGCGTGATCCACAATGCACGGAACACACGCTTCTTGTTGCGGCGATCGCGGTAGGCGTATTGGCCTGCGCGCATGACCGCCTGCTTGGCGATGCGATAGACGTTATTGCGACGGCCGCGGTAACCCTTGGCCAGCTTGATGATCTTCTTGTGACGGGCCCGTGCGGTAACCCCACGTTTGACTCTAGGCATAGTTAGCTCCTGTGAGTTTTAGTTAAGGGTTAAGCGAACGGCATCATTGCGCGCACGGAGTTCATATCTGACTCATGAACTGCTGTGGAACCGCGCAGATGGCGTTTGTTCTTGGTGGTCTTCTTGGTAAGAATGTGGCGCTTGAAGGCTTGACCGCGCTTGACGGTACCGCCCGGACGCACCACGAAGCGCTTTGCAGCACTCTTCTTGGTCTTCATCTTCGGCATGACAACTCCATTATTAGATGGATATGGGTGTGCGGTCGGCCTGATGGCCATTACCCGCCCTTCGAAACCCAGTCCACTTGGTATGCAGCCGGCCGATACTGCTGGCCGCTGCTTTTCAGGAACTGCGCCCATTTATCTGGGCGCTGCTCCGAAACCTGCTGGTCTTCGCCACACATGCAGCGAAGTACAACTCAATCTTTTCACAGTAACAGTTGCGCGCCTCACGGTGCACAACCCGGCAACGCACTTGCAACCACGCGCGTTGCTTACTTCTTTTTCTTCGGAGCGAGCACCATGATCATCTGGCGCCCTTCCATTTTCGGCATTTGCTCGACTTGACCGACTTCGTCAAGGTCAGTGCGCAGGCGTTCCAGCATGCGCATACCGATTTCCTGGTGGGCCATTTCGCGGCCGCGGAAACGCAACGTGATTTTCGTCTTGTCACCGTCGTCGAGGAAGCGAATGAGGTTGCGCAGTTTGACGTTGTAATCGCCGTCATCGGTGCCCGGGCGGAATTTGACTTCCTTCACCTGGACAATCTTCTGCTTGAGCTTGGCCTCGTGCTGCTTCTTCGCTTCCGAGTACTTGAACTTGCCGTAGTCCATCAAGCGGCAAACCGGCGGCACCGCCTGAGGGGCGATTTCAACCAGATCTACATCTTGCTGTTCCGACATGCGGAAAGCATCGGCAAGTTTCACAATGCCGAGGGGTTCGTTCTCGACTCCGACCAGACGCACCTCGGGTGCAGTGATTTCACCGTTGATGCGGTGCGCAGACTTATCAGTAGCGATGTTACGTTTCCTCTAAAAATTAAAAAAACGAGCCGGGCTGCCAAGTGGTTTACCTGAACGACTGCACGTCCTGACGCAGACGTTCAATGAAGGCGCTGACGGGCATGACACCCAGATCAACACCGCCACGGGCACGCACGGCTACCGTTTGAGCATCACGCTCTTTGTCGCCGACCACAAGGAGGTACGGCACCTTTTCTAGCGTGTGCTCCCGTATTTTATAGCTAATCTTCTCGTTGCGCAAATCGGCCTGTACTCTAACCCCTTGTTTTTGCAACGATTGAGTCAAAGACTGCGCATATTCGGTCTGACTTTCCGCGATATTCATTACAACCACCTGCATCGGCGCCAGCCAGGACGGCATTGCACCAGCATGGTGCTCAATCAGAATACCGATGAAGCGCTCCATTGATCCGACGATTGCCCGGTGCAACATGATCGGGCGGCGACGGCTATTGTCCTCGGCGACGTATTCGGCGCCCAGACGCTCCGGCAGCACCATGTCGAGCTGCAGCGTACCGCATTGCCACGAGCGGCCCAGCGCGTCCTTGATGTGATATTCGACCTTCGGACCGTAGAAAGCGCCCTCGCCCGGCAACTCTTCCCACGTCACACCGCAGGCCGTCAGCGCGTCGCGCAGACCCTGCTCGGCGCGATCCCACGTTTCGTCAGTGCCGGCACGGGCGTCCGGACGCAAGGACAGTTTGATGTCGACGTTGTCGAAGCCAAAATCCTTGTACACGCTCATCGCCAGCGTGTTGAACGCGATCGATTCGCTGATGAACTGGTCTTCGGTACAGAAAATGTGCGCGTCGTCCTGCACGAAGCCTCGCACGCGCATCAGACCGTGCAGCGAGCCCGACGATTCATTGCGGTGGCACGAGCCGAACTCCGCATAGCGCAGCGGCAGATCGCGGTACGAGCGCAGACCATGGTTGAACACCTGCACGTGACCGGGGCAATTCATCGGCTTGATCGCGTAGTCGCGCTTTTCCGATTCGGTCGTGAACATGTTTTCACGATAGTTCTGCCAATGGCCCGACGCTTCCCAGAGCGAACGGTCCATGATCATCGGCGTCTTGATTTCGAGGTAGCCCGCATCGTTCACGCGGCGGCGCATGTATTGCTCGACCTGCTGCCACAACGTCCAGCCACGCGGATGCCAGAACACCATGCCCGGCGACTCGTCCTGCATGTGGAACAGGTCGAGCTGCTTGCCGAGCTTGCGGTGATCGCGCTTCTCCGCCTCTTCGAGCATGTGCAGATACGCTTCCTGGTCTTCCTTCTTCGTCCAGGCCGTGCCGTAGATACGCTGCAACTGCTCGTTCTTCGAATCGCCGCGCCAATACGCGCCCGCGACCTTCATCAGTTTGAAAACCTTCAGCTTGCCGGTGGACGGCACGTGCGGGCCGCGGCACAGATCCGTGAAGCCGCCGTGCGAGTACAGCTTGATCTCGTCGGTTGACGGAATCGACTCGATAATCTCGGCCTTGTACTTTTCACCGATGCTCTTGAAGTAGTCCACCGCTTCGTCGCGCGACACCACGCGGCGCGACACCGGCTCGTCCTTCTTCGCGAGATCCTGCATGCGCTTTTCAATCTTCTCGAGATCTTCCGGCGTGAAGGGACGGTTGTACGCGAAATCGTAGTAGAAACCGTTGTCGATCACAGGGCCGATCGTCACCTGCGCTTCGGGGTACAGGTCTTTCACCGCGTACGCGAGCAAGTGCGCCGTGGAGTGGCGAATGATGTCGAGGCCGTCGGCGTCTTTTTCCGTGACGATTGCGAGCGACACATCGTGATCGATCAACGCGGACGTATCGACCAGCTCACCGTCGATCTTGCCGCCGAGCGCGGCTTTCGCGAGGCCAGGGCCGATCGACGCGGCCACTTCCGCGACCGTCACCGGGTGCTCGTATTGACGAACAGAACCGTCAGGCAGACGTATCGAAACCATTGCGTTCTCCGAAATGCCGACCGGCGGCGGCATATACAACCATCAAATAAGACAAAAAAAATGCGGCCCCGCTTTCGAGGGGCCGCATTCACATTTCCTGCAAACTACATTGGCGAAAGTGGTCCTCGACTAGCGTCGCTCCGAAGTGGTTTCGGTCAACGTTCGCGGTGTCATAACCGTATTCGCCTTTTGCGCCAAGGCGCTTACTGCAGCTTGCGAAACCCCGGCAAACCGGAATTTCTCTTTCGTTGGTAGGCTCGATTGGACTCGAACCAACGACCCCCACCATGTCAAGGTGGTGCTCTAACCAGCTGAGCTACGAGCCTGAAGAAACGAGATTATATGGAGCGCCACATCGCTTGGCAAGTACTTTTGTACACCGGCACTGAAAAATCCGCGCTGCCGTTTCCGCGCATGTGAAAGACGGCACGCGGCCCCGCGTGCATCACACCTTGCGTTAACTTTTACGCCCCGCCCGCAACACGCCCGTGACTTCTCCAAGCAGCGAACAGGCGCGCTGAATCTGCGCCGCGCTCGACACCTCGACCGTGAACTGCATGAAGGCTGCATTACGACGCGTTTGTGTCTTCACACCGATCACGTTCATCTTCTCGCGCGCAAACACTTCGGAGATATCGCGCAGCAAGCCTTGACGATCCGTTGCATCAATTGTCAGGTCCACTGGGTACACCGACTGCCCGCGACCATTCATCACGTCTGCGGACCATGCGGTTTCCAATACGCGCTCGGGCGCACGCTCGGCCATTCGCATGAACGTCGGGCAATCGCTGCGGTGAATCGACATGCCCTTGCCCCGCGTAACAAAACCACTGATACCATCAGGCGGTGCCGGACGGCAGCAACGCGCGAGCTGCGTGAGCAACGCGTCGACCCCCACCACCAGCACACCGGTCGATGCGCCATGCGCGACACTCGAGCCGCTGCTGCGCTTTTCGAACTGCTCGGGTACTTCGACCTCCGGTTCGGGTGGCGGCGCATCCTGCAGTGCCTGCTCGACCTGACGCAAGCTGAACTCTTCCTTGCCGACCACCGAGAACAGGTCTTCCGTGGACTTGAAGCCGAGCTTCGTCGCAAGCTGGTCGAGATTGACCGAGGTCTTGCCTTCGCGCTGCAAAGTCTTTTCGACCATCGCCCGGCCCGTCGCGATGGTCTCCTGATACTCGACTGCGTTGAACCACGCGCGCACTTTCTGCCGTGCACGTGGACTATGCAGATAGCCAAGCTGCGGGTTGAGCCAGTCGCGCGACGGACCACCCTCTTTCACCGCGACGACCTCGACCGTCTGACCGTTCTGCAACGGCGTGTTGAGCGGCACCATCGCACCATCGACACGCGCACCGCGGCAACGGTGTCCTAACTCGCTATGCAGGTGATAGGCAAAGTCGAGCGGCGTCGCGCCTTGCGGCAACGGAATCACGCGCGCCTGCGGTGTCAAAACATAGATGTGGTCGTCGTCGAACGTGGCCTGACGTAGTTGCTCCCACGGCTGCGCCGCGCGCTTCTCGCCATGCTCACCCTCGGACACTTCATCCTTCCACGCCAGCAACTGGCGCAGCCACGCAATCTTCTCGTCGTACTTCTCGCTCGCCGTGACCTGGCCGCCGTAGCCGCGCGTGCCGGCCTCCTTGTAGCGCCAGTGCGCCGCTACGCCGTACTCGGCAAACTGATGCATCTCCTGGGTACGGATCTGCACTTCGAACGCGCGCCCGTCATCGCCGATCACCACCGTATGCAGCGACTTGTAGCCGTTCGGCTTCGGCCGCGAAATGTAGTCGTCGAATTCCTTGGGCACCGGTTGCCACAGGTTGTGCACGATACCGAGCACGGTATAGCAGTCCTTGATGTCCGGCACGATCACGCGAAACGCGCGCACGTCGTACAGCTCGGAGAAATCGAGGTCCTTGCCGCGCATCTTGCGCCAGATGCTATAGATGTGCTTTGGCCGCCCGCTCACTTCGGCGCGAATATGCGCGGCAGCCAGCTCATGCTGCAGACGCGCGATAGCCGCGGCCACATAACTCTCACGCTCCACGCGCTTCTCGTCGAGCAGCTTCGCGATGCGCTTATACGTGGCAGGCTCTTCGAAGCGCAACGCGAGGTCTTCGAGTTCCCACTTCACCTGCCAGATGCCGAGACGGTTTGCGAGCGGCGCGTAAATATCGAGCGTCTCGCGCGCTACGTCGGGAGACGGCGTCATCTTGGCCGCCGCGTAGTAACGCATCGATTGCAGCCGCGATGCGAGCCGGATCAGCACAACGCGAATGTCCTGCGCAAAGGCAAGCAGCATCTTGCGCAACGCCTCGACCTGCGCACGCCGCGCCGCCTGGGCGTCGCGTCCCGCTTCGGGAATGGCGTTCTGCGCCGCGCGCAAACTGACGGTACCCAAACGCAGCAACTTGCGCACATCGCCCACGAGTTGCGCGACCTCTTCGCCAAAGTTATCGGCGATCACGCGCTCCGGGTCTTGCAGATGCGGCGTCAGCGCGAACAAGGCCGCCGCCAGCACCGCCGGCGGGTCGACATTGAGCGTGCGCATGATCGCTGCAGTGCCCGCCGCATGATCGGCCAACAATTCGCCCGATGACAGCCGCACCTCACCCGCATGCTCCCGCACGAATGCCATCGCTTCTTCGAAGGAAGGCAGCGGAATCGGGACGGTCGTAACGGTATCGGTATTCATGGTGCGACGGCCCAACGGGCCAGACGGATCAACAGGGATTCAACAACAGTTTCAGATGCGGACCTAGCTGCGCTGTGCGGCCACGACGACCACTTCAACCAGGCACTTCGGGTTCGCAAGTTTCGCTTCGACCGTCGCTCGCGGCGGGGTTTCGCCTTGCGCGACCCACTCGTCCCACACAGCGTTCATGCCAGCGAAGTGAACCATGTCGGCGATGTAAATCTGCACCGACAACAGATGCGACTTGTCGCTGTTCACTTCAGCGAGCAGACGGTCGATATGGCCAAGTACTTCACGGGTCTGACCGGTGATGTCCTGATCCGCGTCCTCGGCAATCTGGCCGGCGAGGTACACGGTGCCGTTATGCACAGCGATTTCGGAGAGTCGCTTGCCGACGTGATGACGAATGACTGCCATGGCAATTCCTGATGATGGTTAAGATTGAACAATGCGGTTGAACGATCCTGCGTTCCGCGGCGGGTCGCTCGAAAGAGGCGCGCCGCACAACCCCATATTATGACGCGTCAGCGCCAGGTCCGATGAAGAAGCGGCGCGCAATCCCGATCTGCTCGGCGCTGAGAAACGCGGGCGCATGACCCACACCGGGGATTTCCACGCTCGACACCTTGTTGCCCTCGGCAATCATCTTCTCGACCGTTTCACGCGACAGCAGGTCGGACTTTTCTCCGCGCACTACCAGCACCGGTCCCTGAATCGCCTTTAGCGCGCCCCACAATGCAGCCTCTCCACCCGCCGCCACTTCGTCGGTAATAGCAGCGAACGGTTGGCCGATGCGGGGGTCGTAGCGGAAATACCAGGCACCGTCGCGCTCCTGCAGCAGCGGCGTGTTGATTTCGCGCCATTCTTCCGGGGTCAACGGGCCGAAGGATTGCGCCAGCAAGGCGGCGTAATCGATGCCCTGCTGCAGCGTTTCGAACTGCATGGGCTTGCCGAGATAATCGCCGATTCGCTTCACCGCGGCCGGTTCGAGATGTGGACCGACGTCGTTCAGCAGCAGCTTCTCGATCGGAGAGCCCGGCAGGCCCGCGAGACCCAGCCCGATCAGGCCGCCCATCGAGGTGCCGAACCAGTCCACCTTTTCCACGTCGAGCCGCGCGATCAGCGTGACCATGTCCGCGACGTAGTGCGGCACGGCATAGTAGTTGGGGACGTTCAGCCACGATGAAAGACCGCGGCCGACCACATCCGGACAAATCACGCGATATCTGTCCGAAAACGACGCTGCCAACCGGTCGAAATCACGCCCTGAGCGCGTGAGGCCATGCACGCACACCAGCACCCGCGGATTCGCCGGGTCGCCCCATTCCGTGTAGGCAACACGATGCAAGCCACCGGGGCTCGCACACTGCACGAAACGTTGGCGGGGCGTAGCCGTGCCGGCGGCAGTATGCAGAGCTGGGGACGTGACGGTCATCAGATTTCCTTGGCGAGCACTAACTAGTGAAGACGATTGTAAACCGCTTTGCCGCGTGCCAAGGATCGTCCTGAAGACATAAGCAAATGCGCCAAGCCAACGCCCAAAACAAAGCGGGCGAAGACCCAACCCGTCTCGCCCGCTTTACTGCATCCTTCGCAGCATTCTTCACATCGGCCGTGCTTCAGCAGGACTCAACTGCAACCCTGCATCCACTCAACCGTGCCGCACACCCGCCCAATCAGCCCACAGCGCTCACATCGAGCGGCGCACCGGTCTTGGCCTTGATCTCATCCACCGTCACGCCCGGCGCCAGCTCCGTCAGCTTCAGACCGTCCGCGGTCACTTCGATCACGCCGAGGTCAGTAATGATCTGATCGACCACGCCCACACCCGTCAGCGGCAGCGTGCATTCCTCGAGGATCTTGTGCTGGTCGCCCTTCGCGACGTGCTCCATCAGCACGACGACGCGCTTGACGCCCGCCACCAGATCCATCGCACCGCCCATGCCCTTGATCATCTTGCCCGGAATCATCCAGTTCGCCAGATCGCCCTTCTTGCTGATCTGCATGGCGCCCAGAATGGCGAGGTTGATGTGGCCGCCGCGAATCATCGCGAACGAGTCCGCCGACGAGAAGATCGACGAACCCGGCAGCGTCGTCACTGTCTGCTTGCCGGCGTTGATGAGGTCAGCATCCACTTCCTCTTCAGTCGGCGACGGGCCGATGCCAAGCAGGCCGTTTTCCGACTGCAGCCACACTTCGACACCCGCCGGCACGTGGTTCGCCACCAGCGTCGGCAAGCCGATGCCGAGGTTCACGTAGAAGCCGTCCTGCAATTCCTTCGCCGCGCGCGCGGCCATTTCGTCACGAGTCCATGCCATGATTACGCTCCTTTCGCGCGGACGATGCGTTGTTCGATGCGTTTCTCCGGATGCGCATTGAGCACAATGCGCTGCACGAAGATGCCCGGCGTATGGATGGCGTCCGGATCGAGCTCGCCCACTTCCACGATTTCCTCGACTTCCGCCACGGTGATCTTGCCCGCCATCGCGCACATCGGGTTGAAGTTGCGCGCCGTGCGGCGATAGATCAGGTTGCCCGATTTGTCGGCCTTCCACGCCTTGACGAGCGCGACGTCGGCCGTCAGCGAATGCTCCAGCACGTAATGGTTTTCGCCGAACTGGCGGGTTTCCTTGCCCTCGGCAATCAACGTGCCGTAGCCGGTGTTGGTGAAGAACGCTGGAATGCCCGAGCCGCCCGCGCGCAGCTTCTCGGCAAGCGTGCCTTGCGGCGTGAATTCGAGCTCGAGTTCGCCGGCCAGGTATTGGCGCTCGAACTCCTTGTTTTCGCCCACATACGACGAGATCATCTTCTTGACCTGGCGTGTTTCGAGCAGCAGGCCAAGGCCGAAACCGTCCACACCCGCGTTATTGCTGATGCAGGTGATGCCTTTGACGCCCGAATCGCGCAGCGCCGAGATAAGCGCCTCAGGGATGCCGCACAGGCCAAAGCCGCCGACGGCGAATGTCTGGCCGTCCTTGACGATGTCCTTGAGCGCGGTAGCCGCGTCTGGATAGACCTTGTTCATCAGTGTGTCCCTTCCTTTATGGAAACCCGAAAATCCGGTACGCCGGCCGCCGGATTGGTGCGATGCGTGGTGATGCGTGGTGATGCGGGTTGAGCCCAGAACGTCATTCTAGTCATCCGCAGCCAGCCTTGCGTCGACATCGCACAGCCGGCCCGGCAGACCCTTCACCCGCGGCCTCGCTGCAGCCGTATGATTTGCCCGAAAGGGTACGATGCGCGGGCCATACGGCACAATACGCAAAAATACATAAGTGATTTTCCGCTTCCGCACCTGCTTGCGCACCTTTCATGCCCGCACTGGATTACCAAACCGCCTTCCACCTCGCGCCGATCGGCCTCGTGCTGTCGCGCGAGCGCTTCATTGAAGACTGCAACGACCAGTTGGCGTCGATCTTCGGCTGTCCGCGCGAGTCGCTGCTGGGGCAGTCGTTTCAGGTGCTGTACCCGTCGGCGGACGAGTTCGAGCGGATTGGCGAACGCATTCCGCCCATCATGACCGCGCACGGCAGCTACGCCGACGACCGGATCATGAGGCGCGCCAATGGGGAATTGTTCTGGTGTCACGTGACGGGCCGCTCGCTCGAGCGCGCTAACCCGCATGCCGCGGGCGTGTGGACTTTCGAGGATCTGAGCGCGACACGGCGCGTCGCTATCGAGCTGACTCCGCGCGAGCGGGAAATCGCCGCGCAACTGGTGACGGGCAAGACCAGCAAGCAGATTGGGCGCGTGCTGGACATCAGCTCACGCACGGTGGACGTCTACCGGGCGCGGCTGATGCGTAAATACGATACGGGCAATGCGACGGAACTGCTGCAGAGGCTGCTCGGGCATTGACGGTTGCGCAAGAGCTTGCAGCAGGTTCGCTACATGGAGCCGCTCTGCACGAAACCGGACGAATGCGCTAAAACGCGAACTCTGGCCGACAGCGGAGCCGCCTCAAACCGGCTTGACGAGCACCGCGTTTTCGATAGTCGAGCGCAGCAGATCGGGAATCGGCGCCGACTTGCCCGCCGCGTAGTCGATCCACACGCAACGCGCGGCGCCCCGTGCATAGACGGTCGACGGGTCATCGGCGCGCCTCAGTTCGAAACCGGTGTCGAAACTGCTGCGGCCTGGTGTGCCGACCGACATCCGGCCAATCACGTCGCCAGGATAATGGAGCTGCTTGAGGAACTCCATCGATGCGTTGACGATCACTGGCCCCTGCCCTTCCTCATTGCCGCCGAGAATACCCAGTTGCTCGAACCAGGAAATCCGCACCTGCTCCATGTAGCGGAAATAGACCGTGTTGTTCACATGGCCGAATGCGTCCATGTCGCCCCAGCGGATCGGCATGGACATTTCAAAAACGGGGTGGTGTTCGCTCATCGTACTTTTTCTACAGGTTGAAACGGGGCGCGGTTCTTAGACACAACTGAGGCTCAAACCCACGCCCAATCAGGAAAGCCCAAAGCCATCGTCGGCGGAAATGATCGAGCCGTTGATGAATTGTGATTCATCAGCGGCCAGCAAAAGCAGCAAGCCGTCGAGATCTTCAGGCTGACCGACACGGTGACGCGGCAGCATCGAAACCAGCTTCTGCCCCTGGTCGGTGGACCAGTGGTGATGATTGATTTCGGTGTCGATATAGCCCGGGCAGATCGCGTTCACGTTGATGCCGTGGCGTCCCCATTCCTGCGCCATCGCCTTCGTCATATGAACGACCGCGGCCTTGCTCATCGAGTAGAGGCCAATCTGCGGCAACACACGCAGACCCGCCACCGAAGCGATATTGATGATCCGGTACGACGGCTTCTGACCGCCGTTGCCACGCATGATCATGCGCTTGGCGACTTCCTGGGCCACGAAGAACGCGCCGCGCGTGTTCGTGTCGAACACGTATTCGAAATCGGCGGGCGTGACTTCCGCTAGCTTCTGCGTGGTCGAGACGCCCGAGTTATTCACCAGAATATCGATGGTGCCCGCCTCCGTCTCGGCATGCGCCACGGCCGACTTGATGCTCTGGTAATCGGTGACGTCGAGCGACACCACGTGCGCAGCGCCGCCGGAGGCTTCGATTTCGGCGCGCAATTCTTTCAGGCGTTCGGTGCGGCGGCTGGCCAGCACGACCTTCGCGCCAGCCTGCGACAGCACCTGAGCGAAGCGTTTGCCCAGCCCGCTCGAGGCGCCCGTAATCAGCGCAACCTTGCCTTCCAGATTGATCGAACGGCCCATTGTGTTTACCTTGTTCGGTTGGGGTTACACGCGCGGCGAGGCCGCGGAACTTCGTGAATACCTGGGGCATACCCGGTGAAACGCCGGGCCGCTACCGTATCACATAAATAGAACGATCGTGCTAATCTTTATTCATTGGGTTGCGGCGCCGGAACCGTTCGCCCACAATACGATCCCGAAAAAAGCATTCTAACGGTAAGAGGAGCATCAATGACCCCCGCAAGTCTCATTGAGCAGTACGGCCCGCGCGAGTCGATGGAATACGACGTGGTGATCGTCGGCGGCGGCCCCGCTGGCCTGTCCGCGGCGATCCGTCTGAAGCAGCTGGCAGCGGAAAAAGGCGTCGAAATCGGCGTCTGCGTACTGGAAAAGGGCTCGGAGATCGGGGCGCACATCCTCTCCGGCGCGGTCATGGACCCTCGCGCGCTGAACGAACTGATCCCCGACTGGAAGGAAAAAGGCGCGCCTTTGGACGTTGAAGTGACCGAAGACCGCTTCCTGTTTCTCTCCGAAAGCGGTTCGAAGAGCGTGCCCAACTGGGCGCTGCCTGACAACTTCAAGAATCACGGCAACTACGTTATCAGCCTCGCGAACGTCACGCGGTGGCTCGGCCAGCAGGCCGAGGCGCTGGGTGTGGAGATTTTCCCGGGCTTTCCGGCGGCCGAGGTTCTGTACAACGACGACGGCTCGGTCAAAGGTGTCGCCACCGGCAACCTGGGTATCGGCAAGGACGGCCAGCCGACCGAGAATTTCCAGCTCGGCATGGAACTGCACGCGAAGTACACGCTGTTCTGCGAAGGCGCGCGCGGCCATCTGGGGCGGCAGTTGCAGGATAAATTCAAACTGCGCGACGGCGCCGATCCGCAGGTCTACGGTATCGGCATCAAGGAACTGTGGGAAATCGATCCGGCCAAGCACAAGCCGGGTCTGGTGATCCATACGGCAGGCTGGCCTCTCGAATCCGACACCTACGGTGGCTCGTTCCTCTATCACCTGGACAACAACCAGGTGATGGTCGGCTTCGTGGTGGGCCTCGGCTATACCAATCCGTACCTGTCGCCGTTCGAGGAATTCCAGCGCTACAAGACGCATCCGTCGATCCGCGCGTTCCTCGATGGCGGCAAGCGCGTCTCCTACGGTGCACGCGCGATCACCGCCGGCGGCCTGCTGTCGCTGCCGAAGCTGGTGTTCCCGGGTGGGGCCCTGGTGGGCGACGACGCGGGCTTCCTGAACGCCTCGCGCATCAAGGGTTCGCACGCCGCGATCAAGACCGGCATGCTGGCCGCCGACGCCGCGTTCGATGCCGTGCAGGCCGGCCGCACGAGCGATGAACTCACGGCGTATCCGGAGGCGTTCAAAACCTCCTGGCTGCACACGGAGTTGTACCGCGCACGCAACTTCAAGCAGTGGATGAGCAAGGGCCTGTACCTGGGCACGCTGATGGTGGGCATCGAGCAGAAGCTACTGAGCGGCAATGTGCCGTGGACTCTGCACCACCAGCATTGGGACCACGAGATGCTAAAACCGGCGTCGCAGTGCAAGCCGATCGTGTATCCGAAGCCGGATGGCAAGCTGACGTTCGACCGGCTGTCCTCGGTGTTCATCTCGAACACCAATCACGAGGAGAACCAGCCGGCCCACCTGACGCTGAAAGATCCAAGCGTGCCGGTGAACGTGAACCTGAGCACGTATGCGGGGCCGGAATCGCGGTATTGCCCGGCAGCGGTGTATGAGTTCGTGAAGAACGACGATGGCAGCGAGCGTCTGGTGATCAATGCGCAGAACTGCGTGCACTGCAAGACCTGTGATATCAAGGACCCGACGCAGAATATCGTGTGGGTCACGCCAGAAGGCGGCGGTGGGCCGAACTATCCGAATATGTGATGCGACTGGTGGCGCTGGGGTGTTAGCACATTAGCGCGGAGTCACAGGACGCAAAAGCGCCGCTCGCCATGATGGATGAGCGGCGTTTTTTTTCGTCTGCGGGGTTGGGGCTTGCTGAAACGCTGTAACGATACCGCCCCGGTTCAATGCCTTGGCAACCGTACCAGCGCTTCCAGTCTCTCGCGTACGCTCGCCAGCACAGGCGCCCACGCACCGATCGCCGGCTGACGAAACAGCTCGACCGAGTCATACCATGGCGTGCGTTGCGTCGTTTGGTCGCCCCAAAACCACGCCGACACATGATCGATCATCAGACACGTCGGCACACCAAGCGCGCCGGCCAGATGAGCAGGACCGCTGTCGATGGTCACGACAAGGTCTAGATTGGCGAGTAGCGCCGCGACGTCATCGAAACCAGCCTCGAAATGCGGCGTGGGATCGACAATCTGAATGCCGTGCTCGCGCCATTGCTCGATCGTCGCAGAACGCCCTGGCGACAGCGCGAACCAGGTGATGCCTGGCACCATCAGGAGCGGCTCCAGCTGGTCGACTGGCACCGAGCGGCGCGCATCACGAATGTGCTGCGGATTGCCGTTCCACACCAGCCCGACTTTAGGCCCACCACTCACTGCCGTCTGCCCGACACGCTCGCGCCACAGCCCGGCGCGAGCCGAGTCGGCACTCAGATAGGGGCGTCCCCAGCCTGCCGAATCGAAGATGCCGAGCCGTAACGGCAAGCTCATCAGCCCACAGTGGAAATCCGGCTGGGTGATGAGGCTGGTTTCGAGCGCCACATCGGAGGGCAACATGCGCTCGAACAGGTGCCGCAGCGGCCCGTCGTGGCCAAAGATCACCCGGCCGCCCTCGCGCCGTGCCCGCTCAGCGAGCAGCGGCAAAAAGCGCACGGCCCACAGGCAATCGCCGTTGCCTTGCTCGCCGTACACGATCAGCGTCTTGCCGGCCAACGACTCACCCTGCCAGTAGCTGCTGATCTCGGCGAGCGCACGATGTGCGTCGTTCAGGTCGTCGCCAAATGCGATGCGTGATTCGTAGTTTGCCCAGCCGTCGTCATAGCGGCCGGAGCGTATTTCCAGCTCCGACAGATCGAACGTCGCGTGCGCGTTGTTCGGCGACAGTTCGAGCACACGCCGCAACAGTGTCTCGGCTTCGGCAAAGCGAGCCTGTTCCTTGATGCACAACGCGAGCTTGTGCAGCGCGACCGGATTACCCGGCACCACCCGCACGGCCTCGCGCAACAGACGCTCAGCTTCGTCGAAATCGTCGCGTTGCTGGATGGCGGCGGCGCGCCAGACGAGCGCGTTAGCATCTTCCGCGTTGCGCGCAAGCAGCAACGACGTCGCCGAGTCGACCAAAGGCCAGTCGCGCAGCATAAATCCGGTTTGAGCAATGATGTGAAGCAGCGTCGGATCGCAAGCGGGATCGAGCTGATAGGCCTGCACCAGTGCGACAAGCGCTTCGCGCTGCTGGTCCCGGTTACGCCCTGCCGCCTGCAGCAAGGCTTGGCCGAACGCCAGCCAGTCCGTGGCGCTCGCTTGCGGCGTGGTGACTCGCGCACGCAACTGCGACAGCGCGTCCGCGCCGTCGGCTGCACGGGGATTCGGGTCGATCATTGCGGAATTCCGACACAGACGATAAGTCGCGCGGAACGCGACTTACGGCGCGCTCGCCGCGATCTTCGGCGTAGTAACGACCACATCACCGCACTGCGCGCGATGGCGCAGCGCATGGTCGATCAGCACCAGCGCCAGCATCGACTCGGCGATAGGCGTCGCACGAATACCGACGCAAGGATCATGACGCCCAAAGGTCTCGACGATGGCCGGTTGCCCAGCCTTGTCGATGGAGCGCCGCGGCGTACGGATACTCGAGGTCGGCTTGATGGCGATCGATACCGTGATGTCCTGCCCCGTCGAAATCCCGCCGAGCACGCCGCCCGCGTGATTGCCGACAAAGCCTTCCGGAGTCAGTTCGTCGCCATGCACCGAGCCGCGCTGGGCGACGCTGGCAAAGCCCGCACCGATCTCGACGCCCTTCACCGCATTGATGCCCATCATGGCATGCGCGATATCGGCGTCGAGGCGGTCGAACAGCGGCTCGCCGAGCCCGACCGGCACGCCCGAGGCAACCACGTTGATGCGCGCGCCGATCGAATCGCCATCCTTGCGCAGCGCGTCCATGTACTCTTCGAGCTGCGGCACCACCTCGGCGTTCGCCGCGAAGAACGGGTTTTCGCGCACGTGCGACCAGTCGACAAACGGCACTTCGATCTCACCAAGCGTCGCCATGTAGCCGCGAATCTCGGTGCCGAAGTGCTCGCGCAGCCACTTCTTGGCCACGGCGCCAGCCGCAACAGTAGGCGCCGTCAGACGCGCCGACGAACGGCCGCCGCCACGATAGTCGCGGATACCGAATTTCTGCCAGTAGGTGTAATCAGCATGGCCCGGACGGAACGTATCCGCGATGTTGCCGTAGTCCTTGCTGCGCTGGTCCGTGTTGCGAATCAGGAGCGCAATCGGCGCACCGGTGGTGACGCCTTCGAACACGCCCGACAGGATCTCGACCTTGTCCTCTTCCTTGCGCTGCGTGACGTGACGCGAGGTGCCCGGCTTGCGGCGGTCCAGTTCGACCTGGATATCTTCTTCGACCAGCGTCATTCCCGGCGGGCAACCGTCGATCACACAGCCGATAGCGGGACCATGCGATTCGCCAAAGGTCGTGACAGTGAAAAGCGTACCAAGCGTATTGCCGGACATGAGCGTCGTCCAAAGAGATGCGGGGAAACCGCTATTATGCCAGCCTCGTCTAAGGCGAGGGCCGCACCAGACGGGCGTTGGCCGAACGGACAAGTGACGGCGGCCCACGCAAGTCGCCGCCCGCCACGCGGGTCGGCGCGCGCTAGCGAGGCACAGCACAGCACAGCACAGCAACTCAGGGTAGCAGAGCAGCAGTCCCTACTTCCGCGCCCCGCGCAACTCCGTCACGATCTGCTGCAGCCCCTCCGGCGTCACCTGCGCCGGATCGAGCGGCTCGCCGACCGCCAGCGTCAGCCGGCTCATCACACCTTTTTGCACCGGTCGCGGCCAGCGCGTCTCGGCGCCACGTGAAAACACGCTGCCCCACAGCCCGCGCAGGGCCATCGGCACCACCGGCGCCGGCGTGCGACGGATGATCTCGGTCACGCCATGACGGAACGGGTTCAGATCACCGGTCCTGGTCAGCTTGCCTTCCGGGAAAATGCACACCAGGTCACCCTCAGCGAGCGCCCGCGCGCAGGCTTCATAGGCCCGCGTTAGCATTTCCGGGTCCTCGTGCGACGGCGCGATCGGAATAGCCTTCGCGTGACGAAACACCCAGCCGGCAAACGGCGACCTGAAGATGTGGTGATCCATCACGAAGCGGATCGGACGCGGGCTTTCGGCCATGATGACGATCGCGTCCACATAGCTCACGTGATTGCACACCAGCACCGCCGCGCCCTCCTCCGGAATGCGCTCGGCATGCACGAGCCGGATCCGGTAGAACGTATGCACCAGCACCCATGCGATAAAGCGCAGCAGGAATTCCGGCACCAGCGAGTAGATGTAGGTGGCCACCACGATGTTGAGCAGGGCAGTCACCAGGAAAAGACCCGGAATGCTGACGCCCGCGGTGGTCAAGGCCATCGCCATCAGCGCCGAGACGATCATGAACAGCGAGTTGAGAATATTGTTGGCTGCGATGATGCGTGCACGATGGCTCGGCTGGCTGCGGCTCTGGATCAGCGCATACAGCGGCACGCTATAAAGGCCGCCGAACACGGCGAGCAGGAACAGATCGGCAAGCACGCGCCAGTTGGCGGGCATCGTGAGGAATTCGCCGACGCTCAGCAAATGCGCTGCCGGCGGTAACGCGTGGCTTGCAAAGAACAGATCAATGGCGAACACGCTCATACCGATCGAGCCGAGCGGCACGAGGCCGATTTCGATGCGTCGCTTCGAGAGCCGTTCGCACATTAGCGAACCGAGCCCGATGCCGATGGAAAACGTGCCGAGCAGCACGGTGACGACATCGGGATTGGCCGACAGCACGTCCTTGGCAAAATTGAAAAACGACGACAGAAACGTCGCGCCGACAAACCACAGCCACGAAATACCCAGCAGGCTCAGAAACACCGTGCGGTTTTCGTGGGCGATTTTCAGATTGCGCCACGTTTCGCTGACCGGATTCCAGTTGATCTGCAGATCGGGCTGCGGCGCCGGCGTAGCGGGCACAAACATGGACACGACGCGCCCCACCAGCGCAATCCCGACGCAGGCGCAGGCCAGCACCACGGCGCCATGTTCGACGAAGCCCGCCGCTTCTCCGCCGATAATCGTGCCGATCAGGATCGCGACGAAGGTGCCCATTTCGACCATGCCGTTGCCGCCGACCAGTTCCGTTTTCGCCAGATGCTGGGGCAGGTACGAATACTTGACCGGGCCGAACACGGTGGAATGGACACCCATCAGAAACGTGCACAGATACAGCAGCGGCGCGCTATGCAGCCAGAAACCCGTGCCGCCGATCAGCATCACAGCGATCTCGAACGTCTTCACAAAGCGCGTCAGCATCGCCTTGTCGTACTTGTCCGCGATCTGGCCGGAGGTGGCCGACAACAGCACGAACGGAAGGATGAAGATCGCCGAGATCAGGAACGCCGCGGTCTTCGCATCGACCCCGGAAAAGCGCGCCGTCTGATACGTTACGAGCGACGTAAAGCCGATCTTGAACACGTTGTCGTTCATGGCGCCCAGGAACTGGGTCCAGAAAAACGGCGCAAAGCGTCGCTCGCTGAGCAGGCGGAACTGGGATTCGTGTGCGTCGCTAGTGCGGGTTGCGCGGCGGGCGGCGGGTATCGGACGATCGCTCATGTAGTTGGGAAATAGGAGAAAGGACCGCGCGGATGCAAAAAAGGCGCGCGCTTTCGCGCACGCCCCTGGACCTATACCTCAGGCTTGTGGCAACTTGATGGCCGCTGCGACCGGACCCGGCCAACACGGTCATCGCCGGGCATTTAGCCCGTCTGTTGCTCCCGCTCTTCCGGCCAGTCGCGGATATAGGCCTTGAGCATGCGGTTTTCGAAGCCCTGCTCCTCGACCACGGCCTTTGCCACGTCGTAGAACGAGATCACGCCCATCAGCGTGCGGCTCTCCATGACCGGCAGATAGCGCACGTGGTGCTCGAGCATCATGCGGCGCACTTCGTTCACATCCGTTTCCGGCGTGCACGTGAGCGGATGGTCGTCCATGACCTTACGGATAGTCGCGGTGCCGACGCTGCCGTGATGTTTGCTGAGTGTCAGGATGATTTCCCGGAACGTCAGCATGCCGACCAGATCGCCATATTCCATGACTACCAGCGAGCCGATGTCGTGCTCGGCCATCGCATTGACTGCGTCGAGCAGCGGCGTATCCGGCGTGACGGTAAACAGGGTATTGCCCTTGACCTTGAGAATGTCGCTGACTCGCATGATTGTCTCCTTTGTCGACCGGGGTTAGCGCTTTGGCGCCTACTCGCGGTCCCATGCACGGGTGATTGCGGAATCTGGTGAAGCCGTTAATACATGACTGATTTCGATCCTAGCGGAAAGGCCTGTAAAAGGAAAGCGGGCCGCCCACCAAGGCGGGACGGGCGTGGCAGCGCCCCATACAGGGAAAATCGGACTTGAAGCCGTCAACCCCGATGATACGATGCCTCCACTTTGACCCTTCGCGGAGCTGCCCGTGGCTCCGCCGCCCAGGATGTCCGCCAACCGTTTCGATACGCTTGCGCTGCATGCCGGCGCAGCCCCCGATCCCACGACCGGTGCGCGCGCCACGCCGATCTACCAGACCACCTCGTTCTCGTTCCGCGACACCGACCACGCCGCCGCGCTGTTCAACATGGAACGCGCCGGCCACGTGTATTCGCGGATTTCGAACCCGACCGTGGCCGTCTTCGAAGAGCGCGTCGCCGCGCTGGAAAACGGCGCCGGCGCGATCGGCACGGCCAGCGGCCAGGCCGCGCTGCATCTGGCGATCGCCACGCTAATGGGCGCCGGCGCACACATCGTCGCGTCTGGCGCCCTGTATGGCGGCTCGCACAATCTGCTGAACTACACGCTGCGCCGCTTCGGCATCGAAACGACTTTCGTCAAACCCGGCGATCTGGACGGCTGGCGCGCCGCGCTGCGCCCGAACACCCGCCTGCTGTTCGGCGAAACCCTAGGCAATCCCGGGCTCGACGTGCTGGATATTGCCGCGGTCGCCGGGATCGCGCATGAGCACCGCGTACCGCTGCTGGTCGATTCGACCTTTACGACGCCGTACCTGCTCAAGCCCTTCGAGCATGGCGCGGATTTCGTCTACCACTCGGCGACCAAGTTCCTCGGCGGTCACGGCACTACCATCGGCGGTGTGCTGGTTGACGGCGGGACCTTCGACTTCGACGCGTCCGGACGCTTTCCCGAGTTCACCGAACCGTATGAGGGTTTCCACGGCATGGTGTTCGCCGAGGAAAGCACCGTTGCCCCCTTCCTGCTGCGCGCCCGCCGCGAAGGGCTACGTGACTTCGGCGCGTGTCTGCATCCGCAAGCCGCCTGGCAACTGCTGCAGGGGATCGAAACGCTGCCGCTGCGTATGGACCGGCACGTTTCGAACACCCGCAAAGTGGTCGAATTTCTCGCTGCCCACGCCGCGGTCGAATCCGTCGCGTATCCCGAACTGGACTCGCACCCGGATCACGCGCTCGCCATGCGCCTGCTGCCACGCGGCGCTGGCGCCGTGTTCAGCTTCAACCTGCGTGGCGACCGTGCCGCCGGACGGCGCTTCATCGAAGCGCTCTCGCTGTTCTCGCATCTGGCGAACGTCGGCGACGCCCGTTCGCTGGTGATCCATCCCGCCTCTACCACCCATTTCCGCATGGACGCCGCCGCACTCGCCGCGGCGGGCATCGCCGAGGGCACCATCCGCCTGTCGATTGGCCTCGAGGATCCGGACGATCTGATCGACGACCTCAAGCGCGCACTCAAGGCCGCGCAGAAGCCCACCAGCGGCAGCGCCGCCAAACCAAAGAACAGTCCCCAAGGCTCCGGCAACCCCAGCGGCGGCGCACCCAGGGAGTCCGCATGATCCTCGAGGTCCAGAACAAGGCGGCCTACGCGTACACCGGCGGCAAACCGTTCGACTGCAGCCTGCCTTGCGCGGTGTTCATCCATGGCGCCGAGCACGACCACAGCGTGTGGGCGCTGCAAACCCGTTACTTCGCGCATCACGGCTTCAGTGTGCTGGCCGTCGACCTGCCGGGCCATCATCGCAGCGCTGGCCCCGCGCTCACCGATATCGCCTCCATGGCCGACTGGCTCGCCGCGCTGCTGGACGCAGCCGGCGTGGCACGCGCCTGCGTGATTGGCCACAGCATGGGCTCGCTCGTCGCGCTCGAATTTGCCGCGCGCTATCCGGAACGTGCGAGCGGTCTCGCGCTGGTCGCCACTGCCGTGCCGATGGCCGTCTCCGACGCCCTGCTCGACGCCGCGCTCAACCGCGAGCCGGAGGCGATCGGCATGGTCAATCAATGGTCGCATTCGACGCTGGCCGCGAAACCATCCTGCCCCGGCCCGGGCTTCTGGCTGCACGGCATGAACCAGCGGCTGATGGAGCGGCTATCGGCCAAAGGCGAACCCGGTTTGTTCCACACCGACTTCACGGCCTGCAATGCCTACGCCGATGGCCTTGCACGCGCAGCCCAGGTGCGCTGCCCGGTACAGCTGATCGTGGGACGGCGCGACGCCATGACGCCGCCGCGCGCCACGAAAGCGCTCGCTCAGGCTTTTGCAGAAGCCGGTGCAACGGTCGCCACGGTAATGCTCGATGCCGGCCACGCGCTGATGACCGAGCAACCGGACGCAACGCTGGACGCGCTGTTCAGTTTTGCGTCGGGCCTCGACAGCCAATCCGCATAAAGCTATGCAGTTCCGCTCAATCGCTTCTGTAAGCTCGACAATAGCGCCGCCCGGCGGCGCGCACCATCGGCCGAATGGCCAGGTTGCGCGCATCCGCCGATAGCCGCACAATGATTCAGGCCCATCCGGTTTCAGGCGCACAAACGATGCACTTGTCGCTGGCCGGGTTCGCCATGCCGCATAAACGGGCATGGCGGGGGATGGACCACAAGAGAGCAGCGAAACGGAGGCCAAGATGTCTCAAACCGCTCATACCGAACGCTTCGCGAATTTCGCGGAGTTTTATCCGTTTTACCTCGAGGAGCATCGCAACGTTGTTTCGCGGCGCCTGCACTTTGTCGGCTCGCTGGGCGTGATCGGCTGTCTGGCCATGGCATTAGCCACCGGCGATTGGCTGTGGTTGCCGGCTGCGCTCGTCAGTGGCTATGGGTGTGCATGGATCGGGCATTTCTTCTTCGAGAAGAACCGCCCGGCCACATTCCGGCACCCCGTCTACAGCCTGATGGGCGACTGGGTGATGTTCAAGGATATCTGCGTCGGGAAGATTTCCCTTTAGCGCAAAGGCATGCCGTTCACGCCGTCTGATGCGGCATTGACGAATTCCGTCCCTCGGCTTCGGCCGCTGCCCGCACGGCACGCGCTGAGGCCCGCAGGGCGAGCAGTGACGCGAGCGACACACTCAGCTTGTCGTTCTCCAGCGCCGCGAGCAACGTCGCGCCGTCCACCCGCGTGGACTCCAGATTGAGCTGATATTCGAGCTCCGCGCGATCGATCACGAACAGGTCGAAAAGCCGTTCCACTGTCACCTGGGCGGGATTGGCCAGCAGCAGGAAACGCGGGCGCGAGCCGTCTTCCTGCAGACGCGCGATCCACTCGATCTCCTCGAGCGTATCAATCAAATGGGTGGTCGTATCCATATCCCGGCGCAGCATGCGCGCGAGATCCTGCAACGTGTACCCAGGCTTGCCCGCTTCGCGCGCCTCGGAAAGCCGCGCGAGCATTTCGAGCGCATCGAACAGATTGCTGCCCGCAAAGCGCGGCCGGTGAAACTGCCCTATGCGGATCGCCGGTAGCGCCGACGCCACCATCGCCCCCGCCAGCGTGATGAACCAGCTCAGGTACATCCACAGCAGGAACATCGGCACCGCCGCAAACGCGCCATACACCGCCGTATAGGTCGGAATGCGCCGGATGTAATAGCCGAAGCCACGTTTCGCCAGTTCGAATGCGATGGCCGCGCCCAGGCCGCCAACCACTGCATCGCGCCACTCCACCCGGCAATTCGGCAGATACACGTAGAGCATGGTGAAAGCGAGCACCGTAAGCGGCAGCGCTGCTCCGGTCAGCGCCCAATCGATCAGCGGCGTGATGTGCTGCGCGGCGCTGAACGCCATCGAGCGTGTGAACAGATACGAAGAAATCGACAGGCTCACGCCAATCAGGATCGGCCCCAGCGTGATGACGGCCCAGTAGACCAGTACCCGCTGCGCAAAGGGCCGCGGCTTGCGCACCCGCCAGATCACATTGAACGCGGATTCGACGGTCATCATCGTCATCACCGAAGTGACGAACAGGACGATCATGCCCATCGTCGTCAGGCCCTTGGCCTTGGCCGCGAATTCGTTGAGGTACCTGAAAATCTGGTCGTTGATCTGCGACGGCATCAGATGGTCGGCCAGAAAACCCTGCAGCGACATCTGGAACGAACCGAAGATCGGGAACGCGGTGAACAAGGCGAACGCCACCGTCGCAAGCGGCACGAGCGAGAGCATGGTGGTGAACGTCAGACTGCCGGCCACCTGGGGAATGCGATCTTCGCTGCTGCGCTTCGCGGCGAATTGCGCGAGACGTTTAAGCGTATCGAGGTCGAAACGCACCCTGGACAACAAACCCTGCCTCCTTGCTTCATGAACCGTGTAGGGCTCGCGCCGGTTGCCCGCGAGCCGCCTGTGCTGCGGACCCAACCCCTATAATACCTGCTCACTCGATCAGGCCTATGAAAGACATTCTCGTGCTCTATTACAGCCGTTACGGCGCCACGCGCGAGCTCGCGCTGGCGATCGCGCACGGCGTCGACAGCGTCCCCGGCATGCAGGCGCGCGTGCGCACCGTGCCGCCCGTCTCGACCGTCTGCGAGGCGACCCAGCCCGATATTCCGGCGGAAGGCCCGCCCTACGTCGAGCTGCGCGATCTGGAAGAATGCGCGGGCCTCGCGCTCGGATCGCCGACCCGCTTCGGCAATATGGCCGCTGCACTCAAATACTTTCTCGACGGCACCACACCGCAGTGGCTATCCGGCGCCTTGGCCGGCAAGCCGGCCTGCGTGTTCACGTCCACGGGCAGTTTGCACGGCGGCCAGGAATCCACGCTGTTATCGATGATGTTGCCGCTTCTGCATCACGGCATGCTGATCGTCGGCATCCCGTATACCGAGACCACGCTGACCACCACGCTGACGGGCGGCACGCCCTACGGCGCATCGCATTTCGCGCGGGCCGATTCTGCGGAACACGGTATTTCCGCAGATGAGAAAACGCTTGCCGTCGCGCTCGGGGCACGCGTCGCACGCACGGCCGCCGCCATGAGCGAACGTCCGTGAGCACGCCCGATTCAGTTTCGACGCCCGCGCGGCGGCGCGGTGCGGCGCTCGGCTCAGCAGCGGCCCTGATCGCGCTGATCGTGCTTTCGGTCGCATGGGAATGGTGGCTTGCGCCGCTGCGTCCGGGCGGCACCGCGCTCGTTCTCAAAGCCATACCGCTGCTGCTCGCCCTGCCCGGCGTGCTGCGCCAACGGCTTTACACGCTGCAATGGGCGTCGATGCTGATCCTGCTGTATTTCGCCGAAGGGATTGTGCGCGGCTGGAGCGAGCGCGGCCTCTCCGCTCAGCTCGGCTGGCTCGAAACGTTGCTTGCTGTCGTTTTCTTCGTTTGCGCGCTGGCGTATGTCGGCCCGTTCAAACGGGCGGCAAAGCGTGCGAAACGGGCCGCATAAAGCCATGCACCTATGCCGCCTGTCCGATTGCGGCCCGCAACGCGCAGCTCCCAAAGATCAACCGTAGACGAGGCGACGTCGCGTGTTCGCCTCTCTCTTCTGACCGACCATCATGACCCATTCCGCTTCTCAAACGGCACCTAACCTGGCCTCAGGCGATGCCTTCATCGCGGCCTGCCGCGACGCTATCGGTGTAGCACACGTTCTGACCGAATCCCACGACACCGCCTCCTACCTCACCGACTGGCGTCGCCGCTACACCGGCGCGGCCTGCGCGGTACTGTGTCCGGCGACACCCGCCGAGGTTGCCGCTCTGGTGAAGCTGGCAGTGGAATATGGCGTCGCACTGGTGCCGCAAGGCGGCAACACGGGCCTGGTCGGCGGAGCCACGCCGGATGCCGGCGGCGCACAAGCGGTGCTCAGTCTGCGCCGTCTAAACCGCGTCCGCGATATCGACCCGCACAACAACACGATCACCGTCGAAGCGGGCGTGATCCTCGCCGACGTGCAGGCCCGCGCGGAAGAAGCCGGCCGTCTGTTCCCGCTGAGTCTGGCGGCCGAAGGCAGTTGCACGATCGGCGGCAATCTCGCCACCAACGCGGGCGGCACCGGCGTGCTGCGCTATGGCAACACGCGCGAACTCTGTCTCGGTCTCGAAGTGGTGACCCCGCAAGGCGAGTTGTGGGACGGCCTGCGTGGCCTGCGCAAGGACAACACCGGCTACGATCTGCGCGACCTGTTCATCGGCGCGGAAGGCACGCTCGGCATCATCACCGCGGCCGTGCTGAAGCTGCATCCGCAGCCGGCGGCGCGCGTCACGGCGCTTGCCGCGCTCGCCTCGCCGCACGCTGCGCTCGATTTTCTCGCACTCACGCAGCGCTTTGCCGGTCCGCTTCTGACCGGCTTCGAGTTGATGTCCGATTTCTGCCTGCGACTCGTTAACCGGCATTTCGCTCAGATGCGCTATCCGTTCGCCGAGCCGCACGCGCAAGTCGTGCTGCTCGAACTATCGGACAGCGAAAGCGAAGAACACGCACGCGCCCTCTTCGAACGGCTGATGGAAACGGCGCTCGAGGAAGGACTGGTGCAGGACGCAGTGGTAGCGGAAAACCTCGCGCAATCGCGGGCTTTCTGGAATCTGCGCGAACACATTCCGCTCGCGCAGGCCGAAGAAGGTCTCAACATCAAGCACGATATCGCCGTGCCAATCTCACGCATCGGGCACTTCATCACAGAAACGGACGCCGCGATTGCGCAAGCCGTGCCGGGCGTACGCATGGTCACGTTCGGTCACCTTGGCGACGGCAATCTGCACTACAACGTGCAAGCCCCCGAAGGCGTCGATGCGAAAGCGTTTCTCGCGGAGTACCAGAGCCCGATCAACCAGATCGTCTACGACAGCGTGCATCGCCATCGCGGCAGCATCAGCGCGGAACACGGGCTCGGCCAGTTGAAGATCGACGAGGCGATGCACTACAAGCAGGACGTGGAAGTGCAGTTGATGCGAGCCGTCAAACGCGCGCTCGATCCACTCAACCTGATGAATCCCGGCAAGGTGCTACGCTAGGAGTACAGGCTTTCCATCCACAAAGGAGTGCCGTTCGTGAAGATCCGTGTGCTGTCCGACCTGCATCTGGAGTGCGACGAGCCGGAAGTGATCCCGCATGCGCAGGCGGATCTGATTGTGCTTGCCGGCGATATTCACAATCACGCAGCGGGTGCGCGCTGGGCCGCCGAGACGTTCGACGGGGCTGCGCCCGTCGTCTATGTGCCAGGCAATCACGAGTACTACGACGGAGAATTCGGCGCGCTGGAAGCGGCCATGCGCGATGCGGCAGCATCGGTCGAGAACGTGCACTTTCTGAATAACGCTGCGCTGGTGGATCCCGCTGGCGAATGGCGCGTGCTTGGGACCACCTTGTGGACCGACTTCACGCTCTATGGCGCTGACGAGGAGGCGCTGGCGATTTCGACGGCAGCAGCCCAGCGCGTCATGCTCGACTTCAAAGGTTTGATCCAGCTCACGTGGCCGCACGACGTCTCGGCCGCGGCGAACACCACTGCCACACGCGATTTCACCCCTGCCGACTCCCTCGCGCTACATGCACAGGCGCGCGCGTGGCTAGAGCGGGAATTGAGCAAGCCATTCGCGGGGAAAACCATCGTGGTCACGCATCACGCGCCGCACCGGTTGAGTCTCGCCGAGCGTTACGCGGATGACCGCGTGTCGGCCGGCTTCGTCAGCCATCTGCCGACGCTGGTGCGCTCACCGGTTGTGCTGTGGATTCACGGTCACACTCACACGGCGTTCGACTACACCGTTGAGGGCACGCGGGTCATGTGCAATCCGCGTGGCTACCTCGACCGCCGCACTGGACAGCCGGAAAATCCGCAGTTTGCGTGGGACAGGGTGGTCGAAATATAAGATGCTTGAGCCGACACGGGCAGCGTCATCGACGCTACCCGCACACGCTCAGCGGCGGCGCTGATATCCCGCTGCGTCGCGACGTTCGGCGCGGATCGGCACCAGTTGCGGCTGCGCACGCAGGTTGCGCAACAGATCGCGCGAGGCGGCAATTCCAATCAGTCCCAGCATGACGGCCACGCCGATCAGCAGATGCGTATCCATGAGTCCCTCTTCGTTCCAGTAAATTCAGATTCCTGACTGCAACCCACTCGGTCCGGCCAGCGCGTTGACCCAACGTTATCAAATCAAATCGGCGGGAGAAGTAAGGAAATGTTGCGATGCCGAAGATCTGTAACAGCCTGTGATGCACGGCGAGAACGGTCAGTCAACGCGAACCGGCGGACGGCGTGCGCCAGGACCCGCCGTCACGTGCGGATGAATTTACGCAGTTCGGCCTGATCGGTGGCGAGCGTCGAGGGTAGTTCGTCACGCAGAAATTCGACCCAGGTGCGGATCTTCGCGTCGAGATACTGGCGCGACGGGTACAGCGCATACACGTTCATCTCCTGGGACGTGTACTCCGGCAACACCCACATCAACTGGCCGCTACGCAGGCCACTGATCGCCGAATAGATCGGGATGAGGCCAATGCCCATGCCCTCGCGCACCGCCACCGCCAGCGCCTCGGCGACATTCACCTGAAACGTCGCCGCGCCCAGCGCCAGGGTCTCCTGACCATTCGGGCCGTCGAAGGTCCATTCGTTTGTCGGAAATACCGGCGTGACCATCTGCAGACAGGTGTGGCGGCTGAGATCCGAAGGCGTCTGCGGTACGCCATTACGTTCAAGGTAAGCAGGCGACGCACAGGCAACGCTAAATGCGCTGCCCAGGCGCTGCGAAACGAGCCCCGAGTCCGGCAGATCGTGCGCCAGCACGAGCGCAACGTCATAGCCCTCGTCGAGCAGGTCGGGCATGCGTTGCGCCAGCGTCAATTCAACCTGTACTTCCGGATAGCGCTGCTGATAACGCCCGACGGCCGGCACCACATAGTGCTGGCCGAAACTCGTCATGGCGTGGACTTTCAGCTTGCCGGACGGCTTTGCGTGAGCATCGCCCGCTTCGGCTTCGGCCTGATCGACGTAGGCCAGAATCTGTTCGCAGCGCTGCAGATAACGCTCGCCGGCTTCGGTCAGCGCAATGCGGCGCGTGGTGCGATTGAGCAACCGGGTGCGCAGATGCGCCTCGAGATCGGAGACCGCGCGCGACGCATACGCCGTGGTCGTATTGAGGTGCTGCGCGGCACCGGTGAAGCTGCCCGCCTCGACGACGCGGGTGAAAACACGCATGTTTTGAAGCGTATCCATACCTATCCTCACTGAGACGAAGCGATTGTTACACGCTTCGCAAGAGCGATTATCTCAATTTCCGTAAAAATGCCTTACATCTTTGCGGGTTATTCGTAAATACAGCGAAAAATATAATGGCGCACAAGGTACTTTAGTCAATAAAGGAGTAAATCGTGCAGCCTCCGGTACAAAAAGGGATCACCGCGATCGCGGTTCTTACGATCTCCATGATAATCGCCGGCTGCGCCAGTACCGGAGGCATCGCGCCTCAGGCACGCGGAATGAATCCGTCCTCGCTCGATGCCGGCGCGGCGATTCGTGCCGCCGATGCCGAGGCGCAGTGGCCCGCTGCGGACTGGTGGCGCGTCTATAACGATCCGCAGCTCAATGCGTGGATCGACGCGGCTCAGGCCGGCAATCCGATGCTCGCCGTTGCGCAGGCACGGGTGCGCGAAGCGCAATCGCTGGCTGGCGTGGCGCACGCGGCGCTCTCGCCGCAGGTCAACGGCAATCTGTCGCTCGAGCGTCAGCACTGGCCAGACAATATCTATTACGGTCCGGGTTCGCTCTCGAACACCAACTCCTACGACAACACCGGCACGCTCGGCCTGTCCTATCACCTTGACCTGTGGGGCAAGGACAAGAACGCCGCCGAGCAGGCGCTCGACGCCGCTCACGCCAGCGCAGCCGACGAACGCGCCGCGCAACTCGAACTCGAAGCGAACGTGGTGCGTGCGTATATCGGTATGTCGATGAATTACGCGCTGCTCGACATCGCCCAGGCGACGCTGCAACAGCAACAGCAGATCGTCGATCTCGCCACGCGCCGTCTCAAAGGTGGTCTCGGCACGCAGCTCGAAGTGAGCCAGGCCGAAACGCCTGTGCCCGAATACGAACGCCAGATCGACGCACTCGAAGAGCAGATCGCGCTGGGCCGCAATCAGCTTGCGGCGCTGGCAGGCAAAGGTCCCGGCGCGGGCGATTCGATCACCCGTCCAACGCTTTCTCTCGACGCGCCCGCAGGCTTGCCTTCGACGCTGCCTGCCGAGCTGCTCGGCCATCGTCCCGATATCGTCGCGGCGCGTTGGACGGTGGCGGCACAGGCGCGCGGTATCGACGTCGCCAAGGCCAACTTCTATCCGGACATCAATCTGCTGGCATCGATGGGCGGCTATGCTGCGGCCGGTCCGCTGTTCCAGTTCCTGAAGGCGACCAACGGCGGCTGGACCGCGGGACCGGCGATGTCGCTGCCGATCTTCGACGGCGGCCGGCTGCGCTCGCAACTGGGCGCCGCGGATGCCGGTTATGACACGGCAGTCGAGCAGTACAACCAGACCATCGTCAGCGCGCTGAAGGACGTGGCGGACCAGGTGGTGCGGATCCGTTCTCTCGAGACGCAGGCCAACGATGCCGATCGCTCGGTCGCTGCCGCACACAAGAACTATGACCTCGCGAAGGAAGGCTACCGGCGTGGTCTGACGGACTATCTGAATGTGCTGGTGGCGCAGAACCAGTTGCTGCGTGCGCAGGAAGGCGTCGCACGTGTGCAGGCCGAGCGGCTGGGTGCGCATGCTTC